>NZ_JBOHXV010000001.1:0-171410 GCF_050737075.1 Stenotrophomonas sp.
CTTCGGGCTCGACGAAGATCTGGTGGCTGGCCTTTTCGGCGAAGCGCACCACCTTGTCCTCGATGGACGGGCAGTAACGCGGGCCGATGCCTTCGATCTGGCCGCTGTACAGCGGCGAGCGGTGCAGCGCGCCACGGATGATCTCGTGGGTCTGCTCGCTGGTATGGGTGATCCAGCAGCTCACCTGCGCCGGATGCTCGGACACGCTGCCCAGGAATGACATCACCGGGCGCGGGTCGTCGCCGGGCTGCTCGTCCATGACGCTGTAGTCCAGCGAACGGCCGTCGATGCGCGGCGGGGTGCCGGTCTTCAGCCGGTCGATCGCAAACGGACGCTCGCGCAGGCGCGCGGCCAGCGTGGTGGCCGGCGGGTCGCCCATGCGGCCGGCGGCGTACTGGGTCTGGCCGACGTGGATCTTGCCGGCCAGGAAGGTGCCGGCGGTGAGCACCACCGCCGGCGCATTGAACTGCAGCCCGGTCTGGGTGATGACGCCGCGCACCGCGTCGCCGTCGATCACCAGGTCATCGACGGCGGCCTGGAACACGGTCAGGTTCGGCTGTGCCTCGACCATCCCGCGGATCGCCATGCGGTACAGGTTGCGGTCGGCCTGGCAGCGCGTCGCGCGCACGGCCGGCCCCTTGGAGGCGTTGAGCGTGCGCCACTGGATGCCGGCGCGGTCGGCGGCATGCGCCATGGCGCCGCCGAGGGCGTCGATCTCCTTGACCAGGTGACCCTTGCCGATCCCGCCGATGGCCGGGTTGCAGCTCATCGCGCCGATGGTTTCCACGTTGTGGGTCAGCAGCAGCGTACGCACGCCGCTGCGGGCGGCCGCCAGCGCGGCTTCGGTGCCGGCGTGGCCGCCGCCGATGACGATGACGTCGTAGCCGTAGAAAGAGTCGGTCATGGGTAGCTCGGGAGCGGGCCGGAACGGCCCGGATCAGCCCTGGGGCAGGGCGTGGCAGGTGATTTTAGCGCCGATCGCGGCAGGTCCGTGAACCGTGGCCGGCCAAGGCGGCGGCCGCCCCAGCGAAAAAAAAACGATATTCACCCTCAAGTTGGCACGTTTTCTGCAGATAACCCAATAGCACCCAGGATGGCAGGTGCCTTAGGGCGCTACGAACCGGAATTGGAACAGGGGCCGGTTCTTGCGCATCCAGGGGAAGCAGAGGGGTCGGCAGTCGGGGGACTGTCGGCCCTGTTTTTTTGTGCCCGCGCCACGTAGGGGGCGCCAAACAAAAGGCCCCGCCATGGCGGGGCCTTCTGCTTTATAGGTGCCGACATCCGACAGGGCCGGAACAGGGGGGATCCAGATGTTCCTGTCGGATATCGACATAGAGCTCAATGTGACGCCCCGTGTCGTTTTTGTCACTTTTCGACCGAGGCCGTCACCACCCGGCTAGATTGAACTGCCAGGGGCGTGAAAATCAAGCGCCTTCATCTCTCTTGTGTGCGCTGGTTCACCCTATCCATATTTCGCCAGGGTGAACCGTTCGACCGCTGCGCCGGCGGATTGGGCCGCGACTGCGGTGCGCTGACCGGCCGCTGCTGCTGGACCTGCTGCGGCGGGCGATCCGGGCGCTGCGGGCGGCCGCCCACCGAATCCATGTTCCGCCACGGGGAGCCGCCGTTGTAGGGCGGGCGCGGGCGGTCCGGCGGACGCACCTGGCCACCCTCGCCGTTGCCGGGACGCGGCGGCGGGCGATGGTTGTGCGGCGGGCGATAGTTCGGGTACGGGCGGTAGATCGGGTAGCTGTTGTAGCCACCGTAACCCCCGTAGCCGTAGTAGCCGCCACCACCGTAGTAGCCGCTGCCGTAGCCATAGCCGTTGCCGTAGCCATACGGATAGCCGGCCGGGTAGCGGTACTCCACCGATGGCGCGCCGTGGTAATAGCCGCTGCCACCGCCACCGCCGACGTAGTCGTAGGTGGCGCAACCGGACAAGGCCAGCAACAGGCCGCCGGCAAACATCAGGCGCATCTTCATGATCGGGTCCCCCCAAGGGTATGGCCCCAGCTTCAGGCCGGCGCATTGAATCGGCCCTTAACTTCGACCCATCCGGATGAATGGTTGCCATCGTGTCACGTTCGGCGCGGGCGGTGCGAATCGGAGGCTTACGTTAATCTTGTGTCATGACCGATTCATCCTTGCCCTGTGCCGATGACCTGTTGGCCGCCGCCGCGCGGATCGCGCCGCACGCCAGCGTCACCCCCGTGCTGCAGTCGCGCAGCCTGGACGCCCTTGCCGGGGCGCGGCTGGCCTTCAAGGCCGAGCATCTGCAGCGCGGTGGCGCGTTCAAGTTCCGCGGCGCCTGCAATGCGGTGTGGGCACTGAGCGATGCGGTGGCCGCGCGCGGCGTGGTCACTCATTCGTCCGGCAACCATGGCGCCGCGTTGGCCCTGGCCGCGCGCACCCGCGGCATCGCGTGCCATGTCGTGGTTCCCGAGGGCGCGGTGGCGGCCAAGCTGGCCAACATCGTGCGCCATGGGGCGACCCTGTGGCGGTGCGAACCCAGCATCGCCGCGCGTGAGGCGATGTGTGCGCGCGTCGAAACCGACACCGGTGCGACCCTGGTCCACCCCTATACCGACCGCCAGGTGATCGCCGGGCAGGGCACGGCTGCGCTGGAACTGCTGCACAGTCACGGCCCGTTCGACACGCTGGTGGTGCCGGTGGGCGGTGGCGGACTCGCGGCAGGCACCCGCCTGGCGCTGCAGGCCGCCGCCCCGGGCACGCGGCTGGTGCTGGCCGAGCCGGCCGGGGCCGCCGATACCGCGCGCTCGCTGGCCGCGGGCGAGCGGCGCGTGGACTTCACCCCCGATACGATCTGCGACGGCCTGCGCGGCACCCTGGGCGCACCCAACTTCGCGCTGCTGCACGGCGCCGCCGAGGTGATCACCGTGAACGACGCGGACACCGTCGCCGCCATGCGCCTGCTCTGGCAGGTGCTGAAACAGGTGGTGGAGCCCTCTTCGGCGATCGCGCTGGCCGCGATCCTGTCTGACCCGGCGCGCGTTGCCGGGCAGCGTGTGGGCGTGGTGCTGTCGGGCGGCAACGTCGATCTGGACGCATTGCCCTGGACCGGCGCATGACCCGGCGCGCGCGCGTAGGCCTGATGGGGTGGGTGTGGCGGCTGTGCATCCTGCTGGCCGCCTGGCTGCTGTGCGTGACCGCATGGATCGTCTGGGTGGGGGAGCGCGACCAGGCTGCGAAGGCCGATGCCATCATCGTGCTCGGCGCGGCCGCCTATGACGCCAAGCCGTCGCCCGTGTTCGAGGAGCGCATCCGCCACGGGCTGGATCTGTACCGGCAGGGCTACGCCCCGCTGCTGATCTTCACCGGCGGCTATGGCGGCAGCGGCGCACGCTTCTCCGAATCGCAGGTGGCGCGTCGCTACGCGCTCAAACAGGGCGTGCCGGAAGAGGCCATCCTGATCGAAACCGCGTCGCGCACCACCCGGCAGAACCTGGTCGAGGCGCGCCGGTTGATGGACCAGCACAAGCTGCACCGGGTGATCATCGTCAGTGATCCGCTGCACATGGCCCGCGCGCTGCGCCTGGCCCAGGAGCTGGGTATCGACGCGCTGGCGTCCTCCACGCCGAGCACGCGCTTCCGCAGCTTCCACACCAGCTGGAAGTTCCTGGCGCAGGAAATCTATTTCTTCCATCGGGACATGTTCCCGTCGTCGAACGGTTCCTGACCGCGCCGGACACGCATGGCGTGTCCCTACGGAGGGTTACGTGGTCTTGCGCCGGATCGGAATCGCCGACACCGGCACGCTGGCAACATCCTGCCCTCGCTCGCGGATCGGCGCACCCGCTTCAGGTGCCCACGCGTGCGCATAGATCACTTCCCAACTGCTGGGCAGCTTGCCATCGTCGCGGCGCAGCGGTTCGTAGGCCGCACGTGCAGCGGCGAAGCGCCCACGGCCGGTCAGGGTATGTCGGCGGTCCTGACGCGCGTTGGTGGCGCCGATGGCGCGCAACTCGCGCATCAGGGCATCCAGGTCGTTGTAGGTCAGCGTGAACAGGTCGCGGTCCAGCACCGGATCGCGGAACCCGGACATCATCAGCGCGTCGCCGAACTGGGCGATGGGCGGGAAGCGGCTGACATGCGGGCTGTTGTCGGCACTGGCAAACGCGTCGCGCAGTTCGATCAGCGTCTCCGGGCCGAACGTGGAACACAGCAGCAGCCCGCCCGGCTTGAGCGCGCGCCGGAAGCCGGCGAACACCGCCGGCAGATCCTCCACCCACTGCAGGCACAGGTTGCTGTAGATCACGTCGACACTCTGGTCCAGCACCGGCAGCGCCTGCGCGTCGCCGCACACGCGGGAAAACGGCTTCCACCAGCCTGCCTGTTTCTTCGCCTCGCGCAGCATCGGCGCGGCCAGATCCAGCGCGATCACCTGCGCCTTCGGCCAGCGCTTCTTCATGGCCGCGCTGGCGTGCCCGGTGCCGCTGCCTACATCAAGAATCACTTCCGGCTGCCGGCTTTCCAGGTAGTCCAGCGATTCCAGCAGCCGCTTCTCCACCTCGCGCTGCAAGGCAGCGGCGGCGTCATAACTGCTGGCGGCGCGCGAGAACGCGCGGCGGACGTGATGGGGATCGAAGCTGGAAGTCATGAAAGGCTCACTACGGAGAACGGACAACATGCCGGGAGCATCCCCGGCCGGTAGCGCACGACCGTGGGTCGTGCGGCGGAAACTCAGAACGTGCCGGGATACGCCCCGCCATCAATCAGCAGGTTCTGGCCGGTGATGTATCCCGAATGCGCGCTGCACAGGAATGCACAGGCCGCACCGAATTCGTCGGCAGTGCCGAAGCGTCCGGCCGGAATATGGGTGCGCTTGCGCTCGGCGATCTGCCCGGCATCGACGCCCTGCTGCTGGGCCATGTAGGCGAAATTGCCGCGCAGGCGGTCGGTATCGAACTGGCCGGGCAGCAGGTTGTTGAGGGTCACGTTGTGGGCGACGGTGCGACGGGCCAGCCCGGCCACGAAGCCGGTCAGGCCCGAGCGTGCGCCGTTGGACAGGCCCAGGATGTCGATGGGTGCCTTCACCGACGAGGAGGTGATATTGACCACGCGGCCGAAGCCACGCTCGATCATGCCGTCCACGGTGGCGCGGATCAGCGCGATCGGCGCGAGCATGTTCGCGTCCAGCGCGGCGATCCAGTCGTCGCGCTCGAACTGGCGGAAGTCACCTGCCGGCGGACCGCCGGCGTTGGTGACCAGGATGTCCACCTGCGGGCAGGCCGCCAGCGCGGCGGCTCGGCCCGCTTCGGTGGTGACGTCGGCGACGACGGTCACCACCCGACCGGCGCCGGGCAACGCCTGCAGTTCCAGCCCGGCGCGCTGCAGCGCTTCCTCGCCACGCGCGGCGATCACCACGTTGACCCCTTCGCGCGCGAGTGCCCGCGCGCACCCCAGCCCCAGGCCTTTACTGGCGGCGCAGACGAGGGCCCAACGGCCGGCGATTCCAAGATCCATGGGTCAGTTCCGTAAGCGAAGGCAGGGAGACATGATCGGCGATGCGCGTGCGCGGTGGGTCAACCGAGCGCGGCAACGAAGTGTTGCAGCTGCGCGGCCACCTCGTCGGTATGGCCCAGGAAGGGCGCATGGCCTCCGTGGGCCACCACATGGGCCGTCGCCTGCGGCGCCAGCGCGGCGCCGGCCTGCATCGCCCGCGCCGACACCAGCCGGTCACGCTGGCCCGCCAGCCACAGGCTGGGCACGGGCAGGGCGGGCAGTGCGCCGCGCAGATCGGTGTTCTCCAACAGGTGCAGGCCTTCCTGCAGCGCCCTGGGCGCGGGCTCGCCGCGCTCCACCAGGGTGGCGCGCAGCGTGCGCAGTTCCTGCCGGGCATGTTCAGAGCCCATGGCGTCCAGCGCCAGGAAGCGCTCCAGCGTGCCGCGATAATCTTCGGCCAGGTCCTGGCCGAACTGCGCGAACACCGACGGTTCCACCGCGTGCGGCCAGTCCTCGCCACGCACGAAGCGCGGGGTGGCCGCGATCATCGCCAGCCCGCGCACCTTGGGCATCGTGGCTGCCGCGTGCAGGGCGAACAGGCCGCCCAACGACCAGCCGCACCACACCGCCGGGGGTGTCGCGGCGGCAATGGCACCGACCACGAACGGCAGTCGCAGCGGCGTGGCATCGTCGCGACTGTGGCCGTGACCCGGCAGGTCCACCAGGTGCAGTTCGAAATGCGCGGAAAGCCGTTCGACCAGCGGCGCGAACACGCCGCCATGCAGCGCCCAGCCGTGGATCAGCACCAGCGCCGGACCGGTGCCGACGACCTCGATGTGCATGCTCACGCCCAACCGCCCTGCATCACGCGCTCAGCGCGTCCAGCGATTGCTGGCGCAGCACCTGGTCGCGCGCATGCGCGATCGCATCGGTGAGTGCGCGGACCTGCGGCACCGTGTGCAGCGCGGACAACGTCACGCGCAGGCGCGCCTTGCCTTCGGGAACGGTCGGCGGGCGGATCGCACTGACCAGGAAACCGGAAGCCTCCAGTGCCGCCGACAGCGCCATCACCGTGGCCTC
The DNA here is from genome assembly GCF_050737075.1 of Stenotrophomonas sp. GTDB lineage: Bacteria > Pseudomonadota > Gammaproteobacteria > Xanthomonadales > Xanthomonadaceae > Stenotrophomonas. Next base: position 6,544 of record NZ_JBOHXV010000001.1, read on the forward strand.
GGCGCCGCACAGCAGCGGTTGGATCGGGGTGTCGGACGGCATCAGCTCCAGGCCATGCTGGCGTGCACCGGCGCGGTACACGCTGATCAGTTCGGCCAGCTTTTCGCGGCGCCAGTCATCGCGCCGCGCCAGCTTCACCGCCGCCAGTGCGGCCGCTGCCTGTGCCGGCGGCACCGCCGTGGTGTAGATGTAGGGGCGGGCGGTTTCGGCCAGGTGCTGGATCATCGCGTCATCGCCCACCACCACCGCACCACTGCCGCCAAGCGCCTTGCCCAGCGTGATCAACTGAAGCGGCACATCGGCCACGCCCAGCCCGGCCTCGGCCACGCAACCGCGGCCGTGCTCACCGACCACGCCAATGCCGTGTGCATCGTCCACGTACAACAGCGCTTCCTGCATGCGCGCCACCAGCGACAGCGAGCGCAGCGGCGCAATGTCGCCGTCCATGCTGAAGACGCCGTCGGTGACCAGCATCGCCGCGCCGTCGGGCGCGTGCTTGAGCTGGCGCAGCGCGCCTTCGGTGTCCAGGTGCGGGTAGCGGCGCAGGCGGCAGCCGGCCAGGCGCGTGGCGTCGAGCAGGCTGGCGTGGTTGAGCCGGTCCTGCACGCACACATCGTCTTCTTCGCTGAGCAATGCCTGCTGCACCGCCAGGTTCGCGGCGAACCCGCTGCCGAACAGCAGCGCACGCGGATAGCCCAGCCAATCGGCCACTTCCTTTTCGAGCGCCTCATGCAGTGCATGGTGGCCGCAGATCAGGTGCGAGGCGGTGGCCCCGGCGCCTTCGCGCGCGGCGGCATCCTGCAGGGCGCTGACCACGCCGAACTGCTGGGACAGGCCCAGGTAGTCGTTGCTGCAGAAGCCGGTGAGCCATTGGCCGTTGACCTCCAGGCGCACGCCATCGCGCCGGGTCACGGTGCGGCGCACCCGGATGCGGCCCTGCGCGTCGCGAAGCTTGCGCTGGGACTGAATGCGGTCGTGCAGGTCAGGACGGGCCATGGTCGTCAATGTCATGGGCGGGCAGGGCAGCTAGCGTACCCGGTTGCCGGGCGTTGCGCTGCACCGCCCGGGGGAGGGCTCAGGCCGCCTGTCCGCATCCGCCGCCGCACGTAATGTCGGCGTGCACCGTACCCGGGTGGTCATGTCCGGCCGCGTCCACCTGCACCGCCATCGGGCGAAGGCCCAGCCGGCTGAACAGGGCCAGGTCGCGTTCGGTGTCGGGGTTGCCCGTGGTCAGCAGTTTCTCGCCATAAAAGATGGAGTTGGCCCCGGCCACGAAGCACAGCGCCTGCAACTCGTCGCTCATCGCCTCGCGTCCGGCCGACAGCCGCACCATCGCCTTGGGCATGACGATGCGCGCCACCGCGATCATGCGCACGAATTCGAACGGGTCCAGCTCGGCGCTGCCATGCAGCGGTGTGCCGGCGACCTGCACGAGCCGGTTGATCGGCACCGAATCCGGGTGCGCCGGCAGGTTGGCCAGCGCCAGCAGCAGCCCGGCGCGGTGCGCGCGGGTTTCGCCCATGCCGACAATGCCGCCGCAGCAGGTCTTCAACCCGGCCTCGCGCACGTGCTCCAGCGTGTCCAGCCGATCCTGGTACCGGCGGGTGTGGATGATGGAGTCGTAGTAATCCGGCGCCGTGTCCAGGTTGTGGTTGTAGTAGTCCAGCCCGGCCTCGCGCAGCGCCACGGCCTGCGCGCCGTCGAGCATGCCCAGGGTGGCGCAGGTCTCCAGACCCAGCGCCTTCACCTCGCGGATCATCGCCGCCACCTTGGGGATGTCGCGGTCCTTGGGCGAACGCCAGGCCGCACCCATGCAGAACCGCGACGCGCCGGCGGCCTTGGCCTGGCGGGCCTTGGCAACCACCTCTTCGGTGGCCATCAGCTTCTGAGCGCTCACGCCGGTGTCGTAGCGCTGTGCCTGCGGGCAGTACGCGCAGTCTTCCGGGCAACCGCCGGTCTTGACCGACAGCAGGGTCGACACCTGCACCTCGGCCGGGTCGAAGTGCTCCCGGTGCACGCCCGCCGCCCGGTGCAGCAGCTCGGGGAAGGGCAGGTCGAACAGTGCCAGCAGTTCCTCGTGGTGCCAGTCGTGGCGGATGACAGAAGCCATGGGAGTGTCCTGACAGATTGGGCGATGAAAGGGCGGCAGTCTGGTGAGGTTGAGAGGGGCTGTCAACCTTATGGTCTTTGGTAAAGTTTACGATGCGCTGGGCTGGCTTGGACGTCAGTGCCTGCCGCTGCGCTGCCTGGTCTGCTCCAATCCCGGCAAGGATGGCCTGGACCTCTGTGCGGCCTGCCATGCCGAGCTGCCGTGGAACGACCACGCCTGCCCGCTGTGTGCCTTGCCGCTGCCGTCCGGTGAGCCAGTGGGTGCCTGCGGGGCCTGCCTGCGCGAGCCGCCGCGCCAGGTGGGGGCGGCGGCCACGTTCCTCTATGCGCCCCCCATCGACCGGCTCGTGCTGCGCTTCAAGTTCCATCAGGACCTGGCGGCCGGACGGCTGCTCGCGCAGCTGATGCTGCAGGCGGTGCCAGCCTTCGCAACGGACCCGTTGCTGCCCATGCCCCTGCATGGGCGCCGGCTGCGTGAGCGCGGCTACGATCAGGCGCGGGAGCTGGCGCGTCCGCTCGCCCGCGAACTCGGCCTGCCGCTGTGGTCGGGGCTCTGCCGCAGCCGGGCCACCGTGGCGCAGTCCACGCTGGACGCCGACGCGCGCCGCCAGAACCTGCGCGGCGCCTTCGCCGTACAAGCCACCCCGCCTCCACGGTTGACCCTGGTCGACGACGTGATGACCACGGGCGCAACGCTGGACGCGGCGGTGCGTGCGCTGCGCCGGTCGGGGCTGCAGGAGGCCACGCTGTGGGTCTGTGCCCGGGCGCCCTGAACCCCCTTGTCACGGCGTGCACAGGGCGCAGGCCTAGAATCGCGGTTGACCCTTCCGCCAGGAACACCGCCATGAGCCAGGCTCCGGAACTGCGCAGCACCTCGCTGTTGTCGTTGGTTGGCCGCAGTTGGTGGGTGGTGCTGCTCTACGGGCTGCTGGCGGTGGGCTTCGGCCTGATCGCCATCACCCGGCCGCTGTCCGCCGCCGCCGGGCTGGCCTGGGCGATCGGCATCATGGCGCTGGTGGAAGGCCTGATCAGCCTGTTCGCGGTGTTCAGCGGCAACAGCGGCACGCCGCGCGGCTGGGCGCTGGTCTACGCGCTGGCCTCTATTGGTTTCGGCGCGCTGGCGGTGATCAACCCGCTGGTGACCGCCAAGGTGCTGGTGCTGCTGCTGGCGATCTGGCTGATCATGGCCGGCATCTACCGCATCGTGTTCGCCATCCGCGTCCGCAAGCAGATCGAAGGCGAGTGGCTGCTGATCGTCAGCGGGCTGCTGGCCATCGTGCTCGGCGCGATGATGGTGGCCAATCCGCTGGGCGGGGTGGCAGTGACCACCCTGTGGATCGGTATCGGCAGCCTGATATACGGCGTGCTGCAGATCGTGGTGGCGTTCCGGCTGCGGAAGTTGCGCTGAACCCCTCCGTTCGGGCAACAATGCCCGCACCACACGGGGACGACGAACATGCGCAAGGGATGGCGATGGGGCCTGTTGGCCGCGGGTATGCTGCTGGCAGCCTGCAACAAGGACGGCACGGCCGAGCGACTCGATGTTCCTCGCGGCAACCCGCCGCGCAGCGACGCGCGCATTGAGATGCGGCTCGTGTCCCCCGATGAGTCAGGCGTTACCGCCCGGTTGCCGAATGGATCTGTGGTCAAGCTGGTGGGCCCGCCCATCATCACGACGTCGGCCATCGCGAGCGTGCGCCAGGAAGTCGGTGAGGATGGACTGGCAAGCATCTACTACACCTTCACCGAATCCTCCGGTCCGCGAATCCAGCGTGCTACTGAAGGGTTGGTCGGACGCGCTGCGGTGATGACGGTTGATGGCGAACCAATCAGCCAGGCGATGATCAGCGGCCCGTTCGGCAAGAGCATGATGACCTCGGGCGTGGATCCGGATGAAGCACGGGAACTGGTTTTCCGGATGACAGGACAACGCTGAAATGGAACGTACAGGCCCCAAACGCGGCTGCACCGGATCAGGGCATGCCGCGCTCGACTTCAACAACGTCCGGCTGGCAGATGCCGTTATACGTAGCGTTGTTTCGACGGGTAACGAACTTCGAGTTATCTATGTCGATTGGCGCGAGGTTGAACAGGGGCTGACCTTTCGCGATCTGGCCGGCTACCAGTCGTTTAGTCCCGAGGGGAAGGATCTCAGCCACGGCAACCGTGTGGAGATGGATCCCTTCATCGCGTTTGCGTGCCAAGCCGCCGAAGAAGAGGAGGTGGAAGGCTTCAGGGCGTACTCATTCATCGCCGCGTGCAGCGGTGCGGTCATTCTCAAGATCGTTGCCAAGGATGTGGTGATCTGTGAAGCGGGCACTCAAGCATGACTGCAGAGCTGTGCAGCCTTCGAATGCCAGGCGGCATCTTTGCGTTTGAATCTGCTTCTGGATCGGGTCGAGTGCTGGCGGCGACCAACCTAAGAGATACGTAGTCGTCGCTCCAACGTCCTGACCAGCACGAGGTAGACGCGTTCAGCGGAACTTCGCCTCGATCTCCTCCAGCGTTTTGCCCTTGGTTTCCGGCAGCAGGAACGCGGCGACCAGGAAGTAGAGCAACGTGCACCCTGCCCAGAAGAAGAACATGCTGGCGTAGCCGTGGTGGCCGACCGTAGGAAGGAAGATCGCGGCGATCACCGTTGACACGAACTGGTTGATCAGCAGCGCGATGCTCATGCCGTTGGAACGGATCCGCGTGGGCATCAGTTCGGACAGCGCCAGCCACACGCACACGCCGGGGCCGAAGGCGAAGAAGGCCACGAACAGCAGGATGCAGCCGGCGACCAGCCAGCCGTGGGTGGGCGAGGGCACCGGGCCGACGACGGCACGCTCGATCACCAGCGGCGCCTGCGCGGCGGCGGCCGGGTCCGGGAACGGATTGAGGTGGATGCGGCGGAAGAACGCACCGATCACGCTGTCGGCCGACACCGCATCTTCGCGGCGGATCTGCAGCGTGGCATCGATGGGGTTGTCGCTGCGCAGCGAGCGCACGTTGCTGAAGCCGCCGTACGCATACGACACGGTGAGCTGCTGCGGCTGGGTACCGGCATTGCCATCCAGGCGCTGCCACTGCGCGGCGTCCATCGGCAGCGACAGCGTGTGTCCGGTGACCTGCTGCTGCAGCGCCGCCTGCACGTCCAGCCGGCCGTGTTCGCTGCGCACGAACAGCAAGGCCGCACCCAGCAGGGCGACGGTGATGCCGCCGGTGCCTAGCATCAGCAGGAACTTGCGGCCCTTGCGGTCCACCAGCACCAGCGCCACCACGGTCATCAGCGCGTTGAGCAGCTTGATGGAGACGTCGGCCCAGTTGGCCGCCGCACCGGGCAGACCGGCCTGATGGAGGACGTTCACCGCGTAGGCCAGCACCGAGTTGATGCCGGTGGCCTGGGTGAAGGCCAGCACCAGGCACGCCAGCACGAACGGCCACACGTAACGGCGGCTCAGCAGCGGGTCGCGCTTGGCCGGGGTGCCGTCGCTGGCCGGCGCGTCCGGCACCTGCATGCGCGCGAGCGTCGCCTCGACCTCGGCGGGCGCCACGGTGCGTTGCAGCGCGCTGCGGGCCTTGGCGATACGGCCACGGCGCACCAGCCAGCGCGGCGATTCGCTGATCAGCAGCACGCCGCCGGTGAATACCAGCCCGGGCAGCAGGCAGCTCCAGAAGATGGTGCGCCAGGCGTGGTCCTTCACTGTGTAGAGCAGGCGCTGCTGCTCCTCGCCTGGCAGATGCGCCACGGCAGCGGTGGCCACGTCCACGCTGTGGGCGTGATACAGCCCGATCACGGCCGCCAGTACGAGCCCGATGGTCAGCAGCAGCTGGAACATGGCCGCACCGCGTCCGCGCCGTTCCGGGCTGAGCACCTCGGCGAGGTACAGCGGCACCACCACGCCGATCAGGCCACCGCTGATGCCCTGCAGCAGCCGCCCCATCAGCAGCGGGCCGTAGCCTTCGGACAAGGCCATCACCGGAATGCTGGCGGTGAACAACACGCCGGCCAACGCCATCGCGCCACGCCGGCCGATCAGGTCGGCAACGGCGCCGGCAAACAGCGAGGACAGCACGCTGCCCAGCAGCACCGCGGCCACCACGAAGCCCAGTTGCTGGGTGGTGAGGTGCCAGCTGGCGGTGGCCGTGGCCTCCAGATAGGGCAGGGCACCGGCGATGATGCCGATGTCGATGCCGTAGAGCAGGCCGCCCATGCCGCCGATGAACAACAGATAGCGCACCGGCCAGCGCGGGGCGCGGTCGGAAGCGGGCACGGGCATGGCGGCGGAAACGTCGTTCATGGTGCGGTCCTGTCTACGGTGGAACGCGCCGCCTGCGGCGCGGAATCAGTCAATCAAGCGCGATGCATTCGCCTTCCACCACGACCTGCTGCACGCGCAGGTCACGGTCGAGTACGACCAGATCCGCCCAGGCGCCGGGCTGCACGCGGCCGCGGTCCGGCAGGCCCAGATAGTCGGCCGGGAAGCGTGAAACACGGTTGGACGCGTCATCCAGCGCCAGTCCCAGCGCAACCAGGTTGCGCAGCGCCTGGTCCATGGTCAGCGCGCTGCCGGCCAACGAGCCGCTCTCCAGGCGTACGCAGCCCAGGCACTTGTGCACCCGCTGCACGCCCAGCGCATATTCGCCATCGGGCATGCCGGTGGCGGCGGTGGCGTCGGTCACGCAGTACAGGCGCGGAATCGCGCGCAGTGCGGTGCGGATCGCGCCGGGGTGGACGTGCTGCAGGTCGGGAATCAGTTCGGCGTATTCGGCGTGGGCCAGGGCCGCGGTGGCGATGCCGGGGTGGTAGTGGTCTACGCCGGTCATGCCGTTGAACAGGTGCGTGAAGCCGGCCGCACCCGCCTCCAGCGCCGCCACGCCATCGGCGTAGGTGCCGGCGCTATGGCCCAGCTGCACGCGGATGCCCAGCGCGCACAGCGCGGGAATCAGGGCCTGGTGCTGGCCAATTTCCGGCGCCAGGGTCAGCACCTTGATCGGCGCGATGGAGTGCAGGCGGCGCACCTCGTCCAGCGTGGCCTCGACCATCAATGGCGGCTGCGCACCCAGGCGTTCGGCGCTGATGAAGGGGCCCTCCAGATGCACGCCAAGCACGCGGGCCGTGCCCGGGGCGCGCTGCGCGATGGCAGACGACAGGCCCTGCAGGGCGCGCACGATGTCATCCGCATGCGCGGTCATGGTCGTGCCCAGCATCGCGGTGGTGCCGTGCCGTGCATGCGCGCGTGCCACGGTGGTGGCGGTGTCCCCGCCCTGCATGATGTCCACCCCGGCACCGCCATGCACGTGCAGGTCGATGAAGCCGGGCAGGATCAGCGGCACCTCGTCCTCGCCACGGGGGTCCGTGTGGTCGCTGCAGATCGCGACGATGCGCGCGTCGAAGTGGATATCGCCACGCACCCAGCCGTTCGGGGTCAGGAGGCGGCCATGCAGGGACGAGGCTGGGGTCAAGGGGTGGACTCGGCGATGATCACTTCGATGCCCAGCTTCTGCAGCCCTTCCAGGTACTCGGGGGCGATGCTGGCGTCGGTGATGATGGTGTGGACCTGCTCGAGGCGGGCGATGCGGTGCAGGCTGACGTGGCCGAACTTGGAGGCGTCGGTCAGCACCACCACGCGCCGGGCGCGTTCGACCATGCGGTGGTTGAGGCTGGCCTCGGCTTCGTGGTGGGTGGTCAGGCCGAACTGCAGGTCCAGGCCGTCCACGCCCAGGAACAGGGTGTCGAAGCTGTAGGTGTTGAGGCTGGCCTCGGCCTGGCTGCCCTGCAGGGACAGCGACTGCTTGCGCAGCAGCCCACCGGTCAGCAGCAGCTCTACGCCCGGCGCGTTGGCCAGCTCCCAGGCGATGTTCAGGCCGTTGGTCATCACCGTCACGTCGCGGTGCGCGCGCAGGTGCCGCGCCAGCGTCATGGTGGTGGAGCCGGAATCGATGATGATGTTGTCGCCCGAGCGCACCAGCCGCGCGGCATGCGCGCCGATGCTGTCCTTCAGCGGCAGGTTGAGGGTGTCCTTCTCATGGATGTCCTGCTCCAGCGGCGGCTTGCGCACCAGCGTCGCACCGCCGTGGGTACGGGTGGCCAGGCCCTGCGACTCGATGTGGGTCAGGTCGGCGCGGATGGTCACCGCCGACACCCCAAAGCGCTCGACCAGTTCGCTGACCTGCACGTTGCCGTGTTCCACCAGCAGTTGCAGGATCTGTTGACGACGCTGGCGTGTGTTGCGCATGGAGGCGATTCCGTTCGGAAGGAAAGCCGAAGCTTACCGTTCCGAAAGCTCCGTGGCGCAAAAAGCTTCGTTATTTGGGTCAAACACGTTGCGAGCGCAAGCGCGGGCGTATTCCGCCAGACGCAGGCCCACCTTGTGCTGGATCAGCGCGAGCGGCTCGGCGCGTAGCGCGCCGGTCTCCACCGCCGTGCGCTGCTCCGGCAGGAACTGGCTGAGCAGGATCAGCGGCGGCGCGTGGCGGGTGAGGTTGTCCATCAGCGTGGCCAGCGCTGCCCGCACCGGCGGTTCGCCCCAGTAATAGCGGCTGCGGTCGCTCAGCGAGTAAGCGCGCAGCAGGCGCAGTTCGTGCGCGTCGCCCTGGTAGTAGCTGCGCCAGCTGGCCGGCTTGTCCTGCATGCAGCGGTCGAGCACCTCGATGAGCTGCGAGCAGTCCGGCGCCGGCAGCAGCTCGCGCTCGATCATCGCCAGCGCGAAGACGGCTTCGCGGAAGGCATACGTGGCCGCAGGGCCGACCTTGAGGATGGCGAAGTGGTCGCGCACCAGGGCATGCAGGCCGGCTTCGGTCTGGTAGTCGGTGGAGTGCGCCTCGAACACGATGCGCGGCTGGGTGCCTACAAATGCAGACAGTGCCTGCGCGGCCGCCGGGTCGTAGTGGTGCACGCTGCTGTGGTCGAAATCCACGCCCGGCTGCACCACCATCGCGATGACGCGTTCCCAGGCCGGCAGAAGATCCGGTGCCGAGAATGCCTCGCGGTGGATCGCCAGGGTGGTCGCTGCGGCGGCCGGCGTGGTCACCGCCAATCCCCCTTCCAGCGACGCTTCACCGCCGGGTATCGGTACTTCGGTGCCGATCACATAGACCGGCGGCGGCAACCCGTGTTCGGCAGCCGTGCGTTCGGCGATGCGTGCCAGTTCGGCCGAGCGCGCAGCCACGACCGCATCCGGCAGCGGGCTCGGATCATCGGCGCAGGACATGCTGCAATCCAGGTGGATCTTGTGGAAGCCGGCGGCAACGTAGGCTTCGATCAGCGTGCGCGCGTTGGCCATCGCGGCCTCCGCCGGCCCCTTCTGCCACGCATTCGGGCCGAGGTGGTCCCCGCCGAGGATCAGGCGTTCGGTCGGGAAGTCCTGGCTGCGCGCCAGTTGCAGCACGTAGTCGCGGTACTGCGGCGGCGTCATGCCGGTGTAGCCGCCGAACTGGTCCACCTGGTTGGAGGTGGCCTCGATCAGCAGCACGGTGTCGTAGTCGCGCGCGACCTGCATGGCGGCCAGCAGCACCTGCTCGTTGCTGCAGCACACGCTGTACAGGCCAACGGGCTGGCCCTGGCGATGGGCGGCGATCAACGATTGGACGGCAGACATGGCAACGCTCCAGCGTGGCGGAAGGGAAAGAGGGGGAGTCAGCGCGCGGGATGGTGCTGGCGTGCCAGCAGCGCTGCACCGCGGGCACCGCCGGCATCGCCGAAGGCCGGCGGCAGGATCGGCGGCACGCGCGCGCCGTTGAACAGGTACGGAGCGATCGCCGCGGGCAGGTCGCGGTACAGCTGTTCCAGCTTGGAAAGGCCGCCGCCCAGCACGATCACGTGCGGGTCCAGGGCCAGGATCAGGCTGGCGAAGCTGTACCCCAGCAGATCGCGGTGGATCGCCAGCGCCTGCAGCGCGATGGCATCGCCACCGTGGGCCAGCGCGACCACCGCCGAGGCGTCCACCGCGGTGCCGCCCTTGCGCGCGTGGATCATCGCCAGGCCGCTGCCTGACACGTAGCGCTCAAGACACCCGCGCAGGCCGCAGCCGCAGTCCAGCAGCGGCAGGTCGTGGCGCAGCTGCAGCGTGGCGGGCAGGCTCCAGTGGCCCCACTCGCCGGCAATGCCGTTGTTGCCGGCCACCAGCTGGCCGTCCAGGCAGTACCCTCCGCCGGCGCCGGTGCCGAGGATCACCCCGAACATGCTCGGGTAGCCTGCGGCCGCACCCCCATGGGCTTCGGACAAGGCAAAGCACTGCAGGTCGTTGCCCAGTGCCAGCGGGCGCTCGAGTCGCACCTGCAGGTCGTGCCCGACGGTGCGACCGCTCAGCGCCGGAACATTCGCGCTGAGCTGGCGGCCGCTGTCGCGGTCACGCACCCCGGGCAGGCCCAGGCCCACGGCATGCGCACGCGTTCCCAAGGCGGCATCGGCGGCGTCCACCAACTGGCCGATCGCCTGGACGAACGCCGGGTAATCGTCCGTAGGCGTCGCCACGCGCTGGCGATGGTGCACCTGCAATGCCGCGTCGCACGCCACCAGCTCGATCTTGGTGCCGCCGATGTCGATGCCGTACCAGGTCTGCATGGGGTGGGTGTGCTCAGCCATGGGGGTGGATGGTCACACCCTGTACCACACGGTTGACGGTGCCGTCGGGGAAGGGGTTATCCGGAGTCAGTCCCAGCGCGGCCGAACGCTGCAGCGCGAAGCATTGCGCCATCACCAGCCACAGCGGTGCCAGCCACGCGTCCGGCAGCGCCGGCGCGTCGAGCACGAAGTCGCCCTCCACGGCGTCCGCGCCGGAAGGCCCGACCGAGATGACCCGCGCCGCAATCCCGTCGCGGCGCAGTTCGTTCAGCAGGTCCTGCTCGTAGCGCCGGGCCAGTGGCTGTGCACTGCGCAGCATCACCACCAGGGTGTCGGCATTGAGGGTGGACTTGGGGCCGTGGCGGAACCCCAGCGGCGTGTTGGCCAGCGCCAGCACGCGCCCGGCGGTGAGCTCCAGCACTTTCAGCGCGGCCTCGCGCGCCGCCGCTTCCAGCGGGCCGCTGCCCAGGTAGATCACCCGCGTGCAGTCGGCCTGTGCCAGCGCCGCCACCGGGGCATCCCACGCGTGCAGCGCCTGCTCGCCGTGCACGGCCAGATCGCGCAGGCGCGCAATGCGCTGCGGCCATGCCGCGCTGTCGAACACGCTCAGCGCGGCCAGCAGCATGCAACTGAGGCTGCTGGTCATCGCGAACGCGCGGTCGCAGCTGGCCGCGGGCATCAGCAGCGACAGCGTGTCGCTGCGGCCTTGGCCATTCTGGGCCAGCGCGCCGTCGGCATTGCAGGTGATGTCCAGGAAGCGCGCGTCATCCACCTGCGCACGCACCAGTTCCACCGCCGCCACGCTCTCCGGGCTGGAGCCGCTGCGCCCGAACGACACCAGCAGGGTCGGCCGGTCGCGCTCCAGGTACAGCTCGGGATGGGTAAGCAGGCTGGTGGTATGCAGTGCGCGCACCTCGGCCGGCCACTGCGCGTTGATCTGGTCGGCCACCATCTCGGCGATGAAGCCGGAGCTGCCGGCGCCGGTCAGGATCACCCGCTGCCCGGGCTGGCGGAGCGTATCGGCGAGGAAGCTGTCGATACGCGTATGGGCTGCCTCCAGTGCGTCGGCCAGGGCCGACCACAGGCGGGGTTGCTGTGCGATTTCTTCTGCAGTGTGCGCGCCGCCAAGGCGCTGCCAGGCGGTCAGGTCGGGGAGCAGGGTGACGTGCATTTGCAATTCCTGTTGGGCGACCGCAATTTCGATGTTTTCTTTCGAAATGTCAATTATCGAAAGATTAAAATAAGTTTGGTCGGTCACAGTTTTCGATCTCAATGTCGTTCCCTGCGCCATAGGATTTGCCTATCCCCACGCCGCACAAGGACATTTTGTCGCGTTCAGCGTGCATATAGAAAGTGGTGCTTTGCATCATCTTTCGTTTGAGCGCGATTCCCATTCTTTTTTCTTTTCAATTTGTTGACATCTTTCGAGTAGCTGCCCCATAGTCCGCCGCAATGGTTTCGGACACCCGCCAACCGCGGGCTTTGGGGGCAACGTGGTTACCCGCTGTCGACGCACCGTACTCAGCCTCTCCCTGTTGGTCCCGCTGTTGCTGGCGGTGCCTGCGCACGCCGCGCCGCTGGGCAACCTGCAGTCCATTCGCGCCGTGCCTGGGGGCACTGCAACGGCATGGACGCTGGCCACCGACAACGGCATGACGGTCCGCGTGGACCTGCTGCGCGACGACCTGCTGCGCGTACAGGCCGGGCGCGGCGCCACGCTGCAGCCCGCCGGCGACAAGGCGGCCCCGATCGTGCTGCCGCAGTCCCCCGCCGCCGTGCCATTCCAACTGGAGGAAGACGCCGCCGAACTGCGCATCCGCACCGGGGCGCTGGTGCTGCACATCCAGCGCCAACCATTGCGGCTGGCATTGGACCGCCGCGATGCCGGCGGCGATGTCGCGCTGTGGCGCGAACTGCAGCCGCTCGACCTGGATACCGCGCAGAGCGTGCAGGTGCTGAGCAGTGAAGCGGACGAGCAATTTGTCGGCGGCGGCCAGCAGAACGGCCGCTTCGCCTTCAAGGGACGCGAGCTGGAGGTGTCGTATTCCGGCGGCTGGGAGGAGGGCGACCGCCCCAATCCTGCGCCGATGCTGCTCAGCTCCCGCGGCTGGGGCATGCTGCGCAACACCTGGAGCGATGGCAGCTACGACCTGCGCCAGGCCGACCAGGCCACGCTGCTGCATCGCGAAGACCGCTTCGATGCCTACTACTTCGTCGGCGCCGGTCTGCCCGCACTGCTCGATCGCTATACCGCGCTGACCGGGCGCGCCGCGCTGCTGCCGCGTTGGGCGTTCTCGTATGGCGATGCCGACTGCTACAACGACGGCGACAACATCAAGAAGCCCGGCAGCGTGCCCGAAGGCTGGAGCGATGGCCCCACCGGCACCACCCCGGATGTGGTGGACAGCGTGGCCAGGCAGTACCGCGACCACGACATGCCCGGCGGCTGGATCCTGCCCAACGACGGCTACGGCTGTGGCTACAAGGGGCTGCCGGAAACGGTGAAGGGCTTGGCCGGCTACGGTTTCAAGACCGGGCTGTGGACCGAAAACGGCGTGGACAAGATCGCCTGGGAAGTCGGCACCGCCGGCACCCGGGTACAGAAGCTGGACGTGGCCTGGACCGGCAAGGGCTACCAGTTCGCGATGGATGCCAACCAGTCGGCGTTCAACGGCATCCTGCACAACTCCGATTCGCGCCCGTTCCTGTGGACGGTGATGGGGTGGGCGGGCATCCAGCGCTACGCAGTGGCCTGGACCGGCGACCAGAGCAGCAGTTGGGATTACATCCGCTGGCACATTCCCACCCTGGTCGGCTCGGGGCTGTCCGGCATGGCCTACGCCAGCGGCGACGTGGATGCGATCTTCGGTGGCAGCGCCGAGACCTTCACGCGCGACCTGCAGTGGAAAAGCTTCACCCCGGTGCTGATGGGCATGTCCGGCTGGTCGGGCAGTGCGCGCAAGCACCCGTGGTGGTTCGATGAACCCTACCGCAGCGTCAACCGCGATTACCTGAAGTTGAAGATGCGCATGACCCCGTACATGTACGGGCTGGCGCATGACGCGGCGACCACCGGCGCACCGATCCTGCGCGCGCTGATGTGGGATTACCCGCAAGACCCCAACGCGTGGAACGAAACCTACAAGTACCAGTTCCTGCTGGGCCGCGACCTGCTGGTGGCGCCGGTGTACCGCAGCCAGGCCGCCAGCCGTGGCTGGCGCCGCGACATCCACCTGCCGCAGGGCCGCTGGATCGACTACTGGGATGGCCGCGCGGTGCAGGCCGGTGCCGAAGGCCGCCAGCTGGATCGCCCGGTCGACCTGGCCACCCTCCCACTGTTCGTGCGCGCCGGCGCCATCGTGCCGATGTACCCGGAGATGCTGTACGACGGCCAGAAGCCGCTGGATGAGGTCACCTTCGATCTGTATCCGCAGGGCAACTCGCAGTACACGCTGTACGAAGACGACGGCACCACGCGCCGCTACGAGAAGGGCGAATCCAGCCAGCAGCAGATCACCATGCAGGCGCCGGCGCAGGGCAGTGGGCCGGTGCAGGTCAGCATCGATGGCGTGCGCGGGCAGTACCAGGGGCAGCTGGCGCAGCGCCGCTATGCGCTGCGGGTGCTCAGCCGGCAGAAGCCGGCGGCGGTCAGCCTCGACGGCCGCGCACTGCCGATGGTGGCCGACGCCACTGCGTGGCAGGCCGCGCCGGAAGGGTGGTACTACGACGCAGGCGAACGCCGTGGCACCGTGCACGTGCGCACCGCGCCGACCGACATCCGCCAGCCGCTCGCCTTCCAGCTGGATATCGCGCAGGCGCCCGCACCCGCCGATGACGTGTTCCCCGCCGCGCCGGTGCTGGGCCGCGCGCTGCCGGCCGACAGCCTGCTGGTGGTGAACCGCCCCGCCGAAGAGCGTGGCTACGAGCTGGAAAAAGCGTTCGATGACGACCCGGCCACCTGGTTCCGCACCGTGCGCAACCAGGCCGTGCGTACCGGCGCCCACGAATGGGTGATCGGTTTCGGCGAACGTCGGCTGATCGATGGCATCGCACTGGCGCCACGCAACGACCAGCACTGGAAGAGCGGGCAGATCCGCGACTACGAGATCTACCTGGCCGACAGCAACGGCGAATGGGGCGAGCCGATCAAACGCGGCCGCCTGGCGTTGAAGCAGGACCTGCAGCAGATCGACTTCCCCGCCCGCGCCGGCCGCCTGCTGCGCTTCCGCGTGCTCAGCGTGCAGAATCCGGACGGCGACGGGGCCGCCGGCAGTGATCCGATGGTCACCGCCGCGCAGGGCAACGTCGCGCGTGCGGTGGATGCATTGCAACCGCGCGATGTGGGCCCGATCACCCTGTCCACCTTCCAGATCCTGGAACACCAGTTTGCAGAGCGCCCGGCGCAGCAGCGCTACCTGTCCGAACTGACCTTGCCGGCTGCCGCCAGCGCGCAGGTGCGCGCCGACCTCGCCTTCCAGGGCGGCCAGCCCATGCGCATGAACGGCCTGCTGTTCCGCCGCGGCCTGGGCGTCGCTTCGGTGAGCCGCATCGACCTGCAACTGCAGGGCCAGTGGCGCCTGCTGCGTGCCGACCTGGGTATCGATGATGCCTGCCGTGCCTCTGGTGGCATGCAGTTCCAGGTATGGGGCGATGACCGCCTGCTCTACGACAGCGGCCTGGTGAAGGCGCCGGGCGTGGTCAAACCCGAACTGGATATTCGCGGACTGCAGCGGCTGAGCCTGCGCACGCTCGGCGCGCAGGGCACGCAACCCGCACAGGTATGTGGCAATTGGGCCAACGCCGCCTTGATCGGACAGGAGGGCGATACCGCCAGCATCGTGTCGCCCTGACCCACGCACCACCCCGCTGAAGAAATCCCCCCGTTTCCCGACTACGGCCCGCTGGCCGTGGTGCGGGGGACTGTTGCCCGAAAGAACCCACCCAGGCAGCCCCACGCTGCGGAATGCACAAGGAGCCAAAGATGTTGAACGAACGCCATCGCCATCGCCGCATCCCCGCTACACCCTTGTCCGTCGCGCTGGGGCTTGCCCTGGCCGTGAGCGGTCCGGCGCTTGCCCAGGACGACGACACCGCCACCGAAGGCAAGGCCAAGGCCAATGCCACCGAACTGGCACGCGTGCAGGTCACCGGCTCCAACATCCGCCGCAGCGATGTGGAAACGTCCTCGCCGGTACAGGTGATCAGCAAGCAGGACATCGAGAACATGGGCGCGCGCACGCTGCTGCAGGTGCTCGACAACCTGCCCGCCGCACGCCCCGGGCAGCAGGATTCGCGCTCGCTGTTCACCGGCTCCGACGGTGCCTCGCAGGCCAATCTGCGCGGCCTGGGTGCGCAGGGCACGCTGGTGCTGCTCAATGGCCGCCGCCTGTCGTACTACGGCGCGCCGGCCGGCTTCCAGACCCAGTTCGTCAACATCGACGCCATTCCGGCCGCCGCCATCGAACGCATGGAAGTGCTGACCGACGGCGCCTCGGCCGTGTACGGTACCGATGCCGTGGCCGGCGTGATCAACGTGATCACCAAGCGCTCCTACCAGGGTGCGGAGATCAACGTCACCGCCGACAAGTCCTCGCGCATCGATTCCTACGGCGAGCAGCAGGGCAGCATCACCGCCGGCTTCGGTGACCTGGATGAAGACCGCTACAACGTGTACGCCTCGGTGAATCTGTATCGCCGTGATGCGATTCCGCTCAGTGATTTCTACGACAAGCGGCCGAGCCAGTACTACGTCAACAATCCGAACTACATCACCAACCTGCGCCTGGGTACCGGCAGCAAGCCGGGTGTATTCAACCCGGGCAGCTACTTCGCCTTCGATCCGGTCACCGGCGCAAAAGTGCAGGAGGCGGCTCCGGGCTGCAACACCGTGCTCACCACCGAAGCCGCGGGTCCGCGCTGTATCTGGCAGACCTGGATGAACAACGAGATTGATGCCGGCGCCAAGACCGAGCGCAACACCATCTACCTCAATGGGCATTTCCTGCTGGGCGAGACCACGGAAGCTTTCGCCGAGGCGACCTACACCGACATCGACCTGACCGCCAACGGTGGCACGCCGCGCGCCTACGGCACCACAACCGGTAACCCGACCAGCTGGTTCTCGCGCAACACCGGTACCACCGTCAATCAGTTCCTGTACCCCTACCTGGGGCCGAACAACGAGTACAACCACGCGAGCCCGGAACTCAGGGCGCTGATGGGCGGCGTGGTGGGCCTGCAGTACCTGCTGCAGGACGTCGGCGCCAACCACTTCGGCCAGCGCAACACCGACCAGAGCTACCGGGTGCTCGCCGGCCTGCGCGGCAGCTTGGGCGACGACTGGAACTGGGAGACTGCCTTCGCCACCGCCGGTACCCACTCTGTCACTTACCAGACGACCAACGTGAATCTGGAAGGCTTCGAGCGCGCGTTTGGCCCGTACACCACCGACCCGGGCACCGGCCGGATCATCATCTCCGACCACCCGGCGTACAAGTTCGGTGAAATCAGCGAGGCCAACGCCGCGTTGATCCGTGAAGCCTTCCCGACCTTCGACATCCAGTCGTGGACGCGCCTGCATACCCTTGATGGCAAGATCGAAGGCCCGCTGTTCAGCCTGCCAGCCGGTGACGTCCGTGCCGCATTCGGTTTCAATGCAACCCGCGAAACGTTCTACACGCCCGGTAATCCGGACGCGGCCAACGGCCTGATCACCCAGCAGGGCGGCTCCTGGTTCGATGGCAAGCGCAACACCTATGCGTTGTTCGCTGAAGCGGTTGCACCGCTGACCGATAAACTGGAACTGGACGCCGCGCTGCGCGTGGACAAGTACCCCAACTTCAGCGCCAACCTTGCGCCAAAGATCGGCCTGAAGTACCAGGTCCTGCCGCAGTTGCTGCTGCGAGGCACATATTCGGAAGGCTTCCGCGCACCCAGTCTGGCCGAGGCCGGCACCGGCGGCGTGTTCGCCCAGCTCGGTGGCTACCGCGATGAAGTCCGCTGCGACGAGACCAACGCGATCGCCAACCTGCTGCGTCAGTCCAGCCGTACTGGCGACGTGGATCTGGGCAATAGCCTGCTCAACAGCGATTGCAGCCGTACTGTCGCGCGCATGACCCAGCCCAACCCGGACCTGAAGCCGGAAAAGGCCAAGATCTCCACGCTGGGCTTCGTATACGAACCGGCCAGCTGGATGTCGATCTCGGCCGACTACTGGTTCATCTACCGCCGCAACGAGATCGCCGCACCGGACTACAGCAAGGACGAAGACATCCTCTCGATGTCGCGCTCGCCGATCACCGATTCCGACCGCGCCAATCAGGCGGCGCTGGCGGCCATGTGCGCCGAGCCGGCCAGTGGCGTGAGCTGTCCGACGACACTGCCCGGCTACAGCGTGGGCAATGTCTCCAGTGTCGTGGGCCAATACAAGAACCAGGGCCGAACGCTGGTGGATGGCTTCGACATCGACGCACGCAGCCGCTTCTCGCTGGGCGACTGGGGCAGTCTGAACATCGGCCTGGCCGCCACCATCGCGCGTCGCAAGGAAACCTACACGGACGACGAAACCCGCTGGTACTACGGCAACACCATCGGCTACTACGGCAACCCGCGCCTGCGTGCCACGTTGAATGCCGACTGGTCCTACAAGCAGGTCACCACCAGCTTCTTCATCAACTACGTGGGCACCACCAAATGGGCCTGGGACCAGATCGACGCTGAGGACAACAACCCGGAGACCTGCACCGCCGGCTTCCTTCCGGTCAATCCGTCCCAGTGCGACGGCGTGCCGTCGTGGTGGACCGCCAACCTGAGCGTGGGCTGGCGCCCGGACGACCACTGGAGCCTGGGCTTCACGGTCAAGAACCTGTTCAACCGTCTGCCGTTCTACGACCCGAACAGCTTCCTGGGTGACTCCAGTGACTATGCCAGCATCTTCGGCCGCAGCTACAGTCTGCAGGTCGGCTACAAGTTCTGATCGTTCCAATGCGCCGGCGCACGCCGGCGCGATTCCACAGGAGTAACGTTCCATGAAGCGTAGGGAATTCATTGCCGCCAGCGCGGCCTTGGCTGCCACCAGCCTGCTGCCGGAAACCCCGGCCTGGGCGCGCGGCCGCACGCTGCGGCTGGGCCTGATCGGCACCGGCATGCGCGGCCAGGTGCTGCTGAAGGAGCTGGTCCGCCGCGACGACGTCGAAGTGGTCGCGCTGTGCGACATCGAACCGATCATGCTCAAGCGCGGCATGGACATGGTGGCCAAGGCCGGCAAGAAGGCGCCCACCGCCTACGGCCAAGACGGCGACCGCAACGCGTGGAAGCGCCTGCTCGAACAGCGCGGCCTGGACGGCGTCATCATCGCCACGCCGTGGGAGTACCACGCCCCGATGGCGATCGCCGCCATGCAGGCCAAGGTCGCGGTCGGCTGTGAAGTGGTTGCCGGCATCACCCTGCAGGACCACTGGGACGTGCTCAAGACCCAGCTCAGCACCGGCACGCCGTACATGCTGCTGGAAAACGTCTGCTACCGCCGCGACGTGATGGCCGCACTGCAGATGGTGCGCAAGGGGCTGTTCGGCGAGCTGGTGCACCTGCAGGCCGGCTACCAGCACGACCTGCGCGGGGTGAAGTTCAACTCCGGCGATCCGTCGCAGCCGTATGACAGCGGCGTGGAGTTCGGCCCGCATGCCTGGTCCGAAGCACGCTGGCGCACCCAGCATTCGGTGGACCGCAACGGCGAGCTGTACCCCAGCCACGGCATCGGCCCGTGCGCCATGTACACCGGCATCAACCGCGGCAACCGCTTCACCCACATCAATGCGTTCGCCAGCAAGGCGCGCGGCCTGCACGAGTACACCGTGGCCAAGAGCGGTGGCACCACCCATCCCAGCACCAAGGTGAACTTCAAGCTCGGCGACATCGTCACCACCACCCTGGCCTGCGAAAACGGCGAGACCATCCTGCTGCAGCACGACACCTCGCTGCCGCGTCCGTACTCGCTGGGCTTCCGTGTGCAGGGCACCCACGGTTTGTGGATGGATGTGAACCAGTCCATCCACATCGAGGGCCGCAGCCCGCCGCACAAGTGGGAACCGTTCCAGGCCTACCAGGACCAGTACGAGCACCCGCTGTGGAAGCAGCACGCCGACACCGCCGCCAGCGCCGGTCACGGCGGCATGGACTGGTTCGTGATCCACGCGTTCGTGGAGGCGCTCAAGGCCAAGGCCCCGATGCCGATCGACATCTACGACGCCATCACCTGGAGCGCGATCACCCCGCTGTCCGAGCAGTCCATCGCCAACAGCTTCCAGACGCTGGAATTCCCGGACTTCACCGCCGGCCTGTGGAAGCAGCGCAAGCCGATCTTCGCGTTCGACGGCACGTATTGACCTGATCCCGCGCAACGCCGGGCTCCGCCCCGCCGTTTGCCGTCCGGCACCCCGCAGCCACGCAGGGCGTGGCTCTACCGGGAAAAGCACGCGCACCGTAGAGCCACGCCCTGCGTGGCTGCACGCACGCCAAAACCGACCGGTAGCGCCACGCTCTGCGTAGCTGCCCGGCATATCCGGCGAAACAGGAATTCGAACGAGGTGGTGCGCCCGGAGGGATTCGAACCCCCGACCAATGGCTTCGGAAGCCACTACTCTATCCGGCTGAGCTACGAGCGCATATTGGAACCGCCGTGCCGCCGGCCAGGCCGGGGCGGGCATCGCAGCGCCTTGAGGCGGTGCGGGACGGGCATTCTATCCGTAAACGCGGCGCAGGTCTGCCCCCTGGGGCGAAACGCGTCGTACAACGCCCGACGGCGGCCTTGGCGGTATCCTTTACGCATGGCTTACGAACGTTTTGACGCCCCCGCCGGTGCCCCACCGTCGCGTTGGGGCCAGTACTGGAAACTGATGCGCGCCGATCGCCCGATCGGCACCCTGCTGCTGCTGTGGCCTACCTGGTGGGCGCTGTGGCTGGCGTCCGGTGGGCTGCCGCCGCTGTGGACCCTGTTCGTGTTCACGGCCGGCGTCTGGCTGACGCGTTCGGCCGGCTGCGTGATCAATGACTACGCCGACCGCTGGCTCGACCCGCACGTCAAGCGCACCAAGGACCGGCCGCTGGCCAGTGGCCGGGTGTCCGGCCGCGAGGCGCTGGTGCTGTTTGCCGGGTTGATGCTGGTGGCGTTCGCGCTGGTGCTGACCCTGAACGCGCTGACCATCGGCATGAGTTTCATCGGCATCTTCCTGGCTGCCAGCTACCCCTACCTGAAGCGTTACACCCATCTGCCGCAGGTGTACCTGGGCGTGGCCTTCGGCTGGGGCATCCCGATGGCGTTTGCCGCCGTGAAGGGCGAAGTGCCGGTCATCGGCTGGCTGCTGTATGGCGCCAACATCCTCTGGTCCACGGCCTACGACACCTGGTACGCCATGGTGGACCGCGACGACGACCTGAAGATGGGGTCGCATTCGACCGCCATCCTGTTCGGCGATCTGGATCTGGTCATCCAGGGCATCCTGTACGCGCTGTTCCTCGGCACCATGGCCCTGGTGGGCGTGCGGGGCGGGCTGGGCGGTTACTACTGGCTGGGCGTGGCCGTTGCCGCCGGGCTGATCGCGTACGAATTCTGGCTTGCCCGCAAGCGCGAGCGTGATCCGTGCTTCAAGGCCTTCCTGCACAACAACTGGGTGGGCGCGGCGTTGTTCGCGGGTATCGCGGCGGCATTGGCGACCGGCTGACCAGTCACCCGACCAACGGTCGGGGGCTACCGATTGATGACTGTGGGAGGGTGGGGCATGGCGAGCAACGTATCTGCAGCGGCACATGACGGCTGGATGGCACGCTTGGCGCTGCGTTCGGCCGCCTGGGCGGAGAAGTGGTTCCCCGACGCGTACGTGTTCGCGGTGCTCGGCGTGGTCATCGTCGCCGTTGCGGCCATGGGCTTCGGGGCCAGCCCACAGGCTACCGCGCGCGCGTTCGGCGACGGCTTCTGGACGCTGATCCCCTTCACCATGCAGATGGCCTTCGTGGTGATTGGCGGCTACGCGGTCGCCACCGCGCCCGTGGTGGCGCGCTTCATCGAACTGCTGGCGCGGGTGCCGCGTACCGGTCGCGGTGCAGTGGTGTACGTGGGCCTGGTCAGCATGCTGGCCTCGCTGCTCAGCTGGGGCTTTTCGCTGGTGTTCGGCGGATTGCTGGTGCGCGCGCTGGCGCGCCGCGAAGACCTCAAGATGGACTACCGCGCCGCCGGTGCGTCGGCCTATCTGGGCCTGGGCGCGGTATGGGCGATGGGCCTGAGCTCCTCGGCCGCGCAGCTGCAGGCCAACCCGGCCAGCATGCCGCCCGGCCTGGTGGAGATCACCGGCGTGCTGCCCTTCACCGAGACCATTTTCCTGTGGCAGTCCATCGCACTGACGGCCGCGTTGATCGGGGTATCGCTGCTGATCGCCTGGTTGACCGCGCCGGGCCCGGCCACCGCGCGCACCGCGCGTGAGTTCGACGGCGCCGCGCAGGCCGAGCCGCAACCGCTGCAGCCGCGCACGCGCGCCGGCGAATGGCTGGAGTACAGCCCGCTGCTGACCATCCTGCTGTCGCTGCTGGCGTTCGGTTGGTTGTTCAGCGAATTCGCCAGCAAGCCGGTGGTCACCGCGATCGCCAACCTCAACACCTACAACTTCCTGTTCATCTCGCTCGGCCTGCTGCTGCACTGGCGCCCGCGCAGCTTCCTCAATGCGGTGGCCAAGGCGGTGCCCAGCACTACCGGCGTACTGATCCAGTTCCCGCTGTACGGCGGCATCGCCATGATTCTCACCCATGCGGTCGGCAGCGGCGGCGAGACGCTGGCGCATCGGCTGTCCAGCGTGTTCGTCCACATCGCCACCACCGACACGTTCGCACTGGTGATGGGCGTCTACTCGGCGGTGCTCGGCTTCTTCGTGCCGTCCGGTGGCGGCAAGTGGATCATCGAGGCGCCGTACGTGATGCAGGCGGCGAACGAACTGCAGGCGCACCTGGGCTGGGCGGTGCAGGTCTACAACGCCGCAGAGGCGTTGCCCAACCTGATCAACCCGTTCTGGATGCTGCCGCTGCTGGGTGTGTTGGGGCTGAAGGCGCGCGATATCGTCGGCTTCACCTTCATCCAGCTGCTGGTGCACATCCCACTGGTGCTGGGCCTGCTCTGGCTGCTCGGCATGACCCTGGCCTATGTGCCCCCGGTCATGCCGTAAGCCCGCAGTGCCGCAGGCGGCTCAGTCGGCGGCCGACCAGTGCGGTGCCCGGGCCAGTACCGCGTCCACCACCGCGTGGACCTGGTCGGACTCCAGGCAGCCCTGAAGCAGCGGCGGCAACGCGGCTCGGAGCATGTCCCTGAACACCTGCGGCGGCATCGGGCGCGCGTCCGCTACCAGCGCATCGATCTGGGCGCCCATCCGGCGATACAGATCCGGGTTTGTCGCCACGTCGGCAAACCCACCCAGCAGCAACAGGCCGCGAGAGCACGGTGCCGCATCGCCGGCGCCAAGCGGTGAGCGCTGCGCACTGTCCAAACCGATCAGCGCCTGCAGGCGGGCATCCGGGTCGACACCCTCTGACGGCACCTGCAACAACGCGTGCCGCGCCGGGTCCACGAAACGCGGCTCCTCGGCGGGGTCGTCCAGGCGCAGCCGCAGCTGGGTGTAAAGCTGGTTCGCGCGTTGCGCGGCGGAAGCGTCCGGTCGTTCGGTGGCGCGCAGCATCAGATAGTCGGCCTCCAGCTCGCGCACCTCCGGCGCCTGTTCGCGTGCCCAGTGCCGCACACGCACATCCTCGGCCCCATAACGCCCCAGCTCCAGCGCCTCGTGGCTGGCCGCATCGCGCAGCAGCGAGTAGCGGTGCAGTTCGCGGCGGTACTGAGCGCCCAGCGGGGCGGACGGCATCCCTCCCCCGGTGGTCTCGGCCGCGGCCACGATCTGCAGGCGCCGCCCGAAGGCGGTGACCCGGCTATGCAGCAGGTCACGCCGCCGGCGGTGCCGGTCAACATCACCGCCCTGGGAGGTCAGCGCCCAGTGGGGGGCGAGGTGGTCAAGGCAGGCATGGAAGTCCTCGTCGGCATCCACCGGCATCAGCACGTGCAGGCGCCTGCGCTGGGAGGACAGCAGCTGCGGGTCCGCCGCCAGCGGCGCGGGCACCCAGTCCCAAGAGGGCGCTTGGGGGTGTTGCATCGCGTGCTCCATCGGCGCGTCATGGAGGTCCACCAACAGCGCTGCGTGCTTGTCCGGGTGGGGTGACGTGGTCATCCCGACGGCCCGCAGCCGCTCGGCGCCTGCCAGGGCACGGTCGATGTACAGCAGCGCCAGCCGTGGGTCCCGCGCCGTGGGCAGTGCGCCATGGGCGATGATCAGTTCGACTTCGGGTGGCACGGCGCGGCGGGGACGATTCCTCGGGACGCCGTAGGCGTCGTACCTGATCGCCTCGACACGCAGGTTCCCTTCCACTGCGAAGGCGTGCTGGTAGTGCTGCGCTTGCTGCTGGGAGTCCACCAGCAGCAGTGCCCGCAGGTCACGTTTGGCCAGGCGGACGAAGCGATGGAAGTGCTGTGCGATGACCGGCGCCATGCGCGCGCTGTGCAGGGCCTTGGCCGCGTCGGCGTCACGCGGAGGTGGAACGTGAAGCGCGGCATCTGCAAGGAGCGGGCCGTCGGTCCAGACGGGCACCACGACGCCATCCTCCACCGCCTGGCGCGGGGGGTAGTGGAACAGTCCCGCGCCTGGGTCGAGGTCGGGCGCGCGCGTGGCGACGGGGTGCGCGGCGAGAGTGAGCCATCCTGAGCCGGGCAGCGCGTGCCGCAAACCGCGCAACTCCTTCGGGTCGCTCGTCCAGAAATCGGCGTCCACCAGCAGGACCAGGTCGTTGCGTTGGACGGGCTCAGCGACGCCGCGCGCCCACCGGTGCAGGACACGTAGCGGCACCTCGAGCGAAGACGGCGCACACCCGGCAAGCAGCTCGTCCACCTCGCAGGCGGGGAGCGGGTCGCAGGCCTTTCCTCGCGGTTGCCGCGCCGACGCGGCGCTGCGCGTAACCGGTACCAACACGCGAAGCGCCGGCAGGCCGGGTTCGACAGCCAAGGCCTGCAGCAGCCATTGCCGCGTCTGCCGAAGACCCGAGCCGGCCGCCAGACAGAGCTGCCCGCCACTGCGTCGGCCGTTGGCGTCCACCGTGCGCAGTGCCTGCAGTGCTTGCTGCACGGCGAAGAACTGCGCAGACCGGGCGATGCAACGGCCGCCGTCGGGGCCAACACGCACGAAGCCACGTAGCACCTGCAGCAGCCGGGTACGCGCCAGCAGGCCGTGGAGCAGCTCGGCATGCGCAGACCGTGGCGATTCCAGCGGATCGTCGACGAACGGCACCGCCGCATCGCGCGGTTGCGCCTGCACCGCCGCGTTCCATCCGTGTTCGCGCCAGCGGACCCACGCATGCTGCGGCGTGCCCACGGTGGCGTAACGGCCACCGCGACGCTCCATGCTCAGCAACAGCTGTGCCTGCAATGGGGGAGGATCGATGTTGCCGGAGAGCATCCCGCGCCACAGGTGCTTGATACCCTCCGCCGCCGTGCCCCAGCGCCGCTGCCGGTCGCGCTCCACGCACGCCACCACCACCAGCGGCAGGCCATTGACGTAGCCCACCAGTTCGCGGATGTCCGGCGCGCCGCAGGGCGGCAGGCCGTAAGTGGCCTCGGCGACATCCCAGTGATTGCGTAGCACATTCACCCCGTCGACCAGCGGTACCTGCAGCAGGACCCGGCTACCGTCGGGCATTGTCTGCTCTGACGGCACACCCTCAAGCAGCAGGTGATGAAGCGCGTTGCTGGCGCTGAGCCAGTCGCGCAGGTGGCAGCACGCCGCCACGCGTTCGATGATCTCCGGGAGAGAGTCGGGTGCGAGCGGCACCTGCTGATCCTTCCACTCGAATCGGTACCGTCGCAACCAGGGCAGCAGGCGCTTCTCCAGTACAGGGCTGCCTTGTGCGTCACGCAGTGGCGCCAGTGCCGCTTCTGTCAGGTAGTTCCACCCCAGCCGACGCAGCCAGCCCACCACCGAGCGCCGCACCTCATCGTTTGGCAGGGAATTGATCATGCCGCTGGCTCCGCGATCAGGGGGAGCAGCGCATTGCGAGTGCGAAAGTGCGGGCCGGTGATATGCATGGCCCAGTGTGTTCGATCCGATGCGTGGCCGGTTGTGTGCATCATTCCGGTTCCTGCGTTGGCCAAGGCGCAACGCAGCAAATCTTTTGATCCATTGGCAAAACTACATAGTCACAGCCAATCATCGACGCGTACGTGCGTGCAGGCAGCACCTGGCGGTTCACTCAGCCTCGGAGAGCTCCAGCGCCAATGCCTCCAGCTCTGCATTCAATGCCTGCTGAATCTCGTCGAGCTGCGCGGTCAGCGCAATCCGGTGCTGCCTGTGCGCGGCAAAGTCGGCCGCCGTAGAGGAGGCCGGCGCCGGCTGCACGTAGCGCGCTACGCTCAAGCTGCCGCCGCTCGCTGCTACCTCGTCCGTCCGAACGAGATGTGCGATGCCGGGTACGCTGGCGCGATCGGCGCAGATGCGACGGATATCTTCGGCGGCGGTCGCATCCAGTCGCGGTTTGCGGGTACCGGGCTTGCAGAGCGCAGATCCATCGACGAACAGCACGGCGGCGTCGCGGCGAGCCGCGCGCATCACCAGCAGCGCAGTGGCCACGGGAGTGCCGGCAAACAGCCGATCAGGCAGGCAGATCACGGTTTCCACCAGATTCGCCTCCAGCCATGCCAGCCGCAGGCAGGCCTCGGCGCCATCGCGGAACAGCACCCCATGTGGCACCACCACGGCCATGCGGCCGTGCTGTGGATCCAACGTGGCGAGCATGTGCTGGACCAGGGCGGCGTGCGCCCACTGACGCGGCGCGATGGCGTGCATGAAGCGAAGGTGCGGGTCGTGGTAGCCGCGTGCCGGTGACCAGCGCAGGGTCAACGGTGGGCATGCCAGGCAGACGCGGAAGCGCCGGAGCTGCCCGCCGTCAACAAGCGGCTCTTCCAGCGGCTCGCCGGCAAGGATATGAAGATTGGCCAAGCCATGCAGCACAAGGCGCAGACGTGCGACCGCACAGCGCCCGGGATCGCGATCCTGGCCAAAGAGCAGCCATTGATGCGCGCCCAGCCGGCTGTGCCCGCCGTGTGCATCGCTGACCCAGCGGGCGGCCGCAAGCAGCAGGCTGCCCTCGTCACAGGTGGGGTCATACACGCTCTCATCCGTATCGGGATCGGTGAGCGCGGTCATCAGCCAGGCAAGCGATTCGGGGACCTGCGGTGAGGCTGCACTGCCACGCCGCCCGGCCGAGCGTTCCAGCATCCGATCCACGGCCTCGCCGACGTCGGGCCGGTGGGCCAGCGGCCGCCCACGGAAGTCCAGCGCCGGGATGCAGAAGCGGTCGAGCAGCCGCCTCAACGCCGTGTCACGACGTTCGGCATCGGCCGGCAGGGCATTTTCGAGGCGAAGGTTCGGAAAGAGGTTGCACAGCTGGCTGGGGTTGGCCTGCGCAAGCACGCGCAGCGCCGCCATGAACCGCGGCGCGTTGCCGGGTGTGTAACGCTGCTGGAACAGGTACTCGAAGTGGGCCTGGCTGGGCGCCTCGAGCAGCGGCAGGGAGCGCACCGCGCCCAATGCCGCGCTATCGGCAGAAGGCTCACGGGGCGTCGTATCACTGGCGATCTTCAGCAGCAGCAAGGCGAGCAGCAGGAGAGTAGCGGAGCCGGCGTCGTCTCCACCCTCCAGCACCTCGCGCGCCGAGGTCAAGGCAGCAAGCGTGGCGTGCGCGCCTCGCAGGGGTATGCGGCTCATGCAGGTCTCCTTCAGAGCAGTCGTGCGGTGACGGCGGCGATTTCCTGGCGCCGCGCGGCGATGAGGGCTTCCAAGCGGGAGCACTCCAGTTGCGCGGCGCGTGCGATGGCGACGATGCGCCGCTGCTGCGCCAACGGGGGCAACCGCAGCACCAGCTGCTCCACCGCGATCTTGCGCACGCTCTTCTGGCGTGATCCGGCCGACTGGCGGCGCAGTTGTTCCTGCGCCGGCGGCTGGTTGAGCTGCCAGGCAAGGAAGGCGGGCAGGACGGTGCAGGTTGACGTCACCCGGATGACGTAGAGGTGCGGGGTGCACACCG
The DNA here is from genome assembly GCF_050737075.1 of Stenotrophomonas sp. Classification (GTDB taxonomy): domain Bacteria; phylum Pseudomonadota; class Gammaproteobacteria; order Xanthomonadales; family Xanthomonadaceae; genus Stenotrophomonas. The sequence continues at coordinate 34,355 of NZ_JBOHXV010000001.1, forward strand.
TGTCCGGGGGCGGCGAGCACAGCAGGGCAGCCACCGGGCGGTTGCCCCGCGCCGTCAGCAGGACGTCCTCATGCCGTACCCACTCCGGCTCCTTGCGCGGGCGCAGCCGCGTACGCAGCAGCGCGTGCGGTTCGTGCAGTCCCGAGGCGGTCACGTTCTTCAGCTGGATCACCCGCACCGGCCCATCGGAAACCTCGGCGATCGCACCCCGGAACGGGTGGCCCTGGCGCACGCTGGCGATGTCGGCCAGTCGCAGAGTGGAAGGCTCAACGCGGTGGGAGTACGACGACATAGCGAGGGTTCCGATAGTGGAAGATTGGATATAGCGTTGGCAGCTGCTCCATCACCATGCGCGGTCATGCCGAAAACCATCCATCGACCCGAGTACAGGCTGCTTGTTGATCTGGTGCGCGCCCTGCGTATGAAGGCAGGCCTCACACAGAGCGACGTTGCCGAGAGGCTAGGCGTCACGCAGTCACACGTCAGTGACGTAGAGCGCGGAAGCCGCCGATTGGATGTGATCGAGCTGAGAGATCTGGCGCGCATCTGCGGAACATCACTTCCGGACGTTGTGGCTGAGCTGGAGTCCAGCTTGCGGAAGAAACGCGTTCCTCAAGGAACAAAGGGACAGTAATCCGCTGATCCTGACGAGTTCGTCCATGTCGGCGATCACGCCTGGAAAGGAGTTTCGCTGGCGCAGGTTCGCAATCTCCGCGAGTTGCAGAATCGGATGCAGGGTGTTCATGGGTTCCAACCTTGCGTGGCGCAGGATGGAGCGTCAACGTGGCGCTCTGCACCATTCGGACTGGTGCACAACGCCCCCGGGAACTGGAACGGATCGCTGGGTTCTTGAGAGGTTGCGTATCTCGCGATTGGTTGCTGCAGAGAGTTGATCAATCGCGTTTCAACGCGTGCGCAGAATGCAGTCGTTCCGGCCTGCGCCGACATCCGTGTTCAGGGTGATGACTACGCTAGCTGCCGGAGAACGTCATCAGGGAATGACATCACGGCATAAGCGTGCCGGGAGCGCATGGAGGCCGTTGATAACACAGTCATTGCCGATGCATTACGGCACGGAATTGACGAATTTGTATGGAAATTGCCACGCGGCCTTAACCCAGCGCTGCACACGATTGCTCCGACCGCGGCATTCCGCACGCGGCATCCGGAGACCCGACATGTCCCAGCAGCGCAAGCAGAGTTCGCAGAGCCAGCGTGGTGAGCAGCAGGAGCGCGGACGCGAGCAGCAGCAACAGCAGCAGGAACAGCAGCGCAACCAGAATCAACAGCAGGGCTGGAAGGACGAGGAAGAGTGACGGCGGGCGGCATCGATCACCCCTGAGGGCCCCGCTTCGGCGGGGCCTTCATCGTTCAGCGGTCGCCATCAACTCGTCTTCATACGCCGAGAAGCGCTGCAGGTCGAAGGTATCCAGCCGCATCGCCTGCGCTGCGGTCGAGAAGGCCAGTGTCGCCAGCACACGCTCGGGGTGCTGCGCCCACGGCGGCACGTAACGGGGGGCGGCGATCAGCCCGTTGTCCCGGTAGGGCGCCAGCGTCACCAGGTCGCCCAGATCGACCCGCCCGCAGAACATCAGGCGCAGCGTATCGCCGCGATTCTCATGCAGGGCGCGCTTGATGAAGGCGGTGACCAGCAGCAGCCCCTCCAGGTACGCCCCGTCCTTGGTGAAGCACACCCGGCCGCGGACGTCGCCACCGCGGAAGATGCGGGCCGCGCTGCGGTAGCTGTCCACCTCCGATTGCCCGGCCGCCAGAAATGCGCGGAACACCTCGATGAAGTCGGCGCCTTCCAGCGCTTCCTGCAGGCGTACAACGCGCAGCGCCAGCCGCCGCAGTCGGTTGATGTCCATGGCCCCGGTGATGATTTCCGAGAACGTCGCCAGCCCCTCCTGCGTGCGGGTGGTGCGCGGTGCGCCGGCACCCAGGCAGCGCAGCCACGGTTGGTGCTTGCCATTGAGCAGCGTGGCCGAGTGGATGAAGGCCTCATGCTCGACCAGCTGGTCCAGGTCCAGGGTCGAGAACAGCGCATCGGCGCGCAGGCGGATGACCTTGCTGCCGGCGGCGGCCTTGGAGGCCAGCTCCGTATCCAGCACCACCTTGACCGGGTCATCGGTGAAGAAGGGCTCGATCCGTTGGCGCAGCAGCACGGAGAAGTCCGGGGCGGGAATCTCGTACTGGATGCGGGGCACGTACTGCGAGCCGATCAGCTGATCGGTGATGGCCAGCATCTGCGCCGCCGACTGCGCGGTGGTGGTGGCCTGCGAGCGGTACTGCGTGGCGGGCTGGCCGTACAACAGCGTGGAGCACTCGGTGAAGCGCGGTGTGCCGATGTTGGCCAGCATGATGGCCGCGATGCGGTAGCTCCAGGCGGTGCGGTACAGCCAGTCGCCCACCGGGTGGCCCCGGTCCAGGTGCTGCAGGATGTTGTCCAGTGCGCCGATGGTGTCGGCGTGGTCGACCGGCTGGGTCGGCGGGGCCGGCATTTCCGGTTTCCCGGCGCGCCAGGCGTCGAGGAAGCGAGTCTCCAGCTCGATCGGCCACGCCAGCCCGGACAGCACGCGAATCCTGCTGCCCAGCTTGGCCAGCTTGGCATCCACCTCCAGCAGCGGCGCAAGCGCAGGGTCCGCCTGGGTGGGGTCAGGGACGGGCGCGGAGGTGGCGTTTTCCACGGCATTACCCAGCGTTGAGGCACCTTCCCACTGTGTTGGCCGCCGGTTGCCCCGGCAACCGCGCTTCTACCTGTCGGGGATCAGCAAATGTACTGGGCGCAGGTGAATGCGGGTGCCAGCTCAGCCCGCCGCAGGCGCGGTCACACGCCAGCCCTGCTCGGGGTCATCCAGTTCGCCGGCGCGCACATCGCCCAGCGTCACCACAATGCCGCGCGCGTTGGGCAGCACCTTCTGCTCGGGAAACCAGCGGCGGGTGGCGTCCACCACGATCAACAAGCCCTCGTCATCGCCCACGGCGGCGAAATGCGGAACCGGCGGGCTGAGGTAGCCCAGCCCGAAGGCCGCTTCGGCGCGCGCACCCAGTGCCGCCACATCGGCCGTGGGCAGCCCCACCTCGCTCACGCAGGTCAGCTCGCTGCCGTTGAACGCGCCCACGCGCCCGGATGCGGGCAGCCGGCGCCGGCCGATCAGTTCCAGGATCAGCCCGTCGGGCCCGTCGAAGTAGATGGATTCCGAATCCCAGCGCCCGCCGAACATGAAGTGCGCTTCGCCGGCCGCATTGCGCTGCAGCGGCGTGCGCTCCAGCAGCCATTCGGTGGCGGCGTTGAAGCGATCCGCCGGTACGTTGAAGGCCAGGTGCACCCCGCCTACCGGATCGCTACCCGCCGGGCGCAGTTGCAGTGCCGTCCAGCCGATCAGCACCACGTCGTCCTGCAGGGGCAACTGCAGCACCTCTGCAAAGTAACCGCTTACCTGAGCAACATCGGATACGGGAAGCTGGATCGTGTGGATTCGCATGGAACAAGGCACCGGATGCAGCAGGAGATGTCAAAAGGCTGACATCGCGTCTTGGGATAATGGACTGGCGGCCCTTACAATGTGATGGGCATCACGTTAATTTCGTGCTTTGCATCACGCATGTCGTTATCGCCCCGGGCCGTGGGCGGGATGTGAACGCCATGGCATTGGCGCGCCGCTATGCTACGCGCCCCGGCGTAGTGTGATGTGCGCCACGACACGAATCAGGAGGATCCGTTGTCCCACTCTCGCCCCATGACCTTGCTGGCCCTGTCGCTGAGCATCCTGCTGGCCGCGTGCAAGCCCGACGCCGCCGCCCCGACTGCGCCCGCCGCACCTGCCGCCGCCGCACCTGCCGCCGCCGCGCCGGTGGCCGCAGCACCTGCTGCTCCTGTTGCTGCACCGGCCACCGCAGCCGATGCATCCGCTACCTGTGCCTACGCGGACTTCGATACCTTCCTGCCGCATTTCGGCCGTGAGATCGCCCTGCAGGAGAAATCGGTTGCCGATCCCCTGCTGAGCGAGCGCTACGACACCGAAGGACATGATGAGCCCACGCTGGTCAGCGAGAAGGTGCCGCTCAGCGAGGTGACCTGGCCGGTCATGCCCAATCCGTCCGGCTTGAAGGACATGGGCCGCGAGATGCAGGTCAGCCGCCAGGACGACGGCAGCATGAAGGTGCTCATCCGCACGCCCGATACCAGCAACCAGCAGTCGTACTACTTCGCTCAGCGCCCGTGCTGGCAGCTGGTACGAATGACCGACGAGTCGATCTGATCCAGGCGGCCGGCGCGCGTGCGCGCATGGCCGCCCCGCAACGGAGTGTGTGATGTCGACCTTGCGTTTCGTTCCTCCGCTCGCGCTGGCCCTGCTGCTGGCTGCGTGCAATGCACCCTCCGGGCCGGCTGGCAGCGCCGCCGCCCCGGATGCCGCCGTCGCGCCCGCGAGCGCTGCGGCCGCCACCCCTTCACCCACACAGCAGGAAGAGAAAGGCATGCACAAGGAATGCCCAGGTGCAACGTTGCACCTGACCGCGTTGCCGGCCAAGGACGGTGAAACCACCCACACCCGCCTGGAGATCGAGAAGGACGGCCAGCGCCGTGCCATCGACGCCCCGGCGGAGATGAGTGACTACACCGCCGTGGGCCTGGCCTGCGCGGAAGACACCAAGGGCGCATCGTATTTCGTGGTGCAGTACGGCGAACTGCCGTTCGGCTGCGCGTTCTGCGAATGGTTCTACCTGTACGACGCCGACGGCAAGCAGCTGACCCACAGCACCCCGCCACTGCGCGGCGAAGCCGATGCGCAGTCGCCCAACAATGACGAGTACTCGCAGTTGATCGCCAAGCTCGGCATCACCCATCCGGAGGTGGACTACCTGGAAGACTGAGTTGGACATCGACACGACGTCGATGCGCGTTGGCCGGAAATGATTTCCGGTAGGTATTGACCGGTGGTCAATACGCTTCAAAGGAGCGGTACCCCTTAAGGAAAGCCCCTTTCTCATAGAATGGATAGCACAGACATGCCTAACGACATTTACACCAATATGGTGCAGCCGCCCGGCGCGGCATACCGCAGCAGCCAGATCGAATCGTGGAGCCACTATCGCGAGCCGATCGACGAAAGCCGTGCCCTGCATGGCCAATCGCGCCGCTGGGGCGACGCATCCCCGGAAGTACAGTCGCGCGTCATCGACTCGCTGATCGAGTCCTCGCGTAATGCCGGCCTCACCCCGCGCGAAACCGCGCACGTGCTGGCCATCGCCCGCGTCGAATCGGGCTTCAATCCCGACGCTGCCGCCGGCACCACCTCGGCCTCCGGCCTGGGTCAGTTCATCGACAGGACCGGCAAGCACTACGGTCTGAACAACGCCAACCGCTTCGACGTCGACGCACAGTCGGACGCACTGGTGGCGCACTTTGTCGACAACCGCAACCTGGCCCGCGACCGTGGGCAGGGCGAAGACTACATCTACAAGTATCACCATGACGGCCCGACCAAGGATTACGGCGGCCTGGGCCTGTCGCACCGCAAAGTCGCCCCGCATCTGGATGAGTACGAACAGTTCGTCACCCAGCGCCTTAGCCAGACCCAGGGTCAGACCCATGCGCCGACGCATGCCCCGGGCCAGCCGCAGCCCGCAGCGCCCGCTGCTGCCGCCGTCGCCGGTGCTGGCGCGGCCAGCCATGCGGCCGGCCAGGCACGCTCGTACGACCACACCATGCAGGTGATGCTGCCACCGCAGAACGGCGTCAAGCCGCACATCACCGGGCACTTCGGTGAACACCGTGGCGAGAAGAGCCACGGCGGCAGCGACTTCAACTACGTGGGCGGCCAGGCCGGGCGCAACCTGCAGCACCCGACCATCCACGCGCCGATCGCCGGCACCGTGACCTCGGTGGGCGGCAAGTACGGCACGGTGATGATCCAGGACGCACAGGGCAACTCGCACCAGATCCTGCACATGCAGGACACCAAGGTGAAGGTCGGCCAGCACGTGCAGCCGGGCGATCCCATCGGCACCATGGGTGGCCGTGGCCCGCAGGGCGCGAACCAGTACGCCCAGCACGTGCACTACCAGATGAAGGATCCGGCCGGGAAGCTGATCAACCCGGAAACGTACTGGAACAAGGGCGTCCAGCGGGAAGCGGGCAAGCATGGTCATGCGCACGACCATGACCATGCACCGGCCGGCACCCTGCGCAAGGGCGACCGCAGCGACGAGGTGGGCAAGCTGCAGGAAGAGCTGAACCGCCTGGGTGTGCGCGATGCCAACGGCAACCGCCTGTCCGAGGACGGCAAGTTCGGCGACAACACCCGCGACGCGGTGCTGGCCTTCCAGAAGCAGCAGGGCCTGAAGGAAGACGGCGTGGTGGGCCGCGACACCCTCGGCAAGCTGACCGCCGCGCAGTCGCAGGGCGCCGACACCCGCACCGCCGCCGGTCCGCTGCTGGGCGACAAGGGCCATCCGGACACGGCGCTGCACAATGCGATCCGTGGCCAGCTGCCCGCTGCCATCTCCAACGAAGCGGCCGCCAACGTAACGCTGCAGGCCAAGCAGGCCGGCATCGATTCGGCGGAGAAGCTGCAGAGCGTGACCGTGCAGGATGGCAAGGCCTTCGTGATGGGCACCACGCCGGGCTATCGTGCCGCGGTGGACCTGAGCCACGCGCCGCCGGTCGAGCAGACCAGCGCGCAGCTGCTGGGCAGCAACAGCCAGCAGCAGAACCAGGTGCAGGAAGAGCAGCAGAAGGTCGCCATGGGCCGCTGAGCCCGAGGTCTGACCGACGCGTAACGTGTGTGTAGTGATGAAGCCAGCCAGGGAAACCTGGCTGGCTTTTTTTGCCTCTACGGCAGCCATCGAGGCAGAGTGAGCGCGTGCTGCCGGTGAGTGGGCGGCGCTGAAGCACGCCACTGGTAAACTAGGCCGTATTGCTGGAATGCCAGTGCAAGCCGCGGTGCGAAAGGTTGAGCGTGATGGACAGGAGCAGCCGACCACCGGCTATTGAGCTGGTTGCCATCGATATGGATGGCACGCTGCTGGACCCGGCGCACCGGCTCACGCCACGGGTGAAGCAGGCCATTACCCGTGCCCGCGAGCAGGGCGTGCGGATCGTGCTGACCAGTGGCCGGCCGGTATCGGGCCTTGCGCCGTTCCTGGACGAGCTGGGGATCAACGGGAGCGAGGACTACTGCATCGCCTGCAATGGCGGCCTGGTCACGCGCGTTGCCACCGGTGAGGTGGTAGTGGAGTATCCGCTCAGCTTCGATGACTTCCTGTTCTGTGAGCAGGTGGCACGCGAGCTGGGCGTGCACTTCCAGGCGCTGGATGGCGAGCGGCTGTACACGCCCAACCAGGACATCAGTATCTACACCGTGGCCGACTGCCACCTGTCGCGCGTGCCGCTGTCGTATCGGAGCGTCCGCGACATGGACCCGGAGATGTCCTTCATCAAGCTGATGATGGTCGACGAGCCGCATATCCTCGACGCCATCATCCCGCAGCTGCCTGCCGCGTTGACCGAGCGCTTCGCGGTGCTCAAGAGCGCCGCGTTCTTCCTCGAAGTCTTCGATCAGCGCGCAGGCAAGGGACCGAGCCTGCAGAAGCTGGCCGAACACCTCGGTATCGACCGCGCCCAGGTGATGGCCATCGGCGACCAGGAAAACGACCTGAGCATGCTCCAGTACGCCGGCACCAGCGTGGCGATGGGCAACGCGGTCGATGCCGTCAAGGCTGCCGCCCTGCACCAGACAGCAACCAACTCGGAAGAGGGCGTGGCCCTGGCCATCGAGCGTTTCGTGCTAAGCGACGAAAAAGATCGATAACGCTTCGTGCTGAACGACGCCGCACATCAATACTGCTGCGCGCTGCATGGCGCCGCACATCAATACTGCTTCGCGCTGCATGGCGCCGCAGATCGGTAGGGTCGGTTCCCAAACGACTGCCCTCGGCCCTACATGATGCATTGACGCATGGACCCAAAACGGAGCGACGCTTCTGCTATCAAGCGCCCCGCACGGCACCGCCCTGCTGGGCGACATAAGCATCCCAAAGCGCCGGCAGATCCTCGCCGGTGTGCTGCTTCCACAACGCAGGCGTATAGCGGCCCTTCCGCAGCGCCGCATCCAGCGCCTTCACCAATCCCGGATGCCCGGCCTCGCCCCACTTCAGGAACGCACCGGTAACCCGGTAACCCGTATCCACCTTGTGCTCAGCCTTCACCTGCGCGGGTAGCGCCCAGCCGCCGGCACCGTTGTCGACACCGTAAAAGTCACGTGCATAGTCGGCGATCCCCTCCACCAACCACGAAGGCGCCTGTTCGCTGGCGTAGCCCGGGTAGCCCTGCACGATGTGCATGGCTTCATGGGTGACCAGGTCGGTGTCGTTGGGATGCTTCTCCAGCCAGCGCGGGTTGATGGTGATGGTGGCAGATTTCTCCTTCTCACCCACGTACGCAACACCGTCGTACGACGGGTCCATGACGATGCGCACGCTGGACGGTGCCGAGGGATGGAAGTCCCTCCGCTCACGCGGATAGGTAGCGAAGAACGTCGCGATGATGCGGTCACGCACCGCTGCAACCGTTGAGCCACTCTCGTCCTGATAGGTCAGCGTGACCCCGTCGCGGGTCTGTTGAATCTCCGCAGCGTGTGCGGCGGGGAAGGCGAGGGCTGCAGCGACGACAGGGGCGATCAGGCAACGGCGCAAACGCATACGTGGCACTCCAGGACGGGATGGGCAACCGCGACGATCCTGCAACAGCGGCCTGGTCCATCGCAAGTGCCATTTAGTTCGATCTAAGCGCTTGGAATTGGTTTCATTTCAAATTATTGACAATCCATTTAGATCGATCTAGAAAAGCTGCACCCCACGCCCCACGGAACCCTTCTACACACCCAACCCTCCTGCGCCCCTGCGGCGCCGGGAGACCTTGTACTGGAGATCTGCAAGATGAAGCGCACGTTGCTGTCGTTGCTGGTGTCGTCCGTACTGCTCCATCCCCTGGCCGCACAGGCACAGGCAACCCCGCCCGCTGAAGACGACACCACGCCGGCCACGCGCCAGCTCGATGCCGTGAACGTCACCGGCTCATTGATCCCCCGCGCGCAGATCGAAGGCCCTTCGCCGGTGACCACCATCACCGCCGAGAAAATCGAGGCGCAGGGCTTCACCACGGTGTTCGATGCGCTGCGCTCGCTGCCCGTGGCCAACGGCTCGGTACAGGACTCCCAGGGCACGGGCTCCTACACGCCGGGTGCAAAGGCGGTGAGCCTGTTCGGGCTCGACCCGAGCTACACGCTCACGCTGCTCAACGGACGCCCGCTCAACAGCTATCCGCTTGCCTACAACGGCAATACCAGCATCGTGGATATCGCCAATATCCCCTTGGGCATGGTGGAGCGCATCGACGTGCTGACCGGCGGGCAGTCGTCGGTGTACGGCTCATCGGCCGTGGCGGGCGTGATCAACATCGTGCTGAAAGACAAGGTGGACGGCACGCACTTCCGCTACCGCGCTGGCGGTTACAGCGACGGTGGCGGATCGAGCCAGCGCTTCATCTTCAGCAGCGGCCATACCTTCGGCAACCTCGATCTCAGCTACGGCCTGGAGTACACAAAGCAGAAGCCCATCTTCGCCTCCGACCGCAGCTACATCGACAGCGTCAACGACAGCCCGACCGGGCCGCAGGACCCCTCGCGCACGTTCCTGCGCATGCAGATGTCCCCCAATGGCTACATCGACCCCGGCCAGGCCACCTGTGCGCCGCTGTCCTACCTGTTCGGTGGCAGCACCACCTACGCGCACCGCAACGCGGCGGGAACGGGCTACTACTGCGGCAGCCCAGACAACGTCGGCACCGCCACGCTCTACAACAGGAGCGAAGACGTCAACGCCACCACGTTCCTGCGCTACCACCTCAGCGAAACCACCGAGCTGTACTCGGACATCCTCTTCAGCTTCGGCCGGCCCACCTATTCCGGCGGCAGCCCTTTCTGGAACAAGACCTTCTACAACCAGACCACCGGCAACTACGAGCAGTGGCAGCGCATCTATGCACCTGAAGAAGTGGGCATGGACGCGAAGGACCAGCGTGTCTATACCCGCTCGCTCAACATCACCGCCGGCGCCCGCGGTGGTCTGGGTGATACCGGCTTCGACTACGACGTGTACGTGAACCGCTCGAGCACCGACGTCACCCGCAAGTCCACCGACTTCCTGGCCAGGGGCGGCATTGACGACTACTACCTCGGGCCGCAACTGGGCAAGGTCAACGGCTACGACGCCTATGCGCCGAACCTGGATGTGCTGTACCAGCCGCTGACGCGGGAACAGTACGACCAGTTCAGCGGCACCAACCGCGCCGCCTCGTCGGCGTCGCGTACCGGGGTGACCGCGCTGGTGACCAACACGTCGCTGTTCGGCCTGCCTGCCGGTGACGTGGGCTTTGCGATGATCCTGCAGGGAACCCGCGAGAAGTTCTTCAACCAATCGGCCGATCCCAATGCGTCGGTCCTGTTCCGCGGCCAGACGGCAAGCACATCGGCCGAGGGCCAGCGCGACCTGTACGCGGTGGGTGCCGAGCTGCAGGTGCCGATCTTCGACACGCTCAACGCCAACCTGTCGGGGCGCTACGACAAGTATTCCCTGCAGGGCGGCGGCGGCAATGGCAAGGCGACCTGGAAGCTCGGCCTGGAATACCGCCCGATCGAATCGCTGCTGCTGCGCGGCAGCTATGCAACCGCGTTCCGATCGCCCGACATGTTCTACCTGTACTCGCGCGAAAGCAGCGGCTACACCACCAACGTGGACACCTTCCTGTGCCGACAGGCCGGTTACACCTCCGAGAACTTCGATGAGTGCCCGCAGTCCTCGCTGCAGGTACTGTCCTCCAGCACCGGCAACCGCGACCTGAAGGACATCACGGCGGAGACCTTCACCTATGGCTTCGTCTGGTCGGCGCTGGACAATGCCCTGAATCTGTCGGTCGACTACAACTCGGTGAAGATCGAAAACGAAGTCGCCATCCTCGGCACCGACAGCATCCTCGCCACCGAGGCCAACTGCCGTCTGGGAACCTCCGAGAATGGCGACGTGGCGTTCGACATCAACTCGCCGACCTGCCGCCAGATCCTCGCCCAGGTGCAGCGCCTGCCGGCCACCGACCCGCTCAACCCCAACGGCGTGTCCAAGGTCTTCTCCTACCCCATCAACCTGGCCAAGCAGCGCCAGACCGGTATCCAGGCCTCCGGCGACTACCGCTGGAAGGCGGGAAGGCTGGGCGATTTCGGCGTGAGCGCGGGCTACTACCGCCCCCTGAAGCACGAACAGCAGCAGCAGGAAGGCGACCCGGTGTACGACATGCTGTGCTGCGGTAACTCCAATGAGCTTCAGTACCGGGCAACACTGGGCGTGAACTGGAATATCGGTGCGTTCAACACCAACCTGTACGGCGTCCGCAACGCCCCGACCTGGAATGCCACGGGAGAGGAACGCAACATCGGCCCGTGGACGACCTGGAACGCCACGGTCAACTACCGCATCAACAAGCTCGCCAGCGTGCTGTTGACCGCCAACAACCTGACCAATGAGCGCCCGCCGGTGGACAACACCAACGGCAACTGGCCGTACTACGACCAGGGCGTGTACAACGCCTTCGGCCGTTCGATGTTCGTGGAGTTGTCGTTGGACTTCCAATAGCCGAACGCCGAGGTATCGGCCGCCAAGCGAAACCCGACCCTGCCGGGGAGCATCGAAGCCGGTAGGGTCGGTTCCCAAACGACTGCCGATAAAGGGCCATCGTCCGGTAACGCATGACCCGAAACGGAGCAAAGGCCGTCCCGACCAATCGTCATTCCATCATCGGAAGTGTGTAATTCAACTGTGGTGGTTCCTTGGTTTGCAGATTGATTCAGCCCGTACCACCCCGATCCACCTGCCGGTAGCTGATGGCCTCGGCCAGATGCGCGGTTGCGATCTGGTCGCAACCGGCCAGGTCGGCCACCGTCCGGGCCACGCGCAGGATGCGGTGCATGGAGCGCGCTGACAGCTGCAGTTGCTCCACGGCGGACTCCAGCAGCTGTTGGTCGTCATCCGTCAGCCGGCAGTGCTGGTCAAGCTCGCTGGGCAACAGTTGCGCATTGGGTCCGCCACTGCGCGCGAGCTGTACTTCCCGTGCGGTTACCACCCGGGCACGCACGCAGGCGCTTGCCTCACCCGGTGGCGCGTCGCTGCGCAGTTCGGACGGCTCCAGCCGGGGCACCTGCACATGCAGGTCGATGCGATCCAGCAGCGGGCCCGAGATGCGGCCGCGATAGCGCGCGATGCTGTCCTGGCTGCAGCGGCAGCGCCCGCTGCGGTCGCCGGCCCAGCCGCAGGGGCAGGGGTTCATGGCGGCCACCAGCTGGAACCGCGCCGGGAAGGCATCGGTGCGCGCGGCGCGGGCGACCATGACCGTGCCGGACTCGAGCGGCTCGCGCAGCACTTCCAGCGTGTGGCGGCTCCACTCCGGCAGCTCGTCCAGGAACAGCACGCCGTTGTGGGCGAGTGAGATCTCGCCCGGACGAGGGTGCGCGCCGCCCCCGACCAGCGATACCGCGCTGGCCGTATGGTGCGGCGCGCGATACGGGCGATGGCGCCAGCGGGCGGTGTCGATGCCGGCGCCGCTGCAGGAGGCGATGGTGGCCGTTTCCAGCGCTTCGGCTTCGGTGGCGTCGGGCAGGATGCCGGGCAGGCGCGAGGCGAGCAGGGTCTTGCCGCAGCCGGGGGTGCCGACCAGCAGCAGGTGGTGCCCGCCGGCGGCAGCCACTTCCAGCGCGCGTCGCGCCTGTTGCTGGCCGCGAACGTCGCGCAGGTCGGGCACTGCCAGCGGCGTGACCGGTGCCGGCACTGCGTGCGGCAGCGAACGGCCCGCCAGTGCGGCGCACACCTCAAGCAGGGTGCGGGCCACGCGCACGTCGGCATGCTGGGCCAGTGCCGCCTCGGCGCCGTTGCTGGCCGCGACCACCAGCGTGCGGCCCAGACCTGCGGCGGCGATGGCGGCGGGCAGCGCACCGTCCACGCCGCGCAGTTCACCGGTAAGCGCCAGTTCGCCCAGGAACTCGTAGTCGGCCAGCAGCTGGCGGTCGATCTGGTCGCTGGCGGCGAGGATCCCCAGCGCGATGGCCAGGTCGAAGCGCCCCCCTTCCTTGGGCAGGTCGGCCGGGGCCAGGTTGATCAGGATGCGCCGCTGCGGGTACTCGAACTGGGCGCAGACCAAGGCGGCGCGGACCCGGTCGCGCGACTCGCGTACGGCCGCCTCGGGCAAGCCGACGATCTGCACATGGGGCAGGCCACCGGAGAGGAGAACTTCGATCCGGACCGCGGGCGCATGGACGCCGGCGCGGGCACGGCTGTGCACCAGCGCCAGGCTCATGGGGGTTCCTTTACGGGGCCGGGCGCTCGGCCGGCGGTTGGGCGGCCGCTTCCAGCGCGGCGACGGTCTGCTCCAGCGCGTCCAGCTTCTCGCGGGTGCGCAGCAGCACGGCGCGCTGCACGTCGAATTCTTCACGGGTCACCAGATCCAGCCTGGCCAACCCGGCCTGCAGCGCGCTCTTGAACGTGGCCTGCAGTTCTTCGCGCTGCTCGCGCAGGCCCGGGGGGACCATGTCGCTCAGGCGGCGGGCAAGGTCATCAATTTGGTTGAGGTCAATCATGGTGTCTCCGCTGGTGGGGGCATTCTCGGCCTTGCCGGCCGTGACCACCATCAGGCTGGTCAGGCTTCACGGGTAAGGATAATCCGCAGCGCACAGGGTGGTGGCGTCCGCCCGCATCGCGTTCATCGGCAGACAGGCGTTATCCTCTGCCGCGAAGACAGGAGCGAACAGATGAAGATGGTCATGGCGGTGCTCAAGCCGTTCAAGCTCGACGACGTGCGCGAAGCGCTGGCCGAGCGTGGCGTCACCGGTATCACGGTCACCGAGGTCAAGGGCTTTGGGCGGCAGAAGGGTCACACCGAGCTGTACCGCGGCGCGGAATACGTGGTGGACTTCCTGCCCAAGGTGAAGATCGAGGTGGCGGTCACCGACGGCCAGGTGGACGAGGTGGTGGAAGCGATCGTCAAGGCCGCCGGCACCGGCAAGATCGGCGACGGCAAGGTGTTCGTATACGACCTGGGCAGCGTGGTGCGCATCCGCACCGGCGAACTGGACGCGGACGCGCTGTAGTGCCGGGCTCTGCCCGGCAGGCATTCAGGCCTTGAACCACCGGTAAAACCGCTTCCACGCCACGCGCACCCCGGCCACCCAGCGCGGATCGGCCACCTGTGCCGCCTCGGAGGCGCTGGGGCGGGTGCCGGTGAGGCGCTGGCGCATCTTCAGCAGGTTCTTCATGTCGCTGCGGCGCAACTGGCGCGAGACCGGGTGCACCGGCAGCCAGCGCGTGCTGCGCCAGGCCGAGGTGAAGTCCACCAGCACCGGCACGCCACCGCTGACCATCACGTTGGTGCCGTGCAGGTCATTGTGGGTGATGCCGGCGGCATGCAGCCGGCCGAGCGCATGCTGCAACTGCTCGAACACCTCGATGCCAACCGACTGGGCCGCGCTCAGCGTCTGGCCAGGGATGAACTCCATGCCCAGCGCCAAGCCGCCTACCATGGTGCCCAGCAGGGCTGGCGCGTGCTTCCAGCCGCTCAGGCGTTGCAGGATGCGCGCCTCGCGGCGAACCAGCAGGCGGGCCACCGGCGACAGCGGGGTGCCCCGATAGCGGGTGTAGTCCTTCACCACGGCTGGCCGGCCGTTGAGGCAGGTGCGGTAGACATCGGGTTCAAGCAGGCGTTCGCCGCGCTTGAGCAGCTCGGCGGGGGTGGTGTCGTCGACACACGAAGCAGCAGTTGTATTCATGACGTTTTGGGGCGACCCGGCGGTCGGCGCAAAGCGTCAGGCGTACCGGTGTTGCTGAATGGGGGAGAGCTAAGATTTCGTTAATTTTAGTACTCATGAGTACACCAAACCAGTATTTGTCGGAAAAATGTCGTAACCGGGGGTGGAACAGTTTGTCGCGGCAGCGTGTCGCAAAACGCCTGAAAAATTCTCACATTCACATTTAAATCAATGATTTGAGAATGGCTGGTAACGCCACTGGCGGGCCGGACAGTGGGCTGTTCCCCGGTCCTGTATCCGTCGGATGGACATGAATGTCCCGTCCGCCTGGCTTGACCGGGGGCAGATCGGTGCCGACCATAGCGGTGTTGAATACAGCCTGCGCGGCAGTACCCGCACCCGACGGCACGTCTCCGTCGCGCCTGGCACTCCCCCCTTTTCACCCCGATGGGTTTTCCGGCAGCGGCCGGTGGATGCTCGATGATCAAGATAATTGTGGTGGCGCTGTTCGTGGCGTGCGTGCTGTACGTGCACTACCGCGGCAAGGTGCGCGCGCGCTGGTCGCGCCAGTTGCTCGACCATTCCAGCTTCATGGCACCGATCAACGTGGTCATGTACCTGTTCTCGAAGGTGCCGACCACGCCGTTCCTGGACCCGGGCCAGTCGTTCCCGCAGCTGCAGCCGCTGCGCGACAACTGGCAGATGATCCGCGACGAGGCGCTGGCGCTGCGCGACGCGGACAAGATCGCCGCGTCCAGCAGCTACAACGACGCCGGCTTCAATTCGTTCTTCCGTCGCGGCTGGAAGCGCTTCTACCTGAAGTGGTACGGCCCCTCGCACCCGTCGGCCAAGGTGCTGTGCCCGCAGACCACCGCGCTGCTGGAGTCCATTCCGGACGTGCGCGCGGCAATGTTCGCGCAGCTGCCGCCGGGCAGCGAGCTGCGCCCGCACCGCGACCCGTTCGCCGGTTCGCTGCGGCTGCATCTTGGCCTGGCCACGCCGAATGACGACCGCTGCTACATCGAGGTGGACGGCATCCGCAAAAGCTGGCGCGATGGCGAGTGGATGATGTTCGACGAGACCTATGTGCACCATGCGCACAACGAGACCGACGCGGACCGGGTGATCCTGTTCTGCGACATCGCCCGCCCGCTGCGGTTCGGCCTGCCGGGCCTGTTCAACCGCGCCGTGGCCGCCACGCTGCTGGCCGGTGGCGCCTCGCCGAACTTCCCCGGCGACCCCACCGGCGGCGTCAACAAGGCGTTCGGTGGCCTGTACAAGGTGCGCCTGAAGGCCAAGGCGCTGCGCGCGCGCAGCGCGTTCGCCTACCACGCGATCAAGTGGGGGCTGGTGTTGCTGGTCATTGCTGGGATCTGGGCCCTTTGAGGCCCGTATCGATCAACGGTCGATACCTACCAGAACGAAAAAACCCGCGCTGTCGCCAGCGCGGGTTTTTTTAGGTACCGACCGTTGGTCGGTACGCGTTTCGATCAGCCCTTCAGGGCTGCCGCCACGAAGGGCGGGGTCACCAGCACGCCGGTATGCAGCGCGGCGGTGTAGTACAGCGTGTCGAAGCTCTTCGAGGCCGAATCGGCCTGGCGGAAGTCGAAGCTGCTCTGGCCCTTGCGCGCCAGGGTCACGCTCCACCAGCCGGTGGGGTAGCACGGCTGCGGGAACGGCAGGGTCTTGAAGGACTGGAAGCCGGCCTTGCCCATTTCCGTGCGCATTTCGTTGATCAGGTCCAGCTGCATCAGCGGCGATTCGGACTGCTGCACCAGGATGCCGTCGTCCTTCAGAGCCTTGAAGCAGCTCTCGTAGAAGGCCTTGTTGAACAGGCCCTCGCCGGGGCCGACCGGATCGGTGGAATCGACGATCACCACGTCCACGCTGCCGGCCGGGCAGTTGGCCATGTAGGCCACGCCGTCGTCGAACATCAGCTCGGCGCGCGGGTCGCCGTTGGAATCGCACAGTTCCGGGAAGTACTTCTCGGCCATGCGGGTGACCTGCTCGTCGATGTCGCACTGGGTGACGCTCTCCACGCCCTGGTGCTTGAGCACCTCGCGCAGGGTGCCGCAGTCACCGCCGCCGATGATCACCACGCGCTTGGGGGCGGCATGGGTGAACAGCACCGGGTGGCTGATCATCTCGTGATAGAAGAAGTTGTCCTTGCTGGTCAACATGATGGCGCCATCGATGGTCATCAGATTGCCCCAGTCGGTGGTCGCGAAGATCTCGATCTTCTGGAACGGCGACTGCACCTCGTCCAGCTTGCCCGTCAGGCGGTAGCCGATGGCCGAGCCGGTGCGCTCGAAGTGCTCGATGTACCAGTTGTTGTTGTCAGTCATGGGGTAACGGTCCTGTTCGGAGGGGGGGATAACGCCGGGCAGCCCTGTTCAGGTTCCAACCTGGGCACGGGCACGGGCGCGGGCGCGCATGATAACGGAGCTGTCGCCATATAGGCGTTATCATGCACCCCCTTTTTTACCAACCAGGCCCACTGAAATGACCGATTGGTCCCTCGACCAAGCCCGCAAGACCTACTCGATTCCGCATTGGGCGGATGGTTACTTCGACGTGGATCAGGCAGGACACATGGTGGTGAGACCGACTGGCCAGGACGGCCCGGTGGTGTCCTTGCCGAATATCGTGGACGCCGCACGCGCGGGCGGGGCCAAGCTGCCCCTGCTGGTGCGCTTCCCGGACATCCTCGGCCAGCGCCTCGGCAAGCTGCAGGCCGCATTCGGCCAGGCCCAGGCCGACTGGGACTACGCCGGCGGCTATACGGCGGTGTACCCGATCAAGGTCAACCAGCACCGTGGCGTGGCCGGCACCCTGGCCAGCCATCACGGCGAGGGCTTCGGCCTGGAGGCCGGCAGCAAGCCGGAGCTGATGGCCGTGCTGGCGCTGTCGCGCCCGGGCGGGCTGATCGTCTGCAACGGCTACAAGGACCGCGAGTACATCCGGCTGGCCCTGATCGGCCGCAAGCTGGGCCTGCAGACCTTCATCGTGATCGAGAAGCCCTCCGAGCTGAAGCTGGTGCTGGAGGAGTCCAAGGCGCTGGACGTGAAGCCGGGCCTGGGCGTGCGCATGCGCCTGGCCTCGCTCGGCGCGGGTAAGTGGCAGAACAGCGGCGGCGACAAGGCCAAGTTCGGCCTCTCCCCGCGCCAGTTGCTGGACTTGTGGAAGTCGCTGCGCGACACCGAGTACGCCGACTGCCTCAGCCTGCTGCATTTCCATATGGGCTCGCAGATCTCCAACGTGCGCGATATCGCCAACGGCATGCGCGAAGCCACCCGCTACTTCGTGGAGCTCTCGCGCCTGGGCGCGAAGATCACCCACGTGGACGTCGGCGGCGGGCTGGGCGTGGATTACGAAGGCACCCGTTCGCGCAGCTTCTGCTCGATCAACTACGGCCTGGATTCGTACGCCAGCAACATCGTGCAGCCGCTGGCCAACGCCTGCGAGGAGCATGGCCTGACCCCGCCGCGCATTGTCACCGAGTGTGGCCGGGCGATGACCGCGCACCACGCGGTGCTGATCGCCAACGTGTCCGAGGTCGAAGAGGCGCAGGAAGGCCGCGTGCCGGACCAGCACGACGACGAGCCGGCCGCGATCCGCCACCTGCGTGAGATCCACGACGACCTGGACCAGCGCCCGGCTGTGGAGCTGTTCCAGGAAGCCCAGCATTTCCACGCCGAAGGCCTGTCCAGCTATGCGCTGGGCCAGATCGACCTGCCGCAGCGGGCGCGCATCGACGATCTGTTCTACGCCATCGCCCACGCCGTGCGCGCGCGCCTGAGCTACGACGAGAAGAGCCACCGCCCGGCACTGGACGAGTTGAACGAGCGCCTGGTGGACAAGTATTTCGTCAACTTCAGCGTGTTCGAGTCGATCCCGGACGCCTGGGCGATCGACCAGGTGTTCCCGATCGTGCCGATCGAGCGCCTGGACGAGCAACCGCAGCGCCGCGGCATCATCGCCGACATGACCTGCGATTCGGACGGCATGGTCAAGACCTACGTCGAGAACGAAAGCCTGGATACCTCGCTGCCGCTGCATGCGGTGAAGCCGGGCGAAAGCTACCGCATCGGCTTCTTCATGGTCGGTGCGTACCAGGAGATCCTGGGCGACATCCACAACCTGTTCGGCGACACCGACGCGGTGGAAGTGCGGGCCGATGCCGGTGGTTACGCGATCACCCAGCAGCGTCGTGGTGATACCACCGATGTGATGCTCGATTACGTGGGCTACAGCCTCGCGGACCTGCGTGCGAGTTATGCCGAGCGGGTGGCAGCGGCGAAGCTTTCGCCGGCGCGTGCGCAGGAGCTGTCCGACGCGCTGGAAGCAGGCCTGACCGGCTACACCTACCTGTCCGACGAGCCGCTGGTCTGATCGGCGCGGTCGACATCAACGCGTACGGCGCGGCGGCTCGATGAGCAGCCGCGCCATCTTCCATCTGTTCCTGCATGCGGCGGTGCCGGCTTTGCTGGCGTGGATGTTCTGGCGCAAGCGGTTCCTGTCGGCCTGGGCGCTGTTGCTGCTGGGCTGGATCATCGACCTGGACCATCTGCTGGCCGACCCGATCTACGCCCCGAACCGCTGCAGCATCGGCTTCCATCCGTTGCATACCGCACCGGCGATCGCGGTGTACGCCGGGCTGTGCGTGCCGAAGAAGACCCGCCTGTTCGGGATCGGGTTGATGGTGCACATCGTGCTGGATGCGATTGACTGCTGGTGGATGCACGCGGGCAGGTAACCTGCCCGCGCAGCCGGGCAGAGCCCGGCTCTACGGCGGGGCCGGCAACGTCAACGTCGCCTGCAGCCCCGGCGTGCGATTGCGCAACGCCAACCCACCGCCGTAACTCTCGGCAATGTCGGCCACGATCGCCAATCCTAGACCGCTGCCCGGCGCGCGCTCGTCCAACCGAACGCCGCGCCCCAACACGCGTTCAAGATCGTCTTCCGGCAACCCACGGCCATCGTCGTTGACCTCGATATGGATGCGGTTCCCGGTCTGCGCGACCGTTACCTCCACCCGCCGCGCGGCCCACTTGCCCGCGTTGTCGAGCAGGTTGCCCAGCATCTCCTCCAGATCCTCGCGTGCACCGGCGAACACGCCAACCGCCTCCGCATCGAAGGCGAACACCACCTCACGCTCGCCATGCACGCGCTGCATCAACCGGCACAGCGCAACCACCACCGGTGCCACCGGCGTGCGCTGCTGGTGGTCGGCCGCCACCCCCACCGCCAGGTAGCGGTCAATGCTCGCCTGCATCCGCGCGGTCTCGCTGCGCAGCGTGCGGCGCCAGTCATTGCCGTCGCCCGCCGCTTCGGTGGTCAGCACGGTCAAGGGCGTCTTCAGTGCATGTGCCAGATCTTCGGCACTGCGCCGTGCACGCAGCACCATGCGGCCATGGTGGTCCAACAGCGCATTGAGCTCGCCCGCCAACGGCGCCACTTCCTTCACCAGGCCCTGCTGCGGGAAACGCACGTTCTCGCCATTGCGCACCTGCTCGGCGATGCGACCCAGCTCAGTCAGCGGGCGCAGCCCGTAATGCACCTGGGTGACCAGCACGGCGAACCACAGCGCGATCAGCATGATCAGCGCCAGCGCGGTGCGTTGGCGGAACGCGGTCACCTGCGCATCCAGCTGGCTGCGGTCGGTAGCCACCACCACCCGCAGCGGGGTCGCCGCGCGCGGCAGGGTGACCTGCTGGGCGAGGGCACGCAGCGGCTGCTGCAATGGGCCTGTGGTGTCGAAGGACTGGGCGGGCCCGGTGCGCAGCGTTGCGGGAACCGTGAGCGTTTCATCCCAGAGCGAACGCGATTGTCCCAGCGCCTGGCCCTGCGCATCCTGGAGCTGCCAGTAAGCGCCGGAAAAGACGCGCCGATAGCGTTCGTCGCCCAGCTCGCCGCGCACCTGCACGCCGCCCTGCGCATCGGCTTCCACCAGCGCCAGCACCGCGATCAGGTCGTTGCCCAGCTGCTGGTCCATGGCGGTACGCGCCGAACGCTCGTACATCGCGCCCAGCCACCACGTGGCCAGTGCCGAGACCAGCACCATGCCCAACCCACCGGCCAACAGCAGGCGGCTGCGCAGCGAGCGGGTCTTCATGGCTGCGCCGACAGGCGGAAGCCCTGGCCGCGATGGGTGTGGATGAGCGTGCTGCCGAGCTTGCGGCGGATCCGCCCGATCAACACATCCAGCGTATTGGACTCCGGATCGAAGCCGGCCTCATACACATGCTCGCCCAGCCGCGAACGGCTGATCACCACATCGGGGTGGTGCATGAAGTAGCTCAGGATGCGGTGCTCCTGTGGGCTCAGGGGCAGCGGCACGCCGTCCAGCTCGAAGCGGCCGGCATTGACGTCCAGCCGCAGCGGGCCGCATTGCAGGCGCGGGCTGGCATGGCCGGCGCTGCGGCGGATCAACGCGCGCAGCCGCAGCAGCAGCTCTTCGGGCTGGAAGGGCTTGGTCAGGAAGTCATCGGCACCGGCATCGAAGCCGGCCAGCTTGTCGTGCCAGCGCGTGCGTGCGGTGAGCACCAGCACCGGAAAATCGCGCCCGGCCTCGCGCCAGCGCTCGATCACGCTCAACCCATCGAGCCCTGGCAGGCCCAGATCGACAATCGCCGCGGCGATGTCCTCCACCTGGCCCTGGTACTCGGCGTCACGGCCCTCGCTGCTGTGGATCACCACGTAGCCGGCGTCCTCGAGCAGCAGCTGCAGCTGGCTGGCGAGCAGGGCATCGTCCTCGGCAAGCAGCAGGCGCATCAGTCCTCCTCCATCTTGAGCAGGCGGCCGCTGGTCGCATCATAGTCCAGTTCCATCACCACGCCGTTGGCGCCGAGGATCTCGATTTCGTACCTGCCATCGTCCAGCTCCACTTCCAGCAATTGTCCCGGGTAGCGACGCAGGGCGTCGCGCACCACCGTTTCCAGTGGCACGTAGCGGCCCTGCTGCACGGCCTGGCGCACGGCCTGCTGCTGGCGCGCGCCACCATCGAGGACCCGCATGGGGTCCTGCGCGGCGGCGGTCAACAGCAGGGGCAGGAGCAGCGACAGGGCGGGCATGGCGGCGGGGCAGGAAGGGCTGCATACGGTATACGCCGCGCGCTTAAACGGTTCCTGACAGCCGGGCTCATGGTCCGCTTAAGGGCGCTTGCCAGACTGGCGGCGCCGGGATGGTCCGGCCCTTTCAGGAACAACCCCATGACCAAGCTGATCCTCGTCGCCGCCCTGGCGGCCGCCTTCACCACCGCCCCGGCCTTTGCCGCCGACCTCTCCGCTGCCGACGTGCAGGCCAAGCTGCGCGCCGCCGGCTACACCCAGGTGCACGAGCTGGAGCGCGATGACGGCGTGTGGGAAGCCGATGTGACCCGTGCCGATGGCAGCGTGGACGATGTGATCATCGACCCAACCACGGGCGAGATCTTCGATCCACGCGATGGACGCGCCATGCTCGATGCCGGGCAGATCCTCACCCTGGCCGGCAAGGCCGGGCTGACGAAGATCGAATCGGTCGAGCGGGACGGCGCGACCTGGACCCTGGAGGCGCGCAATGCCCGCAACCAGCGCGTGGATGTACGCATGAGCGGTCACGATGGCCGTGTGCTGAGCAGCCGCCGCGACGGCTGGTGGGACTGAACCCGGACATGCAAACGGCCGGGTTTCCCCGGCCGTGCTGGTGAAGCGTGCGAAGTCGGTTACCAGCCCACGGGGGGCGGACCGTCCCAGCCACGGCCGTAACCGCCATACCCACCCCCATACGGTCCATAGAAGCCCGGGCCCTTGCCCTCGCTGATCTGGATGTTGAGGTTCATGTTGCGGGTCTTGCCGTCGTCGTTGGTGTAATTCTTGTTGAGGTTCAACTCGGCGGCGTTGTAATGCGTATTGCCGAAGTTCTTGGCGTAGCCGATGCCGGTGGTGATGCTGCCATTGACCCGCAGCTTGTCGTCGGCGATGTCGGCGATGCCGTTGGACGCGCCGTTGCGCGGGGTGGCGCGACGGCCGGTCTTGTCGCCGTAGAAGGTGCCCGGCGGGTCGCCTCGCAGGGTCGGGTCGTTCAGGTACTGCAGCGGCTGCTGCGGGAGCGACAGGTCCAGATCGGTCGCCGACTGTGGCCCAGTGGCACCGGCAGCGGACTGCGCCAGCACTACACCGGGGGCCAGCAGGCACAACAGCAGGGAAAGCGGGCGGATCATGGTGGGGCTCCGGGGCAGGCAATGCGGCCGACAGCGCTGACGCTAACAGGCGTAGGTTGAATGATGCCTGTCATGGGCTGGCGTGCAAGGGGAACCTTGCGCCGTGATCCGCGGTCGTCTGGGTCAGGTCACCCGTGCGAAGCCGAACAGGCCTTCCAGGGGATGGCGGCGGCGTTCGATGCGCGCCCGCAGCAACCCCGCGCCGATCATCGAATAGGTGATGCCGTTGCCGCCGTAGGCCATGGCGAACAGGACCCGCGCGCCCCACTGCGGGTGCGGACCGAAGAACGGCAGCCCGTCATGGGTCTCGGCGAAGGTGCCGCCCCAGGAGAACGCCGGCCGCAACGGCAGGTGCGGGAACAGCTTGGCCACCTGCTTGAGCAGCGTACCGGTCTTCGACGCCACGCGGCCGTCGCGGCGCGCCGGAATGTCCACCGTATCGTCCTCGCCGCCGACCAGCAGGCGGTGGTCGCCGGTGCTGCGCATGTACAGGTACGGGCGCGCCGACTCCCACACCATGGTATCGGCCAGCGGCCCGAGCTCGGCCGGGTCGATCGGGTCGGTGATGAAGGCGTAGCTGCTGCGGTTGCGCGCCACCCGCTGCTTCAGCCACTGCTGGCCGGCGTAGCCGGTGGCCAGCACCACGTGCCGGCTGCGGATGCGCACGCCTTCCGGAGTGGTCGCGGTGACGCCGCGTGTGGTGGGTTCCAGGGTGTGCAGCACGGTACGGTCATGCACCGGGCAGCCGCGCTTCTGCAGGCGCATCAGCAGGCGATAGGTCAGCTGATAGGGATCCACGCGCGCGGCCAAGGCACTCAGGATCGCGCCCGGGGCCTCGATGCCGTAGCCCTCGCGCACCGCATCGGCATCCAACCAGCGCACGTCGAAGCCGTGCCGAAGGCGCAGCGCGTACTCCTCCTGCAGCACCGCGCGATGGCGGCGCTTGCTGGCGTAGTACAGGCTCTGCATCGGCTGGCAGTCCACGCCGCGGAAGTCACCCGCCACGGCGCGCAGGTCGCCGATCGCCTCGGCGCAGGCGCGGTAGGCCATCACCGCGGCCGGCTCGCCGTACTGCTGGGCCAGATCGATCAGGTGGGTATCGATTTCGTACTGCAGCAGCGCGGTGCTGGCCGCCGTGCTGCCCCAGCCGATGTCGCGCTGCTCGATGAGTGCCACGTCATGGCCGTGGGCAGACAACTCGTTGGCGATCAGCGCGCCGCTGATGCCGCCACCTACCACCAGCACGTCGCAACGCAGGTCCTGCTGCAGGGGCGGGAAAGCATGCATCAGCCCATTGCTGACTGCCCAGAAGGGATAACCGCTCTTGAGGTCCATGCGGTCAGGCAGTCGGACGGCCGGTGTGCGGGGTATGGATCAACGTGGTGAGGTCGAAGCCCTGCTGGCGCGCCTGCGCCAGGTAGTGTTCCCGGGTGGTGGCGTCCAGCTGCGGTTCGCGTGCAAGCAGCCACAGGAACTTGCGGTCGGGGCTGCCGACCAGCGCCACGCTGTAGTCCGGCGCGACCTGGATGACCCAGTAGTCGCCCTTGGTGAACGGAATCCAGCGCAGGCCCTTGGGCAGAAAACTGACCTCCAGCCGCGCGCTGTCGTTGTCCACCGCGCAGGCTTCGCCTTCGGCTTCTTCGATCTCATTGCCCAGCCGGCAGCGGTTGAGCACGGCGACGTGGCCGTTCTCCTTCAGGCTGTAGTGGGCGCTGACATCGGTGCACTCGGCCGGCTCATGTTTCATGGGCAGCCGCGCGATTTCATACCAGGTGCCGAGGTACCGCGGCAGCTTGAGGTCGGGAACGGTTTTCAGGTCTGCGTGGGTGTTCATCGCATGCACGGTGGCGGAATTGATCGCCACGATGCAGATACCGACGCCACGGCAGAGTGAAGCCGATCTTGACGCGGAAACGATGTGTTGCCGTGGCGTGACGCCATGCGGATAGGCCCGACGCTATGCTGGCCAGGCGGGCGCCACGCGCCCACTCGACCCCTTCAAGGAGCTGCGTATGTATCTGGTGATTCTGCTCAAGAACGAGGGCGGCTTCGCCCGCGCACGCTGGGAAACCGTGGACGAGGTGGTGGAGCACGAAGGGGTGACGTATTCCTTGCGGGCGGGCCCGCGCCAGCCGCTGCCGACCGACCACGCGTGGGACGAGGTGGCGGTGTACGCACCGGAGGAAATCAGCGAAGAGGAGTTCCAGGACTGGTACGCGGCCCTGCGGCCGCAGGTCGAGGAGCTGCGGCTGAAGTACTGAGCGCGCATACCCGGTGTAAACGCGGCTCGGTTTATAGTTCAGGAAGGCGCGATGTGCGCGTGAACTCCAGGTGCAGGTTTGTCCTTCCGTCCTCGCTTCCCCCTGTTGCGGCCGCTGACCGCCGTGTTGCTGTTCACCTGGCTGTGCATGGTCCCCGGGGCCTGGGCGCAGACCCCGGACGATCCTGCAGACCAGGCCAAGGCGCAGCTGGCCCAGGCCGACAAGGAGCTGAAGGCGATCCGAGCCGCGCTGCCCGATGCGGATACGCGCGAGACGCTTACCCCGCTGTTTGAACGCGCGATGGCGGTGCAACGCGATGCGGACGATGCACAGGCCACGCTGCAGCCGGAGCTGGACCAGCTCGACACCCGCCTCACCCAGCTGGGCACGGTGCCCGAAGGCAGCGTGGAGGCACGCGACGTTGCCCAGCAGCGCAAGGCGCTGAACCAGCAGCGCGCCGACATCGCCGCGGCTATCGCCCGGGCCAAGCTGCTGGCCGTGGATGCCAAGCAGCTAGGCGCCGATGTCGAGAAGATGCGCGTCACCCAGCTCAGCGAGGACCTGGCCCGCAAAGTCAATTCACCGCTGTCGCCGTCGCTGTGGCGACAGTTCGCCCACGATGTGCCCACCGACCTGAAGGAACTCGGGTCGCTTTACCGGCAGGCCGAAAACACCGCGCGCAAGGCGATTGCCCAGCACGGCTGGACCGCGCCGATTGCCGGTCTCGCGGTGGCGTTGCTGATGTTCCTCCCGCTGCGGCTGTGGCTGCGTGCGGCCGGACGCAGGTATGCGGCGTCAGAGCGGGCGCCGGACGGGCGCCTGCGCCGCTCCGGTCTGGCGGTGTGGCTGCTGGTGGTGGGCACGATGCTGCCGGGCCTGGCCTGCGTGGTGTTCATCGGTGCACTGGATGCGATCGGCGCGATTCCGCCGCAGCTCCAGAAAGTGGTGTTCAGCATCGAGGTGGCGACCTACATCGCCGCCTTCATCACCGCGTTGAGCGCCGCCCTGTTGGTGCCCAAGCGCCCGTCGTGGCGCCTGCTCAACCTGGATGACACCGCTGCGTGGCACCTGCGCAAATACGCATGGGGTGCGGCCGGGCTGACCTGGATCAGCATCGTGCTGATGGCGCTCAACCGCGCCGCCCGCACCAGCGCGATCACCACGGTGGCGGTTGATGGCCTGATCGCCCTCACCTACATGGCGCTGATCATCGCCATCCTGGTCTCGTTGGGGCGCATGCACCGCCGCCAGACCGATGAGGCCGCCGCGAAGCTGGAGGCGCAGGCGCATTCCGACGGCAAGGCCAAGGGCCCGCCGCGGCGCAGTGGCTGGATCGTGGTCGCACGGCTGGCCGGGCACGTGGTCGTGGCCGCGGCGGTGATCGCCACCCTGCTGGGCTACCTCAATCTGGCGCTGTTCGTGGCCCAGCAGCTGGTCTGGGGCGCGGTGGTGCTGATGGCCGCCTCGCTGCTGCTGAAATTTGCCGACGATCTGGCCACCTGGCTGCTATGCCCGACCAGCAGTGTGGGCCGCACCGTCCTGCTGACCACCGGCCTGAGCGAGTCGCGGCTGGTGCAGGCCGGCGTGCTGCTCTCGGCCGGGCTGCGCATTGGCGTGATCCTGCTCGCGGTCATGGCGCTGACCGCGCCGCTGGGCAATCTGAGCGCGCTGTACGGTGGCCTGGATACGCTGTCCAAGGGCATCCATCTCGGCGACAACCTGACGCTCAAGCCGAGCAGCGTGCTGTACGCGGTGCTGGCCTTCCTGCTGGTCTGGGCGGTGATGCAGGCCTTCCAGCGCTGGCTGACCGATACCTACCTGCCCAAGACCGAGCTCGATGCCGGCGCGCGCAACTCGATCAGCACCGTCACCCGCTACCTGGGCATCATCGCAGCAGTACTTTGGGGCCTGACCGCGTTGGGGATCGGCTTCGAGCGCTTGGCGCTGGTGGTCAGCGCGCTGTCGGTGGGTATCGGCTTCGGCCTGCAGGCGATCACGCAGAACTTCGTGTCCGGCCTCATCCTGCTGGCTGAGCGGCCGGTCAAGATCGGCGACTGGGTGAAGCTGGGCGACCAGGAGGGCGACATCAAGCGCATCAACGTGCGCTCCACCGAGATCCAGGTGGGCGACAAATCCACCCTGATCGTGCCCAACTCCGAGCTGATCACCAAGACCATCCGCAACATGACGATGGGCAACGCCCAGGGCCGGATCCAGATCCAGTTCACGGTGCCGCTCAATACGGATGTGGCGGCGGTGCGGCAGATCCTGCTGGACACCTACACCGAGCATGTGGGCGTGCTTGCCGACCCCGCGCCATCGGTGTTCATCGACTCGATCGCCAACGGGCAGGTGGCCATCAACAGCTTCGCCTACACCTCCGGACCGCGCGCGGTGTACGGGGTGCGCAGTGACCTGTACTTCACCATGCTGCAGAAGTTCGCCGCCGCACACATCGCGTTGTCCTCGCCGACCGACATCCACCTGGTGCAGGACGGTCCGCCCGCGCACGATCCCTGAGCGCGCGGGCGGTGGCATCATCGATGAACAGCCGGCGGGGTGCGGCCCTCGCGCGTGGCCAATGACAGGTCGGGGGGCTGCAACGGAATGTGCGCGTCATCGTCCTCCTCCTCCGATGCCTTGGGCCCTTGCTTGATCGGCTTGACCGCCTTGCCGGGCGACACATGCGGCGCGCGCACGTTGCTGCCTGCCTTGAACAGCATGCCGGCCGCGCCGCCGCTGCTGCCGATGCGCTCTTCCAGCGGGGCGCCGTACAGCGACAGCGTTGCCGGGTCGATCAGGTGCAGGGCGCGGGACTCGTCGCCGCCCGGCAACGGGGCGACCAGGGTATTGGGGATGCCATCGACCGTGCGCAGTCGGACGTCGTACAGCGACGAGGCCAGCGTGTGGCCCTTCTTGGCGATGGCCATCCCCTCACGCATCACCCAGCGCACGCCGATGGCGCTGGCCGTGGTTGGGTCGGGACCGGTTATCGGCCACAGGAAACGCAGATTGCCGCGGGCGCCGCGTTGCACGACGCACACGCCGAGGCGCAGGAGCGTCAGGCTGCCGGCCGCCGGGTTGACCGCATCCACCGCGCCGCGTGCCAATACCCGGGACAGTTCGGCGGCGCGCGGCATCGTCATCCTCAGGCCCGGCCGAGCCAACACCTTGACCACGCCGCCGATGATCGGGCCCACCACGATGATCGATTCCAGATACAGGCCGAACGCGGCCATGCCGAATTCATTGCGGTTCTTCGAGGAGAGGCTGCGCAGGTTCTCGACGAACGGCACAAGGAAATCTACGGTCTTGAGCCACAGCGGCTTGTCCTCCAGGTAGGTTTCGTAGCTGGTGGGTGCCCACCCTTCACGACGGAACGCCGCAGCATCCAGCCAGAAGAACCCGCGCTGGACAGGCCCCACCAGCGCGTGGAACGGCGAGCGCATGCGTTCGCCGGGGGCGGCAGGCGGTACCGGCAGTCGCTCGACGATCACCAGCGACGAGATGCCTTCGACCGGTGCCTGGTCCGAGGCGTAGGCATTCCAGTCCACGGGCAGTGAAGTGCCGCGGCGCACCTGGATGGTGGCGACGTTGCCGCTGCGCAGGCGCACGCTGCGGTTCTGCAGGACGCCGCCCAGTGGCAGGGGCCCTTCCAGTGGCAGCGGTAGGATTCTGCTCTGCAGCGGAAACAGCTGGAAATGCCGGGGTTGCCCGTCAATCTTCAGCGTGTACACGATGCCGAAGCGGCCGCGGTAAGGGTCGGTGTCGTTGCGGGTTTCCTGCTGCGCTTCCAGCTCCGGCTCATGCGTGCGCAGGGTGAACACCTCCACATCACCGCGCAGCAGCGCCACGCGTTCGTCCTCCGGGCGCTGATACAGCGCTTCCTCGATGAGCACGCCGTAGCCGTGCTGCGCGGCGCGGAAATAGGCGTCGAAGCGTTGCTGGTACTGGAGGGTGATGTTGGGCAGCCTGTCCAGCTGGGGCTTCATCTGCGCATAGGCCCGATTTACCGCAGCGTCGTACGCCGGATCGCCCTGGGCCTGTCGAATCGGTGTGCGGGGAACGAAGCTGCGGCACGGGCGCCATGGCGCCGACGCGTCGCGCAGCACACCCGCAGCCACCAGTTCGTGGAACGGGAAGCAGCGTCCGATCGCGGCGTCGTCCTCGAACAGGCGGAAGCGGGTCGAGTTCCACGGGTGGCTGGTGAGAATGCCCGGATACGTGGGAAACACGCGACGGATCTCCGTTTCCAACAACTGCATGCGGTACGGCAGCGGTGCCAGCACGTCGTCGATGGCCTGTTCGATGTCGGTCACGCGCTGATCGAACGCGTCCAGCGCCACCTCGATGCGCTGGCCGGCAGCGGGAGGCGCAGGCAGACCCGATTGATGCTCCAGCTGCCGGAAGACGTACCAATCCAGTGTTGGCAGGCGCCGCGCATCCAGCGCCAGCTGCTTGACGATGTCGGGCGTGTCGGCGTCCTGGGTCAGGTCGGCCGACAGGGTGAGCAGTTCGCTGAATCGCATCTGCTGTGACAGCCCGCGCTGGATGCGTTCGGCAAGGTGCACGCCGCTGATGAAGTTGATGGAGGCGATGGTGTTGGCGTAGACAAGGTTGTCCGGCACATCCTCGACCAGAAGCTCGGGCGCCAGGTCCTGCAGCGCAAGCGTGGCCGCCATGCCGAGCAGCGCATGGGGCAGCTGCCCCATGCTGCGCAGGTAGTCCTGGAAATCCACGCGGATCCGGGCATGGGTGCGGCCCCAGTTCGAGTGTTTGTGCAGGTGATAGCCGAGCAGGACCCGGGCATCGCGGTCGGAGCGGGGCCCCAGATCCAGCACGATGGCGTGCCGGGTCAGGCTGGCCAGCAGCGTGGGCGAGGTGGGTGCGGCGCGGCAGCCCCGGTGCCAGCCCAGCGCCTGCAGCAGCGCGGTCTGCAATGCGAGCGCCCGTGGCGTGCGCGCGATGCACGCCAGCAGATGCGCGCTGCGCTGCGGTTCGTCCCAGGTGGGCCCGCCGCCTTCCACCACCGGTGTGCCGAGGTATTCCAGCAGGGACTGATCGTCCGGCACGTGCTGTGTTCTGAAGTCGGTGATGGCCTGGTGCAGCCGCTCGAGGTCCGCCGTGTCGAGCAGATCGGCAGCGTGCAGAAGATCGGCCCGCATCCCCAACCGCACCTCGCCGAGCAGTCGTTCCACGCAGCGTGCCGTGCCATTCAGAGCAGCCGTCTCCTGCGGTCCGCAACCGCCGTGCGCGGCGAGCTGTTGGGAGATTGCGATCCTGCCGTCGGAACGCACTTGTCCCCCGAGCTGGCGCGCGATGCCGCGCAGCGCGCTCAAGGACCCGTCCGCCGACGTGCCATTCAACGCTGCCGGCGGCAGAGCGAGTGGATGCGGTGAGCCGGTCGCGCCCTGCAACAGGACAGCCCCCGTTGAATTCACGCCCATCGTGTGGGGCATGACGTCTTCGCGGGCAAGCGCGGCCTGCACGCGAGCGTCCGCCAGCAGCCCGGCAAAGGCGCGCAGTGCGGGTGGGACGGTGGCCATGCTGGTGGTGCCCAGTGACGGGCGGTGCAGGCGCGTGGCGGCGTCGGGGTGTTGCATCAGCACACCGCCCAGGTCCTGCAACTCGTTGCTGGCCTGCCGCCAGCTGGGCGGGTTGGGGGCATGACGCTGCCAGCGCTCGGTTACCTGCGCGATTGCCAGCAGCAGCGCACCCCGCGTGCATGCGGCCGGTACCTCGCACGTTGCCGACGCGGGCCGCGGGTAGGCGCCGTGGAACTGCAGGGCATTGGTGAGCGGCACGGCGTCGCCGGGCGAGAACCTGCCGAGCCGGTCGATCGTCCGATGCAGTGCCTCCAGCAACGCGGACAGGGGGGCGGGCTGGGCGGAAAACGCGTCGACCACAACGACGCTTTGCCCCGTGGACCGTAACCGTGCCGTCAGGCCGTCCGTGCCGACGCGGAGCGCATGGAACGATGCGTTGGTGCGCCGCATCTCCAGCCACACGCCGGGCTGTTCGAATACCTGCCGCAACAGATCCTGAGCGTCGCGCCACGCCTCATGCAGTGGAGATGACGGCACCGGCACAACGTGTTGATGCGCCAGCGCCTGGTCCAGCGTCACCGGCAACGCATCGATGCGATTCCAGAGCGCATCCAGCAGCCGTTGATGGTCCTGCTGTGCGGTCGAATTGCTGCGTTCGTCCCACTCCACCCAGATGCCGCCGCGCTCGGCCGCCGGCCGCCGCTGGCGCGCCATCTGCAGCTCAAGCGCATCGAGGCAGGCATCGAACTGCGCGTCGTCCATGGGAATCGGCGGCAGCGGCGATTCGTAGTACGCCAGCATTTCCGGAACCCCAAGGCGGCCATCGGAGCGCGCGGGTGCATGCAGCACGGCGGCGAGGCCGCGCAGCATCGTACCGATCGCGCGCAGCGCGGCAGGTGGCTGCGCGGCGTCGAACAACGTCACGCTCCCCGAGCCATCGAGCGCGCGCGCGCGAACGGGCCCGACTGCGGGGTAGCTGAGCTGCGCCGGATCGGCGTGCCGATGCCAGCACAGCGACAGCAGCTCCGGATGTTGCGAGAGCTGCAGCAGCAGGCCGCGTGCCAGTGCCATGTTGTGGCCAAGGTGCGAGCGCGGGTCGGGCCGCCAGCTGCCCCAGTCCGGCGGCAGACCACGGATGGGCACCGACTTCAGGTACTGCACGCGCGCATGCAGCCGCACCAGCGTGGCGGTATCGTTGGCGGCTGCGGTGCCCCCCTGCGCATGCTGCAACGCGCGCTCAAGGCGGTGGATGGCGATTTCCAGCGTGGCGGGTGCTTGCGCTGATGCCGGGGCAGCCTGCTCAAGATAGAACCCCAAGGCGCAATCCAGTCGCGCGGGCAGCGCGTTGTCGAAGCAGGTGCCCGCGTCCAGCACCGCGCGCTGCAGTCCGCCCAGCAGCGCGCCCGTCTGCGCCGACCATGCTGCGTTGTCGGGCGTACCAGGTTGCGGGTGGAGCACCACCACGGTGCCCGAGGTGGCACGCTTTCCGGTCAAGGTGCCATTGGCCACAGCGAGCGAAGAGGGGGGCGTGCGTTCTGCATACAGGCGGTCGAGGAACTCGTCCTCGCGGTACAGCACGATCAGCTGCTGGCGTACGGCCTGCAGCGCGCGCGCGAACGGCGACCCGTCGGCCGGCTGGAAGGTGTGTTGTCCAGGCAGTGCAGGGGTCCCTGTAGAGGCCGTATCGCGCAGCGTCCACGCCACTTCGATGAGGTTGGCGAGGTCCTGCGTGGCGGCCACGTCGGACTCAGCGGACGGGGGTATGTACAGATCGGGCTTTGGCTGCGGCACCGAACGCGGCGCCCGCTGCAGCGCCCAGCCGGTTGCCGCGTCGAGCAGTGCGTCGTCGACCCCATCGTCCAGCCGGCACACCGCGCGCAGTGCCTGGCGATAGGTGAGCGCGTGCTGCTCGACGGGCAGGGCAAGCACCACGTGGGCCTGCGATGCCAGCCCGGCGGTATCGGCCGGGGTGCTGCGCGCGTTGCCCGTGCCCCAGTGGGCAAGCGCCGCCATGCGTACCCACAGCGCTTCGCCCAGTTCCTGTGCCTCGCGCGTCGCCGCCGCGCCGTACAGGGCGTCTTCGATCCGTTCCCCCATCTGCTGCACTGCCGCCGCGTAGGCGGCATAAGCCGCATGGAGTCGCCACCCGATGAGGCTTGCGCCTGCGACCGCGGCCGCCACGCCGGCCACGAGTGGGGTGGCGCGCCGTTGCCCCGCCGAGGGAACCAGCGGCACCAGCGCCGCAGCTGTTGCCAGCGCGGCCGGAAGTGCCGGAGACAATAGACGCGTAGTGTCGGTTGCGGACGATGTGGCAGGCATGCCGGCGCGCGTGGTGTCCGGCGGCAGAATGGCGCTGGCTCGGTCAGGTGGCGAGAACAGGCGACGCGCGGCGGTTCCCGTCAGGTCCAGCGTATCCAAGAGGTACGGAAGCCGCGCGGCCTGTCGTCCTGCCGCTGTGGTGGGGGGCGCGACGGGCTGCTGGCCTTGCCGGTGCAACCACAGCAACCCTGCGGCGCCCAGCAGCACCAAGCGCAGCGGATCGGAGGGCAGCTGCAGGTGCCGATGCAGGGTGTCGTGCGTGTCGGCTGCCTGCCCCCATACCGGATCCAGCCACTCTGGAAGGTTGCTGACCAACAGGTCCACCCAGAGGCACTCGCGCAGCGCCGGCAGTGGAAGCTGGCACAACCACTGCAGCCAGGGGAGAGCGCGCGTC
This sequence comes from Stenotrophomonas sp., assembly GCF_050737075.1. Classification (GTDB taxonomy): domain Bacteria; phylum Pseudomonadota; class Gammaproteobacteria; order Xanthomonadales; family Xanthomonadaceae; genus Stenotrophomonas. The sequence goes on from NZ_JBOHXV010000001.1 coordinate 67,924, forward strand.
TCCTGCAGCAGCCCAGGAACGACCCGCGCCTGCTGTGCCCAGAACAGCACCCGCGTGCCTTGGCTGCCCAGAACCCAGTTGGCCATGGTGTACAACGCCAGACCCACCGCGCGCTGGCGCTGAAGCCGACCCACGCTCGTCACCAGCGCCGCTGCTACCCGACCGCATTCATCGCGCCAGTGATCCGATGTGGAGGGGCCGAAGCGAGGCCATGACCGCAGGGTCTGCTGAAGTGCGTCGGTCCGGGCACCGATCGCGGTGATCCTCAGGGTGTCAGCAAGGTAGCTGCCGAGTTCATCGGGCGACACGTCCGCCAGCAGCGCATGCAGCTGCGATTCGAGCAACGCCAGCTCGGAAGGGAGGAGCGGGCAACGGCGCAGCAGACGGACCAGTCGGGGGGATAGTGGCGCCTGCTGGTCCTCGGTATGGGAGGTCGCCCGGCTCGGTGGCGCATTTCGCACTGCGTCAGGCGTAGCCCGCCGGGTGCGGGCCGCGGCGTCGGCACCCGCCGTACACCGCTCTGATGCACGCTGCCAGGTGCACGGGGAGACGAGACTGATGAGACCCTCGCGATCGGAGTCGATGATCGCCTGATTGTGCCCGCCGCGCCGACCCCATGCTGTGCGTGCAATCGCAGATTCGCAGCACGGTGCCGCCGGTGGCGGGTGGGATCAGCCGCGCGTGCCGCGCCGCGACGGCACCAGTGCGAAGGTGTCCACCGCCAGCTTCTCGGCATGGTTCAACCACGCGCGGATTTCCAGATCGTCCACCTCGTGGTCCAGCCCGAACGGCACATTGATGCGGCCTTCGGCATCGGGCTGCACCCATTGCTGGGCCACCACGACCTTGCGCTTGGACGACACCGCCTCGATCCAGAAGCCACGGTCCGGCGACTGCTTCGCCACCAGCTGCAGCATGTACTGGCCGGCCCGGGTGCGACGGCCCTTCTGGGTGATCATGTGCGCCTGGCGAAGGCTGGGACGCGGGCCATTGAACGGATCCAGCGGCGCATCCACCGCGAAGCCGGTGCGCAGGGCGTCGTCGCGATAGAGCTTGATGCCCTTGTCGCGGTTGACCAGCATGGCGCACCAGTCGCCGTCGGCCGAGCCGTCTTCGAAGGCGGTGCAACGGTCCACGTAGGCCAGCGTATTGGCGGGGTCTGCCTGTTCGAACTGTTTCGTGGTGTTCTCCAGATAGACCGACTTCAGGTCCCACTGCTTGTCGTATTCCAGCAGCACCGGCGGCTGCACGTGCTGCAGCCCGATCACCACCTGGTTGTCGTCGTCGATGCGCAGCTGTCGGGTCTTGTCGCCCAGCCACAGCGAGCGCGAGAACGCGAGGTAACGCGGGAAGTCCTTGCCGTTGTCGCGGAACACCGACGCGCTGGCGCTATCCGAACGCTCCGGGTGCAGCAGCGAGCGGCCGAAGCCGATGGCATCGATGCCCGGGTCGAGCAGGCTCAGCAGCGTGGCGCCCGAGTCCAGTGTGGAGCCGGTCCTGGCGGCGATCTGGCGCGGCGCGATGTCCTTGCCGAGGAACAGGAGCAGGTTCTCGCGCTTCTGCTTGGCCAGCACGCTGCTGAGGTCGTTGGGCATGGCCAGGTGATCGGAGGCGATGACGATCAACGTGTCTTCGCCGTACGGGCTGGCCTGGATGCGGTCGACCAGCTTGGCGATCAGCCCATCGCTGCACTTCAGCGCATTGAGCAGGCCGATGTTGCCGTAGTCGCTCGTATAGCGGGTGCGCTTGCACGCCACCGGCAGGTGGCCGGCCGGATGGTGGGTGTCCATGGTGAGCGTGGTCAGCATGAACGGCTGGCCGGCCTTGGACAGCTGCATGAAGCGGTCGTAGGCCTTGTCCAGCAGCACGTCGTCGTGCACGCCCCAGGTGGAGAAATGCGAGCGCGCGATCTTCTGCTGCTTGAACCAGGCCAGGTCGTCGACTGCATCGAAGCCATGCGTTGCCAGGAACTGCCCCTTGCCGGCGAACAATCCGTTGGCGCCGCCCATATAGTGGTTCGTATAGCCCTGCTGCTTGAGGTAATCGCCCAGGCACACCGCCTCGGGCAGGAAGCTGCCCATGCGGTCCATGCTGTTCTCATCGCCCTGCGCGGTGGTCAGGGGCACGCCGCACATCGACGACACCAGCCCGGCGATGGTCCAGCCACCGCCCTCGGCCGACACCAGGCCGCGCACGTCGAGCGAATGGCCCGCCAGGCGGTTGAGGTTGGGCATCAGGCCGGGGAAGGCGGTTTCGTCCAGGTAGGTGCGCTCCAGGCTCTCGCCGTAGATCCACACGATGTTGCGCGGTTTGTGCAGCGGCTGCTGCGGTACGCGGTATTCCGGCGCGACCATGCTGTAATCGACCGGACGCATCTGCTGATACAGGCGCTCGCCATCGCGATACAGCGGGCTGGCACCGATCGCCACCACCCACAACGCAAGGAAGCCGGCAAAGACACCGCGGCCGTGCGCGGTACGGTGCCAGCGCTTGATGCGAGGGGTCAGCAGGGGCAGGAGCGAGAGCAGTGCCAGCACGATGAAGCCGGCGATGTAGCCCTTGAAGTCCGCGACACCGGCGCCTTCCATGTCGGCGCCCAGGTGATACAGCGTGGCCGCATTCAGACCGTCGCCGGAGAGCTTGTTGATCAACCACCATGCGCTGAGCGTCAACAGCAGCAATGACATCAGGCTGGCCTTCCACCACACCCAACGACCGGATGCGAGCAACAGGCAGGTGAGCAGCAACAGCGACAGCAGCAGGATCCAGGGCATAGGCGGTATCGGCAGCGGAGACAGGTGGTGATGGACGCATGAATGCGTATTCCCATCCGACCGGCTGCCCAACCACACCTGCATGACAGACCGATGACTGGATCATGCCTGCACGAACCTGACTGAAATGTTTGTTGAAAACATGCGGCATTTCCCTACACCGCATCGCGTTTCAAGAGGTAAAGCATGCGTGAAGAAGCAACGCGTCAGCGTTGCTTCGGTAGGTGCCCACCGTGGGTGGGTACGCTTTTGCTAGCGATGCCCGCGTTCTTCCTTCGAACGTGCGCGTCGATCGAAGATCAGCGCACTGAGGATGATGCCCAGCCCGAGCGCAACGCCGATCAGCATCAACGTAAATGCAATGGCGGGATAGCCGAAGAAGTGCCACCCGGTGTCGACCTTCATCATCATCGCCGCGGCCAGGATCAACGCAGCGGTGACGATGCCGGCGGAAACCCGGTTGGCGATCTTCTGCAGGTTTTCCATCAACCGCGATTCTTCCAGCCCGGTCACCTTCATCTGCAGCCGGTTCTCGGCCAGCAGCGCGAGGATGTCGGACATCTTGCGCGGCCCTTCGCGCAGCAGCTGCTGCACTTCCATTGCTTCGCTGGCCAGATTGGCGGCCGACAGCGACTTCTTCAGGCGCGCGCGCATCACGTGCTGCAACTGGCGTTCGACGATGCGGCGGGTATCCAGATCGGGCGACAGCAGCCGGCACACGGCTTCCAGGTTGAGCAGTGCCTTGCCCAGCAGGCTGAGCTCCGGCGGCGTGCGCAGGCCGCTGGCGGTGGCGATGCGGACCAGGTCCAGCACCACGCGGCCTTCGGAGAAGGTGCCACTGGCGGCGTAGCGCGCGATCACTTGGCCCGTCTCGCGCAGGTAGCGCTCCTCGTCGAACGATTCCAGCCGGGTGCTGATGCCGATGATCTCGTCGGCCACTTCCTCGCCACGCCCGTCCACGGCCGCGAACAGCAGTTTCAGCAGCCGCTCGCGCAGGCGCGGCGGCATGTGCGCCACCATGCCCAGATCGAAGATCGCGAGGCGACCTTCTGGGGTGACGCGCAGGTTGCCGGGATGCGGGTCGGCATGGATCTCGCCATGCACGAAGATCTGGTCGATGTAGCCGCGGATCAGTGCGGCCGCCAGTGGCGCCATCGGCTCCTCGGTGCGGCGTACGTCGGGAATCATGTCCACCCGCACGCCTTCGGCCAGTTCCATGGTCAGCACGCGGTGGCTGCAGTAGTCCCAGATCGGCTGCGGCACCCACAACGGCTTGAACGGCTTCAGGTGCTGGCCGAACCGCTGCAGGTTCTCGGCCTCGGCCTGGTAGTCCAGCTCCTGCATCAGGGTCTTGGCGAATTCATTGAGCCAGTCGCGCAGGCGAACGCGACGACCCACCTGGGTGAGGTGGTCGGCGGCCAGGGCGAAGCTGCGCAGGACGTCGAGGTCCGAACGCAGCTGTGCGGCCACTTCCGGTTTCTGCACCTTGACCGCCACCTGGCGGCCGTCGTGCAGCTGCGCGCGGTGCACCTGGGCGATGGAGGCACAGCCCAGTGGCACCGGGTCGAAGCTCGAGAACAGCTTGGACACCGGGGCGCCCAGCTCCTGCTCGATGATGCTGCAGATGCGCTCGACCGGGATCGGCGCCACCTTCTCCTGCATGCGTTCCAGCGCCGTGGCGAACTCCACCGGCACCATGTCCGGGCGGGTAGACAGCATCTGGCCGAGCTTGACGAAGGTGGGCCCCAGCGATTCCAGGTCGGTGACGAACTGCTCCGGGTTGCCTTCCGGCGGCAGGTCATGGACCGCACGCGAATCCAGGTTCATCCCCGAAAACACCCCGGAATGGCGATAGCGCAGCAGCAGGCGCAGGATCTGGCTGCGGCGGTTCATGCCCTTGACCAGCGAGAGAGAACCAGGGGCGATGGGCGTGGTATTCAAGCAGGGCTCCGGGGCGACACGTACCCGCAGTGTCGCCGCAGCACGGTGGTGGAGCGGTGAACCCGCGCGATCTTCCACGAACGTGCCCGAATCGGTCAGAATCGGCGCCTCCCCTTGATCTCTGGAATGCCATGGCCGGTGCCAGCCTGTTTGCGTTGCTCGACGATATCGCCGCCCTGCTGGATGACGTTTCGGTATTGACCAAGGTGGCGGCCAAGAAGACCGCCGGTGTGCTGGGCGACGACCTGGCGCTGAATGCGCAGCAGGTCACCGGGGTCAGCGCCAACCGCGAGCTGCCGGTGGTGTGGGCGGTGGCCAAGGGCTCGCTGGTGAACAAGGCGATCCTGGTGCCGGCCGCGCTGGCGATCAGCGCGCTGGAGGCCTGGCTCAAGAGCAAGGGCTATCCGATTCCGATCGTGGTGCCGCTGATGATGATCGGTGGTGCGTTCCTCTGCTACGAGGGCGTGGAGAAGCTGGCCCATCGCTTCCTGCATTCCAAGGAAGAGGATGAGCAGAACAAGGCCGCACGCGTGAAGGCGCTGGCCGACGAGAAGGTCGACATGGTCGCCTGGGAAAAGGACAAGGTGAAGGGCGCGGTGCGCACCGACTTCATCCTTTCGGCCGAGATCATCGTGCTGTCGCTCGGCGTGGTGTCGGCCGCGCCGTTCCTCAACCAGGTTACCGCGCTGGTGATCATCGCCCTGGCGATGACCGTGTTCGTGTACGGGCTGGTGGCGGGCATCGTGAAGCTGGACGACGTAGGCCTGTACCTGTCGCGCAAGGGCGCGGGGTTGGCCGCCATCGGCCGCGGCATGCTGGTATCCGCACCGTGGCTGATGAAGTTCCTGTCGGTCGCCGGTACGGCGGCGATGTTCCTGGTCGGCGGCGGCATCCTGGTGCACAACGTGCCGGCACTGCATCACTTCGTGCTTGAACTCAGCGGCGACAGTCAGTGGGGCTGGTTGACCAACGCCTTTGGCAACATGGTGGTTGGCGTCATTGCCGGCGCGATCGTGCTGGCGGCGGTGATGGGTATTCAGAAAATGCGCGGGACCAAGGCCTCGCACTGATTCGCCGTTCGTAGAGCCACCCCATGGGTGGCTTCGCGGTCCCAGACGAAGCGCAGCCACCCATGGGGTGGCTCTACGGGTAGGCGTCTCAGCCCGCCTGCACGCGGTTCTTGCCCACGCGCTTGGCCGCGTACAACGCCGCATCTGCACGCTTGAGCAGCGCGTCGGCGTCTTCGCCCGGCTGCCACTGGCTCAACCCCGCGCTGAAGTGCACCAGCACACGGTGCCCGTCCAGCTCCAACGGTCGCTGCGCCAGCGAGCGCTGCAGGCGCAGCACGGTCGACATGCTGTCCGCGCCGGGGGTCTCTGGCATGAGCAGCACGAACTCATCGCCGCCGATGCGCGCGATGGTATCGCTGCTGCGCAGCAGCAGCTGACAGACGTTCACTAGGTGACGCAGGATCGCGTCGCCACCGGGGTGGCCGTAGCTGCTGTTGGTCTGGTGGAAGTCGTCCAGGTCCAGCAGCGCGACCGCCAGTGGGTGCGCATGGCGGGCCGCACGGGCCAGCTCGCGTTCCAGCAGCTCATCGAAACCGCGGCGGTTCAGCGCGCCGGTCAGCGGGTCGGTCCGCACCAGGCCGCTGACATCGCGCAGCTCCTGTTCCAGCTCGGCAATGCGCGCCTCGGCCTGTTCGACCTCGCGGCGTGCGTTGCCCAGGTGGTCGCGCGCCTGCAGCGCCTGTTCCTGCACGCGTCCGGTGTCCTGCAGCACGTCCTGCAGCAGCTGGTTGAGGTCGGCAATGCTGCGCGCCTCCTTCAATGCCAGCGCATAGCTGCTGATTCGGTCGTGGTACTCGCCGGTGCTGACCGCCATGCCGTCCAGGCGCTCGATGAAGCCGCCCATCAGGCTCTTCATGGCGATCTTGGATTCGGAAATGCCCTGCTTGAGCAGGCCCTGCTTGTAGATCACCTCGCGCAGGTTGGCGCGGGCCTGTTCCACCGAGTCGCGGTCCAGTGGGCCGCTGATCAGCGAGCGCACCGCATGTACCTGGCCGTGCAGCCAGCTGCTGTCGTCCAGCAGTTCGCCGATGTTGTCCAGCAGCAGGTCGAACAGGCTGAGCAGCAGTTCCTGCTGCTCCTGCCAGCCATCGCTGCGCACGCCAATCTGGTGGGTCAGCTCGCGCAGGCGCAGTTCCAGCGGCTGCAGCGGCTGCCCCGGGTGCCACTGGCGCAGCTCGGCCGCGATCTGCACCGGCTCGTCCTTCAGCTCGGGCATGTTCTGCAGCAGGCTGGCCACGGTCACCCCCAGGGTGTGCCGCAGCAGTTCGCGCAGGCGCAGGCTGTCGGGCTGGCCGTCGGGGCTGTCCTGTTCGATGGTGCGGATGTACTTGTCGATCAGCTGGCGCATGGCCCGGCCGTAGCTGACCCAGTCGGCGCTGCGCTGCGCCGACTGCAGGCGCAGGCCCATGTCGCCCAGCTCGCCGGGCAGGGTGGACATGCCGTGGGCGAAGGCCGCCAGCAACGGCTCGGGCTGCTCGGCACCGGCAAACAGGCGCTGCAGCATGGCGCTGCTGCCGCCCTTGGGCCCTGGCGCCTCCACGGCCACGTCCACCACGGCACTGGCCGCCTGTCGGCGCGACAGGAGCCGTCCCACGGCAGTGCCGGGGCTGGGAGGTGCGTCGTGTGAGTCCTTCATGCGGCGGGTCCTGGGCGGGAGGCACCGGCCGCAGACGGCCGGACGGGGGAGAACGTTGGAACAGTATCGGCGGCGCGGTCGCCGGCTTGAACCCGGTGGCTGTGCCACGATGGCAGGCAATCCGACGGCAGGAGTATGCGATGAAGGTGATGCTGGTGGGGGCGACCGGGCTGGTCGGCGGGCAGGTGCTGCAGCAACTGCTGGACGACACGCGCTGCGATGCGGTGGTGGCGCCGACGCGGCGGGCGCTGGACAGCGCCAATCCCGCCCTGCTCAATCCGGTGGTGGACTTCGATCGGCTGCCGATGGACGCGGACTGGTGGGCGGTGGACGCGGTGATCTGCGCGCTGGGCAGCACCATCAAGCAGGCCGGCAGCCGCGAGACCTTCGCCCGGATCGACCACGATTACCCGCTGCGCGTGGCCGAGCAGGCCCGGGCGCGCGGCGCGCATGCGTTCGTGCTGAATTCGGCGATGGGGGCCGACGCGGGGTCGCGGATTTTCTACAACCAGGTGAAGGGGCGACTGGAGCAGGACCTGCGCCAGCTGGGGTACCCGTCGCTGACCCTGGTGCGACCCGGCCTGATCGGCGGCGAGCGCAAGCAGCGTCGCACCGGCGAACACCTGGCCAGCCTGCTGCTGGGGACCCTGGGTCCAATATTGCCGCGCGCGTGGCGGATCAACCCGGCCGAACGCATCGCCGCGGCGATGGTGGAGGCGGCGCTGGCGCCGCGTCCGGGCGTCCATGTGATCGCATCAACCGAGCTGGCCTGAAGCCAAACCATTTCGCGACCTGACCAGAACCGATGCTGTAGAGCCACGCCCTGCGTGGCTGAGCAGGGTGCCGGATTCAACGGCAGGTGGCGCCGCGCCGGTCAAACGAGGCAATGCTGAGCACATTCGGAGTATTCGCAGAGACGAGCGCGGTTGTGAATGTCTAGCCTCTTCGCTTCTCATAAGCCGTCGAGGAATCACAGATGCTCGGAACCTGCGTGCGAATGATGGCGGGCGCCGCCTTCCTGTTCGCGGTTGGCGTGGCCAACTCGGCCCAAGCGGACTCAAACCCCGTTCCAGGTGTTCATCACCTGTCGTTGCGGGTCATGGATGAGGGCCGTGAGGTTATGGCACCGTCGGTGCAGATGACCGCCGACGGGCCGGTCCAGCTGTCGATTGGGTCTGAGAAAAAAACATACACGCTTGAACTGGATATTCTGGAGCGTTCCGAGTCCGCGACTTCCGATGCGGCGGCAATGCAGGTTGTTCTGTGGCGGGGAGCCGTGGGTTCGGGATCGCGCTTGTTGGATCGGGTGGTCCTGCTGACCCCCAATGGCGACGTCAGGTCAGCCGAGGCTGATGCCGACCCGCAACAGACAACAGGTGCGTCGGTCGAGCTGATCTCACATGCCGTGCAGTGGCCTTCGACCGATGACCGTGGGCTTGCGCGAGCCTGCGATGGCGAAAAGGATCCCAATCTGGCTTCTATACCGGGAGCCGCCAACCATACATGTTGCGGTCGGACATGCAGCGGTGACAGCGGTGACGCGGACCAGACGTTGACGTGCTGTGGCAGCAAGCCGACGACCTGCTGCGGTTGCGGGGTTTGCTGCACCAATCCGTAGCAATACACGTGAATGCACAACGAACAACGGCCACCGTGAGGTGGCCGTTGTCGTTACATCAATCGGCGTGCCGACCAACAGTCGACACCTACACGGCCAGCGCCAGATCATCCAGCATCGCGCGCAGGAAGCGCGCGGCTTCGCCGCCGGTGGCGGCGCGGTGGTCGAACGTGACCGACAGCGGAATCACCTTGTGCGCTTCCACGCCGCCCATCACCGGGGTCATCTGGTGGCGGGCACGCCCGGCACCGACGATGGCCACGCACGGCGGCACGACGACCGGGGTCGCGTAGCGGCCGGCGAACATGCCGAAGTTGGACAGCGAGATGGTGTAACCGCTGAGTTCGGACGCCGGGATCGCCCGCGATTCCACCTGCTCACGCAGACGGTTCACGCCTTCGCGGATGCCCCGTGCATCCAGCACATCGGCGTTGCGCAGAGCCGGCACGAACAGGCCGTCGTCGGTATCCACGGCAATGCCCACGTCCACGTGCGCGTGCAGCGTACGGGTCAGCGCGTCACCATCGAACCACGCATTCAAGGCGGGGACCTTCTGGCAGCCTACGACGATCGCACGCACCAGGCGGGCGGTGACGTCGTTGCCCGGCACCCACGCGTGGATGTCGGCGTCGTCGTTCAGCGTGGTCGGCACGACCTTGCTGTGCGCGTCGGCCATCACCCTCGCCATGTTGCGGCGAACGCCCTTGAGCTGTTCCGGCTGGCCCTTGGCCACCACGCCCGGCGGCTGGGTGCGCATCGGCTTGCCGGCGGCCGACAACGGCGCGCGGGCTTCGGCCTGGCGTGCCACCGGCGCGGGCGCGGCAACCGCTGCCGCGGCAACCGGCGCCGGTGCGGCGCCGATCTTGGCGCTGCCATCGGCGGCGGCCTGCTTGACGTCGGCCATGGTGACCGCGCCATCGGTGCCGGTGGCGCGCACGCGGCTGAGGTCGACACCCAACTTGCGCGCAGTGGCGCGCACGGCAGGAACGGCCTTCACCCCGCCGACCGCCACGGCCTGCTCGGCGTGCACGGCATTGGAGCTCTGCATCGCGCCGACCACGGTGCCGGCGTCATCGCGCTCGGCGCCCGGCTTGGCGATCTCGCCGCCGTCATCGGAGGCGACCACTTTGTCCGGCTGGGCGGCGGCGGTCTGCCCGGTGCTGGGCGTCGGCGCGGCGGCCGGGGCGGCGTGCCCGTGGCTGTGGCCGGTGTCCTGGCCATCGGCGCGCTGCGGCAGGTTGGGGTCCAGTTCGAACTGGGCCAGCACGCTGCCGGTGGGAATGATGTCGCCGGCGCCGCCGGCCAGCTTCAGTACCTTGCCGGAGAACGGCGAGGGCACTTCGACAACGGCCTTGGCGGTCTCCATGGAGACCAGCGGCTCATCCAGCGTGATGACGTCGCCTTCCTTGACGAACCACTCGACGATGGTCGCGTCGGGCAGGCCTTCGCCGAGGTCGGGCAGGTGGAAATTCTTGTTCTCACTCATGTGCAGTTCTCTTCCAGCAGTTCGAGATCGCGGGCCGGCAGCCAACCCGTCGCGCCATTCGCGCGTTCGGACCACCACCAGCCGCCGTGTTCATGATGCAACTTGACCAGTTCGCCGCTGTCCACATCCAGTTCGCGGGCGTCGTAGTCGCGCAGTGCTTCCGCGCGACCCTCGTCCAACCGCTGCAACCACGCTACCGGTGCCCAGCCGGCACGCCCGTCATCGGTGCGTACCCAGGCAAACGCCGGCCATTCCTCGTCACGAACACCCAGTTCGACGATCTGGCCGGTGCGGAACCGGAGCGGGTTGGGGTACTGGCTGCGGTACGGGCCTAAGAGGCGGGCCCGCATGTCAGCCCGCCGCCACCGCGCGTTTGGCCGCGCTGACGATCCGGTCCACGCTGGGCAGGTACTTCATTTCCAGGCGGAACAGCGGAATGTGGGTGTCGTAGCCGGTGACGCGCTCGACCGGTGCCAGCAGGTCGTACAGCGATTCCTCGGCTAGGCGCGCGGCGATTTCCGCGCCGAAGCCCGCCGTCTTCGGGGCCTCCTGCACGATCACGCAGCGGCCGGTCTTGGCGACCGATTCGGCGATGGTGGCGAAGTCGAGCGGGCGCAGCGTGGCCACGTCGATCACTTCGGCACTGATGCCTTCGCCGGCCAGCTTGTCGGCCGCTTCCAGCGCTTCCTTCACCTGCGCGCCCCAGGTCACCAGGGTCACGTCGGTACCGTCGCGCAGCACGAAGCAGACGTCCAGCGGCAGCGCTTCACCGTCATTGACCACCACTTCCTTGTACTGGCGGTAGATGCGCTTGGGCTCCATGTAGATCACCGGATCCGGCTCGCGGATGGCGGCCAGCAGCAGGCCATAGGCGCGCTGCGGCGACGACGGCAGCACCACGCGCAGGCCCGGCACGTTGGTGAAGATGGATTCGTTGGCTTCGCTGTGGTGTTCCGGCGCACGGATGCCACCGCCCCACGGCACGCGCAGCACCATCGGGCAGTGCAGGCGGCCACGGGTGCGGTAACGCAGGCGCGCGGCATGGCAGATGATGTGGTCCACCATCGGGTACATGAAGCCGTCGAACTGGGCTTCGGCCACCGGCTTCATGCCCTGCGCCGCCAGGCCGATGGTCAGGCCGGCAATGGTGGTTTCATCCAGCGGGGTGTCCAGGATGCGGTCGGCGCCGAAGCGCTGCTGCAGGCCGGCGGTGGCGCGGAACACGCCGCCGTTGACGCCCACGTCTTCGCCCAGCACCAGCACCGACTTGTCGTGCTCCAGCTCCCAGGCCAGCGCCTGGGTGATGGCTTCGATGAGGGTGATCGGGGTGGTGGTCATGGTCTGTTCTCCGCGCGCGATGGCGGCGCTGTCGGCGGCATTGGTCTGCGCGCTGGAGGCGCCGTTCTTGATCTCATCCATGGCGCTGCTCCAGGGCGATGGCCTGTGCACGCTGGGCCAGCAGGTCCTGCGGCGGATCGGCGTAGAGGAAGTCGAACATCGCCTCGACCGGCTGCACCGGGGTGTTGAGGTAGAGGTTCACTTCTTCGTCCACGCGCTTGCCGCACTCGGCGGTCCACGCGGCTTCTTCTTCCTCGCTCCACACGCCGGCATGGGTCAGGTACTTGCGCAGGCGCAGCATCGGCTCGCGCTGCCAGGCATCCTTCACTTCGGCGTCGTCGCGGTAGCGGCGCGCGTCGTCGGCGGTGGTGTGGTCGGAAAGGCGGTAGGTCATCAGTTCCAGCACCGTGCCGCCGTCACCGGCCAGCGCACGTTCGCGCGCCTGCAGCATGGCGGCCATCACGGCGATCAGGTCGTTGCCGTCCACCTGCAGGCAGAACAGGCCGCCGGCCAGGCCTTTCTGGGCCAGCGTTTCGGCACCGGTCTGGGCCGAGCGGGGCACCGAGATGGCCCAGCCGTTGTTGACGATGCACAGGATCAGCGGGAGCTTGTAGGCACCGGCCGAATTGAGCGCCGCGTAGAAGTCGGTCTTGGAGCTGCCACCGTCGCCACACACGGCCACGGCGATCTGCTTCTCGTTGTTGAGCTTGAACTTCAGCGCCGCGCCGGCCGCGTGCAGGCACTGGGTGGAGATCGGCACGCAGAACGGGAAGTCCTTGGCGGCATTGCCGCCGTAGTCGTTGCCGCGCTCGTCGCCGCCCCAGTACATCAGCACATCGTGCGGGCGCACGCCGCGCATGAACATGGCGCCGTACTCGCGGTAGGACGGTGCGAACACGTCGTCCTTCTGCATCGAGGCGCCGATGCCCACGTGCGCGGCTTCATGACCCAGGCACGCCGCATAGGTGCCCAGCTTGCCGGTGCGCTGCAGCGCGATCGACTTGCCGTCGAACACGCGCACGAACAGCATCTGCTTGAACATCGGCAGCAGGGCGCGCGGATCGCGCAGGGCTTCAGGCAGGTCATCGCGGACGAGCGTGCCGTCCGTGTCCAGGTACTGGAGATATTCGATCTTGAACTCAGCGGCAACCGTCATTGCGTACTGCACCTTCGACAGGAAGTTACAAATGATATGAATTGCCATGTTAAGGAAGGCGTACGAAAAAGCCGTCCTGCGGCGCAGCAAGATGTCCCGGGGGACAGGTTGCCGGTATACGCCTCCGGGGCCGGAAATGCCAATGCCTGCAACGTATTCAGTTGCCCTAACCGGGCATGAGCGGCCGCAGCAGGGCGCCGCAGGCCCCACCGCGCGGCAGGCCGGCGCGCGCAGAAACCCCGCTCGCCCGGCCACCACACGCCGGCGCATGGTGCCGGCCGCCCGGGAGCGCATGCTCTGCGCTACCCTTTGACCCCCTCACGCGGCCCCTGCCATGTCCGTCGAAAAGAACCAACGCGATCTCGAAGCCGGTATCCACACCGACCTGCAGGGGCGCCTGACCTATGGCGGCTACCTGCGGCTGGACCAGCTGCTCTCGGCCCAGCAGCCGCTGTCGAACCCGCCGCACCACGATGAGATGCTCTTCATCATCCAGCACCAGACCTCGGAGCTGTGGCTGAAGCTGCTGGCCCATGAGCTGCGCGCGGCGATCGGGTTCCTGCAGCGCGACCAGGTCTGGCAGTGCCAGAAGGTGCTGGCGCGCAGCAAGCAGGTGCTGCGCCAGCTCACCGAGCAGTGGTCGGTGCTGGAGACCCTGACCCCCTCCGAATACATGGGCTTCCGCGACGTGCTGGGACCGTCGTCGGGCTTCCAGTCGCTGCAGTACCGCTACATCGAGTTCCTGCTGGGCAACAAGAACGCGCAGATGCTGCAGGTGTTCTCGCACGACCCCGACGGCCAGGCGCAGCTGCAGCAGGTACTGGACGCGCCCAGCCTGTACGAGGAGTTCCTGCGCTACCTGGCCCGGTTCGGCCATGCCATCCCGGCCGACTACGTGGCCCGCGACTGGCGGCAGCCGCACGTGGCCGACGACGCCCTGCACCCCGTGTTCGAGCGGATCTACCAGAACACCGACCGCTATTGGCGCGAGTACGCGCTGTGCGAGGACCTGGTGGACCTGGAGACCGCCTTCCAGCTGTGGCGCTTCCGCCACATGCGCACCGTGATGCGGGTGATCGGCTTCAAGCGCGGCACCGGCGGCTCCAGTGGGGTGGGGTTCCTGCGCCAGGCGCTGGAGCTGACCTTCTTCCCGGAGCTGTTCCAGGTGCGCACCACGATCCGCAACGATGACCCGATGCCGCCGGACGCCTGACCGCGCCCGGCTCTCCTCCAAGCCTATTCATATTTTCCTGGTGCATCCGCCTTACGGTGCGGCAGGCCCCGCCGTTGCTGCGCTGGCGGCTGCGGGGCGGTAGTTGCAGATGCAAGTTCAGCGACCATGCGGCCAGCTGCGCACATCGGTGTGTATTTGACGTGAACGCCGTTGTTCTGGGATTCTCCCGCGTTGTCTCGCACATCGGACGTGCATGTCATCCACCGAACCCAGGAATCCCGCATGAGCGTAGACGCCGCCGCGAAATCCGTTCCCGATCCGGCGTTGCCGGAGTTCAAGACCACGCTGGGCCACCCGCGCCCGCTGTGGATGCTGTTCATGACCGAGTTCTGGGAGCGCTTCGCGTTCTACGGGATCCGCTGGGCGCTGGTGCTGTACATCGTGGCCCAGTTCTTCGAAGGCGATTCCGCCGGGCAGGCGGCGGCCAGCCGTACCTACGGTGCCTACCTGGCGCTGGTGTATGCCGCGGCCATCTTCGGTGGCTACGTGGCCGACCGGGTGCTGGGGTACCAGCGTTCGATCCTGACCGGTGCGGTGATCATGGCGGCCGGCCTGTTCATGGTCGCCATGCCGAACAAGGAAGTGTTCGAATTCGGCCTGGCCACGATCATCATCGGCAACGGCCTGTTCAAGCCGAACATCTCCACGATGGTCGGCAAGCTGTACGGCCTGAAGGATGAGCGCCGCGATTCGGGCTTCACCATCTTCTACATGGGCATCAACATCGGCGCGATGATCGCGCCCGTGTTCACCCAGTACCTGGCCGAAAAGGTCTTCGGTACCGAAGCCATGCCGGCCTACAAGATGGTGTTCATCGCCTCGGGTATCGGCATGCTGCTGAGCTTGGTGTGGTTCTACATCGGCCGCGCCGGCCTGAAGGGCATCGGTGCACCGCCGGTAGGCGGCGAGGGCATGGGCCGCGTGGTGATGGTGTTCGTCGGCTCGCTGGTCGCCGTTCCGGTGGCCTACTTCCTGTTGTCCACCGGCGCGACCGCGCTGGCCTGGATCCTGGGCATCATGTTCGTGGCACTGGGCGTGCTGCTGCTGGTGGAAGGCATCCGCGAAGGCAAGGTCCAGCGCGACCGCGTGATCGCGATGCTGATCATCTTCACCTTCAACGTCATGTTCTGGATGTTCTTCGAACAGGCCGGCAGCTCCTTCACGTTCCTGGCCGACGAAATCGTCAACCGCAAGCTGGGCAACTGGACCTTCCCGACTGCGTGGTTCCAGTCGGTGAACTCGGTGGCCATCATCGCGCTGGCGCCGATCATTGCCTGGATCTGGATCAAGCTGGGCCGCGCCAACCCGTCCATCCCGCGCAAGTTCGGCCTGGGCCTGCTGTTCAACGGTGCTGCGTTCGCGCTGCTGATGCTGGCACTGTCGAGCATGGTGGTGGACGGCAAGATCCCGTTCTGGACGCTGTTCATGGTCTACGTCATCCAGTCGGTGGGTGAGCTCTGCCTGTCGCCGATCGGCCTGTCGATGGTGACCAAGCTGGCTCCGGTACGTCTGGTCGGCTTCGGCATGGGTGGCTGGTTCCTGTCCACCGGCATCGGCAACAACCTGTCGGGCATCTTCGCCGGCATCGTCAGCGGCGAAAGCGGCATGACCGTCGAATCGGCATTGAAGGGTTACACCTTCGGCTTCTGGGCGTTGATGGGTTCGGGTGCGCTGCTGTTCCTGATCGCCCCGCTGATCAACAAGCTGATGCACGGCGTCAAGTGAGGTCTGCGATGCGCATGAAAACGCTGTGGTCCCCGATCGTTCTGGCCGGCCTGCTGGCGGCCTGTTCGCCGTCGGCGCCTACCGCTGCTCCTGCGCAGCCGCTGGACACCACCGAGCAGAAGCCACCGGTGGCCGACCCCGGTCAACCGGTGGCCTCGGGCAACACCCCGGCCGCAGCGGATGTCGCTGCGGTGGCGGGGCTCAACGCGCAGTTCGACCCGGCCCGCGATCCGGTTGCGGACCTGGCCACGGCCAAGGTCGAGGCCCAGCGCGGCGGCAAGCGCATCGTGCTGGACGTGGGCGGTGAGTGGTGCTCGTGGTGCCACCTGCTGGACGCCTTCATCGAGGGCGATGCGGAGATCCGCAGCTTCCGCGACGCCAACTACGTGTGGATGAAGGTGAACTACAGCGAGGACAACGAGAACGCGGCGTTCCTGGCGCAGTTCCCGCAGATCAAGGGGTATCCGCACCTGTTTGTGCTCGACGCACAAGGCAAACTGCTGCACTCGCAGTTCACCGGCGAGCTGGAGGCCGACAAGGGCCAGCCGAAGGGCTACAACCGCGAACGGTTCTTTGCCTTCATGAAGGAATGGGCGCCGCCGAAGGCGCCATGACCGAACGAAAAATGCCGCGACCCTCGCGGCATTTTTTTTGTGCGGTACGTCAACAGACGGTAGAGCGGACGGTTAGTCCGCTGTAAAGATGTCGCGCCCACTGCCGCTAAGTCCAAGGACCTCAAGGATTGAACGCATGCAGCCCGGCGCCAGCGACCGCACTTCCGAGACCCTCATCGACGCACCAGCCGGGGTGACCCTGCCGCCGGCGGACGTGCTGCTGGACGATCATTCGGCGCACGACGCGGCCAGCGAGGCCGACACCCCGGCCCCCGGCTCCACGCTCTACCGTCTGCCGCTGGTGTCGGTGCCCGACAACCTGCCGCTCAGGGCGGCCGTGCAGAAACTTGTCGAACAGAAGGCCCAGCTCGACCAGCTCGCACGCACGCCGGCAGTAGCCGGCCTGCTGCCCAGCGAGTGGCAGGGCAGCGGCACGCGCGGGGTAGACCTGCAGAGCTTCGTGCTCTCGGTGCTGCCCTACCTGCACAACGCCACCAAGGCCGAGACCGCCCCTGCGCGGCTGCCGCTCAAGCACGTGCTGGGCGACAGCGGGCGCTGGGACCAGAACGACGTGGCCGAGCCGAAATCGCTGGCGTTCTTCCTGGCGAGCGACGACCGCGCCACTGCGGGCGTGAAGGATCCGGCGGAGGCCTATCTGGTCGCGCCGCTGGGGCTGGCGTGGGCGCACGAGGGCAGGACCCGGCCGGGCTTCCTGCGCCAGATGGGGTATCCCAGCATGGCCGCGCGCGTGCACCTGCTGCCCTATCCGGAGCCGGGCCAGCTGGCCCTCTACAGCGTGGTGGCCAACGGCATCGCGCAGGTCTGGTGCGTGCTGGACCGGCGCAAGCTGCGCCCGTTGCTGGCGCCGTGGCTGAGCGTGCCATTGCTGACCGCCTACGGCGTGCCTGTGCCCACCCCGTGGCCGGCGTCCTATCCGTCGATCGACGAGGTCGCGCGGGTGCTGGCTACCGTGCGCATGGGCAAGGGCCCGGTGGAAGTGGATCTGCCCAAGGTCGTGGCCAAGATCGCCGAGGATGCGTCGGGCGAAACCTGGATGCCGGTCAGCCTGCTCCAGGTTGGCACCTGGGCACCGCGTTGGCGCTACTTCCTGGCCACGTTCATCGCGCTGCCCGCGGCCCTGCTGGTGATCGCCGCGCTGGCCCTGCCCGGCGCGCTGGAAGCGGCCGCAGTGGCCGCCTCACTCGGCCTGGCCGCCGGCGCCATTGGTGCGTTGGCCGCGCCGTGGGTGCATGCGCGAAGGAAGCACCTCAGCTGAGGCGTAACGACCAACGGTCGTTACCTACCAGCACTCCGACCAACGCTATTCCCGCCGTTGGCAAACCATCGGTAGGTACCGCAGGCTGCGGCGAAGCCGCTGCCAACGTCGCTTGTCGACGGCCCGGAGGGGGGCCGCCAATGGCGGGCATACCGTTGGTCGGTACGCGCCCGGATCAGCCCTCGTCCATCTTCTGCAGGCCTTCGCCAGCCAGGCGCAGGATCAGCGTCTCCAGCAGCTGCTCCTCCTCCTCGCTGAGCACCGACATCAGCTTGCGGGTGATTTCGATCACCAGCGGGGCGATGGTCTCGTAGACCTCGAAGCCGGCCGCCGACAGCGCCAGCACCGAACGGCGGCGGTCGTCGCCATGGGTTTCACGCTTGATGAAGCCGCGCTCGAGCAGTCTGGCCACGGCGCGGCTCACCGCCACCTTGTCCATCGCCGTGCGGTCGGAGACCTCGCTGGCCGAGGAGCCCGGGTACAGCGCCAGGATGGTGATCACCCGCCATTCGGGAATCGCCAGGCCGTAGCGGTCCCCATACAGCTTGGCGATGTTGCCGCTGACACGGTTGGACAGCACGCTGAGCCGGTAGGGCAGGAACTGCTCCAGATCGAGCAGGGCGTGCGTGGCGCGGATGGTCTGGCTGCTGGGATCGGGTGGGCTCATGCTGCGGTGCACCTTGATGGTGGTTTCATGTGAAACTATAACCTTCTTTCCGGACTCCGCATTCTCGCGGGTCTGCCTTCCGCCCGCACCTGGTTTTTTCCGGGGGTGGGCCGCTTCGGAGCCACGTCATGAGCAGCCAGCCCGCAACCGCGTCGCACGCCCCCAACCTGGGCATGCAGGTCACCACCTTCGAGAACCCGATGGGCATCGATGGGTTCGAATTCGTTGAATTCGCCGCGCCGGCCGGACGTGGCGCCGAACTGCACGACTATTTCCGCAAGATGGGCTTCACCGCCGTGCTGCGCCACAAGCAGCGCGCCATCACCGTGTACCGCCAGGGCGGCGTGAACTTCCTGGTCAACGAAGAGCCGGATTCCTTCGCGTCGGACTTCGCAGACAAGCACGGCCCCTGCGCCTGTGGCTTCGCGATCCGCTTCCAGAAGCCGGGCGAGGAAGTGCTCGCGATGGCACTCGGCAACGGTGCCGAAGCGATCGACTTCAAGCCGGACACCAAGGCCGTGCCGGCGCCGATCATCAAGGGCATCGGCGACTGCATGCTGTACCTGGTGGACCGTTATGGCGCTGCCGGCAGCATGTTCGATACCGACTACGCGCCGATTGAAGGCGTGGACCAGAACCCTGTCGGTTTTGGCCTCACCTTCATCGACCACCTGACCCACAACCTCTACTTCGGCAACATGCAGAAGTGGTCGGACTACTACGAGCGCCTGTTCAACTTCCGCGAGATCCGCTACTTCGACATCAAGGGCCTGAAGACCGGCCTGGTGTCCAAGGCGATGACCGCGCCTGACGGCATCGTGCGCATTCCGCTCAACGAGTCGTCCGACCCGAAGAGCCAGATCAACGAATACCTCGACGCCTACAAGGGCGAGGGCATCCAGCACATCGCCTGCTTCACCGACAACATCTACGACACCGTCGAGGCGATGCGCGCGCAGGGCGTGGAATTCCTGGATACGCCGGAAACCTACTTCGACGTGATCGACATGCGCGTGCCGGGCCATGGTGAAGACGTGGCGCGCCTGGCGAAGAACAAGATCCTGATCGACGCCGACCCGGAAACCAAACAGCGCAAGCTGCTGCAGATCTTCACCACCAACTGCATCGGGCCGATCTTCTTCGAGATCATCCAGCGCAAGGGCAACGAAGGCTTCGGCGAAGGCAACTTCACCGCGCTGTTCGAAAGCATCGAGCGCGACCAGATGAAGCGCGGCGTGCTGTAATCCACAAAAACGGATCCCCGACCATGCCCACCCCCCTCGAATCACGCGGCTACCAGACCGGTTTCGGCAACGAATTCGCCAGCGAAGCGGTGCCCGGCGCGCTGCCGGTGGGGCGCAACTCGCCACAGCGGGTGGCGCATGGTCTGTACGCCGAACAGTTGTCGGGCACGGCGTTCACCGCGCCGCGCGGCCGCAACCGGCGCAGCTGGCTGTACCGGATCCGCCCGGCGGTGACGCACGGCGAATTCCAGCCGTACGCGCAGCCGCATCTGCACGGCGATTTCGCGCACGGCGCGGTGTCGCCGAACCAGCTGCGCTGGGATCCGCTGCCGCTGCCCACCGCACCCACGGACTTTGTCGACGGCCTGTACACGATGGGCGGCAACGGCTCGCCCGACGCGCACGGCGGCGTGGGCATTCACCTGTACGCGGCCAACGCGGACATGCAGGGACGCTATTTTTACGATGCCGACGGCGAGCTGCTGATCGTGCCGCAGCTGGGTCGGCTGCGCCTGCTCACCGAGTTCGGCGTGATCGAGATCGAGCCGCAGCAGATCGCGGTGATTCCCCGCGGCGTGCGCTTCCGGGTCGAACTGCCGGACGGCCAGGCGCGCGGCTATATCTGCGAAAACTTCGGTGCGCTGCTGCAACTGCCCGACCTGGGCCCGATCGGCTCCAATGGTCTGGCCAACCCACGTGATTTCGAAACGCCGCATGCGGCCTACGAAGACCTCGACGGTGCCTTCGAGCTGATCGCCAAGTTCCAGGGCCAGCTCTGGCGGGCGGACATCGACCACTCACCGCTGGACGTGGTGGCGTGGCACGGCAACTACGCGCCGTACCGCTACGACCTGCGCCGCTTCAACACCATCGGCTCGATCAGCCACGACCACCCGGATCCGTCGATCTTCCTGGTGCTGCATTCGCCCAGCGATACCGCCGGCACCAGCAATATGGACTTTGCGATCTTCCCGCCGCGTTGGCTCGTGGCGCAGGATACGTTCCGGCCGCCGTGGTTCCACCGCAACATCGCCAGCGAGTTCATGGGCCTGATCCACGGCGCCTACGACGCCAAGGCCGAAGGCTTCGTGCCTGGTGGTGCCTCACTGCACAACAGCATGAGCGGCCACGGCCCAGACGCAGCCACGTTCGAGAAGGCATCCGCCGCCGACCTGAGCAAGCCGGACGTCATCAAGGACACCATGGCCTTCATGTTCGAAACCCGTGGCGTGATCCGTCCCACCGCGCAGGCGATGGACGCGGAACATCGCCAACGCGGTTATCAG
The DNA here is from genome assembly GCF_050737075.1 of Stenotrophomonas sp. Lineage (GTDB taxonomy): Bacteria > Pseudomonadota > Gammaproteobacteria > Xanthomonadales > Xanthomonadaceae > Stenotrophomonas. The sequence continues at coordinate 88,989 of NZ_JBOHXV010000001.1, forward strand.
CACTGCTGGCAGGGCCTGAAGAAAAACTTCCCGGCGTAGCGTTTCAGTAGTGATGGCGAAGGGCGGCGATCTGTACGATTCCGCCCGCTACGCGGTAGACCATCCGATGCTCAAGATCGATCCGCCGCGACCACCAGCCGGTTCTGTCGAAGCGAAGCAGCTCCGGCTTTCCAATGCCCTCAAAGGGCGTGCGCATGATCGCCTTGATCAGGCAATTGATCCTCTCCGTCTTGCGCCGATCGATCTTCTGCCACTGCAGGTAGTCCTCCCACGCCTCGTCGGAGAACTGCAGGATCATTCGATCAGCTCACGCACCGTGCCACCACCGGCCTCAAGCTGTGCAATGGCCGACGCAAGGCGCGCGGCATTGGCGGGGGAGCGCAGCAGGTAGGCCGTTTCCTCGATCGAGCGATAGTCCTCGAGGGACATCATCACGACGGCCTTTGCGTTCCGCCCACTTCGGGTGATCACGACAGGCTCGTGATCGTTGATGACGCGATCCATGGTTTCCGCCAATGCGGCGCGTGCCGCGCTGTATGTCAGGGTCTGCATGATTGATCGCTCCGCCACAGGTGTACAGAAAATTGTACATATCGATTCCCGGCGGTCAATTGATGCGCGCACTGGGTGCGCCCCGCGCCTGCTGGGGCCTCAACCGGCCACCACGCCGGCCTGCTCCAGCTGGGCCAGATGCGTCTCCGGCAGCACCTCGAACAGGCGCTGGCGCACCCGTTCGCAGTAGCCGGCGGAGGTGAGGCCGGGCAGGGCCTCCAGCGATGCATGCAGCGCCGACACGACCTGGTCGTCGCTACGGGCCTGCTGCAGGGTGTAGAGCAGTGCGGCGGCCTGCGGATGACGCTGCAGCTCGAGAATGCCCAGCAGGTAGATGCGCGCGGAAACGAGCGAGCGCCGACGCTCGGTCACCGGTGCGCCACCGCCCGCTGTGGTGGCGGTGGCAGGTGGCGCGGCTGCGGGCGCCGGTGCCGGCTCGGGTGGGGCGGTGGAGACCAGGTAGCCGCTCTGGATCAGCTGGATCACCATGGCCGACGCCTCCGGTCCGATCATGGCGGTGAGCTGGGCCAGGTCACGTTGGCCGTCGCACAGGATCAGCAGGCGTCGCTGGCGCATATCCAGTGGCGCACGGTGGGCCTGCAGGGCGTCGCGGGCGAGTTCGGTCTTGCGCGGTTGCATGGGCGTGGGGTCGAAGCGGTGCAGGCCGAGCCTGAATGCCAGAGGTGTAACTGTGATGACAGACACGATCTGCATGCACGGGCTGCACGCGCGCCACGCTAGCCTGCGGCCCACTGACAGGAGGACGTGCACATGAAGCAGCTAGGAAGCATTTTGGCATTGGGCATCGCACTGGGACTGGGGGGCTGCGAGCGCGCCCCCGAAACCCCCTCGGCAGACGCGGAGGCCGCCGTTCCGGCGCCCACACCGGCACCGGCAGCCGCCGGCCAGAGCAGCACCACGCCAGCGGCGCCCGCAGGCGACCCCGCCGCACAGGGGCCGGCACGCCTGGACGGCTATGGCCCGTTGACCCTGGGCAGCACCCTGGACGAGGTGCGTACTGCTTGGAAGGAACCGCTGCAGGGTGAGGTGGCGGACGACTACTGCCACGCGCTGCGGCCGCAGGGCGCGCAGGCCGACGATGTGATCCTGATGATCGAAGGCAAGCGCCTGGTCCGCTATGACGTGCGCAACGACCGCACCGTCGCGCCGGGCGGCGGCAAGGTCGGCATGTCGCTGGGGCAGCTGCAGACGCTGTATCCGGATCGCGGTGACCTCACCCCCCACAAGTACGACGAGCGCGGCCACAACCTGCGCGTGCGTCCGGCGACCGAGGGCGGGGCACTCATCAACTTCGAGATCAATGGCGACGGTAACGTCACCGCCTGGCGGGTCGGCCAGACCCCGCAGGTGGACTACGTGGAAGGCTGTTCCTGAGCCGGCGCGGGGCCGGCTTACCGGCCCCTGCCTCAAGGCTGCTCACCCGATGAGACCACCGTGGCCCTAGAATCAGGCCACGTCACCCTGGGGAACGTCTGATGATTGCCGCCACTGTCTGGTTCCTGCTTGGCCTGCTGCTGCTTGCACTCGGCGGCGACTCGATCGTCAAGGCGGCCTCCGGGCTGGCGCAGCGATTCGGGGCATCGCCGTTCGTGGCCGGTCTGCTGCTGGTCGCCTTCGGTACCTCGCTGCCCGAACTGGTGGTCAATGGGCGTGCCTTCGTTGTCGGCGCGGAGGAACTTGCGCTGGGCAACGCGATAGGCAGCAACATCGTCAACGTGGGCCTGACCCTGGGCATGGCGGCACTGGCCGCCCCGCTGCTGGTGCGGGCGCGCCTGCTGTCGCCGCTGCTGGTGCTGCTGGCAGTCGCCAGCCTGGCGCTGATCGTGTTCGGTCTGGACGGCGTGGTGACGCGTTGGGAAGGCGGCCTGCTGTTGCTGGGCTTTGTGGCCACCGTGGTGTTCCTGCTGCGCCGGGCGCCGCGGGAAGCCGAGCCGGTCCGCGAGGCCATCGCCGCCTATGCGATGACGCGTACCGGTTTGTTCCTCAACGTATTGCGCGTGGTGTTCGCGGGTGTGTGTCTGTACTACGGCGCGCGCTGGATCGTGGCTGCCGCGCCGGTGATGGGCGCGGGGCTGGGCTGGTCGCCGGTGCTGGTGGGCCTGTTGCCGGTAGCGATCGGCACGGCACTGCCGGAAGTAGCGGCGGCGATCATCGCTGCACGCCGCGGCCAGGGCGACATGGTGCTGGGCCACGTGATCGGCTCGAGCCTGTTCAACCTGCTGGTGGTGGTCGGTGGCATGGCCGCGCTGCGCCCGCTGACGCTGCCCGAGTCGTTCGTGAAACTGGAACTGCCGGCGGCCATCGCCTTCGTGCTGGTGCTGTACCCGATGCTGCGCGGCGACCTGACCATCAGCCGACGGGAGGGTGGCATTTTGCTGCTGGCGTTCGTGGGCTGGGTGGTGCTGGAGCTGGCGTTGATCGGGTAGAGCCACCCCATGGGTGGCTTCGCGGTGCCGGAAGATGTAGAGACACGCCATGCGTGTCTTCGCGGTGCCGGAACGAAGAACAGCCACGCATGGCGTGGCTCTACCAGCGTGTTCCGCCAACCATTAGAGCGTTTATTCCGTGGGGGCGGCTGGATCCGTGCGCGTGGCGACGCGTTCATCAGAAGGGCGCCCCCCGGTCTCAAGGCGCGGGCACGGCGGCGGCAACTGCTCTTCCTTCGCCGTCTCATGCCCCGGCAGCGTCGGGCGCTTCTCCATCATCAACGACAACGCCGCCTTGGCCATCATGTGCGCGCTGATCGGCGCGGTGATGAACAGGAATACGGTGATCAGCAGCTCGCGCGGCTGCGGATCCTCGCCCAGGAAAATGTGGTACAGCACCGAACCGGCCAGCACGCAGCCCACGCCCAGCGTGCTGGCTTTGGTCGGCGCGTGCAGGCGCTTGAAGAACGTGGACAGCTTCACCAGCCCCAGCGCGCCGACCAGGATGAAGAAGCAGCCGAACAGCAGCAGCAGCGAAAGCGCGACCTGGATGAAGGTGATCATTCCACGATGTCCCGGCGCAGCACGAACTTGCTCAGCACCACGGTGCTGCCGAAGCCAAGCATGGCGATCACCAGTGCCGCTTCGAAGTACACCGCCGAATTGAGGTACATGCCGAACAACATCAGTTCGGCGATCGCGGTCACCGACAGCGTGTCCAGCGCCAGGATGCGGTCCGGCACGGTCGGGCCGCGCAGCAGACGCCACGTGGCCAGCAGCATGGCCAGGCCGACCACATGCATGCACACCGCCATCGTGGTCTGGATGAAGGTGAAGCCGGTCATGGGAAGATCTCCATCAGCGGGGCTTCGTAGCGGGATTTGATCTGCCGGATCAGTTCGTCCGGATCGTCCAGGTGCAGCACGTGCACCAGCAGGTAGCGGCGGTCGTCGGACAACGCGGCCGAGACCGTGCCCGGGGTCAGCGTGATCATGCTGGTGAGCGCGGCAATGCCGTGGATGTTGGCGATGTCCAGCGGCAACCAGATGAAGCCGGGATGGATGCGGCGCTCCGGGCCCAGCACCTGGATGGCCACCCGGATGTTGGATACCAGAATGTCCCACAGGGTCACGCAGATCAGCTTCGGCAGCGGACGCAGCGAGCCGATGCGGGCGAACTCACGGTCCAGCCGCGCGGCAAACAACGGCACGCCGACGCCCAGCACCATGCCAAGCAGGATCTGGCCGAGCGTGAAGCTGTCGGACATCAGCACCCAGAACCCCATCACCATCACGCTCAGCGACGGGGAAGGGAACACGCGGCGGTAGAGGGAACGTCGGCGCGTCATGGCTGGCGGATCTCCGGCGTGGTCGCGCGCAGTTCGCCGACATAGTCCTGCGGATGCAGCAACTGGGTGGCCATGGCATCGGTGTACTGCATCAGCGGGTTGGCGAACACGCTCATGCCGATGCCGTAGCAGAGCAGCAGCGCGGCGGCGAACAGTTCAACGGTACGCGTGGGTGCCTTGCGGGGCGGCGGCACGCCTTCTTCCACCACCGGCACGCGCCAGAACAGGCGGATGCCGCCGCGGGTGATGCCCACGATCACCATCAGGCTACTGCCCAGCACCGTCGCCCACACCACGCCGGTATACGGCGCGGGCATACCGGCCAGCAGCGCTGCCTTGGCCAGGAAGCCGGACAGCGGCGGCAGCCCGGCCACCGACACCGCGGCGATCAGGAACAGCACGGCAGGTGTTTCCTTGCCCGGCATCGGTGCGATGATTTCCTTGCGGTCGCTGGCACCGCCACGACGGCGACGGATCAGGTCGGCGACCAGGAACAGCGCAGCCGCCACGAACGTACTGTGCGGCAGGTAGTACAGCCCGGCCGAGAGCACCTGCGGGGTGCGGATCGAGAAGGCGATGAACAGCGTTGCCGCCGACACCACCACCAGGTAGGAGATCAGCACGCGCAGGCGCGCCGCAGCCAACACGCCCAGGCCGCCCAGCACCAGCGTGGCAATGCCGGCCCAGAGCAGCCAGGTGCTGCCATACCCGGCCATCGGGCCCGCATCCTCGCCGAACCACAGCGTGCTGACCCGCAGCACCGCATACAGGCCCACCTTGGTCATGATCGCGAACAGCGCGGCCACGGCGGCGGGTGCGCGCGCGTAGGCTTCGGGCAGCCACAGGTACAGCGGCATCAACGCGGCCTTGCTGCAGAACACCAGCAGCAGCAGGCCCAGCGTGGCCTTGACCAGGGTCAGGTGGCTGGCCGGCACCTCGGCGATGCGCTGCGAAAGCTCGGCCATGTTCAACGAGCCCAGCGAGGCATACAGCAGGCCCAGCGCGATCAGGAACAGGGTCGAGGCAGTGACGTTGAACACCACGTAATGCAGGCCGATGCGCATGCGCAGGCCGCGCCCGCCGCTGAGCAGCAGGCCGTACGAGGCGATCAGCATCACCTCGAAGAACACGAACAGGTTGAAGATGTCGCCGGTCAGGAAGGCGCCGTTGAGCCCGACCAGCTGGAACTGGAACAGGGCATGGAAGTGCGGCGCGCGGCGGTCCCAGCCCGAACAGGCATGCAGCAGGCAGGGAATGGCCAGCAGCAGGGTGGTGAGCAGCATCCAGCTGGACAGGCGGTCGCCGACCAGGGCGATGCCCAGGCGCGAGGGCCAGTCACCCAGCAGATACACCGCGATGGTGCCATCGGCGGTCTGCGCGAACAGCAACCCCACCGCCGCGGCCAGCGCCGCCAGCGTGGTCCACGCCACGCTGCGTTGCACGGTGGGCCCGTAGCGGCGGTGTTCGACGAACAGCGAGCACGCGGCACCAAACAGCGGAATCAGGATGGGCAGGATCACCGCATGGTTCATGCGCCGCCCTCCCGGCCGGGGGCGGTGTCGGGGGTCTCGGCGGACTCGTCCTCGTGCGCATCGACGTGGTCGCTGTGATTGTCACTGCGGCTGCGCATGGCCAACACGATGCTCACCGCCGTCATGGCGAATGCGATCACGATCGCGGTCAGCACCAACGCCTGCGGCAGCGGATCGGTGTAATTGCCCAGGTGGTAGTCCAGGCCTTCCTTCAGCACCGGTGCCTTGCCGGTGACCAGCCGGCCACCGGCGAAGATCAGCAGGTTGGTGGCATAGGAAAGGAAGGTCATACCCAGGATGACGTCGAAACTGCGCGCGCGCAGCAGCAGGTAGATGCCGATCGCGCTCAGTACGCCGATCGCGCTTGCCAGGGCCAGTTCCATCAGTGCATCTCCCCGGTACGTGCCGAACGACGGTTGGGATCGATCTCGCCCTTGCGGGCGTTGCGGGTGCGCGAGGGCTTGATCGTGCCCATCATCGACAGCACCAGCATCGCGCCACCGAACACCACCAGGTACACGCCGGTATCGAAGCCGACCGCGCTGGCCAGCGGCACCGTGCCGATCAGCGGCAGCTCCAGATCCACATGGCCGCTGGTGAGGAAGGGCACGCCGAACAGCATCGATGCACAGCCGCTGACGAGGGCGATCAGCAGGCCCGCGCCGATGCAGCGGATGTAGTCGAAGCCGAAGCGTGACTCCACCGACGTGGTGCCCTGGATGACGTACTGGATCAGCAGCGGCACGGCGAGCACCAGCCCGGCGATGAAGCCGCCGCCGGGCGCGTTGTGGCCGCGCAGGAACAGGAAGATCGACACGGTGAGCGTGAGCGGGAACATGATCTGGGCCAGATCGGCCGGCACCGGCAGCTTGATCGGGGGACCCGGCATGATCTGCTCCGGTGCCATGCGCGAACGACGCAGCATGGCGTGCACCACGAGGGCGGCGATGCCGAACACGGTGATCTCGCCGAAGGTATCGAAGCCGCGGAAGTCCACCAGGATCACGTTGACCACGTTCTCGCCGTAGGCCTCGGGCAACGCCCGGGCGAGCATTTCGCCGGCCATGGTATTGGGCGGCAGGGTCATGGCGCTGTACGCCATCGCCGCCAGACCGCCGCCACCGATCACCGCGATCAGTGCGTCGCGGCGCTTGCGCCAACGCGATTTCTCCGGTGGCGACTCTACCGGCAGATAGTTCATGCCGAGCAGCATCAATACCAGCGTGACCATTTCCACCAGCAACTGGGTCAGCGCCAGGTCCGGCGCGGACAGGAACACGAAGGTGAGCGACACCATGAGGCCCACGCCACCCATCACCAGCACCGCCAGCAGACGTTGCCGGTAGACGAACAGCGCGCCCAGCGCGCAGCACATCATCACCAGCCACAGCGCCCAGCCCAGCAGCGGAATCGGCTGCGGCGAGGGCCAGTTGGGCGACACCGGGTTGGCGACAAACGGCGCGGCCGCGACCACGATGGCCACCACCACCAGCGCCATCAGCATCCGCTGCAGGCTTCCATTGGCCAGCGCCTGGGTGAGCCGGTGAGCGAAGCCGAACACCAGGTCCAGCTGCTTGTGGAACAGATTGCGGCCGGTGCTGCGGGTGATCACCGCATGCAGGTTGATCAGTTTGCGCAGCCCGAAGTACAGCGCGATGCCACCCAGCACGCCGGCCAGGCTCATCATCAGCGGCATGTTGAAGCCGTGCCAGACCGACAGGCTGTAGGCAGGCATGGCCGGGCCCAGGATCGACGACGCAGCGGCATGCAGCACCGGAGCGATGGTGATCGCCGGGGCCACGCCGACCGCCACGCACACCACCACCAGGATCTCTACCGGCACCTTCATGAAGCGCGGCGGCTCATGCGGCACGCGGTCCAGGTCGTGCGGGCCCTTGCCGAAGAAGGTGTCGTGCACGAAGCGCAGGCTGTAGGCCACGCCGAACACGCCGGCCAGCAGTGCGGCGATGGAGACCGCGATGCGCATCGGCTCGGGGCCCTGCGCGGTGATCGCCTCGGCGAACAGCATCTCCTTCGACAGGAAGCCGTTGAGCAGCGGGATGCCGGCCATGGCCAGCGAGGCGATGATCGCCAGCGCGCTGGTGAACGGCATCAACCGGCGCAGGCCGCCCAGCTTGCGCATGTCACGGGTGCCGGTTTCGTGGTCGATGATGCCCGCGGCCATGAACAGCGAGGCCTTGAAGGTGGCGTGGTTGAGGATGTGGAACACGCCGGCCACCACCGCCATCGGCGTGGACAGCCCGAACAGCAGCGTGGTCAGGCCCAGGTGCGAGATCGTTGAATAGGCCAGCAGGCCTTTCAGGTCGTGCTGGAAGATCGCGTTCCAGGCGCCGATCAGCAGGGTCAGCGCCCCGATTCCGCTCACGGTGTAGAAGAACAGCTCGCTGCCGGCCAGCGCCGGGTGCAGGCGCGCCAGCAGGAACACGCCGGCCTTCACCATGGTGGCCGAGTGCAGGTAGGCCGACACCGGGGTGGGCGCGGCCATCGCGTGCGGCAGCCAGAAGTGGAACGGGAACTGCGCGCTCTTGGTGAAGATGCCGGCCAGGATCAGGAACAGCGCCCACGGATACAGGGCATGGGCGCGGATCACCTCGCCGGCGGCCAGCACCACATCCAGTTCGAAGCTGCCCACGATGCGGCCGATCAGCAGCACGCCGCCGAGCAGGGCCAGGCCGCCACCACCGGTGACCACCAGCGCCATCCGCGCGCCCTCGCGCGCGTCCTGGCGGTGCGACCAGAAGCCGATCAGCAGGAATGAGCTGATGCTGGTCATTTCCCAGAACACCATCAGCAGCAGCAGGTTGCCCGAGAGCACCATGCCGAGCATGGCGCCCATGAACAGCAGCAGGTAGCAGTAGAAGCGGTGGGCGCTGTCGCGTGGGCTCAGGTAGTAATGCGCGTACATCACCACCAGCGCACCGATCGCCAGCACCAGCCCGGCGAACATCCAGGCCAGGCCGTCCAGGCGCAGCGAGAAGGCCAGCCCGATCTGGGGCAGCCATTCGCCGAAACTGCGCACCACCCCGCCGCCGAGGATGTCGGGGGTCATCGTGGCCAGCAGCACCAGCCCGCCCACGGGAGCGGCCGCGGCCAGCCAGGCGGCGGTCGCGCGCGACGTGCGGCGGAAAATGGCGACCGCCGCTGCCAGCAGGAAGGGCAGGGCGAGCAGCAGGAGCAGGCTTGGATTCATGCAGGGAATACGCGATTCACGAGCAGGCCGTTTAGTCTAACAGGCAGGCATTTGCCGCCGATACACCCGATTACGCCACCAATTGCATGCAACGTGCGTGATTCATTTTTTCAGTGCGAAAAACGGCCCCATTCGGGACCCGTTCGGCCCGTATGGAAATGTCGTGGCGACTTTGCCGGTTCTGGCCCGTCAAACGGCCTCGGCCCAGCAACGACGGGGCCTGAAAGCCGATCAGAGCTGGCTGCAGCATGAATGGGGCGCGGCGAGAGATGAGCATCCACAGCGATGCTGGAGCCGCGGGTGTGCAGCCCCAGTGAGCATCCGTTTCGTTCAGGTTCGCATCGGCCCACGTAGTGCCGGGCTCTGCCCGGCAGGTGGATCAATACCGCCAACCCATCCGGCGATACAGCTTGGCCAGCACCCAGGCCGGGCCGATCAGCAGGTAGGTCAGATCGGTCAGGAAGCTGGGCTTGCGGCCCTCGTACTTGTGCCCGACGAACTGCGCGATCCAGGCCACGACGAACACGCCGATGCCCAGCCACAGGAGGTTCTGCAGGCCGACTTCGGCCTCCAGCAGGCGGCACAGGCAGCCGAACACGAAGAACATGACCAGCATGCCGATGCCCAGCGGCCGCGACAGCCGGTTGTAGAAGCACCACGCGCCAAACATCGCGAAGGCGGCCCAGATACCGTTCTGGAACCAAGTGATCAGCGGTGGCAGGCACCACAGCAGGGCCACCACCGACCACAGGATCGCCGGTACCGCCACCACATGGATGCGCTGGTTCAGCGTATTGCGGTGGTCGTCAGAGTAGCTGGCGAAGTAGCGGTCGATGGGCCGCACAAGCTGGGTGGTCGTGGACATTGAGCCTCCGGAGTCCGCACAGGATACCCCGCCGCCGACGCGGGTAGAGCCGGGCGCTGCCCGGCTCCACCCACCAGTCTCAATCCACCGAGATACCCGCCAGACGCTGCAGCGCCTCGGCGTACTTGGCGCGGGTGCGCTCGATGATCTCTGCCGGAATGCTCGGGCCTGGGGCGGTCTTGCCCCAGTCCAGGGTTTCCAGGTAATCGCGGACGAACTGCTTGTCGTAGCTCGGCGGGCTGGTGCCCACTTCGTACTCGTCGGCCGGCCAATAGCGCGAGGAATCCGGCGTCAGCATCTCGTCCATGATGTACAGGCGGCCATCGGCATCGGTGCCGAACTCGAACTTGGTGTCGGCCAGGATGATGCCGCGCTCGCGGGCGTAATCGGCGGCGAACTTGTAGATGCGCAGGGTGGCGTCGCGCACGCGCTCGGCCAGGTCCGCACCCACTGCCTTCACCATCGCATCGAAGTCGATGTTCTCGTCATGGTCGCCCACGGCGGCCTTGGTCGAGGGGGTGAAGATCGGTTCGGGCAGCTGCTCGGCCTGGCGCAGGCCGTCGGGCAGCTCGATGCCGCTCACCTTGCCGGTGCGCTGGTAGTCCTTCCAGCCGCTGCCGATCAGGTAGCCGCGGGCGATGGCTTCCACCGGTACCGGCTTGAGCTTGCGGGTAACCACCGCGCGCTTGGCATACAGCGCCGGGTCCACGCCCTCGGGCAGCACGCTGGCCACGTCGATGCCGGTGAGGTGGTTGGGCATCAGGTGCGCGGTCTTGGCGAACCAGAAGTTCGACACCTGGCAGAGCATTTCGCCCTTGCCCGGGATCGGATCGGGAAGCACCACGTCGAAGGCCGACAGACGGTCGGTAGCGACCATCAGCAGGTAGTCCCCCGGCGGAGTGCCGGCGGGCAGCCGTTCGCGCGGAATGTCGAAAACATCACGCACCTTGCCGCGATGGCGCAAGGGCAGGCCGGGGAGATCGGATTGCAACAACGTGGTCGGCACGGGCACTCCTGAGGCTTCGTCGAGACAGCTGTCCAGGGCACCCGGAGGGCCCGCAGAGACAGCGGGCGGCCTAGTGTAAAGCGGGTTGGGCCCGCTGTGACGTAAAATGAGGTTCCTTTGTTGACACGGCCGCCCAGACCCTCCATGCGCTGGTACGGAAAACTGCTCGGATTCATCGCTGGCGCCCTGCTTTTCAGGCCCAATCCGCTGTTCGGGGCCGTGATCGGCCTGCTGATCGGCCATGCCTTCGATGCCGACTGGTTCCGCCTGAACAGGGAGAACCCCTACCGCGAGCTGGGGCTGACCTCGGAGGCCACCGACGCCGAGGTCGACCTGGCCTACCGCCGGCTGATGTCCCAGTACCACCCCGACAAGGTCGTCGGCGCCGCTCCGGAGCTGCGCCAGCAGGCCGAGCGCAAATCGCGCCAGCTCAACGCCGCCTACGACCGCATCAAGACCCTGCGCAAGCGCTGAGCGCGCGCGGCCCCCTCTCTACGTCCTCAAGGCACCGGCCATGTCCAACTGCATCATCGCCCCCTCCATCCTGTCCGCGAACTTTGCCCGCCTCGGCGAGGAAGTGGACAACGTGCTTGCCGCCGGCGCCGACTGGGTGCACTTCGACGTGATGGACAACCATTACGTGCCGAACCTGACCATCGGCCCGATGGTCTGCCAGGCCCTGCGCAAGCACGGCGTGACCGCGCCGATCGACGTGCACCTGATGGTGGAGCCGGTGGACCGCATCATTCCGGACTTCGCCGAGGCCGGCGCGACCTACATCAGCTTCCACCCCGAAGCCAGCCGCCACGTGCACCGCACCATCCAGCTGATCCGCTCGCTGGGCTGCAAGCCGGGCCTGGTGCTCAATCCCGGCACGCCGGTGGACATCCTGGACTGGGTGCTGGATGACCTGGACCTGGTGCTGCTGATGTCGGTCAACCCGGGCTTCGGCGGCCAGGCCTTCATTCCCTCGGCGCTGGACAAGCTGCGCGTGGTGCGCCAGAAGATCGATGCCAGCGGCCGCGACGTGCGCCTGGAAATCGACGGTGGGGTCAAAGCCGACAACATCGGCGCGATTGCCGCCGCCGGTGCCGACGCCTTCGTGGCCGGCTCGGCCATCTTCAACGCGCCGGTCAGCTACAAGGACGTGATCGACCAGATGCGCCACAACGTCGCCAAGGCGCGGGGCTGAGCATGGCCGCGGCCGCGCTGCAGATCCGCGACGCCACCGCCGACGATGCCGCGCTGATCCTGCGCTTCATCCGCGAACTGGCCATCTACGAGAAGGCCGAATCGTCGGTACAGACCGACGAGGCCGGCATTCGCGACAGCCTGTTCGGGCCGGGCGCCAAGGCGCGCGCGCTGGTCTGCGAAGTCGATGGCCAGGCCATCGGGTACGCGGTGTACTTCTACAACTATTCCACCTGGCTGGGCCGCAACGGCATCTACCTGGAAGACCTGTACGTGAGCCCGGCCCAACGCGGCAGCGGCGCCGGCAAGGCACTGCTGCAGTACATCGCGCGCCTCGCCGTGGCCGAAGGCTGCGGACGCTTCGAGTGGTCGGTGCTGGACTGGAACGAGCCGGCCATCAAGTTCTATGAAGCGGCGGGCGCCAAGCCGCAGAGCGAGTGGACGGTGTACCGGTTGGAAGGCGAGGCGTTGAAGGCGTTCGCGCAGCCGCGGTAGGTATCGACCGTTGGTCGATACGGCGCCTGCGCGCGGACGAAAAAAGACCGCACTCTTGCGAATGCGGTCCCGGGTATAGCGGGAGGCTGATCCTGCCTCCATCCATCATCCTTGCTATGGCCTTCCATTCTCCGGGCGGTCGGTGACCGTTTGATGACGTTCACCGGGGCTGAAACACCGCACTGCTAGCCTGCGCCTCCCCCTACCGTGGAAGTGCTGCATGCGTGGTCCCCGCTGGCGTCTGATCCTCAATGGCAAGTCCACCGGCAACGACGACCTGCGCGCGGCGGTGCATGCACTTCGCGAGCAGGGAGTGACGCTGGAGGTGCGGGTGACCTGGGAAGACGGCGATGCCGAGCGTCATGTGGCCGAAGCGATCGAGCACGGGGTGGACACCATTATCGCCGCCGGCGGCGACGGCACCCTGAGCGAGGTGGCTGAAACCTTGGCGCACCGCGATGAAGCGGCTGACGCACTGCCCACGCTCGGGCTGGTCCCGCTTGGCACCGCCAACGACTTCGCCACGGCGGCGGGCATCCCCGACGATCCGCTGCAGGCGCTGTTGCTGATCCAGGCCCAGCCGGCCTGCCCGGTCGACCTGCTGCGCATCGAGGCCGATGGCGAACGCTTGTGGTGCGCCAACGTGGCCAGCGGTGGCTTCGGCACCGAGGTGACCGTGGAGACCGATGAGGGCCTGAAGAAGGTGCTGGGTGGGTTGGCCTACCTGCTCACTGGCATCTCACGGCTGGGGCGCATCGAGCCGATCCAAGCCCGACTGCGCACGCCCGATTTCCAATGGGCCGGCGGCTTCATCGCGTTGGGCATCGGTAACGGCCGCCAGGCCGGCGGCGGCCAGGTCCTGTGCCCGGATGCGCTGGTGAATGATGGTCTGCTGGATGTCACCGTCATTCCCGAACTCAGCGGCGAAGTCGCCTCCACGCTCGGTGCGCTGGTGAAGGGCGGCAAGGCGGGCGCGCTGGAGCAGGTGGCCGAGCGCGCGCGTGCGCCCTGGGTGGAGATCGACGCCGATGAACCCATGACGTTGAACCTGGACGGCGAGCCGGTGCGCGCGCGCCGCTTCCGCATCGACTGCGTGGCAGCGCGGGTGAACATGCACCTGCCGCTGGGCAGCGCGCTGCTGCGTGAGAGCGGCGCGGCACCGTAGCGCCGGGCTCTGCCCGGCCGTTCGGTAATGCGGGCTCTGCCCGGCAGCCTCACAACAAGGGAATATCTTCTTCCTTCGTGGGGTAGCCAAAGGCTTCTCGCTTCTTGCGGATGTGCTCAGGCATCGGCGGTCGCGGGATGTTGCGCGCTATCAGCCATTGCTGGCACTTTTTCTGCCACGGAAGAAGGTCGGGCGTGGTGATTTCCCAATAGATGTCTTCCACCATCATCTGACGTGCGGGACTGGTTGATCCCACAGCAGCAGGTGCGGAGAGTCTCGGGTCCGCGTCGTGCTCCAGCAGCCAGTATGCTGAGTCAAAACCACCGCGAGCGGTGTACCAGCTCAACACCGTATCAGCCTTGCCTAGGTTGTTTTCGTTTACCTTCGCTCCCGCTTCAACCAGCTGCTGAACGTTTTTCCACTGATTTCCGTTGATAAACGCCTGGAACAGCAGCGACTCGCCGCCACTGCTTCGCGTATTGGGGTCGCCGCCATGCTTGAGCAGCAGCTGCAGGAAGGCTGGATCGTCCAGCCGCACGGCGTACACCATGGCGTTGTTGAACTTGAAAGGTTCGCCGTTTATCTCACGCACTTGCCGCGAATTCGGATCGGCGCCGTTGTCGAGCATCGCGCGCAGCCCCTCCACATTTCGGGCACGCAGTGGCCATGCGAGTAGTGGAATTCCATCCCGACGGGCAAAGGTAGTATCGGGATCGACACCTTCATCCTTGATCCAGTGTCGGATCGCTGTCGCGTCACCCTTCTCGGCAGCGATAGCCAGTTGCAATGCATTTCCGTCGAAGTAGTCTGCGGCACCATGTGAAGACGATGCCGCACATCCGTTGACTAGGAAAAGTGTGAGCCATGCCGCACTTACAAGGGCTTTTGTCATCGTGTTGTGAAGACTGATGCGCATGATCATCCTGATGTTGAGCCCCTGAAGGGGTGACATTAGCAAAGTGTTCTGCTATTCGATAACCAGCGCGGCTCGGGGGGATCGCGCGCCTTCACTGTGCAATGGAGCATGCCATGAGTGGTCCCGACAACGAGGCGCGCACGCGCGCCATCCAGGAGCAGAACCTTCTCGTCCAGCAGCTGCGCGACAGCGGCAATGACAATGAGGCAGACCGACTCCAGGAAACCTATTACGCGCGCGAGATGTCCGGTCTCGCTGCGGACGTCTATCTTTCGGCCAACCATGATGGTGAGCCGCCTGCGGGATGGACGCGTGCGAGTCTGGATCCCGCAGCGCTGCGCGCCGCTGGAATCGAGATGTCAGACGTCGAAATCCGTACGCGCCTGCAGCCGCCCGATTCCGGCTTCCGTGCGGAAATCTATATTCCCGACAAAAGCGTGTTCGGCGAGCACGCCAAGCCGGTGTTGGTGTTTAAAGGCTCGACCGGGCAAATTGTCGACCCTGGTGCACCGAGCGGCCGGCGAGAGTCTGGTGGTGAGGACTTCCTCAACAATGGCCAGCAGGGCATCGGGATGCGCAGCGATTACTACGATCGCGCGATGCAGTTGGGTGCGATGCTGAATCAGAAGACCGGCGGCAACTTCGAAATCGCCGGCCACTCCCTCGGCGGCGGCATGGCGTCCGCCGCCTCCGCCGTCACGGGTGCCCGTGCCACCACCTTCAACGCGGCCGGTCTGCATCCCGACACGCCCGCGCGTTTCGCCAAAGACAACGGTCTCCCCACCTTCAATCCGCAGCAGACCGTGCACACCTACCAGACCGCTGGCGAGGTGTTGAATGACGTACAGAACGGCATGCAGAAGCTCAGCGAAGAACAGCGCCGGGGCTACGGTGTGCTCGCCAATGAGATGGGCATGCTGATGAAGGAACCGGCCATCCAGAAGCTCGTGGGCGACAAGCTGCGCGAGATGATGCCGGCGGGCGCGCAGACCTCGGCCGCGCAGTTCGTCGAACAGCTGGCGACCAAGCCTGGGCAGGAGGCGCTGCGAAACTTCCCCGTGGCGGCGGGCAAGCTGGAGCTGTTGCTGGACGCCAAGATGGTCGACAAGAACGACAAGAACCACGGAATCATCGACCGCCCGAATGTGGCGCCACCCAGCCAGGTGGCCGAGCTTGCCGGCCCGCTGTCACATGCGCTGCATGCCACGGCTTACGGCATGCGCGGTGGCCGCATCATTGGCGAACAGGTCGAGCGGGTGGGCGCCGCCGGCGCGCACGTGCTGGACAAGGTGGGCGATGGTGCCGAGGTCGTGCTCAAGACCGAGGGCATGGCGATTGGCCAGGTGGTGAACTTCGGCTCTGCCACCTTGCAGGTCAGCACCAAGGCCACCACCACCGTGATCGCGTCCGGACGCGAGCTGACCGGCAGCATCGAAGCCACCCTGCATCGGGCCGAATCGCAGGCGCGCTCGGGTGGCATGTCGGCACTGTCGTGGATAACCGACAAGGTCGGCCTGGACAGCGTCTCCGAACGTCTGGCCAAGGAAGCCGAGCGCACCCGCAACGATGGCGAACACCGGGCGCAAGGCGCCACCCGCCACGCGCAGTCCGACGCAGACGGTATCCGTGCGGTGGGCGACCGCAGCGCCGCCGCCATCGGCCACAATGGTCAGTGGGTGGCGGGCAAGCTGCAGAACGGGTTTGCCACCGCCGGGGCCTACGTGGACAGCGGTTACGACCTGGCCGCGTCGCATGTGAAGGGCCTCACCTCGCACGCTCCGGCCGTCTTCGCTACGGTGGGCGGAGTAGGGGCGGGCCTTACCACGGCGGCGGCCACCCACGTGCCGGCGGGGCCGCTACCGCTGGCGCTGCACAACCTCTCAAACCTCGCCCAGTCTGCGCGGTTGATCGACGAGCTCAGCCCTTCGTTCGGCGAATCGGCGGCCCGCCATGGCATGGCCGATACCGTCATCCCCAGCCTGGATGCCGAACTGGTCAAGCAGGAAGCCCAGGCCCGCAAGCTGGTGGAGCAGCACGGGCGCATCCAGCACCCGGCGGAGGCACATGCCGGCATCGCCATTGAGCCGTCGACGCTGGTAGTGGGCATCAACGATCCCAATCACAAGCACTACCACATGTTCCAGGGCGCCCAGTCGGGGGTGCACGGCATCGACGTGGCCCACAACCGGGTGCCCGATCTGCAGAGCGACCAGCTGGCCGGTGCGCTGGCGGCCAAGGCCTCGCAGGAAGGCCTGGAGCGCATCGAGCGGGTGGTGCTCAGCGAGGACCGCACCCGCGTGTTCGCGGTCGATACCCAGGACCTGAGCTCGGTGCACCGCCACCTGGCGCAGGTGGACGTGGTGGCCGGCCGCCAGCAGCCGCTAAGCGTGAGCACCGAGCAGGTGGCCGAGGTCAACCGCCAGCAGGAGCGTGGCCCTGCGGCCCCGTCACTGGTGGCTGATATGGGTGCCGAACAGCGTGAGCAGGAACAGCAACACGCCGCCCGCCGAATGGGGTGACATCCGCGTGCCTTGCCGGGGTTTAGTGCCCCGGCGTGGCAGGAAACACTCTGTCGACCGCTTCCTGCTTCAGCTGTTCCTCTGCCGCAAGGAATTGATCGACGAGCCTGTCGATGGCGGCTTCCTTGTCCAGCGCTTGCATCCCCGATGCGTAGCTGTGGCGCTCGCGTTCGAGCGCTGCCTCGATGGAGCGCTGGATGAAGTGATACGGATCTGAAGTGCTGAACACAGCGTCGGCCTGCGGCATGTTCATTACGTCGTTGTAGGCGCTTGCAATGGCGCGCCCTCTGAGCTCGCCTCTCAGATCGAGTGAATCCACGCGCGCGTCGAGCGTGCCCGGCAGTTGCTCCCCCATCGGGAAGAGTGGGGCGTCCTTCAGAGCCAGCGCGACTGCATCGGCCACGCGGGCCCGGCGTACGCCGGCGTCCATGCCATGAGCGATTCCCGCGTTGGTTGGACATAGGGGAGTGATTTCAGCCGTCCGCGACAACGCAACTGCGTGAGGCGAGGGAGGGAAGCGGATGTATACGAACGATCCTGTAGCAATGGAGGAGGGGCGGTGCGTCTCGGTGCGGGGTGGCGGGGGCGCGGCACTCGCCCGGTTTTTCAGAGACAACAGGGACCTGGCAAACCTGCCCACGGCCATGAAGGGGGCCGCGATGCAGCGGGCGGCGGCTCTGGCCGCGCTGGAGATGTTCATGATTCACGTGCAACCGTCCGGGAAGGCATCCTTGCGCAGGGCCGGGCAGGCTGCTTCCAGATTTCACGCACCCGGCAGCCCGTGAGGCGGGCCGTCCGCCGGGGTTTCCCCGCGCGCTGCGGTGCGGTACAGTCCCCGGGTGTCCATTCTGACGACCCCGCATACCCTTTCTTCCGCTCGC
The DNA here is from genome assembly GCF_050737075.1 of Stenotrophomonas sp. Classification (GTDB taxonomy): domain Bacteria; phylum Pseudomonadota; class Gammaproteobacteria; order Xanthomonadales; family Xanthomonadaceae; genus Stenotrophomonas. The sequence continues at coordinate 107,117 of NZ_JBOHXV010000001.1, forward strand.
CGTTGGTGGCGATGGTGGCCTGTTGCCGTCGTCCGTCCCGCCACCGCCGTTTCCCGGAAGGAAAGTCGTCTTGATCACGTTCGAGCAGTTCCAGCAGCAGGCCGCTGAAGGCCACACCCGCATCCCCGTCGTCCGCGAAGTGCTGTCCGACCTGGACACGCCGCTTTCGGTCTATCTGAAGCTCGCCGACGGCCCGCATACCTACCTCTTTGAATCGGTCGAAGGTGGCGAACGCTTCGGGCGTTATTCCATCATCGGCCTGCCGGCGCGCCGGGTGTACGCCTTCCACGGGCACACCCTGACCATCAGCGAGTTCGGCCAGACGGTGGAAACCCGCGAGGTGGCCGACCCCTTCACCGAGGTCGAGGCGCTGCGCAGCGCTCATTCGGTGCCCAAGCTGGCCGGCCTGCCGGGCTTCACCGGCGGGCTGGTGGGCTGGTTCGGGTTCGAGTGCATCGGCTACATCGAGCCGCGCCTGGCGCCGCCGCGTGGTCGCGATGAGCTGGGCACGCCGGACATCCTGCTGCTGCATTCCGAAGAGCTGGCGGTGTTCGACAACCTCAAGGGCCGGCTGTACCTGATCGTGCACGCCGACCCGGGCCAGCCCGGCGCGTGGGACGAGGCGCAGGGGCGGCTGGATGCACTGGTCGCCAAGCTGCGCGCGCCGGGTGCGGGCTACCCGGTACCGATCACCCGCGACGTGCTGGACGAGAACGACTTCGTGTCGGGGTTCACCCGCGAAGGCTTCATCGCCGCCGTCGACAAGTCCAAGGAATACATCCGCGCCGGCGACATCTTCCAGGTGGTGCTGAGCCAGCGCCTGAGCGTGCCGTTCAAGGCACGGCCGGTGGACGTGTACCGCGCGCTGCGCGCACTGAACCCGTCGCCGTACATGTACTTCCTCGACACCGGCGACGTGCAGGTGGTCGGCTCCTCGCCGGAAATCCTGGTGCGTCTGCAGGATGGTGAGGTCACCGTGCGCCCGATCGCCGGCACCCGCCCACGGGGCGCGACGGTGGAGGAGGACAACGCGCTGGAAGCCGAACTGCTGGCCGATCCGAAGGAGCGGGCCGAGCACCTGATGCTGATCGACCTGGGCCGCAACGATGCCGGTCGCGTGTCCAAGGCAGGCACGGTGGAAGTGGGCGAACAATTCGTGATCGAGCGCTACAGCCATGTCATGCATATCGTCAGCGAGGTGACCGGCCAGCTGCAGCCCGGCCTGAGCTACGCCGATGTGCTGCGCGCCACCTTCCCGGCGGGCACGGTCAGTGGCGCGCCGAAGATCCGCGCGCTGGAGGTCATCCGTGAACTGGAGCCGATCAAGCGCAATGTCTACGCCGGCAGCATCGGCTACATCGGCTGGCACGGCGATGCGGACACCGCCATCGCGATCCGCACGGCGGTGATCAAGGACGGCCGCCTGCACGTACAGGCCGGCGCCGGCATCGTCTACGACTCGGACCCGGGCAAGGAATGGGACGAGACCATGAACAAGGGCCGCGCGCTGTTCCGCGCCGTCGCGCAGGCCGCCAAGGGGTTGTGAGAGGCCGGATAGCGATACGGTGCAGCTTCCAGCTGCGCCGTCGGCATGTTGTGCCATCGTTCAGTGTGTGATGTGATGCCGGGCCATTTGGACCGATCCTGAACCTTGATGAAGTCGCGTGAACTGACCTACATGCCGCACATCGACGGGCTTCGCTGCGTCGCCGTCATGGCTGTCCTCCTGTTTCATTTCGGAGTTCCGGGGCTGGGCGGCGGCTATGTCGGTGTCGACATCTTCTTCGTCATCAGCGGGTATCTGATCAGTTCGATCATCATCGGCGAGCTGGAGGAGACCGGAGGCTTCAATTTCCGGCGTTTCTACGCGCGTCGCGTGCGGAGAATCCTGCCCGCGCTGATCGTCACGTTGCTGGCGACATCGATCCTGGCGTTGATGATCCTCACGCCGGCCGAGCTGGTGGCGTACGGCAAGTCCCTGATAGCAGCGTCGCTGTCGCTGTCCAACCTGCAATTCTGGTTGGAAAGCGGCTACTTCGATACTGCCTCGCAGACCAAGCCGCTGCTGCATATCTGGTCGCTCAGCGTGGAGGAGCAGTTCTACCTGGTGTGGCCTGCGCTGCTCTACTTCTGCCACCGATTCCTTGGTCGGCGTGGGTTGTTCTGGGGCATCGTCGTGGCAGGCCTGGCCAGTTTCGCAGCCAACCACCTTGCAGTGGCCCGAGCGGCCATCGGGTTCCAGTCAGACCTGTTCTTCCTGCCGCAGTTCCGGGTGTTCGAGTTCGCCATCGGTGCGCTGGGTTTCCATGTCATCAGGTTGCTGCCGTCCTCGCGGGCAGTGCAGGAGGCTGCGCTGGCGCTTGGCATCGCATTGATCGTGTACTCGGTCGTTACGTTGGAAGAGGGGGACATATTCCCTTACGTCAATGCCATCGCCCCGTGCGTAGGCACCCTGCTGGTCATCTCCGCGCGCAGATCGATGGCAGCAAAGGTGTTGCTTGCCAATCCGCTCTCGGTGTGGATCGGCAAGATCAGCTACGCGCTGTATCTGGCCCACTGGCCGGTGGTGGTATTTGTGGGCCGCTACATGACCGATGCTCATTGGGGGTGGCGACTGGTGGTCATGGCCACACTGTCCCTGGCCGCGGCGCTTCCGCTGCACTATCTGGTAGAGATGCGATTCCGCCATTCGGGACGCTCGGCGGTGGGTGGCAGGGCGGTGGGCAGGACACTCGCTGCAGCACTGCTGTGCAGCGTCATGGGTGTTGGATTGCTGGTGTCAGACGGCATGACCTGGCGCTACGCATATTTCACTCCCGGCGCCGTCGCGCGCACCGGCCTGGTGGAGCCGGCGTCGGCTGCGCCGGTGAAGGTGGCCGTTTTCCAGCCGCTAGGGGCGGCGGAGATCGAGGCTGGCAAGGCGAGGCGCTTCGAGCGGCTGGCGGGTGCCTGCAACGTCCAGACGCTGGGCGATCCCCTGCATTGTTCTCCGCGCCGGCCGATGCAGGTGCTGCTGTTTGGCAATTCGCACGAGCCTGATGCATTCAACGCTTTCGACGAGGTGTACGGCAAGGATCCTCGCGTCAACCTCATCAATTTTGGAACGGTGAACGACTGCAAGCTGGTGTTGGGGAAGCGCACCATGTCCTCTCCCACGCCCGAACAGGCGTGCGACAAGCGGTTCTCGGTGCTCAACAGCAAGCAATTCGTGCAGGACCTGGATGTGGTGGTATTCAACACCCACATGGGCTTCGATGCCATCGCCGCCGATCTATGGAAAGTCCTTGAGATCCTGAAGCAGCGAAACCCCTCCATTCGGATCGTGGCGCTGGGCTCCTATCTGCAGACCAGCACCGATTGCGCATCGTTGTACAACCAATACCGCTCCTTTGACGCGTGCCGTCGGCCCGAGTTCGTCAATTACATCAACATGGATGAGCGGGCAAAGTCACCCATTCCGCAGGTGCATTCGCTGGACTACCTCTACATCAGCAAGTATGCGCTGCTGTGCGAGGGGGGCACCTTGGCAGGGTGTGCGGTGGAGGCCAACGGCGAGCCGGCGTTCTACGACCAGCACCACCTCTCGTTGGGCTTTGCCCGCTACATGGGGCGAAAGCTGGCGATGGCACATGGCGCGGAGCTGGCTGCGGTGGGACTGCCGGTTCCCGATGGGCAACAGGGCCAGGCGGCAGGCGCCGCTGGACGCTGATGGCTCCCGCTGCATCCATGCTGATCCCGCCTGCATTGGGCCGATCGTTCCCGAGAGCCGCTCCGGCGGACCGCATCAGGTGGTCTGCGACCGCCCTGTGCGCCATTCCGCCCGAGATCTGATACGCTTGCGAAGCAAGACGTAGAAGCCCTTTTCCGGCTGTTCCAAACCTTCCGAGTCCCGAGTTATCCGATGACCCTCACAGCGCTGAACAATGTAGCCAAGTGGTGGCGCTTCCATTAGGAAGCGGCAGGTCGTCGCGGTCCTGGACCGCACCTTGCCGCCGTATCGGCGGGCAAGATCCAAGTCAACGCTCCCCGGCACGGCGGCTCCCCCAACAGGAGCTGGTTGATTGCTGTCCCATGGTGATGGTGTACCCCTGCAAAGTGACCGCTCGCGACGAGGCCCCCGGCACGTCGTGGTGCGGTCCTGCATGTTCCGCGCCCGGCTGTTCCCTTTTGCCAAGGAATCCCGCATGAAGCTGCTGCACGCATTGTTGCTGTCGTCGACGCTGGCCATGGCGGCCCCCAACGTGTGGGCGCAGGCCAATACGATCCCCTCCCAGCCGCACCTGCTGGTGAAGGGTGAAGCACGTCGCGTGGTGATGCCGGACCGCTTCGTGGTGAAGGTTGCGCTGGAATCGGTCGACATGCAGACCGATGTTGCCAGAAAGCGGGTGCAGGCCAACAGCGAACGAGTGATGCAGCTGTTCGCCAGCCACGCCGCCGTTGCCGGTACCGTGCGTGCCGACAACCTCAGCATCAAGCCTTCTACCCGTTACCGCGACGACAAGGATGTGTTCGAAGGCACGGCCGTCAGCCGTGATCTGGAAGCGGCCTTTCCAACCGCCGTGGCATTGCAGGCGTTCCTGGCAGACTTGAAAGCCAGCCGCGAAGTACAGGTGAGCACCGCCACGCCGACTTACTCGGGTGAGGCGCACCTGCGCGCCGAACTCAAGGCGGAAGCGGCGGCGCAGACGCGGGCGTCTGCCAAGGGTCTCGCCGACGCATACGGTGCGCGGATCACTGGGTTGTACAGCATCTCAGACGTGGCGCCGAGCTTCGCCTACGGTGTCCAGGCCGGCACGTGGCCAGCCGCGTCTGGCGCTTCGTACCGTGAAGACTACGCCGAGGGCCGTGCGCTGGACCGTGTGACGGTCACCGGCTCCCGCGCCGGCGCCCCGGGCGAGCTGCTTGCCGCAGCCCCCATCACGTACACCGAAAACGTGTATGCCATTTTCCTCATTCAAGACGGATCCTGACCATGTTGTTGATGCTCGACAACTACGACAGCTTCACCTACAACCTCGTGCAGTACCTGCAGACGCTGGGTGCCGAGGTGAAGGTGGTGCGCAATGACGCCCTGAGCGTCGATGAGATCGCCGCGCTCGCTCCTGAGCGCATCGTGATCTCGCCTGGCCCGTGCACGCCCAACGAAGCGGGCGTGTCGCTGGAGCTGATCCGCCGGCTCGGCCCGACCACGCCGATCCTCGGCGTGTGCCTGGGCCACCAGGGCATCGGCCAGGTGTACGGTGGCGATGTGATCCGCGCCGGCACCATCATGCACGGCAAGACCTCGTCCATCCGCCACCAGGGCAAGGGCGTCTTCGCCGGCCTGCCGGACCGCTACCAGGCCACGCGCTACCACTCGCTGGTGGTGGACAAGACCACGCTGCCGGGCTGCCTGGAAGTGACCGCCTGGACCGAGAACGAAGACGGCACGGTCGAGGAAATCATGGGCCTGCGCCACCGCGAGTACCCGGTGGAAGGCGTGCAGTTCCACCCCGAATCGATCCTTACCGAGCATGGCCACGCCCTGCTCAAGAACTTCCTGCAGCGCTGAGGCGCCGCACCCGCATCGCAAAGGAACCCACATGACCTTCTCCCCCCAGGAAGCCCTGCAGCGCACCATCGAACACCGCGAAATCTTCTTCGACGAGATGGTCGATCTGATGCGGCAGGTGATGCGTGGCGAGGTCTCGCCGGTGATGACCGCCGCGATCCTCACCGGCCTGCGGGTCAAGAAGGAAACCGTAGGTGAAATTGCCGGTGCGGCCACGGTGATGCGCGAGCTGGCGCTGGCGGTGCCGGTCGAGGACCGCACCCACCTGATCGATATCGTGGGTACCGGTGGCGACGGTTCGCATACCTTCAACATCTCCACCTGCGCGATGTTCGTGGTGGCCGCCGCCGGTGCGAAGGTGGCCAAGCACGGCAACCGCAGCGTGTCATCCAAGTCCGGCAGCGCCGATGCGGTCGAGGCGCTGGGCGCGATCATCGAGCTGCGGCCGGAAGAGGTTGCCCGTGCGATCAGTGAAACCGGCATCGGCTTCATGTTCGCGCCGATGCACCACCCGGCAATGAAGGTCGTGGCGCCGGTCCGACGCGAGATGGGCGTGCGCACCATCTTCAACATCCTCGGGCCGCTGACCAATCCGGTCGGGGCCACCAACGTGCTGATGGGCGTGTTCCACTCCGACCTGGTCGGCATTCAGGCGCGCGTGCTGCGCGAGCTGGGCGCCGAACGCGCGTTGGTGGTGTGGGGTCGCGACAACATGGACGAGATCTCGCTCGGCGCCGGCACCCTGGTGGGTGAGCTGCGCGACGGCAAGGTGCGCGAATACGAGATCCACCCGGAAGATTTCGGCATCGCCATGTCGGCCAGCCGCAACCTCAAGGTGAGCGGGCCGGAGGAGTCGATCGCGATGCTGCGCGGGGTGCTGGACAACCAGCCGGGCCCGGCACTGGACATCGTGGCGCTCAATGCCGGTGCAGCGCTGTACGTGGCGGGCGTGGCCAGCAGCATCGCCGACGGCCTGGCCCGCGCCCGCGCGGCCATTGCCGACGGCAGTGCGCGCCAGCGCATGCAGGAATACGTCGACGCCACCCGCCGCATCCGCGCCGCGGGCTGAGCCCCGCCTTCACGCTGCGCCCTTGGCTGGCCGATAATGGCCGCCCTGAAGGACCCCGAACGACATGAGCGACAAGAGCGACATCCTCGAGACCATCCTGGCCCGCAAGGCCGTCGAAGTGGCCGAGCGCCGTGCCCGGGTACCCCTGGAAGCGCTGCAGGCGCGCCTGGCCGATGCCTCGCCCGTGCGCGGCTTCACCGACGCGCTGCGCGCCTCGATCGCGGCCGGCAACCCGGCGGTGATCGCCGAGGTGAAGAAGGCCAGCCCGTCCAAGGGCGTGATCCGCCCGGACTTCCACCCGGCCGACATCGCCGTCAGCTACGAATTCGGCGGCGCAAGCTGCCTGTCGGTACTGACCGACGTGGATTTCTTCCAGGGTTCCGATGCGTACCTGCAGCAGGCGTGCGAGGCGTGCACCTTGCCGGTGCTGCGCAAGGACTTCGTCATTGATGCCTACCAGGTTTATGAAGCCCGCGTGCTGGGCGCCGACTGCATCCTGCTGATCGTGGCCGCGCTGGAAGACCGCCAGCTGGCCGAGCTTTCCGACCTGGCCATGCAGCTGGGCATGGACGTGCTGGTGGAGGTGCATGACATCGACGAGCTCGAGCGCGCCATCCAGGTGCCGGTGCCGCTCATCGGCATCAACAACCGCAACCTGCGCACCTTCGAGGTGTCGCTGCAGACCACGCTGGACATGCGCCAGGCGGTACCGCGCGACCGCCTGCTGGTGACCGAGAGCGGCATCCTTGGCCCGGACGATGTGAGCCTGATGCGCAACGCCGGGGTGCATGCCTTCCTGGTGGGCGAGGCCTTCATGCGGGTCGAAGAGCCCGGCGAGGGCCTGCGTCAGCTATTCTTCAGCGCATGACTGCGATCTACCCGACTCCGCGTGATGACGCGCCGCTGGTGGTCTTCGACTTCGACCACACCCTGTACGACGGCGATTCCGGCAGCCACCTGTTCGCCTCGCTGATCAAGCGCAATCCGTTGCGGTTGTTGGCGGCCCTGCTGGTCACGCCGATCGCCGGGCCGCTGGTGGCGATGTTGCCCACCCGCCGCCGCGGCATTTCGGCGTATGTCTGGATCGCCACGTTCGGGCTGCACCGCGCGCGTGATTTCAATCGGGTCATCGACGCTTACGTGCTCAAGCACGAGGCGCAGCTGCGCGCCAAGCTGCTGCCGCAGGCGCTGGAGGTCTTCGCCGCGCATCGCGCGCAGGGTGACCGCGTGGTGGTTGCCACCGGTGCACCGCCGGAGCTGGCGCGGGCCATCCTGGCGTTCGTCGCCCACCAGGGCGTGCCGGTGATCGGCAGCGAGGTGGGGCCGCGCTTCGGTGCGGTCGGTGCCACCCGCCACTGCCACAACGAAGAGAAGATGCGCATGCTGCGCGAGCGCGGCTATGGCGATATCGACGTGGCCTACTCGGACAGCACCGCCGACCTGCCGCTGCTCCTCGCGGCCAGGGAACCGGTGGTGGTGAACCCGAAGGTGTCGCGCGTGGACTACTTCCGCAAGGTGCTCAAGCCCGGTACCCGTATCCTCAACTGGGGTTGCGTGGATCGCGGCGGCGACCGGTAATGCGTATCGACCAACGGTATGCCCGTCTCCGACGGGCACCCTCCGGGCCGTCGCAAGCGACGTTAGGAATGGCGGCGCCATTCCTTGCGATACCCACCTACCCCCACCATCCGTGAGCCGCCCGGCCAATCTGGAACAGGCTGATCGACAGCACCAGCACGCCCACGGCCACCAGCACCCAGCGTTCCTTGACCCGCTTCACCAGCACGGCCGCCAGCGGCGCGGCCATCATGCCGCCGATCAGCAGGCCGGCCACGATGTTGAGGTACTGCAGCCCCATCGACAGCAGGAAGGTGAGGGAGACCGCCAGGGTGACCACGAACTCGGCCGCGTTGACCGTGCCGATCGTCGTCCGGGCCTGACCGCCGCGCGCCAACAGCGTGGAGGTGGCTACCGGGCCCCAGCCGCCGCCACCGCTGGCGTCCAGCAGCCCCGCGAAGAAGCCCAGCACCGGCACCCGCTTCACTTCCTGCCGGGGCACCAGCCGCCCGGCCGCGCGCAGCAGGATGAAGATGGCCAGCACCAGCAGGTAGGCGTAGATGAAGGGCCGGATGGCATCCCCGGGCAGCTGGGTCAGCACATAGGCGCCGACGATCCCACCCACTGCGCCGGGCAGCGCCAGGCGCAGGAACAGCCGCCGGTCCACATTGCCGGCGACCAGGTGCGAGACCCCCGAGGCCCCTGTCGTGAAGACCTCGGCAGTGTGCACGCTGGCGCTGACCGCCGCTGGCGGCAGGCCCATGCTCAGCATCACCGAGGACGAGACCAGGCCGAACGCCATGCCGAGCGCGCCATCCACCAGCTGCGCGCCAAGCCCGATCAGGATGAACCAGTAGAATTCGCTGCCAGGTGCCATGCCGTCAGCCTAGCGACAGCGCGTGAACGGCGCTGTCATTCCCAGCGGTGGCGCCGGCCGTGGGCCGGCAACCGACCTCAGCGGGTGCCGTACAACACGACGGTCTTGCCCCGTGCATGCAGCAACCCATCGCTTTGCAGCTTCTTCAGCACGCGGCCGGCCATTTCACGCGAGCAGCCGACCAGGCGGGCCAGCTCCTGGCGCGAGACGCGCAGCTGGGTGCCCTGCGGGTGGCTCATGGCCTCTGGTTCGCGGGCCAGGTCATGCAGGGTGCGCACGATCCGGTCGGTGACGTCCAGGAAGGCCAGGCGGCTGGCCTTGCGGCTGGTGTCCAGCAGGCGCTTGGAGATCTGCTGCCCCAGCGCGTACAGCAACCGCGGCGCGTCGGCCGACAGCGGGCCCAGGAACAGCTGGTGCAGCCGCTCGTAGCTGATCTCGGCCAGCTCACAGGGGGTCCGGGTGCGCAGGATGACCTCGCGGCGGTCCGATTCCACGAACAGCCCCATCTCGCCGACGAACTCGCCCGAGCCGAAGTAGCCGAGGACGAGTTCACGGTCGTCTTCCTCTTCAGCAATTATAGAAACCGAGCCACTGATCACGTAGTACAGGGTGCCGGCGGGGTCTCCAGGCCGGAAAACGTCCGTACGGGCCGGGTAGCGGCGACGGTGGCTGTGGGCCAGAAAGCGATCAATGGTGGCGATATCCAGGGCCAATGGACTCGTGGCAAGGCGCACAGATGACACGTTGAGGCGCTCCCTTTGCTCATGAACAATTCACGGCTATATGCCGCGAGCTTAACGATCAGGGTTGGTAAGGGCAAACCCCAACACACGAACTTGTTTCAATGCAAGTTTCGCCCCCGATCACTTTGCCCCATAATTGATCCTTTCCCACCACACACAGGATCGACCGCCGTGGTCAAGCCGTTGCCTCGCCTGAGGTTGCAGGGTTTCAACAACCTCACCAAGGCGCTGAGCTTCAACATCTATGACGTGTGTTACGCCCGCACCGAAGAGGAGCGTCAGCGTTACATTGAATACATCGATGAAGAGTACAACGCCGATAGGCTGACTCAGATCTTGACCGATGTCGCTGAGATCATCGGCGCCAACATCCTCAACGTCGCGCGCCAGGACTACGATCCGCAGGGCGCTTCGGTGACGATCCTGATCTCCGAAGAACCGGTGATCGACAAGAAGCTGGCGGGCAAGGAGTTGATCTCCGACGCCGTGGTCGCGCACATGGACAAGTCGCACATCACGGTGCACACCTATCCGGAAACGCACCCGCAGGAAGGTATCGCCACCTTCCGCGCCGACATCGATGTGGCTACCTGTGGCGTCATTTCGCCGCTGAAGGCGCTGAACTACCTGATCGAGAGTCTGGAATCGGACATCGTGATCATGGACTACCGCGTGCGTGGCTTTACCCGTGACGTGAAGGGCAAGAAGCACTACATCGATCACAAGATCAACTCGATCCAGAACTTCCTGGCCAAGAACATCAAGTCGCGTTACGAGATGTTCGACGTCAACGTCTACCAGGAAAACATCTTCCACACGAAGATGCACCTGAAGGACTTCGACCTGGACCAGTACCTGTTCGAGGAAAAGGCCAAGAACATCTCGTTCAAGGAACGCATGAAGATCGAAGCGCTGCTCAAGCGCGAGATCGAAGAGCTGTTCCACGGCCGCAACCTGTCCGAGTAAGACCACGCGACACCCGTCCGGGCTCCGGCCCGGACGGTGCAGCACAAGGCGGGACGTCCCGCCCTGTGGAACATCTGTTTTGCGCAGAACTAATGTTCCACGGCACGCTACCGACGACGGTCCGGTGTGAAAACACCGGGCCGTTTTGTTTTTGTTTAGGAGGCAACCCCCATGCCCTGGATCTACCTGCTGCTCGCCGGCATCTTTGAAATCGGCTTCGCTCTTGGCCTGAAGTACAGCGACGGCTTCAGCAAGCCCTGGCCCACCGTGGGCACCATCATTTCCGCCGCGATCAGCCTGTATCTGCTGACGCAGGCGCTGCGCACCATCCCGGTGGGCACCGGCTACGCGATCTGGACGGGCATCGGCGCGTTGGGCGTGGCCATCCTGGGCATCTTCCTGTTCGGCGACAGCGCCTCGGCCCCGCGCCTGGCCTGCATCGGGCTGATCGTGGCCGGTGTGATTGGTCTGAAGCTCGTTTCGGGCTGAGATCGCCTGCGGCGTCGCCCTACCAACGGTAGGGCGCTACCGCGGTGGATCCCCGGCCGCGGTGGATCCCCGGTAGGTATCGACCGTTGGTCGATACGCCTTACAACCGATACGCAATCGTCTTCGTGACCTTCGATGCCAGCGCCATCACGCCCGGGATCGGCGGCGGCAGCTTGCGGGCGCCGGCGTGTTCGGCATGGTCGGCGTGGCGGGCCTCGTCGATCTTCATCACCTTGAGGATCGCGCGGCTGCGCTGGTCGACCGGGGGCAGGGTGTCCAGGTGCTCGTCCAGGTGGGCCTCCACCTGGCGTTCGGTTTCCACCACGAAGCCCAGGTTCCAGCCGTCGCCGCGCAGCCCGGCCAGGGTGCCGATGGTGTAGCTGCCGGCATACCAGATCGGATTGAACAGGCTCGGGCGGCTGTCCAGCTCGCGCAGGCGCTGCGCGCACCAGGCCAGGTGGTCGGTCTCTTCCTGGGCGGCTTCAAGCAGGTGCGCGCGGGTTTCCGGCTCCCGGGCCACGGCGGCCTGGCCGAAGTACAGGCCCTGCGCGCAGACCTCGCCCACATGGTTGATGCGCATCAGGCCGGCCGCATGGCGGCGGGCCGGGGCGGGCATCGGCGCGTCCGGGGTCGCTTCGGCCGGGTAGGGGCGGCTGGCCGGCGGGTTGCCGAACACCGTGTCCAGGGCACGCTGGGCCTCGGTCAGCAGGTGGTCGAGCGGGGTGATCTGGCGGAACGCGGTCATGCGGGTGGGCATCGCGGCAGGGGATCAGCGATTCTCGCCCCATGAGGCCGGCCTGCCAACCCGTGAAGCCGGGCGATTTGCATGCGGGCCAAATGGCCAGTACAATCCCGCCTCTTCACAACGCGTGGCAGAGTTGCGGCCGCTTCAACGCCGTAATGAGCCCGACCTACTTGAGTTCTTCCATGAGCACTTTCACTGCAAAGTCCGAGACCGTCCAGCGCGACTGGTATCTCGTCGACGCCTCCGGCAAGACGCTGGGCCGTCTGTCCACCGAGCTGGCCCGCCGTCTGCGCGGCAAGCACAAGCCGGTTTACACCCCTCACGTTGATACCGGTGATTACCTGGTTGTCATCAATGCAGAAAAGATTGCCGTCACCGGCAACAAGCTGCAGGACAAGCTGTACCACCGCTTCACTGGCTACATCGGCAACCTGAAGACCGAAACTCTGGCCCAGGCGCTGGAGCGCCACCCGGAGCGCGTCATCGAAACCGCCGTCAAGGGCATGCTGCCGAAGGGCCCGCTGGGCCGCGCCATGTACCGCAAGCTCAAGGTGTACTCGGGTTCCGAGCACCCGCACGCCGCTCAGCAGCCTCAGGTTCTGGATATCTAATCATGGCTATCACGCAAAACTACGGCACCGGCCGCCGCAAGTCCTCCACCGCCCGCGTGTTCCTGCGCAAGGGCGCCGGCAACATCACCGTCAACGGCCGTCCGCTGGACGAGTTCTTTGGCCGTGAGACTGCACGCATGATCGTGCGTCAGCCGCTGGAACTGACCAAGAACACCGAATCGTTCGACATCATGGTCACCGCCGCTGGCGGCGGCACCACCGGCCAGGCCGGTGCGATCCGCCTGGGCATCGCCCGCGCGCTGGTCGAGTACGACGAAACCCTGAAGTCCGAGCTGCGCAAGGCTGGCTTCATGACCCGTGACGCCCGTGAAGTCGAGCGTAAGAAGGTCGGCCTGCACAAGGCACGTCGCGCCACCCAGTTCTCCAAGCGCTGATCCATCGCGCCTGGCGTGGGATCCTTCGGGATCCCGCTGGGAGGAAAGCAAAAGCCCGGCTTCGGCCGGGCTTTTGTCGTTTCAGCGGAACCGGGGGGCTTACACCGCGCCCGGGTCACCCTTGGCCTTGCTGCGGGGCCAGTAGCCGCCGCCGCGCTTGGGTGCCGGCGCACGCTTGCGCGGGCGGTCGTGCCCGGCCGCATGCCCGGGCATCCACGCTTCCTGGGCGGACTTGGGCATGGTGTCCACGCCGGTCCCGGCCACGCCGCGCGCCAAGGGCGCCAGATGGCGCAGGGCCCGCGCGTAAACCCCGCGCTTGAACATCACCACGTGCTCGACCGGGTACCAGAAATCCACCCAGCGCCACTGATCGAACTCGGGGCTGTCGGTGTGGTCCAGTTTCACGTGCGATTCGTCGCCTGACAGGCGCAGCAGGAACCAGACCTGCTTCTGGCCGATGCAGACCTGTCGCTCATTGCGACGGATGGCACGTGCCGGCAGGCGATAGCGCAGCCAGCCCGGTGTCGCACCCAGCACTTCGACGTGCTCTGGCAACAGCCCGGTTTCTTCATGCAACTCGCGATACATGGCTTCGACAGGCGTCTCGTCGGTATTCATGCCACCCTGCGGGAACTGCCAGCCATCCCGGCGCACACGTCGTGCCCAGAACACCTGCCCGTCCTGCCGCATCAGCACAATGCCGACGTTCGGTCGATAGCCGTCCGGATCGATCACGATGCGGACTCCTAGAAAAATCTACTGGTCAGGACTGTGACACGCCCGCTGCCCACTCACAAGCGTGATGAAAAGGTGTTGACAGATCCCGTTTACATCTCCAGAATTGCCGGCTCACTAGGGCTATGTAGCTCAGCCGGTTAGAGCACAGCACTCATAATGCTGGGGTCGGTGGTTCGAGTCCACCCATAGCCACCAAGTTCGCTTGGTTTCCTAGTGAAAAAGTGCAATAATCGCACGCACATTTTGCCCCGTCGCCAAGCGGTAAGGCACCTGACTCTGACTCAGGCATTCGGTGGTTCGAATCCATCCGGGGCAGCCAAATACGAAGAAGACCGATCGAAAGATCGGTCTTTTTTTTTGTCCTCCGCAGCCCCCGTCGCGAAGACCCTGAACGGGCAGGCTGAACCGTATCGAGAATGATTCAGATACGAAATTGACAACGATTCGCGTTTCGATTGGAATAGCCACAGGCCGATCCGGGCCTGCCTGTCGAGTCCGCACGTGTACGTCTGCATCTGCAACGGGGTTACCGACCACCAGATCCGCGAAGCCGCCCTCAGCGGTGTCGCCAGCGTGTCCGAGCTGACCATGCGCACCGGTTGCGGTGCCACCTGCGGCTCCTGCCTGGACATGGCGGCCGATCTGCTGGCCAAGGCCCGCAACACCCACGACCTGCCGTTGCCCGTATTGGGGCTGGCGCAGGTCGCCTGACGCAACGCCGACGGTCCGAAGGGCCGACTGGTCCGGGCCGACTGGGTAGAGCCGACTGTTAGTCGGCTGCTCTTCCCGGACGTCCCCGCAAACGGCCAGCCGACTAACAGTCGGCTCTACCCAGTCGGCTCTACCCAGAATGAAACGCCTTCCCGGCACGTTGCGCAACTAAGGTTGATTCGCGTTCCTTCATCCGCACGCGCAACGCGTTACAGTGCCGGCGTTTTCACGCTGCAGGAGCACGGTCATGAAGGGCGACGCCAAGGTCATCGAATTCCTCAACAAGGTCCTCTACAACGAGCTGACCGCGATCAACCAGTACTTCCTGCATGCCAAGATGCTGAAGAACTGGGGTCTGAAGGAACTGGCCGAACACGAATACAAGGAATCGATCGAGGAGATGAAGCACGCCGACGTGCTGTCCGATCGCATCCTGTTCCTTGAGGGCCTGCCGAACTTCCAGGCGCTGGGCAAGCTGCGCATCGGCGAGAACCCCACCGAGATCCTGCAGTGCGACCTGGCGCTGGAGCGCGAGGGCACCGTCACGCTGCGTGACGCGGTGGCCTACGCCGATTCGGTCGGCGATTACGTCAGCCGCCAGCTGTTCGTGAAGATCCTCGACAACGAGGAAGAGCACATCGACTGGCTGGAAACCCAGCTGGAGCTGATCGAGCGCATCGGCGAGCCGAACTACCTGCTCACCAAGCTGGAAGAATGAGTCACCGCGCGGCGGTGGCGCGCACGCTGGCCTGGTAGCCGGCCAGCGCCAGCCGCGCCCGCGCGTACTCGGCAATCAGCAGCGCCACGGCCACGGCCGGGCGCTCCAGCGTGCCGGCGCGTGCGTCGTGTTCGATCCGACGTGCGGCCACCGACAACGCCATCGCGCCAACATTCGCACTCGCCGATTTAAGGCTGTGTGCCAGCGCGCGCAGCTTTTCCAGGTCGCCGGCAACCGAGGCGTCCTGCAGCTGCCGGATCAACGGCGGGGTGTCTTCCAGGAACACGCCGATGATGTTGGCCGTCTCCGCACCGATCACCTCCTGCAGCTCGTCCAGCACGCCGCTGTCGAGCACCCCGGGTGTGCCATCTTCACTGCCGTCGTCTGCGACCAGCAGCGGCAACGGCGGCGGCAACGGCGTGGGCGCCGCCGCCAGCACCGGCACAACGGCGGGGGCGACCTGCGGGAGCGGGGGAGCGTTGCGCAGGTCTGCCGCGTTGTCTTCCATGGTGAACTGCCAGCGCAGCAGGCAGGCCTGCAGCGACTCGCGGTTGACCGGCTTGGACAGGTAGTCGTCCATGCCGGCCTGCAGGCAACGCTCGCGGTCGCCGGCCATCGCATTGGCGGTCATCGCCACGATCGGCAGGCGGGTGCGCCCCTGCGCCGCTTCCTGTTCGCGCCAGCGGCGGGTGGCGCTGTAGCCGTCCAGCACCGGCATCTGGCAATCCATCAGCACCAGGTCGAATGCGCGGCTCTGCAGTTGCTGCAGGCCCTGCTCGCCGTCGGTGGCGGTGGTGACGGTGCAGCCGAGCACCTGCAGCAGGCGCTGGGCGACCAGCAGGTTGACGCTGTTGTCTTCCACCAGCAGCAGGCGCAGGCCCAGTTGCGGTGCCTCCACCGGGCCGCTGTAGGGCTCCACGCTGGCCAGCAGCGGCGCCGGCCGTGCGCTCACCACCGCCGGACGCAGCACCGCGTGCAGTTCAACGTCGCCGGCATCGCGCGGCAGTACGCAGGTGTTCTCGCGCAGCAGCGCGGCCAAGGGCTCGTCGCCCTGCAGCCATAGCAGGCGCGGCGCGGGCGTGCGGGTGTCGTGCAGCACCGCGCGGTGCAGCGCGGTGGCGCCGTGGCGCAGTGCATGGGTGTCTGCGATCACCCAGACCAGGTCCGGTTCGATGCCCGGGCGCACCGGCGCGCGCAGGATGTCCAGCGCGGCCGAGGCGCTGTCCACCGTGTGCAGGCGGATATCGTGATGCTGCAGCACGCGCTGCAGGCGCTGCACCAGCAGCGGGTCTTCGCTGACCAGCAATGCGCGCGTGGTGACCGGCGCGGCCGGCAGATCGCCCGCCACCTTCAGCAGCGGAATCTCGAACCAGAAAGTGGAGCCGTGGCGCGGGGTGGAGCTCACCCCGATGCTGCCCTGCATCAGGTCGATGATGCGCTTGCAGATGGCCAGGCCCAGCCCGGTGCCGCCGTAGATGCGGGTGGTCGAGGCATCGGCCTGGCTGAAGGACTGGAACAGGCGCGCCTGCAGACTGCCGTCGATGCCGATGCCGGTGTCGATCACCTCGAAGCGCAACTGGTGTTGGCTGGCCGTTTCGCCCTGGCGCGTGACCCGCACCCGGATCTGGCCGCGCTCGGTGAATTTGATGGCATTGACCATCAGATTGCCCAGCACCTGGCGCAGCCGCACCGGGTCGCCGCGCACCGACAGCCGTACCGCCGGGTCCAGTTCCAGCGACACGCCCAGGCCCTTGGCCTCGGCGCTGCGCTGCATCAGCTGGACGATGCCCTCCAGCAGCTCGCGCAGGTTGAACGTGGTGATTTCGAGGTCGAGGCCCTTGGCCTCCAGGCGCGAGTAATCGAGGATGTCGTCCACGATGCGCAGCAGCTGCTGCGAGCTGACCGTTGCCGTGGCCAGCATCTGCCGCTGGTCGGTGCCGAGCTGGCCGCCGGCGATCAGGTCGAGCATCGGCAGGATGCCGTTGAGCGGGGTGCGGATCTCATGGCTCATGGTGGCCAGGAACTCGCCCTTGGCCAGCGCCGCCGCCTCGGCCGCCTGCTTGGCCTGCAACAGCTCCTGTTCCAGCATGTCCTGCTGCTGCACGGCGCGTTGCAGGTGGTCGCGTTCGCCGGCCACGGCCTCGCTGCGGCGTTGCATCAGGGCCAGCTGCGCCTGCAGCTCGCGCCAGCGGCTGACGCCGGCCAGCGCAGCCACCAGGCTTACCGCGGCAGTGCCGGCGGCAATGATCGCCCACGGCCCGTTGGCGCCGGCCGCGGCCATGCCGCCGGCGGTGGCGGCAAGTGCGGCCGCGATCGCGGCCAGCCACAGTGCGAAGGGAACCCGTCCGTGGGCCGTCATGGTCAGAGCACCGCGGTGTGGAAGTCGAAGTTCAGTTCGCTCCCGGCCGACTGCACCATGTTGCCCTGGATGAAGTCGACGCCCCCCATCCACATCGCGGCGGCCGCTTGGGGATCTTCGATCTGCTGGCCGATGATGAGCGCGCCGGCACGATGCGCCGCGTCGATGGCGCTGCGCAGTTCATCGCGGGTCTGCTGGTTGGCATGGCTGCTGGAGAAGCGCGCGGCCATGCGCACGAAGGCCAGCGGCAGCTGGCCGAGCAGTGCGTTGGCCTCCGCGCCGGGCTCGAACTGGCTCAGGCAGAAGCGCACGCCTGCCGCACTCATGCGATTGCAGAACTGCTGCAGGGTGACGGTGTGGATCAGGGCGTCAGGCAGTCGCACGTCGATGACCAGCGAAGCGCCCGGCAACTGGCGCTGCTGCAACGTCTCCAGCAGCCAGTCGGCGAAGGCGTCACGGGCCAGCGTGCGCAGCGACTGCGAGACGAACAGGCTCAGCGGCTGGGCGGCGTGCTGGTACAGGTCGAGCAGGCCCAGGGCGTGGTCCAGCACCTGCTGGTCGAGGTCGGCGATGCGCCCGGCCGCTTCGGCCGCAGGGATGACCTGGCCGGCATTGAGCACGCTGCCATCGGCCTGGCGCAGGCGCAGCAGCACCTGGTACTGCGCGGTGTTGCCACCGGCCACCGCCACGATCGGCTGGTAGGCCGGCTCCAGCTGGCCTTCCAGCAATGCCAGGTGTTCCTGTGCGGCCACGTCTTCGCGGCGCACGTGCGCGGCCACACCCGAGGGCAGCAGGCGAGCCTGCAGCGTGGTGCGCTCCACCGCCTCCAACGCCGTGCCGGCGTCGCCGAAGCCGGCCGACAGCCGTGCATGACCCACGACGCCACGCAGGTGCACCGATTCCTCGTCGCGGATCACGAAGGCGCGCGCGGACAACTGGTCGCGCAGGGTGTGCGCCATCGTGTCCAGCGATTCCTCGTCGATGCCGCGGGCGAGTACCAGGAAGCTGTTGTCGTTCAACCGCGCCAGCAGGTGCGGATGCGCGGTCTCGGCCAGGCGCTGGGCGGCCTGCACCATCAACCGTTCGAACGCGGCATAGCCGTAGCGCTCACGCAGGCCGAGCGCGCTGGCCACTTCAATGAAGAACAGCCCGCCGTGGTCGCGGTGCGCCAGCGAGGCGCTCAGCTGCTGCATCACGTGGTGGCGGGTGGGCAGGCCGGTCTCGGGGTTGTTCATCGCCGGCGCGCCCTGCGCACCCGGCTGGGTGGCGGCCTGCGCGCGGGCGCGGCGGATCCGGTTGGATACCGCTGCAATCAGATGGCGCGGCCGGATCGGCTTGCTCAGGAAATCATCGGCGCCACTGTCGAGCACCTCGAACTGGCGCTCCGGATCGGGATCGCCGCTGAGGAACACGATCGGCAGCAGCTGCTGGCCGGGCTGCTGGCGGATCAACGCGGTCAGGCGCATGCCATCCAGGCCGGGCAGATGCAGGTCCATCAGGATCAGGTCGGGGCGGTGTTCGTTGATGACCTGCTGCACGCCTTCGGCCTCGCTGTGCACGATGGCCTCCATGCCGGCGCCGTGCAGCACGCTCTGCGCGAACAGCGCCTGCGAGCGGTCATCCTCGACGATCAGCACGCGGTACGGGGCGTCGGTGCCGGGCGTCGGCTGCGCGGCGTCGTCCTGCCACTGCGCCGGTGGCAGCAGCGGCGGCGTGGCAACCGGCGCTGCGCTGGCTGCATTGAGCGGCACCACGTTGCTGGGCGCTGCGGTGGCGGGCGCAGGCGAATCGACCCAGCGCTGCCAGTGGTCGGCGGGCGGGGTCTCGGCGCGGGTGGCGCGGGCGGATGCAACAGCGTTGTCGTGAACGGCCATCAGTACTCCCAGTCTGCGGCGCAATTATGCGGTATCGCGGTCGGCCACGGTCCCGGTCCGGTCGGCGGGCTGCCGCAGCAGCCAGCGCATGCCTTTCCACAGGGTGCGCCAGACCAGCCAGACGATCAGCGCGCCGACAAGGCTGCAGGCCACCACCACCACCAGCGCGAGCCACGGGTGGGCCAGCGCCAGCGCCAGGCCCCCCACCACCACGGTGTCTTCGGCGGCCGAGGCCACCCAGTTGCTGGCCGGTTCGGGTGAGGTGTTGAGCAGGGCGCGGGTGCCGGACTTCAAGCCATGGCTGGCCAGCGCCACCCCGGCGCCGGCGGCCAGTGCGGTACCGCTGAGCTCGCCGTTGGGCGACAGCGTGGCCGCCGCCAGGAAGGCGCCGGCCGGCACCCGTGCCAGGGTCTGGACCAGGTCCCACGCCGAATCGACCCCGGGGATCTTGTCGGCGAAGAATTCGGTGATGGCCAGTGCCGCGGAGGTCCCCAGCACCCACCAGGACTCGGTGGCCTGCAGCGCGGGCGGCAGCTCGACCCAGCCCAGCAGCCCGGCCAGGCCGACCCCGAACACGGTGAGGTACACGCGGATGCCGGCCAGCCAGGCCAGCAGGATGCCGATCACGAACAGGTGGGCCTCGGTCATGGCAGGCGCTCCGGCGTCAAAGTGTGCACAGGCCCACACTATCGGGGATGGCGTCGATGAACGCTACTGCCCGGGCGCCGACCGGAGGCGAAAAATCCGCCAACCCTGACTTACACTACACAGTCGCTCGTTCCGACAGGGCCGTGTCGGTATCGTCCATAGGGCGCTGCCGCGGAAAACGCCATGAACAACCCGACTCCTTCCCGGATCCAGATCCGCCGTCCCGGCACGCCGTCCGTGCCCGATCGCCGCCGCCTGCTGATCCTGGGCGGGGTGTGGCTGGCCACCCTGGTCCTGGCCGTGCTGCTGGGCCGCTGGCTGGGCAGCCCGGGCGGCGACGTCGGCCGTGAACTGGATGCGGCCAAGGGGCGCGCCGAGACCCTGCAGAAGCAGGTGGTGGAACTGCAGCAGCGCCAGGCCACCCTGCAGGCCTCCGACCGGATCAGCCGCGCCGCCAACAATGAAGTGCAGAGCTCGCTGAGCGAGCGCGACGAGGAAATCGCCGGCCTGCGCGCCGATGTGGCCTTCTATGAGCGGCTGGTGGGGGCCACCAGCCAGCGCAAGGGCCTGAACACCCATTCCATTGAATTCTCGCCGGAAGCCGGTGGCACCTGGCAGTACGCCGTGGTGCTGACCCAGAACCTGAATCGCGGCGCGATCAGCCAGGGCCAGATGCGCTTCACGGTTGAGGGTGTCAAAGGCGGCAAGCTGACCTCGGTCAGCTGGGACGAGCTGCACCAGCGCACCAAGGTGCCGGGCCAGGAGTATTCCTTCCGGTACTTCCAGCAGCTCACCGGCAGCGTCATGCTGCCGAAGGACTTCACCCCGCAACGTGTGCGGGTCACGCTGGGGAACGGTGCAGGGGGCGCCACCCAGGTATTCGACTGGAAGCAGGCCGGAGCACCGGCTGCAGCAACGGCAAAAGAAGGGGAGTAAACCGATGTTTGGCAGCAACAAATCCAATCGCGACGGCCATCTGGTCGTGGACGCGCTCATTGGCGCGCAGGTGGTGATCCGGGGCGACGTGGAATTCAGCGGCGGCCTGTATGTGGAAGGCACGATCCTGGGCAAGGTGATCGCCCAGGAAGGCGCGGCCAACGCCACGCTGACCCTTGCCGAGCAGGGCGCCATCGAGGGTGAGATCCGCGCCCAGGTGGTGGTCATCAGCGGCCGCCTGGACGGCGACGTGCATGCCAGCGAGCGGGTGGAACTGACCCCGACCGCGCGGGTCAACGGCAACATCCATTACCAGGTGGTGGAGATGAACGCCGGCGCCCAGCTGACCGGTCGCCTGATCCACGGCAGCCCGCAGATGGCGTTGCCGCCGCCGGCCGCCGATGCCGCCGCCAGCGGCAAGGATGGCAAGGACGGCAACGCGCGCAAGAAGCTTGCCGACGCCATGGCCTGAACGCCGCATGCTTGAAAGCGTGCCCATGCACCCCCATGCTGGGGGCATGAGCACGCTTGTTTCCCTGCCCGGCGCACCAGTCGCCGCGCCGAACTACCAGTCGTTGGACCGTCCACTGAACTTCACCGAGGCCGCCGCGGCCAAGGTCAAGGAACTCATCCAGGACGAGGCCAGCACCTCGCTCGCGCTGCGCGTGTACATCCAGGGTGGCGGCTGTTCGGGCTTCCAGTACGGTTTCGAGTTCGACGAGAACCGCGCCGAGGATGACCTGGCCGTGGACACAAACGGGGTCACCCTGCTGGTCGATCCGCTCAGCCTGCAGTACCTGATGGGCGCCGAAGTGGACTACACCGAAAGCCTTACCGGCGCGCAGTTCGTGATCCGCAATCCGAACGCGAAGACCACCTGCGGCTGCGGCAGCAGTTTCAGCATGTGACCGGCACGGCGGCGTTCCAACCGGGCGCTGCCGCTTGCTACTGCCGATGAATGGGGGCAGGCTTTACGGATGTCCATATTCCCCCTGCCGCTGAGCGGTTTTTCCTTCACCACCGATCCCCTTGAACGTGCCGACACGCTGCGCGACGACGCCGATGCGTTGCTGCGCCTGTGGCCGCAGGCGCATGTGCTGGTTTTGGATGTCGACGGCCGCGCGCTGGCCGGCGACGACGGTCAGCCGCTGCGCCTGAGCGGCGCGGAGGTGGGCGGTGGCCCGGGCACGGCCATCTTCCTCGGGCTGCGCGGCGAGCAGGCGTGGTTCTCGATCGAATCCAGCGCCGTCGCGGTGAGCGCCCCGCAGCGCGTGGACCTGCGCGAGTCGGCCAGCACCTGGTCGGCCGCCGATGCCAGCGCGTTCTGCTACGCCCGCGGCATGTCCTACTGGCAATCGCGCACCCGCTTCTGCGGCGTCTGCGGCGGTGCGGTGACCTTCAGTCGCGGCGGCTTCATCGGCCGCTGCGGCCAGTGCAACACCGAACACTACCCCCGGGTGGACCCGGCGGTGATCGTGGCGGTGGAGAACAACGGCCGGCTGCTGCTGGGCCGGCAGGCGAACTGGGCCCCGCGCCGCTACTCGGTGCTGGCCGGCTTCGTCGAACCCGGCGAGTCGCTGGAGCAGACCGTGGTGCGCGAGGTCTTCGAGGAAAGCAAGGTGCGGGTCCGCGCGTGCCAGTACCTGGGCACCCAGCCGTGGCCGTTCCCCGGCGCGCTGATGGTGGGCTTCAGCGCCACCGCCGAGGACGACGTTCCCACCGTGGACGGCGAACTGGAGGACGCGCGCTGGTTCAGCGCCGAAGAGGTGGGTGCGGCCTTGGCCCGGGATGTCACCGATGACGGAATCGGCATCCGCCTGTCCCCGCCGATCTCGATTTCACGCAGCCTGATCGAACACTGGTACCGCCGCCAGGTGGGCTGAGCAGTACTCTGCGTTGCCGCTGCCTGAACACGGGGCGGCATACATTACCTACGGCCCGGGGAATTGCCGGGTCGCAAGGCATAGTAGCCGCCAGAAACCGAGCCGGAGGCATTCATGTTCACCACCCTGGTTGCCGTGCTGGTCGCCCTGGCCCTGGGCCATGTAGCGCCTGCCGCCGCGGTGGCGCTGCGCGGGTTCGGCGGGTACCGCCGCTGGCTGCAGTGGTTGGACGCACATGCGGCCGGGAACGGCCTGTGGCGCGGGCGCCAGGGCTGGGTCCTGGCAGTGCTGCCCTTCGTGCTGCTGCTGGCGCTGCTGCAGTGGGCGCTGCATGACCGCCTGTTCGGCCTGCCTTCGCTGCTGCTGGGTATCGCCACGCTGGTGATCTGCTGGGGGCCGCGCGACCTGGACCGCGACGTGGAGGCAGTGATCGACGCCGACGACGCGCATGCCCGCCATGCGGCCATCGCGCAGCTGCAGTCGGCCGGTGGCAGCCTGCACGAGGATGTTCCGTCGCTGGTGGAAGCAACCGTACTCAACGCCCTGCGGCGCTGGTTCGCGGTGCTGTTCTGGTTCCTGCTGCTGGGCCCGGTCGGGGCATTGGCGTACCGCCTGCTCACGCTGTTGGCCGTGGGCCCGATGCGCTCGCTGGCCAGCGTGGAGGCGGTTGTGGGTGCGCGGGTGGTGCTGTCCTGGCTGGAGTGGCCGGTGGCGCAGCTGATGTCGCTGTCGATGGCGCTGGTCGGCAACTTCGACACCGCCTACAAGGCGTGGCGTGAGGCGCACGGCAACCGCTGGGTGGCCTCCACGGTATTCCTCGGCGCGGTGGCACGCGCCAGCGTCAGTGCCGAGCTGCGCGAAGACGCGCACGATTACAGCGATGCGGGCATGGTGCCGGTATGGCGCCGCCTGCCCGAGCTGCGCGATGCGATGAGCCTGGTCTGGCGCATGCTGCTGCTGTGGATGGCCGCGCTGGCGTTGCTGGTCATCGCCGGTTGGGTTACGTAGCGCCGGGCTCTGCCCGGCTAGGCGCCGCCAGGCGCCAACAGGTTAAACGGCATCCACGGCAGATTGCGCATCACCGCATAGCCGACCAGCAATACCAGCCAGAACGTGGGATTGGCCAGCACCCGCATCACCGGGTCCAGCGCACGCATGCGCACGCCCGCGTTGTTGAGCAGCATGAGCAGCAGGAACGGCAGCGAGATCACCAGCAGGGGGTTCATCGCCAAGGCGCCGCTCCAGTCGAAATGGACCAGCGAATACAGGCAGCGCGTGCTCCCGCAGCCGGGGCAGTACAGCCCGGTCAGCGCGTACAACGGGCACCCGGGCAGTACGCTGTTGCTGGCATACGGGCTGACGTGGCGCAGCACCACGGTTGCGCCCACCGCAAGGCCGGCACTGATGGCCAGCGGCGCCCAGCGGGCCAGGGTTGTGCGGGAAGGCATCTTCATCACGGCAGAACGGCCCGGGCCGGGTACCCCGCAGGGGCACCGGACCGGGCCGTCCAGAGTGCGATCAGTAGTTGCTGCCGCCCATCGCGCCGCCGACGCCCATCACCACGACCAGGATGATGTACAGCACGATCGCAACGACGCCGATGATGGCCGACCACATGGCCCACTTCTTGGCGTTGGCCGACGATTCCTGCGCACCGGCGATGTCACCCGCGGCCAGCTTGCCGTTGACCTGGGCGGCATACACGATCGACACGATGCCGGCCGGCAGGCAGCAGAACAGGGTGGTCAGGATGGCCCAGACGAGATTGTTGGGGACTTGCGGGGCAGTGGCGTTCATGGGTGAAGCTCCATTTTCTTGGGTGAGTTGAACGAAGGGTCTTTCAAAGGTCGGAAAGAGCGCTCAGCGCGGCAATGCCGCCGAACAGACCGAACCACAACAGCAGCAGTACCGGCATGGCCAGGGCCGATGCCAACGCCCACCCGCCTGCCTTGCGCGATGCCTCGTATGCACCTGCCAGGTCGCCCGCCGCACGGCGGCCATCGACCTGGGCGGCATACACGATCGACACAATGCCCAACGGCAGGCAGCAGAACAGCGTCGTCAGGATCGCCCACACCAGGTGGTTCGGTACGACGACGGCCGATGACGGTTGCGGCGGGTGATCCACGTACTACTCCATTCCATTGGTTGTCCCTTGGCATCTCCAAAAGCCAAGTGACACCCCCTATGGCGGGTAATTTACCCGATGTTGTGTCCGGATGTATGCGTTTACATCCCCGCAGGGCGGGATTTCTTCCATGCGCCGGCGGACGGGCGGGGTCCGTCGCGTACCGACCGGGGCAATCGCGACATCAGCCGCGGTCGCCGCGCAGCGCGCGCACCTGAGCCTCCAGCCCATCGGCGGTCGCCGTGGCGCCGTCGACCGGTGCACCGGCCACCACCTCGATGTGGGCGCGGACGCGGCGGGGTACCCGCATGCGCCCCAGCCGGGTGTCGCGCCGGCTCCACATGCTGGACCACATCCCGCGCAGGGCCATCGGCACCACGGGCACGGGGCGGCGTTCGAGGATCTTTTCCACGCCGGATTTGAACGCGGCCATCTCGCCGTCGCGGGTCAGTGCACCCTCGGGGAAGATGCAGACCAGCTCGCCTTCGGCCAGCGCCTTGTCCACTTCGTCGAATGCCGCCTGCATCAGCGCGGGGTTCTCGCGTGCGCCGGCAATCGGAATCGCCTTGGCGGTGCGGAAGATCCAGCGCATCACCGGGATGTTGAAGATCTTGTAGTACATGACGAAGCGCACCGGGCGCGGGATCGTCGCCGACAGGATCAGCGCGTCCATGTAGCTGACGTGGTTGCACACGATCAGCGCGGCACCCTCGTCGGGCACGTTGGCTTCGATGCCATGCGGGCGCAGCCGGTACAGGAAGCGCACCATCACCCAGCTGAGGAAGCGCATCAGGAATTCGGGGACGATGGTGAAGATGTAGATCGCCACCACCGCATTGGCGATCGCCAAGGCCAGGAACAGCTGCGGAATCGTCCAGTGCAGGAACTTCTGGGTGACCAGGGCGATCATCGCCGCGCCGACGATGAAGCCGGAATTCTGGATGTTGAGCGCGGCGAACACGCGCGACATTTCCGACTTCGGCGTACGGCTCTGGATCAGCGCGAACAACGGCACCACGAAGAAGCCGGTGAACAGGCCGATGCCGACCAGGTCGATGATGATGCGCACGCTGCCCGGAGCGGCCACGAAGGCCGATACGCTCAAGCCGGCAGCGGTGGCGGTGCCGGCGCGCGCGAAGTACAGGTCGAGCATGAAGGCGGTCATGCCGAAGGCGCCCAGCGGCACCAGCCCGATCTCGACGGTGCGCCCGGACAGCTTTTCGCACAGCAGCGAACCGACGCCGGTGCCGACCGAGAACAGGGCCAGCGCGAAGATGTACAGGGTAGGCTCGCCGCCCAGGTTGACCACCGCATAGGTGGGCAGCTGCGAGGTGAGCATGGTGCCCACGAACCAGAACCAGGACACGCCCAGGATGGCGTTGCGCACGGCCTTCTGCTTCTTGGCCAGGCGCAGCACCGCCAGCGATTCGGGAATGGGGTTCCAGTTGATCTTCAGGTCGGGCGCGCCGGCGTCGACCTTGGGAATCATGCGCGCGGTGACGTTGCCGGTGATGGCCAGTGCGATCACTGCGGTGGCCGCCACGATCGGACCAAAGCTGCCGGCCAGGGTGAAGATGATGCCGCCGCTGATCATGCCGGTCAGGATCGACATGGACGTGCCCATCTCGACCAGGCCGTTGCCGCCGGTGAGCTCCTCGGGCTTGAGCACCGAGGGCAGCACCGAGTATTTGACCGGGCCGAACAGGGTGGACTGCAACCCGGTGCAGAACAGCGCCACCAGCAGGATGGGCATGCTCTGGGTGAGGAAGCCGACCGCGGCCAGCGACATGATCGCGATCTCCATGGTCGTGGTGATCACGATCAGGCGCGATTTCTCCAGCTTCTCGGCGATCTGCCCGGCCAGGGCGGAGAACAGGAAGTAGGGCAGGATGAAGATCGCCGGCGCCAGGGTGGTGTACAGCGATTGCTCTTCCTGGCTGACGCCGAGGTAGAACAGCAGGCCGATGATGGCCTGGCGGTAGACGTTGTCGTTGAACGCGCCCAGCGACTGGACGATGAAGAACGGCAGAAAACGGCGCTGGCGGAGCAGGGCGAACTGACTGTGGCCGGACATGGAAACTCCTTGCGAACCGGCGCACCTTATCACGCGGCCCCGCCGCCCCCGATTACCGCAACGTGCGGGCCGCTTCGTTGGCGGCGGCGCGCAGCTTGGGCAGCAGGCGCAGCATGAGGCCCATCTGGGTGCGGATCAGCTGCAGCTTGGGCGGCATGTCCTCGCCGATCTGCTCGAGCTGTTCGGCCAGGGCGCGGTCGCCGTCGTTGCCGTCCTCGGCCACCGGCTCGCGCTGCTCCAGCGCGCTGGCGATCTGCTGCATGGCCTGCTGCACGCGTTCGCCGCTGGAGCGGGCCAGCGGGTCCTGGGCGTAGCTGTCCAGCTGCGTGCGGTGGGCACCCAACGCGGAGAGGTGGCCGAGCAGGGTGTTGGACAGGGCCAGGAAGCGGAAGCCGGCATCCAGGTTGCGGCGCACGTGGCCGGGCTCGCGCAGCATGTTGGACAGGGCGGTGGACAGGGCCGCGTCGGCGTTGTGCATGTCGCGGCGGGCGATGCGGTAGGCCAGGTCGTCCTGCATGCCGCTGCCGTACTGGCCCAACACGGCCTGCAGATAGCCCGCGCAGCGCTCCAGCACGCGTGCCATGACCAGGTTGAGCCGCCGGCCCTGCCAGTCGGGCAGGATCAGGAACGCGGCGGCCGCGGCAATCGCGCACCCCAGCAGGGTATCGACCAGACGCGGCCAGATCAGCAGGAAGCCGTCGCCAATCAGGTTGAAGCAGGTCAGCGCCATCACGGTGATGGCGGCCGAGGCCACCAGGTAGCGGTCGCTGCGGGTGAAGAAGAACAGCAGGGCCGAGAGCAGGGCGATCAGCAGCTCGATGCGCAGGTCCTGGAACAGCTGCATCAGGGCCCAGGTCAGCACCAGGCCGATCAGGGTGCCGGCGATCCGCTGGGCCAGTCGCTGGCGGGTGGCACCGAAGCTGGGGCGACACACGAAGACGATGGTGAGCAGCACCCACGAGCCGTTCTGGGTATTGAACAGGCGGATGGTGACAAAGCCGACGATCAGCGCCAGCGCCATGCGCAGGCCGTGCCGGAACAACACCGAGCCGGGGGTCAGCTGCTGGCGGATGCGCACGCCCATTTCGCGCAGGGTATGCGGGTTGGTGTCGCGCAGGCGGGTGTCGACGTTGTCGAGGGTGGATTCGGACTGCGCCGCTTCGGACAACCGCCGTTCGATGCTCTGCAGATTGTGGCCGAGCAGCTCCAGCGAAGACAGCAGGCGCTGCCACTGCGGGTTGTGCTGGTCACGCAGCCACGCCAGGGAGTCGGTCAGGTCGGCGGTGGCCTGGCGGGTGCGGTCGCCGTACTGGAACGGGCGGCGCAGGCGGATGGCGGTACCCAGGTTGGCGCAGGCCTCGCCCTGCAGGGCGAGCAGGCGCTGGCAGCGGTACAGGACGTCGCTGTGGAAGAAGGCCTCGGTGAGTGCGCCGTACGGGTAGTGCGAGGAGCTGGCGCGCTCGTGGAAGTCCTGGGCCATGTAATACAGGCGCAGGTACAGGCCGGATTGGACGCCGGGCCGGCCGGAGCGCCCGAAGCGGGCCAGGATGGCGGTCTTGGCGATGTTGAGGGCCTCGACGACGCGGCGGTTCTGCTCGGCCAGGGCGAGCTGCCGCTTCTGTACGTCGGCATCGCGCACGGGTTCGAACAGGTCGGCCTTGAGCTGCAGGTAGCGGCCCAGTTCGACGAACAGGCGCGCGATGCGCTCGCGCACGGGGCGGTTGGCGAACAGGGCGGTCCACAGGATGGAGAGCAGGCCATACCAGAGCGCGCCGGCCAGCAGGTGGCTGACGGCAGTGATGGCCTGGGCACGGTCGGCGGCGCCATGTTGTTCCAGACCGATCATGGTGTAGATGGCGAGGGTGACGGTGGCCTGGGCGATGGAGGCGTAACGCTCACCCAGCGCACCGAGCAGGGTCAGGGCAAAGGTGGACAGGGCCAGCGCGCCGATGAACAGCCACGGCCAAGCAAACAGTTCGACGACGGCGGCGGCAGCGGCCACGAAGCAGAGCAGCGACAGGGCAACGGATTTGGTGCGGCCCCACCAGTTGTCGTCGGTTTCGGCGATGGCGCTGGCGATGATGCCCAGAAACACGCCGGGCAGCGCGGGCAGCTGGTCGAGGTGCCAACACAGGCCCATTGCGACAGAGAGCGCGATGAACACCCGCAGGCCATAGCTGGCCTTCTCATGCGCCCACAGGCGGCTCAGGCGGGATTCTCGGGCGGACATGCGGACTCGCGGTGCGGGGGCGCCCTCATTATTGCGTCATCGCGGTGAAGTCGACATAGCCGGTTGGTAGGTACCGACCGTTGGTCGGTGCTGCAACGGCAACGGCAACGGCCTTGGTCTGCGAACGGTCCTGGCTTGGGCCGGCGGGTGCGGCTTTGCGGGACACGCCGTGAATCCGTCCGTGGAGGCTTGTAGAAAACATCCATGTTTTCTACAGTCCCGCAAATCCACCCCCGCCGACCCTTCGACAGATTGCCGGTGGACATGGGAAAACGAGGCAACGGCAAAGCCAAACGCGGGTGCGCGTACGCGCACCGCCGTAGAGCCAGGCCATGCCTGGCTGCTGCCTCCAACCGCGAAACTGGAACCGCCCGCCTCAGCGGGCGATAATCGGGACGCTTCTTACATATCAAACCGCACGCTCACGGCAAACGTACGCGGCAGCCCGATGCCGGCGTTGGACCAGTACTTCCTGTTGGTGAGGTTCTCCACGCTGGCGCGCCAGGTGATGGGATGGCCGTTGGCCTGCATGCGGTAGCCGACGCCCGCGTTGACGAGGGTGTAATCGGGCAGCTTCAGCGTGTTGTCGGCGTCGTAGTAGACGTCGCCGTAGTAGCGCGCCAGCGCGTACAGGCTCAGGCCCTCCACCTGCGGCACGCTGTAGTCGGCGTGCACGACGCCGTTCCAGCGCGCCGCGCCGGCGGTGCGGTTGCCTTGCTGGGTGCTGCTGTCCGGTGACAGTTTGTCGTAGGTCGGGTCGAGCCAGGTGACGCCGCCGCCCAGGGTGAAGGCGTCGGTCAGGCGCAGGTCGCCGCTTGCTTCGATGCCTTCGTACAGGGTGATGCCGTCCTACACGAGCAGCTTGCCGCCGCTGGTCAGGCGGTCGATGTTGGCGCCGCGCTCGAGCCGGAAGGCGGCGGCGTTGGCGTTCCAGCGCGGGGTTTCGATCTTGGCGCCGATCTCGAACTGCTTGCTGATGGTCGGGTCGAGGACGTCGCCGGCGTTGATGTAGTCGCTGCCGACCCGGCTGCCCGCTTCCAGCGATTCGACGTAGCTGGTGTAGAGCGTGATTTCCTCGGCCGGCTTGAACATCACCGCGTAGGTCGGGGTGACCGGGTAGGTGTGGTACGCGCCCTTGTTCTCGAAGTCGTTGTAGCGCGCGCCGGCCAGCACGGACCAGCCGTGGCCAACATCGACGGTGTCGCTGACGAACACGGCCTGCTGGACGGTCTCGCTGCCGCGGGTGAGCTCGTGCGAACCCACGGCATCGTGGCGCACGGTCGGGCGCTGGTAGAGGTTGCCACGGCCGATGGTGTTCCACTCGTACGGGCGGTCCCAGCCCAGGCCGGTCTGGTGCGAGACGCCGGCCACCAGTTGGTGCGACAGCGGGCCGGTCTGGAAGCGGCCCTGCACGATGGCCTGCGCCAGCTTCCACTCGCTCTTGCCGCCGAGCTCGTAGGCGTTGATGTCGTAGTCGCCGTTGACGTCGTCGATGTAGGCGAAGATCTTGTTCACGTCGTTCCACGACGAGGTGTAGCCGTAGCTCAGGCTGGCCTTCCAGTCGTCGTTGATCTGCCAGTTCAGCGCGGTGGAGAGCAGGCTGGAGCGGGTGTCGTAGAAGGTGCCCGGAATGGCGTTGTTCACATCCCCGGCGATCGGGCGTGGCAGCTGGGTCAGACCGATGAAGTAGTACTGCGGCGACTCCTCGCTCAGGTCGCGTTCCTGGAAAACGCCGTCGAAGGTCCAGGTGAGCGCGTCGCTCAGGCGTGCGTCCAGCGACAGTGCGCCGACCTTGCGGTTCACTTCGCCGCCGTTGAAGGTCTCGCCCTTTTCCTGGTATGCGTTGAAACGGTAGCCGAACATGTCCTCGTTGCCGACGCGGCCGCCGAGGTCGACCTGGCCACTGACGATGCCCTGTTCGCGCCACCCCGCCTGCGCGGAGACCGTGGTGGTATCGGTCGGCTTTTTGGTCACGTAGTTGACGATGCCGCCGGGCTGGCCGAAGCCGTACATGAAGCCGCCCGGGCCCTTCAGCAGTTCGACCTGTTCCATCACTTCCAGCGGCCATTCGGTTCCCCAGGAAGAGACCTGCAGGCCGTTGACGCGGTAGCTGTCGTAGCTCAGGTCGATGCCGCGGTTGCGGATCGGCGAGCTCCAGCCACTGGCATACGCGCTGACCTGGGTGACCACCGAGGGGTCGGTGAGGAACGCCTCGCCGAGCGAGACCACCTGGCGCTTTTCGATGTCCTCGCGGCCCACTACGGAGATCGCGAACGGGGTGTCGCGCACGGGACGGTCGCCCAGCGCGCCCGTTTCGGTATGGGTGCGTTCGGCGGTGACCTTGACCGCGTCGAGTTCGGTCGCCGAGCGCGGACGCGCGGCGGGGTCGGCGGTGGATTGGGCATGCGCGGCACAGGCCAGGGACAACGACAGCGCGAGCAGGGCAGGGCGGAGGGGGCGGCGCGAACGTACGGAAACAGACATGTTGTAGGGGGTCCTCTGCGGACAGCAGCACACCGTCCGCGATCAGTTGATAGCGGAAGAAGAGGGCGTGGCTGAGTCGGGGCACTGTCCGCAGAAGGCGGATTCAGCGCGGTGCGCGAGGCGCGGCAGGACCGTGGCTGGTGCGAATTGTTCTCTTTTGGGTGGCGTGCGTCAAATGATTGTCACGAACGCGGTAGCGCACGACCGTTGGTCGTGCGCCGCGCTACGCGCGGGCGGCGCGCCGGATCAACGCCTTCTCACGCCGCCGTGCGCGGCGGTTGACCCAACGCTCGCGCAGGCACGAGAAGATCACGTACAGCGCGGGCGTGCTGAGCAGGGTCAGGCTCTGCGAGAACAGCAACCCGCCGATCATGGCGATGCCCAGTGGGCGGCGCAGCTCGGAGCCTTCGCCCAGGCCGATGGCCAGCGGCACGGCGGCCAGGATCGCCACCATGGTGGTCATCATGATCGGCCGGAAGCGCACGATGCTGGCCTCGCGCACGGCATCGTGCGGGCTCTTGCCGTGTTCGCGCTGGGCCACCACGGCGAAGTCGATCATCATGATCGCGTTCTTCTTGACGATGCCGATCAGCAGCACCAGTGCGATCATCGAGATGACCGACAGCTCGGTGTTGGTGACGAACAACGCCAGCAGCGCGCCCACGCCGGCGGCGGGCAGGGTGGACAGGATCGTCACCGGGTGCACCAGGCTCTCGTACAGCATGCCCAACACCAGGTACACGGTGATGATCGCGGCCAGCACCAGGATCAGCATCGAGTTGGGGTTGAGCTGCACGTTGAAGCCGCCGCCATCGCTGATGCGGATGTCGCCCGGCAGGCGCAGCCCGTCCACGGTGGCCTTGATGATCGCCTCGCCTTCGCCGGTGCTCACGCCCGGGGCCAGGTTGTAGCTCAGGTCCATGGTGGTGTACTGGTTCTGATGGGTGATCTGCGGCGGGGCCAACCCGGGGATCTGGCGGGCCACGGCGGTGATCGGAATCATCTCGCCATTGCCGGCGCGCACGTGGATCTCATCCAGCGCGCGCGGGGTCGCGGTCTGCTCGGGAATGGCGTTGACCACCACGCTGTACTGGTTGATGTCCGAATAGATGGTCGAGATCTGGCGCTGGCCGAACGCGCCGTACAGCGCACCGTCGATGGCGCCGACCGACACACCCAGCCGTGCGGCCTTGGCCCGGTCAATCTCGATGTTCTGGCGCAGCCCGGCGGTGTCCACGTCGGTGCCGACGTCGCGCAGCATGGGATTCTTCTTGAGGGCGGCCTGTACCTTGGGCAGCCATTCCTGCAGCTGGGCAAGGTCGTTGCCCTGCAGCGATACCCGGTACTGCGCGCCCTGGCTGTTGCCGCCGCCGCCGTCGCTGGGCAGGTCCTGGATCGCGCGCAGGCGCAGCTCCAGGTCCGGGTAGCGATCGGCCTTGGCACTCAGTCGCGCCAGCACCTGCGCGGTGGTCTCGCGGCGGCCGTCCTTGCGGGTCTTCAGCTCGATGTTGAACTGCGCGCTGGAGCCCTGGCGGCCACTGCCCAGGCGTACGCCCACGGTCTTCACCGCCGGGTCGGCCATCAGCATGTCTGTGATGCGGCGCTGGCGGTTGACCATGTCTTCGAACGACACCGTGGCGCTGGAATTGGCGCGGCCCCAGATCAGGCCGGTGTCCTGTGGCGGGAACGAGCCCTTCTTGACCGCGCCGGCCAGCATCACCGTGGCCACGATCAGCAGGATCGGGGTGAGCGCCAACAGCAGCGCATGCCGCAGCGAGAAGTCCAGGCACACGGTGTACACGCGCAGCATGCGGTCGTGCACGCCGTCGAGGAAGCGGCCCATCCGCGATGGCGGTGCGGTGTGGTCGTGAGCGCTCAGGAAGCGGCTGCACAGCGCCGGGGTGAGCGTGAGCGAAACGATCATCGACACCACGATCGCCGCCACCAGGGTGACGGTGAATTCGCGGAAGAAGGCACCGACCATGCCGGTGGCGAACAGCAGCGGAATGAACACCGCCACCAGTGAGGCCGTGATGGAGACGATGGTGAAGCCGATCTCGCGCGCGCCGGTGAGCGCGGCCTGCATGCGTGGCATGCCCTCGTCGAGGTGGCGCATGATGTTCTCGATCACCACGATCGCATCGTCCACGACGAAGCCAATGGCGATCACCAGCGCCAGCAGGCTCAGGTTGTTCAGGGTGAAGCCGAAGATGTACATCACCAGCGCGGCACCGGCCAGCGACAGCGGCACGGTGATGGCCGCTATCAAGGTCGGCGCCAGCCGGCGCAGGAACAGCGCCATGGTCAGCACCACCATCGCCAGGCTGATCAGCAGCGTGATCTGCACTTCATGCAGCGACGAGCGGATGGTGGGGGTACGGTCGAAGTACGGGGTGAGCGTCGTGCCTGGCTGCAGGTAGTCGCGCAGCGCCGGGATCTGCGCCTTGACCCGGTCCACCGTCTCCACGATGTTGGCCCCGGCGCGCGTGAACACGTACATCACCACCGCCGGCTTGTGGTCGAACCAGGCGGCCTGGTAGGCATCCTGCTGGCCGTCATAGACGGTGGCCACATCCTTCAGCCGGATCACGCGGCCGTCGTCCTGGGTCTTGATCACCAGGTTGGCGAAATCCGCCGCGCGCGCCACCGAGTCGTTGGCGATGATCGCGGTGGTGGTGTTGCCGTCGGTCAGGAAGCCGGTGGGCGAGGTGACGTTGGCCGCGCGCACCGCATTACGTAGATCGTCCGGGGTGAGGTTGAGCGCATTGAGGAGGCGCAGGTTGACGTCCACCCGCACCGCCGGGGTGGAGGCGCCGGCGATATCCACCGAGGAAACGCCGCTGATCTGGCGGATGCGCTGGGCCAGCAGCGAATCGGCCACGTTGTACAGCTCGTCGGCCGACTGCGTCTGCGAGGTCAACGCGATGGCGATGACCGGGTCGTCGTTCGGGTTCGCCTTCTGGAACATCGGCGAGCCGAGTCCGGAGGGCAGGTCGGCCTGCGCCGAATTGATCGCGGTCTGCACGTCCAGCGCGGCCGAATCGATGTCCACGCCACTCTGGAAAATCATGAACACCAGCGAGCTGCCTTCCGAGCTCGATGAGCGCATCTGGTCCACGCCGGGCAGCTGGCCCAGGTGGCGTTCCAGTGGTGCGGTGACCGTGGAGGCCATGGTGGTGGCGTCGGCACCCGACTGGCTGGCATGCACGAAGATCACCGGAATCTGAATGTTCGGCAGTGCCGACACGCCCAGTTTCAGGTAGCAGATCAACCCGATCACGAACAGGCCGATTGCCAGCAGCGTGGTGCCGATCGGGCGGCGGATGAACGGTCCGGAGATGTTCACGCGCGGTCCTGCACGGCGGCATGGCGCAGCGCGCGCTGCTCACGGCGCACGCGCATGCGCTCGGAGAAGCGTTCCATGTACAGGTAGATCACCGGCGTGGTGTACAGCGTGACCAGCTGCGAAAGCAGCAGGCCGCCGACAATGGCGATACCCAGCGGGCGGCGCAGCTCCGAGCCGATGCCGGTGCCCAGCGCCAGCGGCAGCGCGCCCAGCATGGCCGCGGCCGTGGTCATCATGATCGGGCGGAAGCGCAGCAGGCAGGCGCGGCGGATCGCCTCGTGCGCGTTGGCACCGGCGCGGCGCGCCTCGATCGCGAAGTCCACCATCATGATGCCGTTCTTCTTGACGATGCCGATCAGCAGCACGATGCCGACGATGCCGTCCACCGACAGGCTCAGCCCGCACACCATCAGCGCCAGCAGCGCGCCCACGCCGGCCGGCGGCAGGGTGGAGATGATGGTGATGGGGTGGATGTAGCTTTCGTACAGCACGCCCAACACGATGTAGATCACCACCAGCGAGGCCAGCAGCAGCCACACCACGTCGGTCTGGCTGCCGGTGAACTCGGCGGCCTTGCCGATGAACTGCGCGTGCACCTGCGAAGGCATGTCCAGGCTGGCGCGGGTCTCTTCAATCGCCTTGACCGCGTCGGACAGCGAATAGCCCGGGGCGATGTTGAACGACACCGTCACCGCCGGCAGCTGCTGCTGGTGGCTGACCACCAGCGGCGTGCTGGTGACCTTGCCTTCAGCCAGCGCGGCCAGCGGAATGATGTTGCCCGCACCGGCCGGAATGCCCGTGTTCTGCGCGCCGATGCCGGTGGCGGTGGACGAGTTGGACGAGCTGACTTGGCCGAAGTTGGTGGCATTGCTGCCGGTCAGCGCACCGGCGCCGTTGGAGGCCACCGCCAGCTGGTTCATCAGCGCGGTGCTGGTGCGGAACTCCGGCGCCACTTCCAGCACCACGCGGTACTGGTTGAGCTCGGTGAAGATGGTGGAGATCTGGCGCTGGCCGAACGCGTCGTACAGGGTGTCGTCGATGGTCTGCATCGGCACGCCCAGCACGCTGGCCTTGTCGCGGTCGATGGTCAGTTCGAGCGCGCGACCCTGGTTGGACAGGTTGTTGTCCACGTCGGCCAGCTCCGGGCGCTGGCGCAGCGCCTCGGTGAGGCGCGCGGCCTGCAGGGCGACCTGGGCGCTGTCCACGTCCGACAGCGAGTACTGGTACTCGGTGGCGGCCACGCGGGTGTCCAGCGTCACGTCCTGCACCGGCTTGAGGTACAGCGCCACGCCCGGAATGCCGGCCACGGCGTCCTGCAGGCGCGGCAGGATCTCGTCGAGACCGTCGCGGTCGCCGCGCTTCTTCAGCACGATCGACAGCTGGCCCTGGTTGAGCGTGGGGTTCATGCTGCCCGCACCGATGAACGCGGACACGCCGGTCACCGCAGGGTCCTTGCGCAGCGCCTCGGCCACCGCCTGGGTGCGCTGCTCCATCTGCGGGAAGGCAATGTTCTGGTCGGCCTGGACCACGCCGGTGATCAGGCCGGTGTCCTGCTCGGGCAGCAGGCCCTTGGGAATCACGATGTACAGCACCACGGTGAGCACCAGCGCGCCGGCGGCCACCGCCAGGGTCAGGGGCTGGTGGTCCAGCACCCAGTCCAGGCTGCGTTCGTACAGGCCCACGGTGCGGCTCCACACGGTCTGCTTGCCGGCCGCGTGGGCGCGCTCATGTGCGTCTTCGCCTTCCGGCAGTGCGTCGGGCTTGAGCAGGTAGGCGCACATCATCGGGGTGAGCGTCAGCGAGATCAGCATCGACAGCACCACCGCGATGCTCAACACCCAGGCGAACTCATGGAACAGCCGCCCGGTGACGCCGGGCATCAGCAGCAGCGGCAGGAACACCGCCACCAGCGACACGGTCAGCGACAGCACGGTGAAGCCGATCTGGCGCGCACCGATCTCGGCTGCTTCCGGGCCGCTCTTGCCCTGTTCGATGTAGCGCACGATGTTCTCGATCATCACGATCGCATCGTCGACCACGAAGCCGGTGGCCACCACCAGCGCCATCAACGACAGGTTGTCCAGCGACATGCCCGCAAAGGCCATCACCCCGAAGGTGCCGGCCAGCGACAGCGGTACCGCGACCGAGGGAATGATCGTGGCCCACAGCCGGCGCAGGAACACGAAGATCACCGCGACCACCAGGCCGATGGTCAGGATCAGCGTGAACTGCACTTCGTGCACCGAGGCGCGGATGGTTTCGGTGCGGTCGGAGAACACCTCCAGGTGCACGTCGGCCGGCAGCACGTTCTGCAGCTGGGGCAGCAACGCCCGGATGCGCTCGACGGTCTGCACGATGTTCGCGCCGGGCTGGCGACGGATCTCCAGCAGCACCGCCGGCTTGCCATCGGCCCACGCGGCCAGCTGGTCGTTCTCGACGCCGTCGACCACGTTGGCCACGTCCGACAGCCGCACCGGGCGGCCGTTCTTGTAGCTGATGATGGTCTCGCGGTAGTCGGCGGCACTGGTCAGCTGGTCGTTGGTGCCGATCGAATAAGACTGGGTCTTGCCGTTGAGCGAGCCCTTGGGCGCGTTGACGTTGGCCTGGGTCAGCGCGCTGCGCAGTTCTTCCAGGGTCAGGCCCATGTTGGACAGCTGCGCCGGATTGACCTGGATGCGCACGGCGGGGCGCACATTGCCGGCAATGGAAACCAGGCCCACGCCCTGCACCTGCGACAGGCGCTGGGCCAGGATCGAGTCGGCGTAGTTGTTCACATCGCGCAGCGGGCGCGTGTCGGAGGTGAGCTTGAGGGTGATGATGGCCGCGTCGGCCGGGTTCACCCGGTTGTAGACCGGCTGGTAGGGCAGCGACGAGGGCAGCGTGGCCTGGCGGATCGCGGCCTGCACGTCCTGTGCGGCGATGTCGATGTCGCGGTCCATCGAGAACTGCAGGATGATCGTGGACAAGCCCGCCGACGAGTCGGAGGTCATCAGCTCCAGCCCGGAGATCTGCCCGAACTGGCGCTCCAGCGGCGTGGTCACCAGCGAGGCCATGGTGGTGGCGTTGGCACCGGGGTACTGGGTGGTCACCACCAGGCTGGGCGCATCGATTTCCGGCAGCGCCGACACCGGCAACTGGCGGTAGCCCAGGATGCCGAGCAGCAGCAGGCCCGCCATCAGCAGCGAGGTGGCGATGGGGCGGCGGATGAAGATCGTCGAAAAGCCCACGGGCGGATCCTTGCTGTTACGTCAAACGGCGATGCAGGGGACGAACGCCGGCCCGAAGGCCGGCGTCGCGGACACGGGGCGCGGCGTCAGCGCGGGCCGCCGCCACGGCGGCTGCCGGTGTTGCCCTGCTTCTGCGCGGCGGCCTTGAGTTCGGCTTCGGTCGGTGCGGCCGGGGTTTCGCCCGGCTTCAGCGCGGTGACCTTGCTGCCTGGCTTGAGCCGGAACTGGCCCTCGCTGACAACGCGCTCGCCGCCCTTCAGGCCGTCGGTGATCTGGACATTGCTGTCGCCCACTTCCACGCCACTCTTCACCGTCTGCATGGCCACCGTGTTGTCCGGCTTGACGATGTACACGTACTCGCCATCCGGGCCACGCATCACGGCCTGGGTCGGGATGACCACGCCGCCGGCAATGGTGCGCAGCTGCATGCGCACGTTGACGAACTGGCCGGGCCACAGGCGGTTGTCGGCGTTGTCGAACAGGGCGCGGGCGCGGAAGGTGCCGCTGTCGCTGCTGATCTGGTTGTCCACCACGTCCAGCGTGCCGCCATCGGTGAGCACATGCGAATCGTTGCGGTCCAGCGCGGCGATGGTCACCGGGCCGGCCTGCTGGGCCTGGCGCACGTCCGGCAGCTGGCGCTCGGGCAGGTTGAATACGACATGGATCGGATGGATCTGGGTCAGCGTGACCAGCGCGGTGCCGGCGCTGACCACGTTGCCGGCGTCCACCGCGCGGATGCCGGCGATGCCGGTGATAGGCGCGGTGACACGGGTGTACTGCAGCTGCACCTCGGCCGCGCGCATGCTGGCCTCGTTGGCCGCTACCGCGCTTTCGTACTGGGCCACCTGGTTGCGCTGGGTGTCCAGGTCGGTCTTGGCGACGTACTGGCGGTATTCGGGCGAATTGGAGCGGGCGAAGTTCGAGCGCGCGGTGGCCAGCTGGGCCTGGTTCTGCTTCTTGGCCGCGGCGGCCTCGTCATAGCTGGCCTGCAGGGTGCGCGGGTCGATCTGCGCCAGCAGGTCGCCCTTCTTCACTTCCTGGCCTTCCTTGAAGTTCAGGCTGATCAGCTGCCCGCCCACCTGGGGGCTCACGGTCACGGTGTTCATCGCGCTCACCGTGCCCAGCGCACTGGCGTAGACCGGCACGTCCTGGCGCGCGGCCTCGACCACCGTCACCGGCACCGGGTCGTTGTTGCGCTCACCGTCCTTGCCGGCCTCGGCCTTCGGGCCGCCCTTGGCGTCGTTGGATTTGCCGCCGCCAAGCATGCGCATGCCGACCAGCCCCACCACCAGCACTGCGATCACCAGCAGCACGATCTTCCAGAAACGCGACATTCAAAAACTCCTGAGGCTGGCGAAGGGCAGGGCCCGGTTGGCAGTGGCAAAGGATACCCGCCCCCCGTGACCTTGCATGCATGACAAATGGGACGGGCGGTCAGACCGGCAAGCGCAGACAAGGTTCAACCTGCCGCGCGGGACGGGGTAGAGCCGACTGGGTAGAGCCGACTGGGTAGAGCCGACTGTTAGTCGGCTGCCCTCCAGCGACAACGTCCAACGGCGCCGAAAGTTACAGCGAAAACCACCCTGATGCCCTACATTCAGGTTCAACCGCCTCGAACCCCTGTCGGAGACCCGAATGCCCCGTCTGTCGCTGCTGCTGTCCGCCCTGCTGCTTGCCTCGCCCGCGCTGGCCGCCACCGCCCCGGCGGAACGCCCGGAAGTGACCGCCGACGCCGCCCGCCTCCAGGCCCAGGTGGTGCAGTGGCGCCGCGACTTCCACCAGCATCCGGAACTGTCCAATCGCGAAGAACGCACCTCCGCCAAGGTCGCCGAACAGCTGCGCGCCATGGGCCTGAAGCCGAAGACCGGCATCGCCCACCATGGCGTGGTGGCCATCATCAAGGGCGGCAAGCCCGGCCCGCGCATCGCCCTGCGCGCCGACATGGACGCCCTGCCGGTCACCGAACAGACCGGTCTTCCCTTTGCCTCCAAGGCCACCAGCACCTATCGCGGCGAGCCGGTGGGGGTGATGCACGCCTGCGGCCATGACGCCCACACCGCCACCCTGCTCGGCGTGGCCGACGCGCTGGTCAAGATGCGCGACAACCTGCCCGGCGAAGTCATGCTGATCTTCCAGCCCTCCGAAGAAGGCGCACCACCGCCGGAAGAGGGCGGCGCGTCGCTGATGCTCAAGGAAGGACTGTTTGCCGACTTCAAGCCGGACGCGGTGTTCGGCCTGCACGTGTTCTCCAGCGTCCAGGCCGGGCAGATCGCGGTGCGCGGTGGCCCGCTGATGGCGGCCTCGGACCGCTTCGGAATCAAGGTGATCGGCCGCCAGACGCACGGCTCGGCGCCCTGGAACGGGGTCGACCCGATCGTGGCCACCGCCGATCTGGTGGGTACGGCGCAGACCATCGTCAGCCGCCGCGCCAACATCTCCAAGCAGCCGGCGGTGCTGTCCTTCGGCGCGATCAAGGGCGGCATCCGCTACAACATCATTCCCGACGAAGTGGAGATGGTGGGCACCATCCGCACCTTCGACGAGGGGATGCGCCAGCAGATCTTCGCCGACCTGCGCAACGTGGCCGAACACACCGCCGCCGCGCACGGTGCCAAGGCGCAGACCGAGATCTATGAGTCCGAAGGCAACCCGGCCACGGTCAACGACCCGGCGCTGACCGCACGCATGCTGCCCAGCCTGCAGGCCGTGGTGGGCGAGGCCAACGTCTACGAGCCGCCGCTGCAGATGGGCGCGGAAGACTTCTCGCTGTACGCCCAGCAGGTGCCGGGCATGTTCTTCTTCGTGGGCTCCACCAGCGAAGGCATCGATCCGGCAACGGCACCGGCCAACCATTCGCCCAAGTTCCTGCTCGATGAGAAGGCGTTGGACGTAGGCCTGCGGGCGCTGTTGCAGGTCTCCCTCGATTTCCTCAACGCGCCGAAGGCGGGTTGAGGCGTCTTATTGCCGGATGTCGCGCACGGTCCGTGCCGGCTGCTCGATGCCGGCGCTGGCCCGCCACGGGTTGATGTCCAACCCGCCGCGGCGGGTGTAGCGCGCCTCCACTTCCAGCCATTCCGGCTGGCAGCGCTGGGTGAGCTCATTGAAGATGCGTTCCACGCACTGCTCGTGGAACTCGGCATGCTCGCGATAGCTCACCAGGTAGCGCAGCAACCCTTCGCGGTCGATGCGCGGGCCACGGTAGCGCACGCTCACGCTGGCCCAGTCCGGCTGCCCGGTCACCGGGCAGTTGGACTTGAGCAGGGCCGAGCTCAGTGTCTCGGTCACCACCTGGCCGGCATTGGCCGACAGGTATTCCGGCGCCGGCGGGCCGTAGCGCTCGATCGCCACATCCAATCCGTCCAGCGACTCGCCTTCGGCGTCTTCCACCAGCAGCGGCACGCCAAACACCACGTTGACCACCGCCCCGGCGCAGGCCGACAGATCGCCGGCGATGCGCTGGCGGGCCTGCTCGTCATCGTCGAAGCGGGTGCTGTTGAGCGAGTTGAGGTAGAGCTTGAACGACTTGGATTCGATCAGATTCGGTGAGGTGCACGGCACGCTGATGGTCGCCACCGCCACCCGCGGCTTGCCTCGCCGGTCCAGCCAGCTCAGCTCATAGGCCTGCCAGCGGTCGTGGCCGACGAACGGCAGGTGGGCCTCGTCCACCCCGATCTCCTCGCGCGCCGCGCGGCGGGGGATGGGGAACAGCAGGCTGGGGTCGTACTGCGACGGGTAAGCAACCTCGCGACCGAGGCTGGAGTCCTGGGGGGTATTCATGCCGCCATTTTAGCGTGGCCCGGCACCGCCCCGGCGCCCTGTTCAGAAAACCTTCCGGAACCTTCACGCCCGCGCCATGCCCCATTAACAAGGCCTGTGACACCGTGCGATCCAGGTCGTTCTATTCAAGACGGGAGCGTGTGGATGAGTACCGACAAGAAGGCCGATTTCTCCGGTGTCACCGCCAGCGTCGATACCACGGCGCAAAAGGTGGAAAAGGCAGATTTCTCCGGTGTCACCGCGTCGGTGGACACCACCGCCGAAAAGGTGGGGAGCACTACCTACACCGTCAAGGCCGGCGACTCGCTGTCGAAGATCGCCAAACACGAGTTGGGTGACGCCAACGCCTGGAAGCGGATCTTCGAGGAGAACCGCGACGTTCTGGACGATCCCGACAAGATCTTCCCGGGCCAGACCCTCAAGTTGCCGCCGAAAGGCTGAGCCGTCCGCATAGCACTCGACATTATTCCCAGGGAGGAATTCCATGAAGAAGACGTCCATCAGTACCGCCGTACTCGCTGCCTTGCTGGCCACCGTGGCCTTGGCAGGCTGCAAGAAGAAGGAAGACACCGCCGACAGCAACGCCCAGCCGGCCGCACCGGTCGCGATGACCCCGGCCGAACCGGCCGCGCCGCAGCCGATGACGGCCGCTGCACCGGTCAGCGTGTCTGCCATCAGCGTCGGCAAGACCGCCGCCGCGGACAAGTCGGTCGCCCCGGCGGCGCTGTTTTCGCCGAAGGACATCATCATCGTCTCCTTCCGCACCGACGGCACCGCCAACAACGTCAATACCGGCGTGAAGTTGACCTATCAGGACGGCCAGGTGGCCGGCGAGAAGAGCCAGGCGCTGAACACCACCGGTGCCGAGACCACCAACGTCACGTTTGAGAATGCCAATGGCTGGCCGGCGGGCAAATACCGCGCGGAAGTCACGGTAGATGGTAAGGCGGCTGGAACGCCGCAGGAGTTTGAGGTCAAGTAAGCCCCGCCGACTCTCTCCCGGCACGGGCTCACGATCGACGCAGCCGCGAGGCTGCGTCTTTTTTATGTGTGCGGATCGCAGTGTTCCAGTACGTTCGCGTATGGTCCGGCTTTGCTCCGGGGGTCTGAAAACGCGACAATGAGGGGGTTACCCGGCATCGCCATCGGCGATCACTCATCAGATCCGCAAGAGAGCATCAGTCCCCCATGTCGAATACGCCCAAGATTCTCTACACGCTTACCGATGAAGCTCCGTTCCTGGCGACTCAGTCGCTGCTGCCGATCGTCGAGGCGTACACCGCCACCGCCGGCATCGCGGTCGAAACCCGTGACATCTCGCTGTCCGGCCGCATCCTGGCGCTGTTCCCGGATTACCTGAAGGACGACCAGAAGGAAGTGGACCACCTGGCCGAGCTGGGCCAGCTGGCGACGACCCCGGACGCCAACATCATCAAGCTGCCCAACATCAGCGCCTCGGTGCCGCAGCTCAAGGCCGCCATCAAGGAACTGCAGGACCAGGGCTTTGCCCTGCCGAACTATCCGGACGTGCCCAGCGACGACGTGTCGCGCGACATCAAGGCGCGCTACGACAAGGTCAAGGGCAGCGCCGTGAATCCGGTGCTGCGCGAAGGCAACTCCGACCGCCGCGCGCCGCTGTCGGTCAAGAACTACGCCCGCAAGCATCCGCACCGCATGGGCAAGTGGTCGCCCGAATCGAAGTCGCACGTCGCGCACATGGACGGCGGTGATTTCTACGGCAGCGAAAAGTCGGCCACCCTGGCCGCCGCAGGCAGCCTGAAAATCGAACTGAAGCAGGCCGATGGCACCACCGTCGTGCTGAAGGAAAAGACCGCGGTCAAGGCCGGCGAGATCGTCGACGCGGCGGTGATGAGCCGCAACGCGCTGGCCTCCTTCGTGCAGGCGCAGATCGCCGACGCCAAGGCCAAGGGCGTGCTGTTCTCGCTGCACCTCAAGGCCACCATGATGAAGGTCTCCGACCCGATCATGTTCGGCGTGGTGGTGGAAGAGTTCTACAAGGACGTGCTGGCCAAGCACGCCGACGTGCTCAAGCAGGCCGGCTTCGACCCCAACAACGGCATCGGCGACCTGTACGCGCGCCTGCCGCAGCTGCCCGAAGCGCTGCAGGAAACCATCAAGGCCGACCTGGCTGCCGAATACGGCAAGCGCCCCGGCCTGGCGATGGTCAATTCCGACAAGGGCATCACCAACCTGCACGTGCCCAGCGACGTCATCGTCGACGCCTCGATGCCGGCCATGATCCGCGACTCCGGTGGCATGTGGAATGCCGACGGCAAG
Organism: Stenotrophomonas sp.; assembly: GCF_050737075.1. Lineage (GTDB taxonomy): Bacteria > Pseudomonadota > Gammaproteobacteria > Xanthomonadales > Xanthomonadaceae > Stenotrophomonas. The sequence continues at coordinate 151,551 of NZ_JBOHXV010000001.1, forward strand.
CTGCAGGACACCAAGGCCGTCATCCCCGACCGCTGCTATGCCGGCGTGTACCAGGCGGTCATCGATGACTGCATCGCCCACGGCGCGTTCGACCCGGCCACCATGGGCTCGGTGCCCAACGTGGGCCTGATGGCGCAGAAGGCCGAAGAGTACGGCTCGCACGACAAGACCTTCCAGATCCCCGCCGACGGCACCGTGCGCGTCACCGATGAGGCCGGCGCCGTGGTGTTCGAACACACCGTGCAGACCGGCGACATCTGGCGCATGTGCCAGACCAAGGACGCGCCGATCCAGGATTGGGTGAAGCTGGCCGTCAACCGCGCGCGCCTGAGCGGCACCCCGGCCGTGTTCTGGCTGGACGCCGCACGCGCGCACGACGCGCAGGTGATCGCCAAGGTGAACACCTACCTCAAGGACCACGACACCAGCGGCCTGGACATCCGCATCCTGACCCCGGTGGAAGCCACCGCGTTCTCGCTGGACCGCATCCGCAAGGGTGAGGACACCATCTCGGTGACCGGCAACGTGCTGCGCGATTACCTCACCGACCTGTTCCCGATCATGGAGCTGGGCACCAGCGCCAAGATGCTGTCGATCGTGCCGCTGATGGCCGGCGGTGGCCTGTTCGAGACCGGTGCCGGCGGCTCGGCGCCCAAGCACGTGCAGCAGTTCGTGGAAGAGGACTACCTGCGCTGGGATTCGCTGGGCGAGTTCCTGGCGCTGGCCGCGTCGCTGGAGCACCTGGGCAACCGCTACGACAACGCCGGTGCCACCGTGCTGGCCAAGACCCTGGACCAGGCCAACGGCCAGTTCCTGGACAACGACAAGTCGCCGTCGCGCAAGCTGGGTGGCATCGACAACCGCGGCAGCCACTTCTACATCGCGCTGTACTGGGCCCAGGCCCTGGCCGCGCAGGATGACGATGCCGCGCTGAAGGCCCGCTTCGCTCCGCTGGCCAAGGCGCTGGCCGACAACGAGCAGGCCATCGTGGCCGAGCTGGCTGCGGTGCAGGGCAAGCCGGTGGACATCGGCGGCTACTACCGTCCGGACGTGGCCAAGGCCAGCAAGGCCATGCGCCCGAGCAGCACGTTCAACCAGGCATTGGCCGCACTGTAAGGCTCGACTCCGCCCTGGTGGCGATCGAAAAGAGAACCCGCGCTTCGGCGCGGGTTTTTTTTGGCCTGCATTCCGGGAAATTCTGTGAACTCCGTCGCCACCTTTTTCGATCGGAGGAGGCGCGTCGGTTCGTAAAGACGGCATGAAACTTGCCTGTCGCCGCCGGTTGCGGTGAGAGATTTTTTGGCCAGGTGTCCACACTCAAAGTGTGCAATCCATCACCCATGTCAGCAGGAGCCATGGCATAGGCTAACGACGATCTTTTCAGCAATCGCTGTGATCTCTCACAACCCAGGGGAAGGCGATGGCCAGGGTGCTGGTGGTCGGATCGGATGTCCAGGGAGAACGTGCGTTGCTGCAGCGCCTGCGTGTGGCCGCTTCATTGCCGGCCGATACGGTCCGCAGCTGTCGCGACCTCGATGAGTGTGACCTGCTGGTGATCAAGGACACCCCTGCGCTGCGTAATGCCGCGTTGCGCATGGTGCGCGAACGCCCACGCATCCAGTTCTGGGTGGAAGACCAGGACGGCCAGCTGCGGCAGGGGCAGGGCGACAACCGCGGCGTTCTGGACGACAACGCGATTGAACATGCGCTGCGGCGCATGCCCGAAGCGCCGATCAGCATCGACGAACCGTGCACCGCGCGTGGCGCCAAGGCGATCACCCGCGCGCTGCGCGAAAGCCTGCCGGCACGCCAGGGCCATGCGGTGCTGGCACTGGAGGGTTCGCCGCGGCTACTGCTGGATTTCGTCCAGGACCAGATGGTGGTACCGGCCGGCGTCCCGGTCGCGGACCTCGCGCAGCACCTGTCCGACAGCTTCGACGCGCTGTCGCTGCATGGCATTTCCGAACGACGTTACCAGCAGTTGGCCGGTGCGCTGCCGCGCCAGCCGCTGCGTCCCCTGTTGTGGCAATGGGGGCTGCGGCCGGCGCACTGGCACGACCTTGATGCGCGCCTGCAGCGCCACGCACGGGTGAAGCTGCTGCGCTGGCCGGACTTCCGCGTCCTCGGCCACCAGCACGACAGCTTCCGGCTGTGTTCGTTGCTGCTCAAGCGTGCGTGCAGCGTGGACGAATGCGCGCGGCTGCTCGACATGCCGGCCGAGGCGGTGCGCGGTTTCGTCCATCCGGCCTATCTGTGCGGCTACGCCGCGTTGGAAGACACCGCCGCGAGCGCACCGATGCTGCGCGCCGGCAGCGGCGGCGGCACCCTGCTGGCCCGGATGTGGCGCAGCGTGCGCCAGCGCGGCGGGGGTTGAGCGTGCGCGAACACAAGATCGTCGTGCTGGGCACGATGGGCAGCGGCAAGTCGACGCTGGTGCGCGCGATTGCCGAAGGCGCGGTGATCGACACCGACGTGCCCAACAGTGACCGCCAGGGCGCGGACAAGGCCTCCACCACCGTGGCCATGGACTACGCCGACATCGACCTGCCCAACGGCGACCGCTTGCGCCTGTATGGCACGCCGGGCCAGCAGCGCTTCGACTTCCTGTGGCCGATCCTGCTGCAGGGCGCCAGCGGCGTGGTCCTGCTGCTCGACGCGACCCGCCACGCGGCGGCGGACGAGCTTCAGGCCTATCTGGAGGTCCTGCGCCAGCATGCCGCGCAGGTGCCGGCGGTGATCGGCATTTCACGGCTGGACCTGGCGCCGGCGTTCGACCTGGAATCGTGCGCGGCGATCGCCGGTTGGGAAGATCGCCTGCTGCCGGTACTGCCGCTGGATGCGCGCGAGCGCGAACAGGGCCTGCTGCTGATGGACGTGCTGATGAGCGAAATGGAAACCCGCGACCTGGTGATGAGCGATGGCTGACGGACACGATGCGCGCCGGCTGGAGCCGGCCACACGCGAGCGCGTGATGCAGCACCTGCAGACCTTCGCCGGCGACATCAACGGCGTGCGCAGCGTGGTGCTGGCGAGCGTGGACGGCTTCGCGCTGGTCCCGGCGGCCGGAACCCATGGCAACGGCGAGCGGCTGGCCGCCATGACCAGCGCGATGCTGGCACTGGCCGCAGCAGTAGGGCGCGAGCTCGCGCTGGGCGAACTGGAAGTGCTGATGCTGGAAGCCGGCGAGGGCAAGGTGCTGATGCTGGCGCTGCCGTGCACGCCGGTGCCGCTACTGCTGATGACCGCCTGCGACACCCGCTGCGTGATCGGCAAGGTGCTTTGGAGTGCCAAGGAATGTGGCCGCAACATCATGGCCGAACTCAGCGGATCACGAGCCGATCCGCAGGGCAACTAGGGGCTCGACAACCAACGGGGTGCAACATGGCAGGACTGGACGATACCTTGAATGCGCTGATGTCCATCGACGGCGCGCAGGCAGTGGCGCTGGTGGACTACGAAAGCGGGATGCTGCTGGGCGAAGCGGGCTCGGGCATGGACATGGAAGTGGCCGCGGCGGGCAATACCGAGGTGATCCGCGCCAAGATGAAGACGGCCGCATCGCTCAACCTCAACGACACCATCGAGGACATCCTGATTTCGCTGGGCAAGGCGTACCACATCATGCGCCCGGTGGCGAAGAAGCAGGGCCTGTTCCTGTACCTGGTCCTGGACCGCAACAAAGCCAACCTGGCGCTCGCGCGGCGCAAGGTGCAGGACGTGGAAAGCCAGTTGGCGCTGTAAGGCGCGGTTCCGCTGCCGGCCAACCAAGGGCTGGTCGGCAGCATACCCTCAAGCACGACCGCACAATCAGAACTTCATTGGCCGGATTGGGTTGCCGTATTCACGGGGACGTTTCAACGGACCACACGGCAGCGGCGCCATCGTCATAAAGAGCCAGCGCGAATTCAGCATCGCTGAAGACAACTTGGCGGTCCGCACCCGGCAGCATGTTGCGCGGATTCGACGGGAGCGACACTACGGCGTATGAGTCGCCGGCCGGCAGCGTCCAGAATTCACGCCCCGCCTTCGCAAGAATTACGTGCACTCGACCAAGGTCGTCGTTGACCTGGTAGTACGAAATTCCGTCGCGCTCGAAAGCGTACACGCGCCACGCGGGTAGAAGACTCAAGTTGGCTGCATGAGGGAGCGTCTGCCCCAGCCCGTGGCTGGCGAGCTCCGAGCCATGGTGGTCATGCTGGGCTATCGAGATGCCCGGCAACATGAAAGCAAGCGCCGCGAGCAGCGGGCCCACAAAGATAGATTGGCGCACGGAAACCTCGCAGCAGAAGACGAACGTTCGGGAAGACTTCATATGCTATCGACCGTTCTTCGCTGGCGCATTGAAGAATCTCTGAACAACCCGGAATGCGTGTGGCCGTGCCTCAATCGATTGCAGGTCATCAGCAGGCCGCCAGTGCGACTCGATCGCGCGGCATGGAAGTGACGGGGCGGAATGCGGCATGCAAGGGGGGATAGGAACTGGACGAAACAGAGGCGCAACGTGCGGAAAGGCATCGGTCCTCGCTTCCAACAAGTTGCGAACTTCAGCGCTAAATTCAGTCGAAGCGGAACCCGCATCATTATCTTGGTGTGACGGGCATCAATTATGTCGAGGGGCGCGCCATTGAATGCGCCAGAAGAGCCAGTTCTGGCATTTGCACGCGAGTGGAGTGGTCGATACCGTTCCGTCGCCAAGGCCCTGCATCAGGGTGGTGCCGGCTTGGCGGGAGGAGCGAAGCGTGCAATTGGAATGGTGGAAGAAGGGGGCGAGGCTTGAGCTCCGAATTCGCCCGGAGGGAATCGCGTTTGCCGTTGTGTATGCGCTGGCATGTTGGGCGACGCGCAAGGTGTCGCTGGATCAGTTCTATCTGCCGGCTGGGATGCGTGTGGCGGCATTGCTCTTGTGCCCGCCAAGATTTTGGTTCTATCTGATTCTGGGCGAGTACGCGTACTTCGCTCACATGCGCTATCCCATGATCGAGAAGTATGGTCTTGCCTGGGTGATTGTCGGTTCGGGCTGCCTGATGCCGTCGGTGGCCTTGGTCGTGCGGCTGCACGCTCGCCTGCTGCCAGCGAGAATTGACGTGTGGTTGTTATCTGTTGGCGTCATCTTGGCTGTAATGGTGACAATGTTGAACACGGTCATTGCGCACCTCCTTTGGCCAGTGCCTGTGCCAATTCCACTGGTCCAAAATCTGACGCGATTCGCGCTCGGTGACTATCTCGGTATCCTGACCATTGCACCTTTGGCGCTGCTCTGGTTTCTTCGAAACTCAGGGCAAGAGTGGAACCGGGCATGGCTTAGGCCAACGGTTGCATCGCTCCTTGTCATGCTTGCTTTGGGGCTGACGGCTGCGGCGCTTCCGTCCCAGTGGTCGGCGGGAAAGACAAGTCTGCAGCTCACCATGGCGCTTCCGGTCATAGCCTTGACGTGCATGCATGGGTGGCGAGGAGCAGCCATCGGTGTGCCCCTTCTCAACCTGATCATCGGCCTGACCACCCCTGCGCCAACGCGTCTTTCCTTTGATCACGGCACCTTTGTAACCCAGCAGATCATGGCGGTGGCGGGAACGGCGCTCCTTGCGCTCGGATCAAGGATCAGCCATCACTACCATCAGTACCGAACGGGCGATCTGGACCGAAGAATGGCCATAGAGCAAGTGAAGATGGCCAGTGAGCATGTCAGGACATCCCACATGGCAAGCGAGATGGACCTGCGTGAGCGGGCGTTGAGCATGCGCCGGCTGGGCGAGGGTATCGATCACTCGCTGAGCGAGATTGCCTATTTCCTGAAGCAGCACGGCAACCACAGCCTGGCCACGGACCTGTTGCGCATATCCGTGGCCAACTCAAGACAGTTTCGCGGGCAGACCAGCATGGTTTATCCCACCGCGCTGGAGCACGTGGGGCTGTACCTGGCGCTGCAGATCAGCGGCATCAACGAGGAATGGAGTGAGACCAACCGCGTGGCCACGCTCAGGTCGGACGGAGACCCCTGCCAACTCAGTGTGGGTCTACAGCTGGCCGCGTATCGCACCCTGGTGGAAGCCGTATCGCTGCTGCTCAAGCATGAGCCGGGCCAGGTGGGTATCCGGGCCCGGTGCGGACGGGTGAAGGGATATCAGGGCATCTTTGCCAGTGTTCAGCTCATTGATAAGGGTCACCCTGTCTCCCCGCCGACCGCGGCAATGGCGATCGAGCGGCTAACCGGCCGCACGCTGGCTTACAGCGGCACCGTGCAGTGCCGTCGCAATCGCATTCGCATCGTGTTGATCGAGGCGCCTGTCGCTTCCAAGGCTGCCCTCAGTTCCCAGACGCTGGCCTGAGGGCGCTTGTAGACCCGATGGCGGGCGGTCCATGCGGTCCGGGGTTGCCGGCCATGCGCCGGCACTACTATGGTGGGGGTCGGTCCTTCCGGTCGCGCTGCATGCCTGTTGCCGATTCCCATGACGCTGAAGGGCTGGCCCCGGGGCTGGCCGTGCGTATCCGCGACGGTTTCGAGGATTACCATGCGCGCTTCGCCGCGATCACCCGCCGCGCGCGTGCGCGCTTCGAGGCCCGCGACTGGGCGGGTGCGCGCCAGGATGCGGTGGAGCGCATCGGCCTGTACGACCACTGCATTGCCGAAACCGTCGACACCCTGCGTCGCGTGGCCGGCGATGCCATCGGCCAGCGCGAGCTGTGGCTGCAGGTGCGTACCGCGTTCGCCGCGCGGGTGGATGGCCTGATCGACGCCGAGCTGTACAAGACCTTCTACAACACCCTGGCGCGCCGGCTGTTCGCCACCGAAGGCGTGGATGCGGCGGTGGAGTTCATGGCGCTGGACATGGAGCCGTCCGACGCCATCACCCATCCCGTCGCGCGCCACACCTACGCGCTCTCGCAGACCCGTCCGGCCGAGGCCTTCATGCGGGTGCTGGGCGACTTTCGCTTCGGTATTCCCTACGCACACCAGCTGCGCTGCGCGGCCGCCATCGCGGTGCGCCTGCAGGACGACCTGCAGCACTGGGGCGACAACCCGGTGCGCAGCATCGAGCTGCTCGACACGGTGTTCTACCGCGAACGGCGTGCCTACCTGGTTGGCCGTGTGTTCGGCGAACACCGCTTCTCGCCCTGCATCATCGCGCTGGTGAACGACGACAAGGGCCTGCGCGCGGAGGCGGTGCTGACCCGGCGCCGCGATGTGGCGCATCTGTTCGGTGTGTCGCGCAGCTACTTTCAGGCCGATCTCGGCACCGTGGGCGATGCGGTGGTGTTCCTGCGCAGCCTGCTGCCGGCCAAGCCGATCGACGAGATCTACACCGTGCTGGGCCGTGCCAAGCAGGGCAAGACCGAGCGCTATCGCACCTTCTTCAGGCATTTCCAGGAGCACCCCGACGAGCAGCTGGTGCACGCCGACGGCACCCCGGGCATGGTCATGGCGGTGTTCACCCTGCCCAGCTATCCACTGGTGTTCAAGCTGATCCGCGACCGCTTCGCCTGGCCCAAGACCATGACCCGGCACCAGGTGGAGGAAAAGTACGCCCTGGTGTTCAACCTCGATCGTGTCGGCCGTCTGCTCGACGCGCAGCCGTACCGCCACCTGCGCTTTCCGAAGGCGCGTTTCTCACCGGCGCTGCGTGAGGAGCTGCTCACCCAGTGTGCGGCCAGCGTTCGTGAAGACGGCGATTCCCTGGTGATCGCGTTGTGCTACGTGCAGCGCCGCTTCCGCCCGCTCAACCTTTACCTGCGCGAGCAGACGGCAGAGGCGCGCCGCGCCGCCGCGTTGGACTACGCGCAGGCGATCACCGACATGGCCCGCAACAACATCTTCCCCGGCGACATGCTGCCGAAGAACTTCGGTGTCTCACGGCATGGCCGCGCGGTGTTCTACGATTACGACGAGCTGTGCCTGGTCAGCGACTGCGTGTTCCGCGCGTGGCCGCAGCCGCGCAACGCCGACGAGGCGATGTCCGATGAGCCCTGGTTTCACGTCGGCCCACGTGACGTGTTCCCGGAGCGCTTCGCGCCGTTCATGGGCCTGCCGGCGGCGGAGCTGGCCGCGGTACGCGAGCACCACGGCCACCTGTTCGATCCCCAATGGTGGCAAGGACTGCAGGCGCGTTTCGCGGCGGGCGATTACCCGGACACGCCGCCTTATGCGGCCCGCCACAGGCTGGCCTGACAGGCCGCCCTAAAGCGCGGCACTACCTTCCGGCGCCGGGTACACCACCGTGCGGTTGCGGCCCTGTTCCTTGGCCATGTACAGCGCCTTGTCGGCCAGGCGCAGCGCCTGCTGCGGGTCTTCGTGGTACGACGGGTAGTGGGCTACGCCCAGCGACACCGTTACCGTGCCCACCTGTTCGAACACTTCCGCTTCCACCTGCAGCCGCAGCCGCTCGGCGATGCCGGCGGTAGCGCCGACGTCGATGCCCGGCAGCAGGATCAGGAATTCCTCGCCGCCGTTGCGGCACAGCAGATCGGTATCGCGCGAATCGTCGCGCATCAGCTGCGCGATGCGCAGGATCACCGCATCGCCCACGGCGTGGCCGAAGCGGTCGTTGATGGTCTTGAAGCGGTCGATGTCCAGCGCGATGATCCCGAACGGCTGCCCGCGCGCCTGCCAGTCTTCCAGGCCTTCCTGCAGGCCGCGCCGGTTCTGCAGGCCGGTGAGCGGGTCGGTCATGCTGGCGCGGTTGAGCTTGCCGATCCGGTCCTGCAGCAGGTTGAAGCTGTACAGCAGGGCCTGCTTGAGGTGCGCGGCTTCGTAGTACCAGGCCTTGATCCCGGTGACATGGCGGATGGCGATGCCGGTGTCGCGGTTCTGCACGTTGCGCGCCATCTGCCACAGCGGCAGCGAAATGCGCCGGGCGAACCACCAGGTCACCAGCAGCGACAGCACGCCCAGCGGAATGGCATTCCAGATCACCGCCTTCATCAGGCGCGACAGCGGCGCCAGCGTGGCCTCGGTGGGGCGCTGCGCCACCACGCCCCAGCCGACGCTGGGTACGGGCGCGTAGCCGGCCAGCATCATCACGCCGTGGCTGTTGCGGACTTCCTGTGCGCCCGAGTGGCCCTGGCTGACTGCCTTCACCGCCGGGTTCTCCAGCGCGAACTGGCCGACCCGGTCGGGTTCGATGTGGTACAGGATGCGGCCGTTGCGGTCGACCACGTACAGGTACGAACCGTCGCGGTAGTAATGCTTGCCCAGCAGGCTCTGCAGGATGCTGCGCTGGCGCAGGTAGATGGTGCCGCTGACGTAGCCCTGGTACTGGCCCTGCGGGTTGAAGATGGGGTGCGAAATGGCGACCAGCAGGCGGCCGGTAGCGGATTGATAAGGATCGCTGATGTACGGCTCGCGCCGCTTCAAGGCTTCGCTGTTGCCCTGGCTCTTGAGCACCACGCCCTGCAGCGCCAGGCTCAGTGGCGAGGTAGCCAGGACGGTGCCGGCCGGGTCGACGATCAGCACCGAGTTGAAGCTGTTGGTCTGCAACTGCAGGCGGGCCGCTTCGGCCTCCAGCTCGGTACGGGTGTGCGCACGCTGCCCCAGCCCCGTGGCGGCGTAGGCCAGCTGCTGCTGCGCGGACAGCACGAAGTTCTGGGTACTCTCGGCCAGCTTGCTGGCATACACCCGGTTGGATTCCAGCGTGTTGCCGATCAGTTGCTCGCGCTGCACGCGGTAGCTGGCGTGAAGGGTATTGGCCAGTGCAACGATGGCACTCAGCAGGGCCAGGGCAAGGATCAGCTTGCCCAGGTTGAGGCGGGACGACAGCAGGGGCATGACGTGGGGAACCGACGACGGAGCTCGGCGCGGATTATCACGGATTCGCAGGCGATGTGGGTAAAACGCTGTGGGCCGCTGCAGGCCCCCTACAGGCTCAGCGTTCCAGCCGCTTGCGCAGGACGCTGCGCACGTTGGCGGCCATGCCCGGATCCAGCGGGCCCAACACCCCGCGCGCCGCCTCGGGAATGTGCGCGGTGGTGTCCCCGCCGGCGGCGAACACATAGTGGTCGAACAGCGCCCGCCAGTGCCGACGCTGCGCCGGCGGCAGCTCGCGCAGTGCCAGCAGCGAGAGCATCAGGGCGTTCATCGGCGCGTCCACCCAGCCCGGCACCGGCCGCCACCAGTAGTTCACCAGCACGTTGAAGTCGTCCAGCCCTTCCATGTGGTGCCACCACAGCGAGGGAATGAACAGCGCATCGCCCGGGCCCAGTTCGGCCACCTGGGCGCTGGCCAGGGCGCGGTCGAAGCGCGGGAAACGCGCCAGGTCGGGCGCGGCGAAGTCCACCAGGCTCACCGCCTGCCCGGCGGGAGTGAAGTCCAGCGGCCCCACGTACAGGTTGCCGATCTGGTCCGGCGGAAACAGCGTGACCCGGCGCCGGCCCGCCGCCACGCAAGCCAGGTTGTCCGGCACGTCGTGGTGGGCGGCAATGCGCGAGCGGTTGCCGATCCAGATGCTGGCCAGCGGGTCGTCCACGCCCAGTTCCAGCGGGTTGTCCTGGCGGAAGCCGGGCAGGAAGCTGTCCAGGGTGGTGGAGGCCACATAGATGGTGGGTGCGGCGGGGGCCGTGCGGTACTTGAGCAGGGTATCGAGCACCACCTTCAGCGCGATCTGCTCGCGGCGGAAGTTGAACCCGCTCATGTCCGCGTTGTAGAAGATCCGGCCCTGTGCCTCGGGTGGGGCGGTGGTCGCCGTCACCGGCAGGGTGCCGTGGTCGTACTGCTTGAGATGGGCAACGGCGGCGTCGGCCGACGTGCGGGCGGCGGTGACCATCGGCCAGTCCGCCACCAGCCCGCGGATCACCTTCGGGGTGGTCCAGGTGGGCAGCAGCTCGGGCAGCCGGCTGCGGTCAAAGTCGCGCACTTCGTCGATCGGGCCGGGCGTGGCAGGCATGGCGGGGTCGCTTGCGGGCGGTGGCGGTGTGGCGAGTGTAGACCCGCCACACCGCCGTGGCTCAGAACTTGTAGCGGACGCCGAACATGTAGCGCGGGCCGGTCTGGGTGGCGTAGCGCAGCATGTTGGTGTGGCGCGCGTAGGTGCGCATGGTCTCGTCGGTGAGGTTGATCGCCTCCAGGCTCAGCGACAGCTGGTCGCTGACCGCGTAGCTGATGTTGAGGTCGAGCTGGCCGTAGTCATCGGTGTAGTTCGGGTTGGGGCCCTGGCCGCCGATGCCGTTGAGGAACTTGTCGCGCCAGTTGTAGGCCGCACGGATCTGCCAGCTGTTCTTGTCGTAGAACGCCACCAGGTTGGCCGAATCGCTCAGCCCCACCATCGGATACTGGTCGCCCAGGCTGAGGTTGTCGAAGGTCAGGCCCGACTTGACCTTGGTGTAGTTGGCGGCCAAGCCGAAGCCGGACTGGCCGAACAGGTGCTGCACGGCGATTTCCCAGCCGTCGAGATGGTCCGAACGCTGGTTGGCGGGCAGGGTGATGTCGAACCCTGCCACCGGGTCGCCGGGCTGGCCGACGATGGTGCCGGTGAGCTGGCCGGCCGAGTTGGTGCCGGTGGCGGTCACGCCGGGCTGGCCGTTGAAGTTGGTGAAGATGTAATCGCGGATGCAGGGCATGTCGCTCACCCCACAGCCGCCGGCTGCCAACGCGGCGTTCCAGTACGCGCCGCCCACCGGGGTATGCAGGTTGCCGGTGTTCTCGCGGACGATGGTGTTGCTGATGAAGTTCTTGATGTTCTTGCGGAAGAAGCCGACCGAGGCGTAGCTGGATTCGCCGTAGTACCACTCCAGCGACAGGTCGAAGTTGTCCGACAGCAGGGGCTCCAGCGCCGGGTTGCCGCGCGAGCCGCTACCGCCCTGGGTACGCACGATGTCGGCCAGCGACTGCCCGCTCTGGATCTGGTCCCAGCCCGCACGGCCCAGGCTGCGGCTGTAGCTGCCGCGCAGTGCCAGCGTATCGCTGATGTCCAGCTTCAGGTCCAGGTTGGGCAGCACGTAGTCGTACTTGCCGCTGTCGCTGATGAAGCCACTTTCGCTGGCGTAGTCGATGTTGAGTTCGTTGGCCGAACTCCAGCTGATGCCGTTGGGGACGCGCACCATCGCGGTGGAATCCACGTCGGTCTGCTCATAGCGCACGCCGACGGCCACGTTCAGCGGCATCGACCAGTCGAAGGTCGTGCGGTACTGCAGGAACGCGCTCTTGGACTTCTCGTTGGTACGGATGTCCTGCGAGTACTCGGTAGGTGCCACGTAGCAGGTCGGGCAGGCCGGGTCGGACGCGGTGCCAACCTGGGCGGCGCGGTTGATCAGGCGGTCGAAGTCGAACACCAGGAACTGGCCCGTCAGGCGCGGGTCGTTGTGGCCGGAGAAGGCATCGAAGTACTTCGCCATGTCGTCGGCATACCAGATGCTGTCGTCATAGTCGGCCGGCGTGCCCAGCCCGCCCCAGGTATTGCGCTGCATGATCGCCGACGCCGAACGGTTCTTGACGTCGGTGTAGCCCACGCCGAAGTCGAGTGCGGAGTAGTCGGCGAACTTGAAGGTACCGCGGCCCTGGTACTGTTCGACCTCGGACTTGTTGTAGCTGTTCTGGAACACCGAGCCGGTGACCAGCGCATCGGCGGCCTGCACGCCGCCCGGCGGCAGCGCGATGTTGATGATCGGCAGGTCGCCGCTGTAGTCGACCGTGGTCTTGCCGCGCACGAAGGCGGCCACGCCGAGCACGCCGGCCGAACCGTACGGGCTGTCCGGCTTCGACTCGCCGGTGGAATGGTGCGCGTCGAAGTTCAGGGTCAAGGCGTCATTGACCTCCCACTCCACGTTGAAGCCCAGCGAGTCCAGCGTGTTCTTGGTGGCCAGCTGCGCGCCACCCATCGACACGTCCGAGTTGACCATGTCTTCGCTGTAGATGATCGGCGCGGCGACCGGACCGTTGGTCCAGGTGCTGTCGCCCGGGCCGTAGTTGAACCACACCGACAGTTCGCTGCGCTGCTGCTGCACCTTGTTTTCCACGTAGGTGTAGTCCAGCGTGGTGGTGACGTTGTCGACCGGCTTCCACTGCAGGGTGGCCTGGCCGTTGGTGCGCTGGCGCTGCACACCGTTGACGTTGTAGGCGGTGTTCTGCGGGCGGCCGTACACGTCGTCGGCACCCGGACGGTTCTGGATGCGGTCGGAATACCCCTGGCCCGGCTGCGGCAGTGCCCGCCAGTCGGTGGTGTCGTTGCCCTTGAGCGTGGCCCAGCCTTCGGCCACCGTGGCCTGGTTGAAGCCGGAGTCACGCTCCTGGTAGCTGCCGCTCAGCATCACACCGAAGCGCCCATCGGCATACGTATCGCTGAAGATGCCCGACATCTCGCCGGTGTACTTCGAGCCCTGCAGCGTGCGCGGCAGGTTGTCGTTGGAGGTATCGCTGACCGCCTTCAGGCCGACACTGACCACCGGCGCCGATTCGAGCGGACGCAGGGTTTTGACGTTGATCGTGGCGCCGATGCCACCGGTCGGGTTGTCGGCGCGGGTGGTCTTGAACACTTCCACCGCCGAGATCGACTCGGACGCGATGTTGGCGAAGTCGAACGAACGCGAGCCGGAGAGCCCGCCGCCGCCGTTGCCCAGGTTGGACGCCGGCATCTGGCGGCCGTTGAGCAGCACCAGGTTGAAGTCCGGGCCGATGCCGCGCACGGTGACCTTCGAGCCTTCGCCGCTGGAGGTGCGGTCGATCGACACGCCGCTGATGCGCTGCAGCGATTCGGCCAGGTTGGTATCGGGGAACTTGCCGATGTCCTCGGCCACGATGCCATCCACCACGCCCTGGCTGTCGCGCTTGAGGTTCATCGACGAGGTGAGGCTGCCGCGGATGCCGGTGACCTGCACCGTATCGAGCGTGGCCGGATCCAGCCCTTCCGATGACGACGCAGCGCCGTCGCGGGTGGTGTCCTGGGCCCACGCCGGCCCGGCCAACACGGCGAGCAGCGCGGAAGTGAGCATTGCCTTGCGGGGTACGGCCTTGTACGTCTTCATGAAAGCTCCCTCCCCAGGGAATTCGGAAATGGCAGTCCTACGGCGTCTGGCACGATTCAACAACGATGTGGGCGGATTGGGCCGACGCCTGACAGCGTTGTCAACAAAGTGCCACGAAGGGCAACATTGGTTGCATATCGCTGCGGTGCCAACGCGCTTCCAAACTGGACCGCCGCAGGGCTGGCAAACGCTGCACTGCGGGCCTTTCCGCCCGGTTTTGATGGGACGTGGTGCGCCCGATTCAGTACCGGTAGGTCGTTGTGCAGTGCAGAACGAAACTGCGCGAAACGGGTTTTCTGGGCGGTGCCCGCCGCTGTCGCGTGTTCTGACCGGTTGTCTGACAGCGCTGGACAACCGGGCGCCAAGCGAGTTCCATGTCTGGCCGCCGCTTGGCTGGCAATCCCATCAGAAGGACAGGCAATGGACACAACCACCGTGGTTCGCGGGCAACACGTACAGAGCACTCGCACGGCGCTGGCCGTGGTGACGGCCATCTTCTTCATGTGGGGCTTCATCACCTGCCTCAACGACATCCTGATTCCGCACCTCAAGGCTGCGTTCTCGCTGACCTGGGTGCAGGCGATGCTTATCCAGTTCACCTTCTTCGGCGCGTACTTCCTGATGTCGCTGCCGGCGGGCCGGCTGGTTGCAGCGGTCGGCTACAAGCGCGGCATCGTGGCCGGGCTGGCCATCGCTGGCGTGGGCGCCCTGCTGTTCTGGCCGGCCGCGGCGTTGCACGTCTACGGATTGTTCCTTGGCGCCCTGTTCGTGCTGGCGACCGGCATCACCGTGCTGCAGGTGGCGGCCAACCCCTATGTGGCATTGCTGGGTCCGGAGCAGACCAGTTCCAGCCGCCTCACCCTGGCGCAGTCGATGAACGCGTTGGGCACCACCATCGCACCGCTGTTCGGCGGCCTGCTGATCCTGGCCGCCGAGCCGCGCAGCGCCGAGCAGCTCGCGCTGCTGCCGCAGGCCGAAGCGCTGGCCTACCGTGCCGCCGAAGCGCAGTCGGTGCAGGTGCCGTATTTCGGCCTCGCCATCGTATTGTTCGTGCTGGCGGCGGCGATCTGGATGTTCCGCCTGCCCAGCATTGCCGGTGTGGAAGACAGCAAGGAACACGGCACCCTGGCCGCGGCCCTGCGCCACAAGCATCTGGCGTTCGGCGTGCTGGCGATCTTCTTCTACGTGGGTGCCGAAGTGTCGATCGGCAGCGTGCTGGTCAACTTCCTGTCCATGCCGGGCATCGGCGAGGGCCTGACCGAGCAGCAGGCCACCCACTATGTGTCGCTGTACTGGGGCGGCGCACTGGTGGGCCGCCTGGTGGGTACCTTCCTGCTGGCCCGCTTCGATCCGCGCCGCCTGCTGGGCCTGGCCGCACTGATCGTGATGGGTCTACTCGCGGTCACCATCCTGGGCACGGGCGAGCTCGCCAAGTGGAGCGTGGTCAGCGTGGGCCTGTTCAACTCGATCATGTTCCCGACCATCTTCGCGCTGGCCATCGGCGGCCTTGGGCCGCTCACCGGGCAGGGCTCCAGCCTGCTGGTGATGGCCATCGTGGGCGGCGCGGTGGTTCCGCTGGCCGTGGGCTGGCTGGCCGACCACTACGGGCTGCAGATGTCCTTCCTGCTGCCGATGCTCTGCTACCTGTTCATCGTGTTCTACGCATGGCGCGGCTCGCGCCGTTACGCCTGAGGGTTCAGCGCCGGCGCGGTGCGTGGGTGGATTCACGCACCAGCACGGCGTGGTCCACGGTGACCATGTGGCCGCCGCCGGGCGAGCGGATGCGTTCGATCAGCTGCTCGGTCGCCAGCCGGCCCATGCTGTCGGTGGGCTGGCGCACCGTGGTCAGCGCCGGGTAGATGTGGCCGGCAATGGGTGTGTCGTCGAAGCCGCATACCGAAAGATCGCGTGGCACGCGCAGGCCGCGCTGCCCTGCCACGCGGAACACGGCGGCGGCCATGTCGTCATTGGCCGCGAAGATGGCGGTCGGCGGCTCCGGCAAATCCAGCAGCATGTTGGCCGCCTCGATACCCGATTCGAACGAGAACTGGCCGTTCACCACCAGCGTCGGGTCATAGGCGATTCCTGCGTCACGCAGCGCCTGGCGATAGCCGGCCAGGCGCCACTGGCAGGCACCGTGCGTACGCGGTCCCTTGATGTGCGCGATGCGCCGATGGCCCTGCGCGACCAGGTGGCCGATCAGCTCCACCACCGCCGTGGTCTCATCCATGCGCACGCCGATGCGGCCTTCGGGATGACGGGGGGCGATGCTGGCGTACGGAATCTCATTGTCTTCCAGGTAGGCCAGCACCACCGCATCGTCGGTCAGCGGCGGGATCAGCACCACACCGTCGGGGCGCGAGTTTTCGAACAGCGCGGCCAGGTCGGGCAGGGTGCGCCGCCCGATGCCGACCGGGCCCAGGATCAGGTTGTAATGGTGCGCATGACAGGCCTCCAGCATGCCGTTCTGGATTTCCATCAGGTAATTGCGCGAGGGATTGTTGTAGACCAGCGCCAATGCATACGACCGCTGCCCGGCCAGGCTGCGGGCCGACAGGTTCGGTTTGTAGCCCAGCCGCGTCACCGCCACGAGTACGCGTTCGCGCGTCTCCGCGCGCACGTTCGGCTCGTTGTTGAGCACGCGCGATACGGTCTTGATCGAAACGCCCGCGACGGCGGCGACATCCTCGATACGACTACGCATGGTGCGATGGTTCCTCTGGAAGAGCCGGTCGGCCGCTGCCGATGGTAATGCGCTTGTGTCGTTTCGGGTTACCGATGCAGCCGGATGGTGCCATGACGCGGGGCATTCGTGCACGGTCCGAATTCCATGCGGCGCTGCAACAGCAACGACGGATTTTCATGGCGCTCCAAAACGTCCGGCCCAGCAACCACGGGGAAACCAGGACAAGGCGCGCGCCGAACGGTTGACAGGCCCACGCCCGGCTTATATGACAGCGCTGTCACCGGAGCCGCTGAAACGATCTGCGCCCGGTCCATCATTCGCATTTCCATTGGAGGTAGATGTCCGTGAGCAGCGCCCGGAAGACTCTTCTCACCGTCTGTGTACTGACGGCATTGACCGCCCAGGCGCATGCCGCGCCCGCCGCCGAGCGCCTGCAGGACTGGCCGCATGTGACCAGCGCGATCGCCAGCGACCCGGCAATCGAAAGTCGCGTGCGCAGCATCCTTGCGCAGATGACCCTGGCGCAGAAGGTCGGGCAGATGACCCAGCCGGAGATCAAGCAGATCACCCCCGAGCAGGTGCGCACCTACTACATCGGCTCGGTGCTCAACGGCGGCGGCTCGTGGCCGGGCATGGACAAGCACGCCAGCGTGGCGGACTGGGTCAAGCTGGCCGATGCGTATCACGCTGCTTCGCTGGCTACCGATGCGCGCACCCCGGTGCCGGTGATCTGGGGTACCGACGCCGTGCACGGCCACAGCAATGTGTACGGCGCCACGCTGTTCCCGCACAACATCGGCCTGGGCGCCACCCGCGACGCGGCGCTGATTGAACGCATCGGCGCCGCCACCGGCAACGCCACCCGCGCCACCGGCATTGGTTGGGTGTTCGCCCCGACGCTGGCCGTGGCGCATGACCCGCGCTGGGGCCGCACCTATGAGAGCTTCTCATCCGACCCGGCCATCGTGCGCGCGTACGCACAGGCCTACGTCAAGGGCGCGCAGGGCCGCTTTACCGGCGACGGCAACGTGGTGGCCACGGCCAAGCACTACATCGGCGATGGGGCGACCGACAACGGTCGCGACCAGGGCGAAGCCACGGTGGACAAGGCGACCATGATCAACGTGCACGGCCAGGGCTACTTCGGTGCGCTGGGCGAAGGCGTGCAGACCGTGATGGCCTCGTTCAACAGCTGGAACGACCGCGCCGGCGGCGTGGATTACGGCAAGATGCACGGCAGCCAGGCGCTGCTCACCGGTGCGTTGAAGGAGAAGATGGGCTTCGACGGCTTCGTCGTCTCCGACTGGAACGGCATCGCCCAGGTGCCGGGCTGCCGCAACGACAGCTGCGCGCAGGCGATCAACGCCGGCATCGACATGGTGATGGTGCCCGACGACTGGAAGGCGTTCATCGCCAACACCATCGCCCAGGTAGAGAGCGGCGAGATTCCGATGGCGCGCATTGATGATGCGGTGACCCGCATCCTGCGCGTGAAGCTGCGTGCGGGCCTGTTCGACCACAAGCCGTCCGACAGCCGCTACGCGGGCGACAGCAACGCGGTACAGCACCGCGAACTGGCGCGCGAAGCCGTGCGCGAATCGCTGGTGCTGCTGAAGAACCAGGACAAGGTGCTGCCGCTCAAGCGCGATGCACGCGTGCTGGTGGTGGGCAAGAGTGCGGACAGCCTCTCCGACCAGGCTGGCGGCTGGTCGCTCACCTGGCAGGGCACCGAGAACACCAACGCCGATTTCCCCAACGCCGATTCGGTGCTGGGCGCGCTGCGCGCCGAATTGGGCACGCAGCAGTTGACCTACAGTGCGGACGCCACGGGCATAGACGCGGCGTCCTTCGACGTGGTTGTCGCGGTGATCGGCGAAACGCCGTACGCCGAAACCAACGGCGACATCCTTGCCTCGGACACCGTCAGCCACAGCCGCGCCCACCCGCAGGACCTGGCCGTGCTCAAGGCGGCCGCCGCCACCGGCAAGCCGCTGGTCACCGTGTACTTCTCCGGCCGCCCGATGTACACCAATGACCTGCTCAACCTGTCGCAGGCGTTTGTCGCGGCCTGGCTGCCCGGCACGGAAGGCAAGGGCATCACCGACGTACTGGTGGCCGGCAAGGACGGCAAGCCCGCGCACGACTTCCATGGCCGGCTCAGCTTCCCGTGGCCGGGTGTGGCGTGCCCGGCGCCGATCGACCGCCCGGATCCCAAGCGCCCGGACCTGTTCAAGTTCGGCTATGGCCTGAGCTACGCACAGCCGGCGCAGGTCGCACGCCTGCCTGAATCCAACCCGGACCATTGCGGTGAAGTGACCACGTTGCCGATCTTCAACCGCGTGGACACCGCGCCGTTCTCGCTGCACGTCGCGGCCAACGGCGCTACCCAGCCGCTCGGCAATGATCTCAACGCCAGCCTGCGCTGGCCGAAGGAAACGCCGGTAGCGGAGGTGCGTACCGTGCAGATCAACACCCAGCAGGACGCCCGCGAAGTGACCTGGCTGGCCCCGGCGCAGTTGATCGCGCGCAGCACCTCGCGGCGCAATCTCGGCGCCCTGGCGCGCAGCGAGGGCGCGTTGCAGTTCGACGTGATGGTGCAGCACCAGCCCGCCTCACCGGTAAAGGTGACCATGCAGTGCGGCACCGGCTGCGAGGGCGGGGTGGATATCGCAGCGACGCTGGCTACGCTGTCACCCGGACAGAAGCGCACCGTGACCATTCCGCTGGCCTGCTTCGCCAGCAAGGGCGTGGACCTGGGCGCAGTGGAGGCGCCGTTCGTGGTCAGCGCGGACAAGCCGTTCGCCGCCGCGTTTACCCAGGTGCGGATCGCAGCGAAGGCGGACAAGGCCGCGGGTGTGGTGGACTGCAAGTGATGCATGGGCCGGCCGACGGCCGGCCCTCAGGTTCCCGGATACGCACTCGCGGCGAACTGTCTTCCGGATATAGGAGCAGTTTCAAAGGCAGCCATCCGCGTCATGCGTAACGTGCGAGGCACATGCATGCGGGGAGGCTGATATGACGCTTATCCATGTTCTGGGTGGGGCGTCGCTGCTGTTTCTGGTGGCGGTGTCTACCGTGATCAGAGCGGGGATCGGAGTGGATCGGGGGGAGGGTGCGCCGGCGAAACCGGAGACTGTCTGTAACGGCGCGCGATAAATCGCCCGCCGCTCCTGCGATAAATGAAGGGGGCCTAGTGTTGCACCCCCTGCAAGGAAATTGCACGGGGC
>NZ_JBOHXV010000002.1:0-103302 GCF_050737075.1 Stenotrophomonas sp.
TCTCGGTTCTGGCCGCACTGACCCTCGCGGCGCGCTCGGCTGCCTCCTGCGTGGCCCGGGACTGGGCCGCTTGGCGGGCCTTGTTCGCGGCCGTCTCGTAGGCCAGCAATGCGGCGGCGCGCTGGCGGTGGGCCAGCGCGCTGCTCTGCGCGCGCGCGGCAACCGCATCGGTCGCCCGCCGGCTGGCCTCGGCGGCCGCCCAGCGCGAGGCACTCTGCCCGGCCTGCGCCTGCGCGCGCTGCTGTACCTGTGCCTGCACCCCCTGGGCAAGGGACTGTGCGCGCGCCCTGATCTCTGCGCCCAGCGTCGTGCCGCCCGCCGGGGGCGGGGACGTGCCTGCGGCGTCGGCGACCATCGCACCGATGTCGCCGATGGCGCGGTCCACGCCGCCCCGGAACAGCGCCTTCCGCGCGGCGGCGGTCAGTGTCGGCTGCGCGCGCACGGCCTCGCAGTACCCCGTCGCGGCCTGGGTGATCAGCGCCTCCGCATCCTCCCGGCGCGCCACCCACATGTCCTGCTCGAACCGGCTGCGGGCGGCGTGCTGCTGGCTTTCCAGCAGATCCCGGGGCGGGCTCGCATGCGGCAAGCCGTGCTTCTGCAGGGCCTCGGCCCACGCACTCCACACGGCCTGGGCAACGCTGGTGGTCAGTGCCTGTAGTTCGTCGCGGTGAACCAGCCGCACTGATTCAAGGACCTCCTGCCTGAGCAGTTCTGCTTCCAGTGCCAGCAGCCGCTCCGGGCCGTGGTCCTGGCGCAGTTTCGCCACCAGTGGGCCCGGGGCCATCTGCTGCAGTGCATGAGTGGCACGCGGCTCGGCAAGCGCGACCTTGCCGCGCGGCAGCAGGCTGCGCAGGCCGAAGGCGGTCCGCGAGCGCCACGATTTCGCCTCGCGCAGGTCCTGCGCGCCGGGCCAGAGCTGCGCCAGCTTCAGGCGTTCGATCCAGGCCGCGGAGGCGCGGCTGCCCAGCAGTTCGGCAAAGTAGTTTGCCGTGCCGAAGCGCTTGGCGGTCAGCAATCCCACGCGCAGCCGCTGCGCGGGTACGCCGCGTGCCACCAGCCCTTCCAGCAGCTGGATGAAGGCAATGCCCAGTTCGGGGTGCTTCTCCGACCACGCGGCGACATCAGGCGGGTAGGCGCCCGCCTCGACCGGCGTCAGCAGCAGCCGCGCAACCTCGGTGGGGTTGGCCTGGCCCATGCCCACCAGCTTCTCCATCAGCACCAGCCACGCATGGTTGGTGTCGAATGCCGCCAGGGTATGTGGATGCCTGCCGGGGCCCAACGCCAGATGGTGCAGCAGTTGGGAGTGCAACGGCGGCGCCAGCAAGGCGGCAACCGCATCGGCCACGCCCTGCGGCGACTCGCTTGCCCAGGCCTGTTCCAGCTGCTGCAGCGCGTCGTCGAACTGCTGCATCGCGCGGGTTTCGCGGCACACGCCGTTGATGCAGATCTCGTCCGTCGTTGAGGCGATGGGTTCGCCGCTACCCAGCAGTGCTTCGTGCAATCGCTCGACGTGCTGCTGGTGGGACGCGACCGCATCGCCGCCGAGCACCGTCTGCATCGCGTCGGTCATCTCCTGGCGGACGCGCGCGGCACGAACCGGGTCGGCGTGCAGCCAGTCGCGGATCTGCGCCGGGTCGAACCGCGCCAGCAGCGCATCGCGACGAGCGATCATCTGCCCGGCCAGGGCCGCGGCCTGCGGCCACGCCTGCGCCGGGGTAGGCGCCAGGTTCGGCCAGTGGCGCTCGATCACCGCGTCGATGGAAGACGCCGGTAGCACCGCCAGGCGGTAGCCCATTTCCGCCAGCGCGTCGGCGATGGCCGGGTCCGAGGCCGCCGGTGGCCGGAACAGCGCGGCAATGCTCTCGGACTGGAATCCGTAGGGCCAGCCGGTGGTGTCGTGCAGCGCGCCCGGGTCACCCTGCATCGCGTCGAAGCGGCTGGCATTGGCTGCGAACGCCTCGGGAATCGGGAACAGCGACGCGGGACGTTGCCGGATCGCGACCTCGCCGCTGAGCGGCTTGGGCAGCATCACGCCGGTCTGCGGATCGCGGAAGCCGAGCGGGCCGCAGGAGCCGAAGTCCAGCGACATGCCAACCCGCTCGCCATCACGCAGCGTGTAACCGAAGTTCTCCATCCGGTAGTTGAGGTGGTCCCAGTTGTCCAGCCAGCGCGATGCGATGAAATGACGCATCTGTTCGCAGCGCAACGGCGCGGGCAGCATCCGGTTCATCGCGTCCAGCGCGTCGAACCGTGCCTGGTCATTGGCTGCGTGCACGCGCGCATCCGCCTCGCCCAGCGCCCACCATTCCACGCCCGCGTCGCGCAGCAACGCGGTATTGGCGGCCACGGAGGCGGCATGTGTTGCCCGCAGCGTGTCGTAGTCGGGCCGCGATGAGGCGTTGTCTGCCCCGACCAGGTCGGCCGCCGCGTCGCTGACCAGGAAATCACCCAGATCCTGGAACTGCGGTTCATAGCGCGAACCGACATGCAGGTTGGCGGTGGGCAGGCCATCGAGCGCCCCCACCAGCGCGGTATCGGGTGCGAGCAGACCGGTGAGCTGGAACAGCTTGCCCAAAGTGACTTCCATGGCGCTGCTGGCGCCGTCGGCCGTGGCCTTGACCCGCCAGCGATCGGTTCCCTGCGAGGCCACCATGGCCTTCTGGCTGCCGGCCCCCTGCCACGGGCTGAGCGTGGCGCCGGCAAAATTCAACGGCACGCGAGCGTCACGCGCTGCGTTGCGTACCGAATCCACTTCAAGCGTGGCAGGAATCGGGGCCGGGGTCCGTGCCGCGCCAGCTTCCCACTCGCTCGGCGCGGCAAGAGAAGGAAGTGAGGAAGCCCTCTGCATCGCAGTGTTGATCAACGTCGCACCCCTGAGTGACAGGGCACGCACACTAGCAGCGTTGCTGGGCCGTCAAGGCTCGGACTGGTTGCAAACTTACCGAAGTAGACCCGATGTCGGCCGGTTCCTACGCGGGCGCGTTCCCGTTCTGGTCGTCGCCAGCGCCACCACCGTGGCCACGACGATCAGCATCAGCCAGAACCCCCAGCCGTGCAGCAAAGCATCTGCCACCGCCACCGGCGGTTCGCAGCGCATCCGCATCAGGTCCATGCTGCCGCCGTCCTGCAGACAGGTGGCCACGTGCTGGAACAGGGCCAGCACCGGCGCCGCCCAGCCCGCCGACAGCGTCAGCGCAACCAGTGCAGACAACAGGTACGGGATTCCCTTGTTCATGTGCGTGCTCCCAGCAGACAGCGCCAGACTCTGGGCGCGTGGCAGGGGGCGTACAAGCGGCAGGCGACGAACCGTGTGAAATCCGGGATGAGTCGCGTTTGACCGGGAATGAAGCCGTGGCGCCGGGAAGGGGATGCCGCTTCCCGGCGCGACGGATACCGGCATCAGCTACTGGCCGCCTGGGGATCACTGCTCCGGTCACCCGTCTGCCGAGCAATAATGCGAAACCAGTGAATGGAAACTTGGACAGGGGGAAACAATGAAGTCAATCGTTGCGGCTGTAGCGCTGCTGGTCCTTTCCGGCTGTGGCATGCGAACAGAGATGGTGCGGGTCAATGTCCCGGATGTCCGGGTGAGTCCGGAGCAGGGCCCCGTCGTTGTTGTCGGTGCCGTGCAGGACGTCCGTACGGACATGCTGCCGGCTGTAGCTCCCGCAGACAGGTCAAAGAACGTCGGAGGCTTCGCACGCGGAGGCAATGGAATGCTGGTCAACCTTGAATCCGGCACCGTTGCCGACAAGACCCGCGAGATCCTGGTCCAGGCGCTACGGAACATGGGTTACAGGACCGCAGACGCCTGCGAATCTTCCTGCACCTTCGTGGACGCCTCATTGACGGGATTCTCGGTCAGCCTGCCCTTCGAATTCTGGCGGGCCGCTGGATGGTCACAACGGATGTTGGCGGACATCTCCATCAACGTTACCTCGCGCGCTGAAGGTCAGATCCGAACGTTCACCGCCAAGGGTCACGGTTCCAACGTGTACCAGGTGGTATCACGGGAGAACTGGGAGATTGCCCTGGAACGGGCGGTCGGAGATGTGACGGCCAATTTCAAGCAGTCCATGTCTGGGCAGGTTCCTTCCGAACGTCATCCGGAACAGCCACAGTCGCCCCCATGATCATCCCGTAATGGATCGCATCGCGCCGGGGCTCGTTGTGGGCACCGAACGGGGTCGCGCCAGCAAGGCGCGGCCCCCGTGGTGCCTCAGCGGCTGACCTGGACCTGCCAGCCCTGCCCTTCGGGTACCCACTCGAACTCGACCGGCAGGAACTTCTCGATCAACCGCGCGTTGCTGGCGAGGTGCTCGCTGATCGTGGCGGTGGTGAAGCTGCCGGCACCGGCCAGCGCCATCGGCAGCAGCAGCTGGTCGGACAGGTGCTCGGCCACGCAACCGTCGCCGTGCAGGTAACGCTGCACCTCATCGGCCAGGCGCGCGCCGACCTGTTCGGCCGATACGCCACGTTCGCCATGGCCGCTGAAGACTTCCACATGCGCGTCGTGGCGCACCTGCACCAGCGCCACGTTGCCGGGGCCCAGCGCGGGACGCACGCTGTGCACGTGGCGCGGATGCGGGTCCACGCCCAGGCGATCGGCCAGCACCTGCAGCTCACGCTGGCCGATGCTGCCGGACAGGCCGGACATCAACACCTTGGCCTCGACCGAGGCCAGCGCGCCGCGGGCGTTGAACGCGCAGGGCTGCAACGTCGCGCAGGGCGTGACCTGCACGTCGAGCACGCCGCCGCCGGCAGGGTGGAAGCCATGCTGCTCAATCGCGAAACCGACCTGCACGCCCATCCGCGCCAGCGCGGGCAGATACGCGTCGGCGATGAAGTCCGCGCTGGGCGCGAGCGGATTGTGGGTGCCGCCTTCCAGACGCAGCGTTGAGGGCGTGGCCGCCTGCCACAGGGCCGGCAGCAGCGTTTGCAGTACCAGCGTCGCCGAGCCGGCACTGCCGGTGGCGAAGTGGTAGTCACCGCCCTGCACCGCGCCGGGCTCGAAGCGCAGCGTGGTCGCGCCCAGCTGGGCGCCGTGCACGTGAGCACCGCCGATCCTCGCGGCAGCATTGACGGCGGTGAGGTGCTGACGCATCAGGCCCGGGCGGCGGCGGCGGCCACGGATATTGCCCATGCTGAAGCCGCTGCCGGTGCACAGGCTGAGCGTCAACGCCGAACGCAGCAGCTGGCCGCCGCCTTCGGTTCCATCCAGTTCGATCATGTCCATGGTTCTGTCCTTTTGCTTCCCCCGCGCGCGGCGCAGTGTACGCCGCGCGCGGCCAATCTCATCCCTTTACACAGACCACCTGGCGCAGGGTGTGGACGATCTCCACCAGGTCGCGCTGCGCCTCCATCACCGCTTCGATCGACTTGTAGGCGGCCGGAGACTCGTCGACCACCTCGGCGTCCTTGCGGCATTCCACGTGCGCGGTGGCCTTGGCGTGGTCGTCCACGCTGATCAGCTTGCGCGCCTGGGTACGGCTCATCACGCGGCCGGCGCCGTGGCTGCAGCTGTTGAAGCTTTCCGCATTGCCCAGGCCACGCACGATGAAGCTCTTGGCCCCCATGCTGCCCGGGATGATGCCCAGCTCGCCCTTGCGCGCGCTCACCGCGCCCTTGCGGGTCACGAAGACGTCCTTGCCGAAGTGGTGCTCGCGGCTCACGTAGTTGTGGTGGCAGTTGACCGCCTCGGCCGCGGCCTCGAACGGCTTGGTGATCACCGTGCGCGCCGCCGCCACCACATTGCGCATCATGATCTCGCGGTTCATGCGTGCGAAGCGCTGCGCCCAGTCCACCGCAAACACGTAGTCGCCGTAATGGGTGCTGCCCTCCGGCAGGTACGCGAGGTCCTGGTCGGGCAGGTTGATCATCCAGCGGCGCATTTCCTGCTTGGCCAGTTCGATGAAGTAGGTGCCGATCGCATTGCCCACGCCGCGCGAGCCCGAGTGCAGCATGAACCACACGCGCTGCTCCTGGTCCAGGCAGACCTCGACGAAGTGATTGCCCGTTCCAAGCGTACCCAGGTGCTTGAGGTTGTTGGTGTTCTTCAGCTTGGGGTGGCGTTCGCAGATCAGCGCGAAGTCGTCCACCAGCTGCGACCAGCCCTCAATGGCCAGTTCCGGCGGGGTGTCCCAGCTGCCCTTGTCGCGGCCACGGCCGACGGTGCGTCCATGCGGCACGGCACGCTCGATCGCGCTGCGCAGTGCCGACAGGTTGTCGGGCAGGTCGCTGGCGATCAGCGTGGTGCGCGCGGCGATCATGCCGCAGCCGATATCCACGCCCACGGCAGCCGGCACGATCGCGCCGATGGTCGGCACGACCGAGCCCACCGTAGCACCCTTGCCGAGGTGCACGTCGGGCATCACCGCGATCCAGCGGTGGATGAACGGCAGGCGCGCGATGTTCTGCAGCTGCTCACGCGCGGCATCTTCCAGCGGCACGCCGCGCGTCCACAGGCGGATCGGGACGGCGCCCGGCTCCTGGATGACGTCGTGGTTGTGGGTGGTGTTGGTCATGTTGAACATCCTGTCTATCCATTGAAAAGGTGCGGCGACAAAAGGGGGCGGAACCGTTCCACGTTCCGCATGACACGGAACGCAGCCGGGACTTGAACCCGACCCCGAAGGGCAACCAGATGTAGTTCCACTGGCATTCGCCGCGAAAAAGGGCAGTGACAAGGGGGCTGGAACGTTCGTCTTCCACCTTGCGGTGGGCGACGCCGGGATTTGAACCCGAGCCCGAAGGCACTCCATGTAGTTCCAGCAGCATTCACTGCGTGAAGCGGGTGCCGGCGATGCGACAACAGTGAGGGAACGTCCTGCTCTACCCCTGAGCTACCGCCGTGTTGCCACGACGAGCGGGATTCGAACCCGCGACCTGGAGCGTGAAAGGCTGTAGTTCCCCCGGCATTCGCAGTGCCGGCATTGAAACGAAATACGTGGGCCCTGCCCGGCTGGCCCCATTGCCAGCCGGGCGATCCCGTGCGACATCCCTGTCGCGTTACAAGGCCATGTCCTGGATGCGCTGCACCCCACCCGAGCCTTCGTCCTTTGCAGTGGCGACCTGCGCGAGCAGGTCGAACACCGCATCGCTGAAGCCGCCGATGTGCAGCACATCCTCGCGCTGCACGGTCTGGCTGGTCGCCACCGGCTGCAGGTCGATGCAGACCAGCTTCGCCTGCGGGCAACGCTGCTTGAGCATGGCCCACTCGCGCATCGTGTCGGTCGCACCGTCACTGCGGGTGTCGCACCAGCTTTCGTTGTCCGACACCAGCACCAGCAGGTCCACCTGCGCACGTTCGGCGTTGAGGTAGCGAAGCGGCGCACTCACCGCCGTACCACCACCGTTGATCGCCAGCTGGCGGGCCAGCGTCATCACGCTATCGCGTGGGTTCAGCGGTACGCGCCGCACACCGGTGTCGAACGGCAACACCTGCGCCTGGGGCTGACCGCGCAGCACGCATGCGGCGATCAGTGCCGCCACGTCCACGCAGCGCACGGCGGTGGTGGCACCCTTGCGGTAGCCGGTCACCGGCGACTGCATCGACCCCGACACGTCCACTGCCACCACCACCCGGCCCGGCAGGACCGGTGCCGAGGCGGTAGCGATTTCCATCGCGTCCTGCAGCGCCTCCAGGATCGGCAATGGCAGTTCACTTGCCGCGTGATAGGCCATCATCAACTGGTATGGCAGCACCCGGGCGCGGCGGATCTGCGCAGGATCGCGCAGCTTGGCGGCCACCACCTGCACCATCGCCTCGTCCTCGAACACCCCATGCCGGGCGAACGTGTTGAGGTTCATGCGCAGCGTCTGCCACGACGCATTGCGGGCCAGCATCGACCACTGCGCAACGTCCAGCTGCAACGCGCTGTAGTACTGGAACGGCAGGTCCGGCGGCAGCCCGTTCGGCGCGCGCTTGAAGGCCTCATAAGCCTGCAGCAGCGCCGGCAACCGCGACGGCTCGTACGGACGCCCTACCACCCAGGCATACAGCGCCTCACGCTCGGCATCGGCCGGCTTGGGGTGCACCATCCGGATGATGTCGCCCAGCGACGGCTGCTGGCCGATCGCGGCGCGGACCACGGTCTCGGCCGAGGCCTGCTGCAGCCACTGGCGCACCAGACGCTTCGGCAGCGAGCCCAGCGAGCGGCGCCCGACCTGGCCGCTGCGCATGATCTGCACGAACGTGCGCAGCTGCCGACCGTTGTCCACCACCTTGGGGAATGCCTGGGCGAATGCCGCCGGGTCACGCAGACTCAGCGTGGCCAGCAGCAGCACCGGCATGTCCTTCATGTGCGCCTTCTGCCTGGCATAGACCGCGGTGCGCGCGACGAAGCCGGGCTCCACCTGCGCGCTCAATGCCAGCACCTGCTGCAACTGCGCCTCGGCATCGCTGTAGAAGGTGTTGTTGAGGCAGCCGGTACCCGCGAACAGCGCCAGCGCGGCGCGCGGGTCGCGACGGTAGGCGGTACCGCCGGCGTCATTGAGCGCGTCTGCCGACGGCAGCAGCGCGCTGCGCATCCGGGAGAAGAGGGAATTGTTGGCCATCGTGTGGGTCCTCGGCGGGAACAGCCCGCGTCGTGTCTTGCCGTATACAGAGCAACGGCCGTGCCAACTTTTGGATCTAGCATCCAACTGATTGATTAATATGTATTTATTCAGTTTTCCCCGGGAGTTAATGCCACATGGAGCGCCAGGATTGATATAGTTTGGGAGCGCTATTTATACGGAGATATACATGCAGAAGCGGCAGGTGGTGTTCGGCATGCTCGGCATCCAGCTCGATGCGGGTGAGGGCCCGGGTCGGTGGCAGAAATGGCGGCCGACCGTGGCGCTGGGCATGCATGAGGACTTCGTGCCGGACCGCATCGAGCTGCTGCTGGACGAGCGCCGCTTCGGCAAGCTGGCTGCGCTGGTGCGCGAGGACCTGGAACGCGTCGCGCCGTCCACCGAGGTCCGCCGGCACGACACCTACATGGCGGACCCGTGGGAGTTCGAAGGGGTCTATGCCTGCCTGCATGACTTCCTGGCCGCGTATCCCTTCGCGCCGGAGGAGGAGGACTACTACATCCACATCACGACCGGCACGCATGTCAGCCAGATCTGCTGGTTCCTGCTGACCGAGAGCCGGCACTTCCCGGGGCGGCTGCTGCAGACCTCCCCTCCGCGCAAGCAGGCCGTGGGCGATCCCGGCACGTACGCGTTGATCGACCTGGACCTGTCGCGCTATGACCGCATCGCGCAGCGCTTCGCCCAGCAGCAGTTGCAGGACCGCGACCTGCTCAAGGGCGGCATCGCCACCCGCAACGCCGCGTTCAACCGGATGATCGAGCAGATCGAGATCGTGGCCACCCGCTCACGCGCGCCGATGCTGCTCACCGGACCGACCGGTGCGGGCAAGAGCCATCTGGCCCGGCGCGTGTTCGATCTGAAGAAGCTCAAGCACCAGTTGCCGGGTCGCTTCGTGGAAGTGAACTGCGCCACGCTACGCGGCGACGGAGCGATGAGCACGCTGTTCGGCCACACCAAGGGCGCTTACACCGGCGCTTCGAGCGACCGCGCCGGCCTGCTGCGTTCTGCGCACCAGGGGCTGCTGTTCCTCGACGAGATCGGCGAACTTGGGCAGGACGAGCAGGCCATGCTGCTGCGTGCACTGGAAGACAAGCGCTTCCTGCCGGTAGGCAGCGACCGCGAAGTGGAGAGCGATTTCCAGTTGATTGCGGGCACCAACCGCGACCTGCATGAAGCGGTACGCCAGGGGCGCTTCCGCGAGGATCTGCTGGCCCGGCTTAACCTGTGGACCTACCAGTTGCCCGGCCTGGCGCAGCGGCGCGAGGACATCGAGCCCAACCTGGCCTTCGAGCTGGAGCGGTTCGCCCGCGAGCAGCACCAGCAGGTGCGCTTCAATGCCGAAGCCCGCGCTCGTTATCTGGCCTTCGCCACCAGCGCGGATGCGGCGTGGAGCGGCAACTTCCGCGATCTGGGCGCGTCGATGATGCGCCTGGCCACGCTCGCCAATGCCGGGCGTATCCAGACCGAAGGCGTGGACGAGGAGATCGGCCGGCTGCGGACGCAGTGGTCGGGCGGTGAAGTACCGTCGCTGCTCGACGCGCTGCTGGGCGAGGAGGTGGCCGCACTGGACCGGTTCGACCGCGTGCAGCTGGAGGAGGTGGTGCGCGTCTGCGTGGCGGCAAAGAATCTATCGGCCGCCGGGCGGGAGCTGTTTTCGGTGTCGCGCACGCAGCGCGCGAGCACCAACGACGCGGATCGCCTGCGCAAGTATCTGGCCCGTTTCGGGCTTGATTGGGAGACCGTGCGTAGAGCCGACTAACAGTCGGCTCTACGCAGTCGGTACAACCCAGTCGGTACAACCGGCCGGCGACCGCTTAGGCGATCCGCACCACGCGTGCGCCCTGGCACAGCGGGTAGGTCGCCACCAGGTCGGCGATGCGCTCGCGCAGGGTCTCGAACGATGCACCGTACAGGTACAGCGCGGTCTCGCTCGGTCCCTGCCACCAGCTGCAGATTTCACCGTGGCCGTCGATGCGCTCCACGATCTGGTCGAACACGTAGTTCGAATCGCACTGTTCGTACACCTCGTCGGGCAGGTCGGTGCCGTTGAGGTACAGCCCAAGGCCTTCGGTGATGCCGAACGGCAGGTCGGCCTCGCCCTCGCGCTGGATCAGCGAGCCCTTGGGCGCGCCCAGCTGCTGGAGCATTTCAATCACCTGCGGCAGTGCAGCGCCGTCATGCAGCTGGATCTCCAGGTCGCCGTATTCGACCTCGCCCTCTTCGGTCAGCGCGGTGCCGCCGCCCATGATTTCGCCGATGCCGACGCCTTCCAGCATCGCGTCGAGCGGATCTTCGAACAGCTGCAGGCGGTGCTCGGGCTGGAGGCGGGCGTTGAGTTTGACGTTGATGGCGACGGGGGTGGAAGACATGGGATTACCTGAGAATTGGGGGGGGACGGTAGGTGGCTGCTCGATGTCGGGCATTGCGCAGCCACCCATGGGGTGGCTCTACGGTAGGTGTGGCGTCACTTTCTTCTTGAGCAGGTCCACCAGCACCGGGGCCATGAAGTCGTAGTCATCCGGAATATCCAGGCAGATCACCCGCGTTCCGTTCAACCACGGCCGGTAACGACTGGACAAGCGCGTGCGGTGCGCGCGCTCCATCACGAAGATCAGGTCCGCCCACTGCAACAGCTCGGGGCTGACCGGCACATCCGCATCCGCCAACACACCGGCCGAGGCGGTTTCCACGCCTGGCCAGTCGGCGAACATCTGCTCGGCCGTGGGGCTGCGCAGGCGGTTCTGGCTGCAGACGAAGAGCACGTGGCGGGTCATCCCTGACACGCGCCGTCAGAGCACCGTCAGGTTGGCGTAGGCCATGACCAGCCACTTGCTGCCGGCCTCGGCGAACTCCACCTGCACGCGCGCATGCGCGCCACTGCCCTCGTAATCGGTGACCATGCCTTCGCCGAAGCGCGCATGGGTCACCATCGCGCCCAGCTTCAACGGCGGCGCCTCGATCGCGGCGTGGCCCATCACGCGGTTCGCGCCGAGCGAGGCGGTGCGCGATACCTGCACCTTCGGGCGGACTTCGTTGAGCAGTTCCCGCGGAATCTCGCGCAGGAACCGCGAGGGCACGTTGTAGTTTTCCTGGCCGTGGATGCGGCGCGACTCGGCGTAGCTCAGCACCAGTTTCTGGCGCGCGCGGGTGATGCCTACGTAGGCCAGGCGGCGCTCTTCCTCCAAGCGACCGCTTTCCTCCAGCGAACGTGCGCTGGGGAACAGGCCATCTTCCATGCCGGCCAGGAACACCAGCGGGAACTCCAGGCCCTTGGCCGAATGCAGGGTCATCAGCTGCACGCCCTCCTCGCCCGCCTGGGCCTGGCCTTCGCCGGCCTCCAGCGAGGCGTAGGAGAGGAACGCGACCAGCTCGCTCATGGTCTCGCCGGTCTCTTCGATGTCGTCCTCGCGGCGGGTGAAGCGCGAGGCCACCGAGACCAGTTCGTCCAGGTTGTCCGCGCGCGACTCGGAATCGAGTGCGTTGCGGCTTTCCTTCGACCAGTGCTCGCGCAGCCCCGAACGCACCAGCACGTGATCGATGCGCTCGGCCAGGCTCATGTCACCGGCTTCGGCGTGCAGCTGGTTGACCAGGGTCAGGAAGCCGGCCAACGCGTTGCGGGCGCGGGCCGCCAGTTCATTGCCTTGGGTGGTCAGCATGGTGGCTTCCCACAGCGAGATCGCCTGGGTGCGCGCCAGCCGGCGCACTTCGTCCAGCGTGCGGTCGCCGATGCCACGGGTAGGCGTGTTGACCGCGCGCTCGAACGCGGCGTCATCGTTGCGGTTGGTCATCAGCCGCAGGTAGGCCAGCGCGTCCTTGATTTCGGCACGCTCGAAGAAGCGCATGCCGCCGTACACGCGGTACGGCACCTGTTCGGAAATCAGCGCCTCTTCGAAGGCACGCGACTGCGCGTTGCTGCGGTAAAGCACCGCCGCGTCGCCGTAGCTGCCGCCGTCACGCACCCACTGGCGCGTGCGTTCAACCACGTAACGCGCCTCGTCCATCTCGTTGTAGGCCGCGTACAGATCGATCTGCTCACCGTCGCCGCTGTCGGTCCACAGTTCCTTGCCGATCCGGTCGGGGTTGTGCGAGATCACCGCATTGGCCGCGCCCAGGATGTTGGCGCTGGAGCGGTAGTTCTGCTCCAGGCGCACGGTCTGCGCGCCCGGGAAGTCCTTCAGGAAGCGCTGTACGTTCTCGACCTTGGCGCCGCGCCAGCCATAGATGGCCTGGTCGTCGTCGCCGACCACGAACACGTGGCCGCTGTCGCCCGCCAGCACGCGCACGAAGGCGTACTGGATGGCGTTGGTGTCCTGGAACTCGTCCACCAGGATCTCGCGGAAGCGCGAGCGGTAGTGGGCCAGCAGCGCGGGGTTGTCGCGCAGCAGTTCATGCGCGCGCAGCAGCAGTTCGGCGAAGTCGACCAGGCCGGCGCGGTCGCAGCGCTCCTGGTAGGCCGCGTACGCCTGGCGCATGGTTTCCAGCCACGCGTCATGCGGCTCGGGCTGGATGTGCTGCGGGCGGCGGCCCTCGTCCTTCTGCTCGTTGATCCACCAGGCGATCTGCTTGGGCGGATGCTTGCTGTCGTCGATCTCCAGCTGCTGGACCACGCGCTTGACCAGGCGCAGCTGGTCGTCGGAGTCCAGCACCTGGAAGCTGTCGGGCAGCTTGGCGTCCTGGTAGTGCAGGCGCAGCAGACGATGGGCCAGGCCGTGGAAGGTGCCGATCCACGCGCCACGGCTGCCGTGCGCCAGCTGCAGGTCGATGCGGTGACGCATCTCGCCGGCAGCCTTGTTGGTGAAGGTCACCGCAAAAATGCCATGGGTCGGCACGCCGCAGACTTCATTCAGCCAGGCGATGCGGTGGATAAGTACGCGGGTCTTGCCGGAACCGGCACCGGCAAGCACCAGATGGTGGCCGGGCGGGGCGGACACAGCTTCGCGCTGGGCGGGGTTGAGCCCGTCGAGCAAGTGGGAGACATCCATGCGCCCATTTTACGCCCTCCGCGCCGTCGCTGCGTCAGGGTTTGCGGCCGGCTGCTTCATCGGCCAGCCGGGCGTCCAGATTGGCCCGGCCGGTCTGCGCATAGCGCTGGCATCGCCCGGGATCCACCAGGGGTTTGCCTGCGTCTCCGCGCAGGCGGGCGAACAGGTCGCTGGCCGCCGGATGGGGGGAGATCTGGATATCGCACGGTAGCGCAGCCAGCGTGTCCAGGCCGCGGCGGAACGCGGCCACAGCGTCGGGGTGGTCGGCATAGCGGTACTCGGCGTCCGAAATGGCGCTGATGCTGTCGGTGTAGGCCAAGTCGTAGCAGCGATCGGCCTCGCAGGAACGCCAGGTCCAGCTGGTGCCGCCCGGGGTGTGGCCCGGCGTGGCATGCGCCGTCAGCGCCAGCGGGCCGACGCGGACGATGGCGCCGTCGTCGATGACCCGCACCTTGGCCACGGCGGGGAACCCTTCCAGCAGCTCGAGCTGCTGTGGGTCGCTGCGGTCGCTCCTGCCCGTGCGCAGGGTGGCCGCTGCCGGCCCGCGTGCGAGCAGCGGCGCGCCGGTCATGCGCTGCAGGTAGGCCAGGCCGGCGGCGTGGTCGTAATGCTCATGCGAGTTGAGCAGGACCTTCACATCGTGGGGATCGAACCCCAGCGCGCGGATGTTGGCCAGGATCAGGGGGCCGGCAGGCTCGGTGGCGCCGTCGATCAGCACATGCCCCTGGTCCGACGTCACCAGCACCGCCGACAGCCCGCAGGTGCCCACATACCAGGTGTTGCCGAAGATGCGGCGCGGCGGGGCGCGATCGTTCCAGCCGTCCATCGCCGTAGCGTTCGCCGGGCACGCGGCCACGGCATCGGTGGCGCTGGCGGGCGCTGCCGGGACCACCGCGGCACCGGGGCTCGCGGACTGGCACGCGGCGAGCAGCAGTGCGGCGCTCAGCGCGCACACGCGGTGGAAATGAAGGGCCAGCGTCGCGCGGGAAATAGGCATCGGTGTCTCCGTGGTCATGACAGGAGCCTACGGCCGCGAAGATGGCCCTACCAACGCGAACTACGAAGTGCAGGCATTAGCCGGCCTTATGCCTGCACCGTGGGCAGCGCGCCGGCCGCCGCCTGCTGGGCCTGCACGCGCAGCTCGGGAATGGCCAGGCTTTCCCACAGGGTGCCGATGCGCAGGCTGCCGACCAGCTGCAGGCCCGGCTGAGGTTGGCCCTGCGCGTCGCGCACGCGGCCGGCGGCGTCGCTGTCCAGGCCCAGTCCATGCGGGCCGGGGCGCGCGTGGCCGTCGGCCAGCAGCTGCTGCAGCAATGGGTTGCGCATGGCCAGCGCGCGGGTTTCCACGCCGGTGGCGTTGATCACCGCGCCCACGTTCACCGGCTGCATGCCGCCCTGCGGCCCGTGCGCGTGCAGTTGCAGGGTGCCGTCGAGCACGAGCAGCGCGTCCAGCCGCGCGCGATGGCGTTGCAGTTGGCCCGACTGCTCCAGTGCCGCCACCTGCGCATGCACGGTTTCTGCGATGCGGTGGCGGTGCACGTCCCAGTAACGCACCACATGGCGCAGGAAGCGGCGCTGGTCGGCGCCGTCCAGGCTTTGCCACAGCGCCTGCCCCAGCGGGCGGATGCGATCCATCACGCTCTGCCACGGCAGGCACTGCGCGGCCGCGTCGCGCACGTGCCCGCGCAGCGCGCGCATGCGCGCACGCAGCGGCATGTCCAGCAGCGGCTGCGGATCGAACTCGGCACTGCCGGCGTGCGCGTGTGGCAACGGCAGCAGCGCATGCCGCGACAGCACGTGGATGCGGCCGCGGTGACCGGCCGTGGCCAGCGCGACCACGCTGTCGGCCATGCTCAGCCCCGACCCGATGATGGCCAGGTCGCCGTCGCCCGCGAGCATGCGTACGCCGTCGTAGTCCCATGCGTCGACCACGCGGCCCGGCGGCAATGCGTCGGCACCCGGTGCCGGCAGCGGGCGCATGCTGTTGCCGCACGCCAGCACCACTTGCCGCGCCTGCCACTGCGTGCCGTCGGCCAACCGTAGCTGCTGCAGCGACGCGCCGGGCTGCAGCGCCATGACCGGTTCATGCACGACGTGCAGTGCTGCGGCGCTGTGCGCCTGGGCCTCGGCAAGCCGCTGTTGCAGGTAATCCGCGTAATGGCGGCGCGCAACAAAGGTGTCCGCCACCACGTCGCGCGGCACGCCCGGCAGCGCGTCCGCCTGCAGCAGGTAGTCCACGAAATCACCCGGCAGTTCCGGCAGGCCGCTCATCTTGCCGGCCGGCACGTTGAGCAGGTGCTCCGGCCAGGGCGTGGCGTAGGCGATGCCCTGGGCCAGCGTGGAGGCCGGTTCGAACAGGACGATCTGCACGGCCGAGGTGGCGCTGCGCAGTGCATTCAGCGCGACCAGCACACCGGCGGCGCCGCCGCCGATGATGGCCAGGTCCGCCGGGAACGTGGATTCGGATGTGGTCATGCCGGCATTGTAGAACATGGCTCCGCAGCGCCCTGTGCGCTACATCAGCGCATCGGCCAGGCGGGCGATGCCTTCGCGGCTGCGCCGCCACGTGGCACGCTGCCGCCATGCCTTCAGGTCCAGCTGGCGCGACTGCCGCAGGTAATCGTCTTCAATCTGGATCAGCTGTCGTACCAGCCCCCGGTCGTAGCAGAGCATGCCGATTTCGGCGTTGAGCGCGAACGAGCGGATGTCCAGGTTGATCGAGCCCACCAGCGCGATGTCCTCGTCCACGGTGAGGTGCTTGGCGTGCAGGAAATGCGGCTCGTACAGCGCGATGCGCACACCCGCACGCAGCAGCTCGTCGTAGTACGCCTCCTGCGCCCACGCGGTGAGCCGCTGGTTGTTGCTGGCCGACAGGATCAGCTGCACCTGCACGCCGGACAGCGCGGCGATGCGCAGCGCACTGAGCGTGGCCTCGTCGGGCACGAAGTACGGGGTGACCAGCACGATGCGACGGCGGGCCAGGTGGATCAACGCGTTCACCGCATCGCGCGCGTTGCTGAAGGGATAGGCCGGGCCGCTGGGCAGCAGCTGGGTGGGCACGTCGTCCGCGCAGACCGGCTCGACGGTCACCACTTCCAGGCGCTGCCCGGTTTCCATGTACCAGTCGCTGGCGAACACCGCCTCCAGGTGCGCTACCGCCGGGCCGCGCACCCGCGCCACCAGTTCGCGGTTGGGGTAACCGGGCACGAATTCGGGCTGGGCCAGGTTCTGCGAGCCGATGTAGCCCACCCGGTTGTCGATCACCGCGATCTTGCGATGGTTGCGCAGGTCCATGCGCCCGCTGCGCCGCCAGCGCAACCCGCCGGGCAGCATCGCGCGCACGTCCACGCCCAGCGCCTGCAGGCGGTGGCGATAGCGGCGCAGGCCGCGCTTGGCGCCCACCGCGTCGAGCAGCACACGGCAATGCACGCCGCGCGCGGCGGCGCGCTGCAGGGCCTGCACGACGGCCTCGCCCACCGCATCGTCGAACATCAGGTAGTACAGCAGGTGGACGCGGTCGCGGGCCTGGTCGATATCCTCCAGCAGCGCCTGCAGCGACGCGTCGTAATCGGCCAGCAACTCCACGGCATTGCCGTGCACGGGCATGAAATCGCCCTGGCGCTCGATCAGCGGCACCATTTCGGCGGTCGCGGTGTCGGGCACCGGGTTCCAGCGCAACGGCGGCTGCAGCGCCTGTTCCTCGCGGATCAGCTGCGAGGCCTCCGCTTGGCGCTGCACGCGCTGGCGCGACAGCCAGGGGTGGCCAAACAGCAGGTACAGCGGCAGCCCCAGCAGGGGCACGAAGCCAACCAGCAGCAACCAACTGCGCGCGGCACCGGGCGTGGTGCGGCTGGGAATCCAGAACAGCGCGGCCAGCCGGATCAGCCAGTCCAGCAGCAGCAGCCATGAGCCCAGCAGCCATTCAAACAGCATCGGTGCGCCCGTTCGGGGGTGTGCCGGCATTCTGCCATGGCCGATGTGCACGGCCGTGGAAACGAAAAAACCCGCCGTGAGGCGGGTTCTTCGTTGGCATCAAACAATCCGCGGGCGGATTACTTGATCTTGCCTTCCTTGTACGGGACGTGCTTGCGCACGACCGGATCGTACTTCGAGAATTCCATCTTCCCGGGGGTGTTCTTCTTGTTCTTGTCGGTCGTGTAGAAGTGACCGGTACCGGCGGTCGAAATCATACGGACCTTATCGCGCTTGCCTGCCATGATCGTCTACTCCTCAGACCTTTTCGCCGCGCGCACGCAGCTCAGCCAGAACGGACTCGATGCCGTTCTTGTCGATGGTGCGCAGTGCATGCGCGGAAACACGAAGCTTGACCCAGCGGTTTTCGCTGGCAACCCAGAAGCGACGCTCGTGCAGGTTGGGCAGGAAACGACGACGGGTCTTGTTGTTGGCGTGCGAGACGTTGTTACCCGTCTGCACTCGCTTGCCGGAAACTTGGCATACGCGGGACATTGCGCACCTCGATAAAAGTATGTGTCAGCCCATAGCCCGGGCGACGGCGGCCTCGACGGTTTCCCGCCACACGTCATGAGAATCAAAGGGTTACGCTGTCGAGGGCAGACCGGATGACGTGTTCCCGGCCACCAATCCGGACAAATCCGGACACAGCGAGCCGCGCATTATGCAGGAGTCGGCCCAGCGGCGCAAGTTGTCCACAGGCTCGGACGACAGTGCTTCCTGAATGGGCCGGCGCCTCCACGCAGCGGTCGCAGCCGCTGGCGATACTGGTCGAACTTCGCGGGAGCACGGTAATGCGGCTGATGGCAGTGACCTATGGAACCGAAGGCGACACCCGGCCGCTGGTGATGCTGTGCCACGGGCTGCAGGCCGCCGGCCATGAGGTGATGCTGCTGGCCGAGGGGGGCACGCTGGGCAGCGCGCGTGCGCTGGGCGTTCCGCATGCAGCGCTCGAGGGCGACATCCATGACGAGGTGGTGGCGCTGGTGTCGCGTGGCAACAACATGGCGGCCGCGTCGCGGGGACTGGCGCGGATGGCGCAGCGGCATGTGCCGGCGTGGATACGCCAGGCCGATGCGGCCGCTGCAGGGTGCGATGCCGTGCTGACCGGCGGGCTGGCCGCGTTCGTGGGCATGACGGTGGCCGAACATCACGGCGTGCCCGCGATCGGCACCGGAATGATTCCGCTCACCCCTACCCGTGCGTTCGCCTCCCCCTTCCTGCCACGCCTGCGCCTGCCCGGCATGCTCAACCGGCTCAGCTATGGGCTGGTCAACCAGGCGGTGTGGCGCACGTTCCGTGCGCCGATCAACGACGCCCGACGGGCGCTCGGCATGCCGGCGCGGCGTTCACTGTGGCGCGATCTTCCGATGTTGTATGGCATCTCGCCGAGCCTGGTGCCGCCGCCTGCGGATTGGCCGGCGAATCATCACGTGTGCGGTCAGTGGCGTGCACCCGATGCGCCCTGGCAGCCGACACCGGAGTTGCAGGACTTTCTCGATGCTGGCCCGCCGCCGGTTTACGTGGGCTTTGGAAGCATGACCGGGTTTGATCGCAACAGCGTGCTGCCAGCACTGCTGCATGCGTTGGCACCGCGCCGGGTGCTGCTGTTCCCTGGCTGGGCGGGCCTTCCCGACGGTCCGCTGCCCGCAGACGTCTTTGTCGTCGGCCCTACCCCGCATGAAGCGCTGTTCCCGCGCTGTTCGATCGTGATCCACCACGGCGGCAGCGGCACGACCCATTCGGCGTGCCGCGCGGGTGTGCCTTCATTGGTGATGCCGTTTGCGGCGGATCAGTTCTTCTGGGCGGCGCGGTTGCAGGAAATGGGCGTAGCTGCCGAGCCGCTGTCGCCGAAACGCCTGGACGCTCAGACACTGGGTCGTGCAATTGCCGTGCCCGAGCACGCGGACACGCGGGCGCGCGCATCGGCGTTGGGCCGGGCAATGGCGACGGAAAATGGGGTGGGTACCGCCGTTAGCCTGATCCAACAGATGCAATCTCCCACGGCCAAGGCCAGATGCGACGCACAGCGTTGACCGGTCAGCCGTTTGCCGATTCAATTGGCGCACGACTCCGCCCTTGGCATCGTCATTAGGTTGGCCAACTGTCTTGGGACGAACAAAACCGCCATAAGGCGGTTTTGTTCATTTCAGACGTCCGTCGCCATCAACCCTGCTTACGGTGCAGCCACCGGTACAACACCGGCAGTACCAGCAGGGTGAGCAGCGTTGAGGAGACGATGCCGCCGATGACAACGGTGGCCAGCGGGCGCTGTACTTCCGAGCCGGCACCCACGTTGAAGGCCATCGGTACGAAGCCGAGCGAGGCCACCAGCGCGGTCATCAGCACCGGGCGCAGGCGGCCCAGTGCGCCCTCGCGCACGGCATCGGCCAGCGGCATGCCGCTCTCGCGCAGGCTGCGCACGAAGCTGATCATCACCAGCCCGTTGAGCACCGCCACGCCCGACAGCGCGATGAAGCCGACACCGGCGGAGATCGACAACGGAATGCCACGCAGGGCCAGCGCGAGCACGCCACCGGTGAGCGCCAGCGGCACGCCGCTGAACACGATGGCCGCGTCCTTGACCGACCCGAACGCCCAGAACAGCAGTGCGAAGATCAGGACCAGGGTGACCGGCACCACGATGGCCAGGCGCTGGCTGGCCGAGATCAGCTGCTCGAAACTGCCGCCGTACTCGATCCAGTAGCCATTGGGCACCTGCACATCGCGGTTGATGGTCTGCTGCAGTTCGCTGACGAAACTGCCCAGGTCACGGTCGCGCACGTTGGCAGTGACCACGATGCGGCGCTTGCCGTTCTCGCGGTTGATCTGGTTCGGCCCCTCGCTGTTGGCCAGCGTGGCCAGCTCGCGCAGCGGCACGGTGCGCGCGGTGCCGCTGGTCCCGCCGCCGACCTGGCTGGATTCGTCGGCGTCCCCGGCCAGGGCCGGCGCCAGCGACACCGGCAGATCGGCCAGCGCAGCCGGGTCCTGGCGTAGTGCCTCGGGCAGGCGCACCACGATGTCGAAGCGGCGGTCGCCCTCGAACAGCTGGCCGGCCACCTGCCCGCCCACGGCCGTGGCCACCGTGGACTGCACCTGACCGGGGTTGAGCCCAAAGCCGGCCAATGCACTGCGGTTGGGGGTGACGGTGAGCAGCGGCAGGCCGCTGGTTTCCTCCACCCGAACGTCCGCCGCACCGGGCACGCCGCCGGCCACGCTGGCGATGCGCTTGCCTACCGTCAGCAGCGTGTCGAGATCATCGCCGAACAGCATCACCGCCACGTCGGCGCGCACACCGGAGATGAGTTCGTTGGTGCGCATCTGGATTGGCTGGGTGAACTCGTAGTTGTTGCCCGGCAACTGCTCCACCGCCGCTTCCAGTTCGGCCAGCAGCGCCGCGCGCGGTTTGCGCGGGTCCGGCCAGTCTTTGCGCGGTTTCATCATGATGAAGGTGTCGGCCACCGACGGCGGCATCGGATCGGAGGCGACTTCCGGGGTGCCGATCTTGGAGAACACCTTGCTGACTTCCGGGAACTGCACCAGCCGGTTCTCGATCAGCGTCTGCATCTGGATGGACTGGGTGAGGCTGGTGCCGGGAACGCGCATGGCATGCATGGCGACGTCACCCTCGTCCAGGTTGGGCACGAATTCGCTGCCCAGCCGCGTGGCCAGCAGCCCGCAGCCGACCACCAGCACCAGCGCGCCGGCCACCATCCAGCGCCCGCGCCGCAGCGAGAACGCCAGCAGCGGTTCGTAACGCCGGCGCACCCAGGCCATGACCCGGTTCTCCTTCTCCTGCACGCGGCCGCCCAGGAACAGCGCGATCGCGGCCGGTACGAAGGTCAGTGCCAGCACCATCGCACCGCTCAGTGCCAGCACCACGGTGATGGCCATGGGATGGAACATTTTTCCTTCCACGCCGGTCAGCGCGAAGATGGGCAGGTACACCGCGGTGATGATGCCAAGCCCGAACAGGCTGGGGCGGATCACCTCGGCGGTAGCGCTGGCGGTTTCGGCGAAGCGCTCCTGCCGGGTCATGTCGCGGCCGAGCGCGTGCTGGCGTTCGCCGAAGCGACGCAGGCAGTTCTCGATGATGATCACCGCGCCATCGACGATCAGGCCGAAGTCCAGCGCACCGAGGCTCATCAGGTTGGCCGACACGCCACCGCGCGCCATGCCGGTGAGGGTGAACAGCATGGCCAGCGGGATCACCGCCGCGGTGATCAGCGCGGCACGGAAGTTGCCCAGCAGCAGGAACAGCACCACGATCACCAGCAGCGCGCCTTCCACCAGGTTCTTGGCCACCGTCTGGATGGTGCGGTCCACCAGGCTGGTGCGGTCGTAGCTGGCGGTGACGGTAACGCCGGGCGGCAGGCTGCGCTGGGCCTGTTCGAGCCGTGCCGCAGCGGCCTGCGCCACCTCGCGGCTGTTGGCGCCGATCAGCATCACCACCGTGCCCATCACCACTTCATGGCCGTTCTGGGTGGCCGCGCCGCTGCGCAGTTCCGGACCGTCGGCGACCTCTGCCACGTCATGCACGTGGATTGGCACGCCTTCGCGGCGGGCCAGCACGATGTTGCCGATCTCCTCCAGGTTGGCAACCTGGCCGGGAATGCGCACCAGGAACTGCTGGCCGTTGCGCTCGATGTAGCCGGCACCGACGTTCTGGTTGTTGGTCTCCACCGCCTCCGCCACGTCTTCCAGCGTGAAGCCCAGCGCGCGCAGCCGTGCAGGTTCCGGGGTGATGTGCACCTGGCGCTGGAAACCACCGATGGTGTTGACCTCGGTCACGCCCGGCACGTTGCGCAGCTGCGGGCGGATCACCCAGTCCTGCAGGGTGCGCAGGTCGGTGGCGGTGTATGCGCTGCCATCGGGTTTGCGCGCCGCAGGATCGGCGTCGATGGTGTACATGAAGATCTCGCCCAGCCCGGTGGCGATGGGCCCCAGCTGTGGGTCGAGCCCGGCCGGAATTTGCGATTTCACCTGCTGTAGGCGTTCGGCCACCTGCTGCCGCGCGAAGTAGATGTCGGTGCCGTCTTCGAACACGACGGTGACCTGCGACAACCCGTAGCGCGACAGCGAGCGTGCCTGCTCCATGCGGGGCAGGCCGGCCATCACCGTTTCCACCGGATAGGTGACGCGCTGCTCGGCCTCCAGCGGCGAGTACCCCGGAGCGGCGGTGTTGATCTGCACCTGGACATTGGTGATGTCCGGGGTGGCATCGATGGGCAGCTTGGTGAAACTCCACGCACCCACGGCGACCAGCACCACGGTGAGGCTCATCATCAGCCAGCGGTGGGCGATGGAGGCGGCAATGATGCGCTCAAGCATCGGGGCGCGCTCAATGCTCATGCGACGCCCCTGCCTTGCCGATGTCGGCCTTCACCACGTAGCTCTGTTCGGTGACCACGCTTGCGCCCACGGCCACACCTTGCAGGACTTCAACCTGCTGGGCGTCGCGTGCGCCGAGGCGAACCGGGCGCGCGGTGTAGGTATCACCGCTGCGCACGAACACCACGTCCTTGCCGTCCAGCGTCTGCAGCGCACTCAGTGGCACCACCTGCGCCGCCGGCCGGGTGGCGACCACGATGCGCGCCTTCACGGCGGCGCCCGGCCGCCACAGGCCATCGTCGTTGCGCAGCGTGGCGCGGGCGACGGTGCTCTGGCTGGCGGTCGCGGTGCCGGGCAGCACGCGTTCCAGCGTGGTGCTCTGGGTGACCCCGTCGGTCATGCGCGACACGGTGACCGGCACGCCGGCGGTGATGTGCTGGGTGTCGTTGCCGAAGATGTGCAGGTCCACCCACAGCGTGGAGAGGTCACCGATCTCGAACAGTGCGGTGCCCTCGCCCGCCACGCCGCCGACCTGCGCCTGGCGGGCCAGCACCACGCCGCCGATCGGCGCGCTGACGGTGTAGGTGGTCAGGCTGAGGTTGCTCTCGATGCTCGCCAGCACCTGGCCGGCGCGCACGCGGTCGCCCACGTTGGCACGCAACGAGCGGATCGGGCCGGGGAAACGCGCCATCACCTGCGCCACGCGGCCATCGACCGGGGTCAGCAGGCCCTGCACATCGTGTTCGTCGGCAATGGTGCCCGCCGCCACGGCGGCGACGCGGATACCCGATTGTTCCGCCATCGCGGCGGGAATGGTGGTGCTCTCGGGCGCTTCGGCGTGGTCGTCGCCTTCGTCGGCGTGGCCGGGCTCACCGTGGCCCGCATCGGCGTCGGCGCCGGCGGTGCCGCTGGCCGGGGCCGGTGCGTCCTTGCCACAGCCGGTCAGGGCGAGCAGGCACAGCAGCAGTGCGGTGAGCGGGACGGCGCGTGCAAGGGAACGGGTCATGGGCGGTCCTCCGTGGACACGGCAGGAGTATCGGTAGGGGTGCTGCCGTCGGTACTGGCCAGCAGGCCTTGCCCGGTCAGGCGTTGAAGTTCGATGAGGGCGGTCTGCGCGGCGATGGCCGCGTCCAGCTGGCGCCGACGTGCGTCCATGCGCATGGCCTGCAGCTGGGCCCATTCCATGTAGCTGATGGCACCGGCGCGCCAGGCCTTCTCGGCGGCGTTCTCGGCGCGCTGAAGCTTTGGAAGCACATCGCGCGCCATGCGCGTGACTTCCAACCGCGCGGTTTCATAGCGGCCATGCGCCTCGGCCAGCGTGGCGTAGAGCTGCAGCGCGCGCGCCTCGCGTTCCACGCCGTTGAGCGCCAGCTCGGCCTCGGCCGCGCGGATCTCCGGCCCGGCACGTGACACGCTGCCGAGCGGCAGGCTGAAGCCGGCCACCAGCGAGGTATCGCCACTGTCGCGGCTGTTGCGCACGCCCGCCTGCCAGCTGATGTCCGGCCGCGCCTGGGTGCGTGCGAGCTGCAGCT
The DNA here is from genome assembly GCF_050737075.1 of Stenotrophomonas sp. Classification (GTDB taxonomy): domain Bacteria; phylum Pseudomonadota; class Gammaproteobacteria; order Xanthomonadales; family Xanthomonadaceae; genus Stenotrophomonas. Next base: position 24,398 of record NZ_JBOHXV010000002.1, read on the forward strand.
GGGCTTCGCGCACGCGGCGCTCGCCGGCCAGCACGGCCAGCTCGGGCGTGCGTTGCAGGGTGTCGGCGAGCACGCCGAAGTCCTGCAGCGCAGGCAGCTGCATCGGATCGCCGCTGACCACGTCGAAGCCCGGCTCGCGCTCACGCCACAACGCCGCCAGCGCAACGCGGGCGGAACGATCCATCTGCTGCGCGCGGGCGCGGTCGACCTCGGCCTGGGCGAGCATGGCCTGCGCGGTCATCAGCACCGATTCGGGCGAGGCGCCGGCCTGCAGCCGCAGGCGTGCGGCGGCAACGGCGCGGCGACGCTGTTCGATGTCCGCGTCGGCAATGGACAGCTGCGCGCGCGCCTCGGTAACGCCCAGGTAGCGCCGCGCCACCTCGGCCAGCAGGTCCAGGCGCGCGGTTTCGCGCTGCGGCGCCAGTGCATCCAGGTTGGCCTGTGCGAGCACGCGGCGGGCATCGAGCTTGCCCCCGCGTTCCAGCACACCCGCCAGGCTGACGGTCAGCTCGGCGGCATCGAAGCCGCGGCTGCCCCCACTGCCCAGCGCGTTTTCCAGCTCTACGCCGAGCGTCACGGGCGGGCGCAGCACGGCTGCGTCACGGCGCGCTTCCCAGATCGGGCGTTGGGCGTCGACCACGCGCAGGTCCGGGTGGAACCTGGCCACGCGCGCGAAGGCGTCGTCCAGGGTGAGCGGGGCTGACGACGCCGGCGGGGCGGCGGGTGAAGCAACGGGCAACGGTGAAACAGGCGCAGTGCCCTGCGCATACGCGCACGGCACGAACGCTACGGCAGCCAAGGCTGCCAGGCGCATCCACATGGGAATCTCCAGAAAGCGGTTCAGAATGTCGGTCGCGGCACGCGGCCGCGCGGCATCAGACCGCTATCGGGGGGCGCAGCAGGCTCTCGGGGGGCTGGGCAAGCAGCTGTGCGGTCATGCCGACCGGCACGATGTGGGCCGGCGCGCCGGGCAGGGTCCAGGCCGATGCCGCCAGCGGCAGCACGCCACCGTGGCCGTGGCAATGCCCGCAGTGGACCAGCGCATGCAGCAGGCGGGTGCCGTCGTCATCGGCGTCGATGGAGGCGTCCATCTGCACGTCAATGGACGCGACCGGTTCGGCATGCGACGCCGGATGCGGCGCGGTCGCCGTCTCCGCGTGCGACAACGCGTGCAGGTCGCCGAGGGCCGCCGCCAAGGCGCCACCGGCCGTGCCCAGCAGCATCACCGCCAGCATCAGCAGGCGGAGCGGCAACGGCAGGCGGCGGCGCAGACGGGACATCATGGGCCGCAGGGTAGCGGCCGATCCGCCCGTTACACAATCGCAGCGCGGCCGGCGGTTCACGTTGGCGAGCGGACGTTGAGCAGGTAGTCGCAGCGAAGGTGGCCCTGCGCGCGCAGCGTGGGCGCCGGCACGCTCAGGCCCGGGTCGATGCCGGCCTCCAATCGCGGCGCGTTGGCGTCGTGGACATCCTCCACCCTCAGGCTGGGAATACCCAGGCGTGCTGCGATTCCCGCGATGCCGTTGAACGTGCCCGCGTGCGTGGTGTCGACGAGGGCGACCCAGCCCGATGGACCCGGCGCCCCCGCCCGCTGCCCCTGGTCGTGCTCGATGCGCTTGACCGCGACATGGCTCCCCACCCGTGCACGCGTTTCTACCGGCGATGCCGGTGTGCCGACGCCGCTCTCGACACCCTTCAGGTGGGCACTGGCCATGAGGTCCAGTGCAACGATGCGCAGGCCGGCACGGCTGGCGGCGGCGACCACCTCGCGGTAGGTCGCGTTGGCGGCACGGTCGGTCATCTGCCACCCGTCCAGTTCATCCAGGAAACTCCCCAGCGCTGGCGGCAGCGTGCCGGTCGCATGCAGAAGATCGAGATCCGCCTGGTGGAGATCGTGCTGCAGCGGCTGCACGTAGAGCGTTCTGACCCCGAGGTTGAACAGCAGCGGCATCTTCTCGATCAGCAGGCGCTTGCTCGCACGCGACGCCGGCGTTGCAGCGACGACCAGGCCTGGAGACGCCGCAAGCAGAGTCTTCAGGAGCTGCTTGCGCGTACGGCAGGCATCGATGGGGGGCCACGCCGGTTGAACGGGTGCGGCGTCGGCCGCTCCGCCCCGGGCAACCGCCTGCATGAGCCGGCTGCGGGCATCGTAGAAGGCGCCCAGCGCGTCCTGCCCCGGTGTGGGTTTGTCCGCGCCCGGCACATACACCGCGTAATCCGGATCGAGGGCGCGACGGCCCTGGCGCAGCATGTCCGCCAGGCATCGGCCCTGCACCGGGGTGACGGCGAAGGGCTGCAACGGGTCGGCCCGAACGGCGGACAATGGGAGTTCAGCACGGCCGGAGACAGCGGCTGCATTGTTCATCGCCAGCAGGCGGCACCGATCATCCTTGCCTCGCGGGGTCTCGGTGAGGCGGGGTGTGCGATGTGTCCACAGATCGCGCAGGGCATCCAGCATGGTCAGGCTCCGTGTGGGGAACGCGCGCCACGCGGCGCACCCGGGCCAGACTAGTCAACCGCTGCTGCAGCGCTGCGATGCATGCTGCAGTTTTGAACGTGCGACCGGCGCCGGTTACCGATGCGTGCACTGGCGCACACCGGCAACCGGCCATTACCGACTCAAGGGGCGCGATTCGCAGCGATGTAGGCGCGGATCTGTGCGTCCAGGACCGGCAGCGGTACCGAACCCTGCTTGAGCACGGCGTCGTGGAAGGCCTTGACGTCGAAGCGGTCACCGAGCGCCTGTTCGGCCTCGGCGCGCAGCCGCACGATCGCGATCTCACCCAGCTTGTAGCTCAGCGCCTGGCCCGGCCAGGAGATGTAGCGGTCGACCTCGGTGGTGACCTCATGCTCGCTCAGTGCGGTGTGGTCGCGCAGGTAGGCGATGGCCTGTTCGCGGGTCCAGCCCTTGTGGTGCACGCCGGTGTCGATCACCAGGCGCGCGGCGCGCCACATCTCGTAGGTGAGGCGGCCGAAATCCTCGTACGGGGTTTCATAGATGCCCATCTCCACACCCAGCTTCTCGCAGTACAGGCCCCAGCCCTCGCCATAGGCGGAGATGTAGGCGGTACGGCGGAACTCGGGCTGCTCGCCCTGCTCGGCCGCCAGCGCGCCCTGCAGGGCATGGCCGGGGTCGGACTCGTGCAGGGTCAGTGCCGGCAGGTTGTACAGCGGGCGCGCCGGCAGGTTGTAGGTGTTGAGCCAGTAGGTGCCCATGCCGCCGCGGCCGGCGGTCCAGAACGGCGCGATGTCCGGCGGTACCGGCACGATGGTGAAGCGTGCACGCGGCAGGGTCATGTACTTGCCGACGACGCCGTCCACGCGCTTGGAGATCCACGCCGCGCGGTACAGCAGCTCGTCGGGGGTCTTGGCGTAGAACTGCGGGTCGGTGCGCAGGAACACCAGGAAGTCGGCGAAGCTGCCCTTGAACTGGACCTGCTTGATGATGCCGTTCATTTCCTTCTGGATGCGCGCCACTTCCTTCAGCCCGATCTCGTGGATCTGCTGCGGAGTGAGATCGAGCGTGGTGTATTCGTGGATCTGCTGCTTGTAGTACGCCTCGCCGTCGGGCAGGGCTTCGGCCGCCAGGGTGGTGCGCGCCTGCGGCACGTATTCGCTGACGAAGAAGGTGCGCAGCTTGGCGAAGGCCGGTACCACGCTGCCACTGATGGCCTGCCGGGCCTGCGCCTGCAGCTCGGCCTGCTGCGCGGCCGGGATGCTGGACGGCAGCTTCTTGAACGGGGCATACAGCGGCGATGCGGTCGGGTCCTTGAGCTCGGACACGGTGGCGATGGAGACCTCGCGGCCATCCAGCACGGCGCGCGGCACGCTGAAGCCGCGCTTGAGGCCGGCACGCATGTTGTCGGTCTGCTGGTCGAAGTAGCGCGGTACGTCGTTGAGGCGCGCGATGTAGTTGCGGTAGTCCTGCGCCGTCTTCATCTCGCGGCGGGCCATGAACGAGAGGTTCGACCAGAACGACGAGTCTGCATTGAACGGCATTTCATAGCCGCGCAGGCGCACCTCGGCGGCCAGGTTGAAGACCTGGTCGTGGTAGATGGCGTAGTTGATCTGGTTGTCGGCCGACAGCGTCTTCGGGTCGATCTTGTCGAGCTGGGCCAGCACGTCGTCCCATACCTTCAGCCGCGCCTGTTGGGCGGCGGCGCCGACATCGGGCATGCGGGTGGCGTTGGCCGGGCCGTCGCCGTCTTCGCTGGCTTCACCACCGCCGTCCTGGCGCCACTTCCATTCCTTCTCGTAGATGTCGCGGAACTGCGCATCGGCGGCGCTTTCAACGGCCAGGCTGGCGGGGGCGGCGGCCGGCGCGGCCGGAGGGGCGGCGAACGCGGCACCTGCAGGAAGGGCCAAGGCAAGCAGCAGAGCGGTGACGAGCGGCGATTTCACGATCAGCGGTTCCCGATGGAGGGCAAACCCCGATCATGGCACCGCACACGGGGTGGGCGCATGGATCAAAGGTCCTGCCCGCGCCGCGGGCAGGACCGGGGGATCGGCCAACGGTCGAGACCCAAGCGCCAAAGGCGCGCGGTAGAGCCGACTGTTAGTCGGCTGCTCCTCTGGCCTCGCCGTACGCCTGCGCGAAAGGCGGCCGACTAATAGTCGGCTCTACCCAGTCGGCTCTACCCGGTAGACCGATCAATGCTGCGCCTTGTCCCGCTTCCATCCCCGATGCTGGATATCCAGCTTCAGGCTGTACAGCGCGGTGAACGCCGGAAACAGGTTCTGCAGCACGCCCACCGAGTCCTGCTTGGCCGAAAACAGGAAGTAGCTCAGCGTCATCAGGCTGCCGACCACGCTCATGTACCAGAACAGGCGCGGGATCACCGGCTTGCCGGCGCGCCGGGAGGCGACGAACTGGACCAGCCAGCGGCCACCGAACATCAGCGCACCGGTGTAGCCGATCAACTTCCAGCCGGTCACATGCAGGCCGGACCAGAACAGCCAGGTCAGCGGTTGGTCGAGCCAGTGCAGCTCCATCAGCGTTCTTCCACGGCGGTGCGCTTGCTGCGCGTGATCAGCCAGGCCACGCCGCGCAGGTCGCGGATGCCCACCAGCGCACGGCCCAGGTTGTTGTACTTGGACACGCCGGCGGTGCGGTGCCGATGATTGACCGGCACGCTCACCGTCGCCCAGCCCGCACGCTGCATCAGCGCCGGCAGGTAGCGGTGCATGTGGTCGAAATACGGCAGGTCCAGGAACGCCTCGCGTTCGAACAGCTTGATGCCGCAGCCGGTATCGGGGGTGTCGTCGCGCAGCATGCGGGCGCGGATCGCGTTGGCCCACTTGCTGGCCCAGCGCTTGCTGCCGCTGTCCTGGCGGTTGACCCGCCAGCCGGCGAACAGCTTCACCTGCGCAGCGGCGGCGGCGCGCGCGGCCAGCAGCTTGGGAATGTCGGCCGGGTCGTTCTGGCCGTCGCCGTCGAGCGTGGCGATCCACGGCGCGCGGGCATGTTTCACCCCGGTGCGCACGGCGGTGCTCTGCCCGCTCTGGCTCACATGGTGCAACACCCGCAGTTCGGGATTGCTGGTCTTCAGCCCCTGCAGCACGGCGAGGGTGTCGTCGCTCGAATGGTCGTCGATGTAGACGATCTCGAAGTCCAGCTGGCCGCGCAGGGCAGCGGTGATCTCGTCGATCAGGGGTTTGACGTTGTCGCGTTCATTGAATACCGGAACGACGACCGACAACTGGGGTTGGCTCATGATCGGGCTCTGCGAAAGGCCAGGGATGTAAAAGACCGCGCATTTTCCGCGTCCAAGGTTATCCGAAGATGAACCAGCCGGTGTGAGTCAGGCGCGATCCCCGAAATAATCGCGGCACCACGCCACCACGGGGGGCAGCCCCTGCTCGATCGGGGTGGCCGGCTCGTAGCCGAAAGCGTCGTGCGCGCGGGTGGTGTCGGCCATGGTGCGGACCATGTCGCCGGGCTGCATCGGCTTGTAGACCTTCTGCGCCGGGCGTCCGGCAGCGGCTTCGATGACCCCGATGAAATGCTCGAGCTCGATCGGCGTGTGGTTGCCCAGGTTGAAGACACGGTGCGGTACATCCTCGCTGGACGGGTGCGCCAGCGCGCCGAGGATACCGGCCACGATGTCGGAAACATGTGTGAAGTCGCGCTGCATCCGGCCTTCGTTGAACACCTCGATCGGGCGTCCGGCCAGCACCGCGCGCGAGAACAGCAGCGGCGCCATGTCCGGCCGGCCCCACGGACCGTAGACGGTGAAGAAGCGCAGGCCGGTGGCATGCAGGCCGTAGAGCTGGGAATAGGTGTAGGCCATCAGCTCGTTGGCGGCCTTGGTCGCTGCGTAAAGCGAACGCGGCTTGTCGATGCGCTGGTCTTCCGAGAACGGCGGGGTGGCCGAATCGCCGTACACCGAACTGCTGGAGGCATACACCAGGTGTTCCACGCCCCGGTGCCGGCACAGCTCCAGGATGTTCACGAACCCGGTGAGGTTGCTGTCGACATAGGCATGCGGGTTTTCCAGCGAATAGCGCACGCCGGCCTGGGCGGCCAGGTGGATGACGCGGGTGGGCGCCACCTCGTCGAACAGCGCGGCCAGGCCGTCGCGGTCGGTGAGGTCCAGCACGCGGATGTCGGCGCCCGGGCACAGCGCGGCCACGCGGTCACGCTTGATCTGCGGATCGTAGTAGGCGTTGTAGTTGTCCAGCCCGACCACGGCTTCGCCCGCATCGCGCAGGGCGCGGACGGTATTGGCGCCGATGAAGCCGGCGGCGCCGGTCACAAGAATGGTCATGGAAGGGCATCCGAAACGTTTCGATGCCCCATTGTGCTACAGGCTGAGCGGCGCGTCCTTGGCCAGCGTGGCCTTGCGTTCCTTGCTGAAATCCCACCACGGCCGCGGGGCCTCGCCCTGCATGAAACGCACGATCGACAGGAACACGTCGATGACGCACGGGTCGTGCAGCACCCCGGTACGCATGCACAGCTGCGCGTACATGTCGTAGGCATCACGACCGCGCACATGCGCGGGCACGCGGATGCCGATCAGACGCAGATCTTTCTCACAGGCCGGCCCGACATTCGGCAGGTCGGTCAGACGCAACAGATGGTTGCGGTCGACCTTGGTGGGGTTCATCAGGTGAGTGGATTCCTCTTGCGCAGTGGGGGACTCAGCCCTTCTGTACGCGGAGTCGTTCGAGCACGCCGTCCAGCGTGTCCAGGTCGGTGTAATGGATGATGAGCTTGCCCTTGCCGCCACGACCGTGGTTGATCGCCACGCGGGCGCCCAGCGATTCGGACAGCTCGGTTTCCAGCGAGGCGATATCGGCCTGGGGCGCGCTGGCGCTGGGCTTCTTGCGCAGCGAACCGGGCACCTTGCCGGCAGCGAACTGCTGCGCGCGGTGTTCCACTTCGCGGACCGACCAGCCCTGGTCCGCCGCTTCCTGCGCCAGCTTGCTGGCCAGTTCCGGGGCCAGGGTCAGCAGCGCGCGGGCGTGGCCCATTTCCAGGCGACGCGTTTCCAGCAGCAGGCGGATCGCCACCGGCAGTTCCAGCAGGCGCAGCAGGTTGGACACGGCCGCACGCGAGCGGCCCACGGCCTGCGCGGCCTCGGCATGGGTCAGGGCGAACTCGCTGATCAGGCGCTGCAGCGCCTCGGCTTCTTCCAGCGGGTTGAGGTCTTCGCGCTGGATGTTCTCGATCAGCGCCATCGCGATGACGGTGCGGTCTTCCAGCTCGCGCACCACCACCGGCACTTCGTCCAGGCCGGCCAGCTGCGAGGCGCGCCAGCGGCGTTCGCCGGCCACGATCTCGAAGCTGTCGGTGCCCAGCTGGCGGACCAGGATGGGCTGGATCACGCCCTGCGCCTTGATCGACTCGGCCAGCTCGGCGAGCTTGGTCTCGTCCATGTCGCGGCGGGGCTGGTACTTGCCCGGCTGCAGGTGCTGGACCGGCAGCTTGCGCAGTACTTCACCCGGCAGCGGTTCGACCACCGCGGCGGCCTGCACCTGTGTCACCGCTCCCTTCGGCCCCAGCAGGGCATCGAGGCCACGGCCAAGGCCGCGTTTCTTGCCGGGGGCGGGCTTGGTGCTCATCAGGCGGTCTCCATGGCCTTGTCGGCCGTCTTGCGTTGGTGGTGGCGGCGGATGATCTCGCCGGCCAGGCCGAGGTAGGCGACGCCGCCGCGCGAGGCGCGGTCGTAACCCACGATGCTCTGCCCATGGCTGGGCGCTTCGGCCAGGCGCACGTTGCGCGGCACGATGGTGCGGAACACGCGGTCGCCGAAGTGGTCGGTCAGTTCGGCCGACACGGCGTTGGCAAGGTTGTTGCGCACGTCGAACATGGTGCGCAGCACGCCCTCGATCTCCAGGCTGGGATTGAGGTTGGCGCGCAGCGCATCGATGGTTTCCACCAGCGCGCTCAGGCCTTCCAGCGCGTAGTACTCGCACTGCATGGGCACGATCACCGAATCGGCGGCGGCCAACGCGTTCAGGGTGAGCAGCGACAGCGCCGGCGGGCAGTCGATCAGGATGAAGTCGTATTCATCGCGGATCGGGGCCAGCGCGCGCTTGAGCCGCTGCTCGCGCTCGCCCTGGTCCATCAGCTGGATCTCGGCGGCGGTCAGGTCGATGTTGCCCGGCAGCAGGTCGAAGCCTTCCGGGGTGGTCACCCGTACCTCGACCGCGGTGCTCTCGCCGAGCAGCAGGTCGCAGGTGGAGGCGGCAACTTCGCGCTTGTCCACACCGCTGCCCATGGTCGCATTGCCCTGGGAATCGAGGTCGACAAGCAGCACGCGCTTGGGCGCAGCCGCCAGGGCAGCGGCCAGATTGACGGCCGTCGTGGTCTTGCCGACGCCACCTTTCTGGTTGGCGATGGCGATGATGCGAGCCATGCGGGTGAGCCTCATCGGCAGGGAGTGGGACTGGGCATTATGCGTATATGAGGCGTGTCATGCACTGTGAGATGCGCGGCGACGGATTGCCGCAGGCCTCCCCGGGCGGCTTGAAGGGCGCTCAGGGCCCCGCCACCACGACCAGGTGACGCTCACCGGTGAGCCCGGGAACGTGCAGCGGCAGGACCTGTTCGACCCGCCAGCCAGCCGGCAGCTGGGCAATCTCGTCATGCGGGTAGACGCCCTTCATGGCCAGCAGGCGGCCGCCCGGCCGCAGCAGATGGCCGCCGACGGCGATGATGCCGGCCAGGGTGTCCATGGCGCGCGCGGTCAGGTGGTCGTAGGCACCCGGTTCGGCCAAGGCCTCGGCCCGCGACTCGGCGACGCGGGCGTTGCCCAGCCCAAGCTGGCGCACGGCTTCGCGCATGAAGCGCGCCTTCTTGCCATTGCTCTCGACCAGCGTGACCTGCAGTTCCGGCCGGGCGATCGCCAGCGGAATGCCGGGCAGCCCCGGACCGGTTCCCAGGTCGGCCAGGCTGCCGCGCTCCAGGTGCGGCTGCATCGCCAGCGAATCCAGCAGGTGGCGGGTCACCATCTCCATCGGGTCGCGGATGGCGGTGAGGTTGTAGGTCCGGTTCCAGCGGTCCAGCAGGGTCAGGTAGGTCAGCAGGGGCGGCGCCAGGGCGGCGTCCAGGCCCATGGCCGCAAGGCCTTGCTCAAGCGATTCGGCCACGCCGGCCGGAAGTTTGTGTTCGGTCATGCGCCCATTATCGCAGGGTGGCGCCGCCACGACTGCGCAGATTCGGTGCGCTTACAGGGGGTGCCAGGCCAGCGCGGCGCGGAAATCGGCCGCCGCCTGCCATTCGTGCAGGTGCCAGCGCGGGGCCGGGCCCAGTTCGGGGTCGCACCAGGCCAGGTGCAGGGCGCCGTCGGGGTCAGGCGCCAGCTGCAGGCGATGCAGGCCGAAGGAGATGCCCTGCCCCTGCGCCTTGAGGATGGCTTCCTTGGCGCACCAGACGCGGAAGAACCAGTGGTTGCGGGCGGTCTCGTCCAGGCCGTGCAGCCAGCGAACTTCGTCGGGGTGGAAGAAGCGCTCGATGATTTCGACCATGCGCGGCCGCGGGCGCAGCGGCTCCAGGTCCACGCCCAGCCGGACCCCTTCGCCCAGGCCCACCAGCAACAGGCCGTGGCTGTGGCTCCAGCCGGTGCCGACATGGGCCAGCGGGCCATGCAGCTCCGGGCGGCCGCGCGGGTCGCGCCGCAGCGGCAGGGTGTCGGGGTGGCCGCCCAGCTGCTCGGCCAGCAGCACCCGTGCCTGCGGCTCGCCGCGGGTGCCGTGGACGTGCGGCAGCCGCCACACGCTGACCGGGCCGAACCGCCACGGACCGTCCGGGATTGCCGGCAGGCTCATGCGAACACCCTGACAAGACCACTGCACGACGACTTCACGGGGGCTGCCGTCAACTGGCGCGGTCGTATCCGCACACCACAGGGAATCACTACCATGGGCATCATCATCTGGTTGATCGTCGGCGGCATCGTGGGCTGGCTGGCCAGCATCATCATGCGGCGTGACGCGCAGCAGGGCATCATTCTGAACATCGTGGTCGGCATCATCGGCGCACTGCTGGCCGGCTGGCTGTTCGGCGGTGGCATCAACGAAGCGATCACCATCCGCACGTTCCTGTTCTCGTTGATCGGCGCGGTGATCCTGCTGGCCATCGTGAATCTCTTTACCCGCAAAAGCATCCGCTGAGGAATGCACCAACGCATTCGCGCTGGCGCGCCCACGGTTTGCGCTGCAAACCGTGGGTCCCTTCTCACCATCACCCACACCCCCGCCGCTCCGCGGCAGCCCCCTTACTAAGGGGGCATCGCACTTCGGTGTGGTTGTCCGGCGATCTCACCCCAGCTGTACCCACGCCGGGGCGTGGTCGCTGGGCCGGTCCCAGGTGCGCGGTTCGCGGTCGATGCCCGACGCCAGCGGGCGCGCTTTGAGCGCGTCGGACACCAGGGTCAGGTCGATGCGCAGGCCCAGGTTGCGGCGGAAACCGGCCGCGCGGTAATCCCACCAGCTGAAGATGCCCTCTTCCTCGCTGTGCAGGCGGAACGCGTCGTGCAGGCCCAACTGCAGCAGCTTGTTCAGCGCGCCGCGCTCGGCGGTCGAGGTCAGAATGTGGTTTTCATTCCAGACCAGCGGATCGTGCACGTCGCGCGCGTCCGGGGCGATGTTGAAGTCGCCCATCACCACCAGCTCGGGATACTTCGCCAGTTCCGACGCCACCCACTCGTGCACGGCGTCGAGCCAGCGCAGCTTGTAGGCGTATTTGTCGGTGCCCACGTCCTGGCCGTTGACCACATACAGGTTGATGATGCGCACGCCGTTGACGGTGCCGGCAATCACCCGCTTCTGTTCGTCCTCGAACCCGGGAATGCCGATCTGCACATCCTGGGCCGGCTCACGCGACAGCAGCGCCACGCCGTTGTAGGTCTTCTGCCCGGCGAACACGCTGCGGTAGCCCAGCCCGGCCAGCACCGCGTCAGGGAACTTGTGGTCCTCCATCTTGGTTTCCTGGATGCCGACCACGTCCGGCGCGAACGCCGTGAGCCACTGTTCCAGATGCGGCAGGCGCACGTTGAGGGAGTTGACGTTCCAGGAAGCGATTTTCATTATTTTTATAAACTATTGATTTAATTTGATATTCATTCGTGCGCGACGGCATTTTGGCCGCGCCCGCGCACTGCATCGGCGTGCACGTCTTCGCCCGGCAACCTTAACAAGGTTGGTGCGCGAAGCAAGCGCCAGGCTGCTGCGCCACGAAGATTTCCAAACGGTTCGTGGATGAATCCAGTCCATGCAAGTCCTTGTACGTAAATCAGATGTGTCTGATGCCCCGGCCGGGGGGATTTCAACAGAATGCGCCCTGCTCGATACCCCCATCGTTTGATCGCCGGCAGGGCGCACACATCATGAACAAGATATTCAGCAAGGTTTGGAACAGGAAACTCGGCCAACTGGTGGTTGCCTCCGAACTCGCGCGTTCGAGCGGCGGCAAGGTGGGCAATGCCGGCGCGAAAGCGGTGTCGCTGCTGGTGATTCTGGGCGGCAGCCTGCTGCTGTTGAGCTCTGCAGGCGCTGCGACGATTGCCACGCCGATCCAGGCGCAGAACGGCACGCAGACCGCCAACGCCAGCGCGACCGCGACCGACGCGACGGCCGCTGGCGCGGGCTCGAGCGCAACCACTGCCGGTGCAACGGCCTACGGTGCCGGCAGCACCGCCAACGGCGCCGCCAACACGGCGATCGGCTTCAACGCCCTCTCAACGGGCAGTGCGTGGGGTATCGGCAGCCTGGGTAACCGCCGCACCGATGGCTTGGGCGTGAACATCACCACGGGTATGGCCAGCGCTGCCAGCGTCGCCGTGGGTGCTGGCGCCAACTCCGGCGCCAACGCCGGCACCGCACTGGGCAGCTATTCGAGCGCCGCTGGCGTGGGATCGCTCGCCGTGGGCGCCTTCAGCAACGCGACCGGCCGCAACACCATCGCGCAGGGTTCGGCTGCGTATGCCGCTGGCCTGCAGTCGATGGCGATCGGCACGTTCTCTGCAGCGACCGTGGACCGTGCCATCGCGGTCGGTACCAATTCCACCGCATCTGGCGTGGACGCCAACGCCATCGGCACCTCGGCCACCGCCAGCGGCACCCGCGCGATCGCGCTGGGTTCGGCCAAGACCACGACGGTCAATGCCGATACGCAGCAGAACACCACCGACAACACCAACGCGTCCGGCACGGACACCATCGCCATCGGCACCAGCACGCAGGCGGTGAGCAGCAACGCCATCGCCATGGGCACGAGCAGCTATTCCGACGGCAACGCGTCCATCGCCATCGGCGCCTCCAGCGCAGCCACGAGCGCCGGCGCCTTGTCGCTGGGTCAGTCCAGCGTCGCCGACGGCATTCATGCGACCGCTTCGGGCGCACGCGCCACGGCAATGAACACCGGCGCGACTGCCTACGGCGCCGAAAGCCTCGCTTGGGGCAACAACAGCGTCGCAATCGGCTTCCAGAGCCGGGTGGGTACGGAAGCAGCGGGTGTGGCGACGTGGAACATCGCCGGCCGCGGCAATCGCCGCACCGATGGCCTGGGTGTGAACATCGTAGACGGTGTTACGCAGACCGCATCGAATGTGGCGCTGGGTGCCAATTCCAGCGTCACCGGTGCCGGTGGCACGGCGTTGGGCGGCTATGCCAGCGCATCGGCCATCGGCGGTGCGGCGCTGGGCGTGTACAGCACTGCGGCCGGTCGCAATGCCCTTGCTGCGGGCACCGCAGCCTATGCCGGCGGCACGCAGTCGCTGGCGATCGGCTCGTTCTCGGCGGCTACCGTGGAGCGCGCCAACGCAATCGGTGCCGCCTCCACCGCGAACGGCACCGACGCCAACGCCATCGGTACCTCGGCCACGGCCAGCGGCACCCGCGCGATCGCGCTGGGTTCGGCCCGCACCGCGACGCTCAATCTCGACGCCCAGCAGAACACCACCGACAACACCCAGGCCACGGGCACGGATTCGATCGCGATCGGCACCGACAGCCGTGCCACGGCGACCAATGCGATTTCGGTTGGCGGCAGCAGCTGGGCCTCGGCAGAGAATTCGGTGGCGCTGGGTGCCGGCTCCACCACCACCGCCGATCTGGCGGCGGCGGGCTACAACCCGGGCTCGAGCGCCTTGGCTGGCATGGCTTCGGTGGCGAACGGCGAAGTGTCGGTCGGCGCGGCGGGCGCGGAACGGCGCTTGACCAACGTTGCGGCGGGTTCGGCGGCGACGGACGCGGTGAATGTGAGCCAGTTGCAGTCCGAAGCCGCGAAGTCCGCGAACATCGGCACCAGCACGGCGGCGGCACTGGGCGGTGGCGCGAGCTACGGCGCGGACGGCACGCTCGGCGCACCGAGCTATTCGGTCGGCGGAACGACGTACAACAACGTCGGTTCGGCGATCACCGGCCTGGATGGCCGCGCCACGACCAACGCCACCAACATCACCACCAACACCGGCGACATCAACAACCTGAAGACCGGCAAGGCCGGCCTGGTGCAGCAGTCTGCGGCAGGTGCGAGCCTGACGGTCGGCAAGGATACCGATGGGGCCGCCGTAAGCGTGGCGGGCACGGCGGGTAGCCGCACGGTGACCGGCGTGACCGCAGGTTCGCTGTCCGCGCTCAGCACCGACGCGGTGAATGGTTCGCAGCTGTTCGCGACCAATGCCCGCCTGGGTACGGCTGAAAACAGTATCAGCACCTTGCAGACGACCGTGGCAGGGAACACCACCAGCATCAATACCCTGCAGACGACCGTGGAAGGCCATACCACCAGCATCACCAACCTGACGCAGAGCCTTGCTGATGGCGACGTGGGCCTGGTGAAACAGGACGCGACCAGCAAGCGGATCACGGTGGCCTCCGACAAGGACGGCACGGTGGTGGACTTCACCGGCAACGAAGGCGCACGTGTGCTGGAAGGCGTGGCCGCCGGCGCGGTCAACGCGTCCAGCCTGCAGGCAGTCAACGGTGCCCAGCTGCATGGCTTGAGCCAGTCGGTGGCGACCAGCCTGGGCGGCGGTTCGGTGGTGAACACCGACGGCACGATCAGCACGCCGGTCTACACCCTGACCGGTGCCGATGGCAACGCCACGACGGCATCCGGCGTCGGCAATGCGATCAGCCAGCTGGATACCCGCGTGGCGGGCAACACCACCAACCTCAGCACGCTGCAGACCACCGTGGAAGGAAATTCCACCAGCATCGGCAGCCTGCAGACGACCGTGGCAGGTAACACCACCAACATCGGTGCTCTGCAGACGACCGTGGAAGGCAATACCACGACGATCAACAGCCATACCACGGCCATCACCAATCTCGACAACCGCGTCACTACCGTGGAAACGGCGATCACCAACAGCCTCGACAACGGCGACGTCGGCCTGGTGCGCCAGGATGCGACCAGCAAGCTGATCACGGTGGCCCAGGCCAAGGCCGGTACCACGGTGGACTTCACCGGCAGCGAAGGCGTGCGCACCCTGACCGGCGTGAAGGCAGGCGGTGCAGATGCAGACGCGGTGAACGTCGCGCAGCTCAAGGGCGTCGTGGCCGGCCTGGGCGGCGATGCCTCGGTCAATGCCGATGGCAGCATCACCGGCCCGAGCTATCGGGTGGACAAGGATGCTGATGGTACCGGCGGCACCACCGTGCACAACGTAGGGGACGCCATCACCAACATCGATGCGCGCACCACCACCAACACCACGGCCATCACCAACCTCAGCGAGAGCCTGGCCAACGGCGAGATCGGGCTGGTGCAGCAGGATGAAGACAGCCGCGTGATTACCGTTGCCAAGGGCAAGGACGGCGCGACGGTGAACTTCAACGGCTCCGCCGGTGCGCGGGTGCTGGAAGGCGTGGCGGTCGGCGCGGTCAACGCGTCCAGCCTGCAGGCGATCAACGGTTCGCAGCTGTATGGCGTGAGCCAGTCCATCGCAAACAATTTGGGCGGTGGTTCGGTGGTGAACACCAATGGCACGATCTCGGCGCCCAGCTATTCCGTGGGCGGTACGACGGTGAACACTGTCGGCGATGCCATCGGCAATCTGGACGGCCGCACCAGCCAGAACAGCAGCGACATCGCCAGCCTGAAGAACGGCGTGGATGGCATGGGCGGGAATCTGGCCAACATCACGAACCAGATCACCAACGTCAGCAACGATGTCGGCAACCTGGATCACCGTGTCACGCACCTGGAGAGCGCCATCACCAGCGGCGGCTTCAGCGACAGCGGCCTGGTCAGCGCCAATGTCGACGATGGCGCCCGGAAGGTGGCCTCAACGGCGGGTAGCGATGCGCTCGCGGTGGGCAACGCCTCGGCGGCTTCGGGCGAGAACAGCACCGCGCTGGGCAACAACAGCAAGGCGGTCGGCAACAACGCGGTGGCACTGGGCAATGGATCGGTGGCCGATCGGGACAACGCGGTGTCGGTGGGCTCGCAGGGCAACGAGCGCCAGGTGGCCAACGTTGCCGCCGGTACGCAGGACACCGACGCGGTGAACATGGCGCAGCTGAAGCAGTCGGTGCGTTATGACCAGAATGCCGATGGCAGCACCAACTACAACCAGGTCACGTTGGGCCAGGGCACGCCGGTGACCATGAGCAATGTGGCCAGCGGCCGCGTCGCCGCCGGCAGCACCGACGCGATCAACGGCAGCCAGATGTACGACTGGACGATGAACCGCGAAAACAAGTTCAGCAACGCCAGCCTCTCGCATCGCATGGACGGCATGGAGCGCAGCATGCAGGCCGGTGTTGCCACCGCGCTGGCCGCGCGCCAGGCGCCGTATGTGCCGGGCAAAACCACCTACGCGGTTGGCGCGGCAGGCTACAAGACGCAGGGCGCGGTGGGCATCAGCACCCGCTACACCGCCGGAACCGGCCGTTGGAGCCTGGAAGGCGGCTTCTCCAAGAGTGGCGACGGCACGGGCGTGTACATGGGCGTGAGCGGCGTACTGGGCGACTGACCGCCCGGAGTGGGCCGCGCTGGCGCATGAGCCGATTAGGGGTCATAATCGGCTCATCAAATGAGCCGATTAGCGGGCTTATTCGGCTCATCCCTGCTCGAGGCAAGCCCATGACTGCCCCCCGCTGGATCTGGCAACACCCCGATTGGCCACACTTCCGCTGGCAGAGCGACGCCGTGGCCCAGCCGCTGCGCGACTGTCAGCAGGCGTACGGACAGCTGCTGGGCATGGCCGGTGCCGTGGCCGGCGACCTGCAGGCCGAGGACGCGCTCGATACGCTACTGTCCAACATTGTCACGTCTTCGGCGATCGAGGGCGAGCAGCTGGATGTGGGTTCCGTGCGATCTTCCCTGGCACGCCATCTCGGCATGGCCGATGACGCGCCCCGGCGCCCGACGCCACGCAGCGAGGGACTGGCCGATCTGATGGTCGACGCCACAGGGCAGGCCGATGCCGCGTTGGATCTGCCGCGGCTGCTGCAGTGGCACCGATGGCTGTTTGCCGCCCACGACACAGTGCTTCCACTCCGCATCCGCGTCGGCGCGCTGCGCGGGGAAGAACCGATGCAGGTGGTCTCCGGCCGCCTCGATCGTCCGAACGTTCACTTCGAGGCACCTCCCCGCGAACGACTGGAAGCGCAACTCGATGCGTTCCTTGCCTGGTTCGCCAGCTCACGCCAGGACGTCACACTGGACCCGCTGCTGCGTGCCGGCATCGCGCATTTCTGGTTCGTTACCCTGCACCCGTTCGACGATGGCAACGGCCGCCTGACCCGCGCACTGACCGACCTTGCCTTGGCCCAGGCACAACCGCAGGCGATCCGTTTCCACGCCATGTCCGCCAGCATCCTGGCGGACCGCGCCGGCTACTACCGGATCCTGGAAGCCAGCCAGAAGGACGGGCTCGATATCACGGCGTGGCTGCTGTGGTTTCTGCGTACCCTGCACGACAGCCTGCTCCAGGCACTGCACCGCATCGACCGCGTGCTGGCCAAGGCACGCTTCTGGCAGCTGCATCGCGATCAGTCGCTGTCGCCGGAGCAGACCAAAGTGCTCAATCGCCTGTTGGATGGCGGCGAGCGCGGCTTCAGGGACGGAATCAATGCAGCGCAGTACCAGGCTGTCGCCAAGGTTTCCAAAGCGACGGCTACCCGCCATCTGGCCGACCTGCTGGAGAAAGGCTGCCTGCGTCGCCTTCCTGGTGGCGGCCGAAGTACCCGCTATGAAATCAACATGCCGGCCTCGGACATTCCGCTGCCGGCGTTACCGTAACCCGCCACTGATATCGCTTCACCGAATCATCGCCTTCAACAGGCCGGCGATTTTTGAGTACGGCGGCTTGAGCAGGTCGCTGGCCGCCCAGCGTGACTGCCAGAGGATCGGCAGCTGTTTGCTCATGGCGTCGAACCCGGCGCGGCCGTGGTACGCACCCATGCCGCTGGGGCCGACGCCGCCAAATGGCAGGCCGTTGATGGCGAAGTGCAGCAGGGTGTCGTTGACGGTGACGCCACCGGCCACGATGGTGCCGAGGACGCGTTCCACGACGTCGCGCTGCTGGCTGAAGACGTACAGCGCCAGCGGGCGGTCGCGTCCCTGCACCGCTTGCAGTGCGCCCTCCAGATCGGGGTAGGCGCAGACCGGCAGGATTGGCCCGAAGATTTCTTCCTGCATCAGGTCAAGGTCGGCCGGGGGGTCGAGCACGATGGTCGGCACGATCAGCCGCTCGCGGCGCGCGCGCTCGGGATCGATGCTGGCCAGTTCGATCACCGGCACGCCGCGTTCGCGCGCCTGAGTGAGGTAGCCGATCAGGCGCTGGTACTGGCCCTCGTGGATGATGCGGGTGTAATCGTCGGCGGTGCTGAAATCGCCGTAGCGCTCGCGCACCTGGGTCTGCAGCTGCTGTACCAGCTCGCGCTGGCGGCGCCCGTCGATGAGCACGTAGTCGGGCGCGATGCAGGTCTGCCCGGCGTTGAACCACTTGCCGGTGGCCAGCCGCGCGGCGGCCTTGTCCAACGGGTAGTCGCTGCAGACGATGGCCGGCGACTTGCCCCCCAGTTCCAGCGTGAGCGGGGTCAGGTGCTGGGCGGCGGCAGCCATCACCTTGCGGCCGGTCGCGGTGGAGCCGGTGAACACCAGGTGGTCCAGCGGCGAGCCGGACAGCGCGCTGGCCAGTTCGCCATCGCCCTGCACCACCGCCACCCGGTCGGCCGGGAACACCTCGCCCAGCAGGTCGTGCAGGAAGGCGCTGGTGCGCGGGGTGTGTTCGGACGGCTTGAGGATGACGTGGTTGCCGGCCGCGATCGCGGTCGCAAGCGGAATCAGCGCCAGGTTGACCGGGTAGTTCCACGGCGAGATCACCCCGACTACGCCCAGTGGCACCGGCCGGGTCTGCGCCCGTGCCGGCCAGAACCGCCAGCCCACCGACACCCGGCGGGGGCGCATCCAGCCGCGCAACTGGCCCAGCAGGTGGTCGATCTCGTTGAGCACGGTCATGCCGTCGGCGATCAGCGACTCATAGATAGCGCGGTGGCCGAAATCGGCGGCGATGGCCTCGGCCATCTGCGGCAGGCGCGGCTTGAGTGCGGCACGCAGGCGCTGCAGGTCGCTGCGGCGCTGCTCCAGCGACGGCCGGTTGGCCTGCCAGGCAGTGCGCAGGGTGTGCAGGATCGCGGGGAGTGCGGCGGGATCGGTGTGGGGATCGCTCATGGCGCGACTATAGCCGCAGGCCACGTGACGCTGGGGGCACGGCGCGTCCTCCGTTCGCGGGTCATGCCGCCATCGCGCGTTGCGAGGGTATCGGCAGTCGATTGGGATGCGACCCTACCCGGGACAGCTTCCCTGGCGCTGGAATGAAAAGGGCCGTGGCAATGCCACGGCCCTTCGGGTTCACGCCATCACCGGTTACTTGGTGATGTCCACACCCTTGGTTTCATGCAGGAACAGGCCGCCGACCACGACCGTCATCAGCGCGATGATGATCGGGTACCACAGGCCGTAGTACAGGTTGCCGGTGCCGGCCACCAGCGCGAACGAAATCGCCGGCAGGAAGCCACCGAACCAGCCGTTGCCGATGTGGTACGGCAACGACATCGAGGTGTAGCGGATGCGGGTCGGGAACAGCTCGACCAGGTAGGCGGCGATCGGGCCGTACACCATGGTCACGTACAGCACCAGGATCCACAGCATCGCAATGGTGCCGATGATGTTGATGCGGGCGTTGTCGGCCTTGGCCGGGTACCCGGCGCTGGTCAGTGCGGTCTTCAGCTCAGCACCGAACGCGTCGGCCTTGGCCTTGCCTTCTTCCTTGGTCAGGCCGGCGGCCTCGTACGAGGCAACGTTGGCCGAACCCACGTTGACGACCGCCAGCGAACCGGCCGGTGCCGGCTTCACGTCATACGGCACGCCCGCCTTGGTCAGCGCGGCGGTGGCCACGTCGCACGAGCTGGTGAACTTGCGCAGACCCACCGGATCGAACTGGAACGAGCAGGTGTTCGGATCGGCATTGACCAACGCCGGCGAGCTGCTGCGGGCCTCTTCGATGGCCGGGTTGGCGAAGTGGGTCAGGCCCTTGAACACCGGGATGTAGGTCACTGCCGCCAGCAGGCAGCCGGCCAGGATGATCTTCTTGCGACCGATGCGGTCGGACAGCCAGCCGAAGAAGATGAAGAACGGCGTACCCAGGGCCAGTGCACCGGCGATGAGCAGGTAGGAGGTGGTGGCGTCGACCTTGAGCATGCTGCTCAGGAAGAACAGCGCATAGAACTGGCCGCCGTACCACACCACGGCCTGGCCGGCCGCGGCGCCGAGCAGGACCAGCAGCATCAGCTTCAGGTTGCCGTCCTTGAGGCTGTCACGGAACGGGGTCTTGGAGCCCTTGCCTTCGGCCTTCATCTGCTGGAACAGCGGCGACTCGCTCAGCTGCAGGCGGATCCACACCGAGATGCCGAGCAGGACGATGGACACCAGGAACGGAATGCGCCAGCCCCAGGCTTCGAACGCCTCGTTGCCCAAGAAGTAGCGGCAGGCGAGGATGATCAGCAGCGACATGAACAGGCCCAGCGTGGCCGTGCACTGGATGAAGCTGGTGTACAGGCCGCGCTTGTCGGCCGGTGCATGTTCGGCAACGTACGTCGCAGCGCCACCGTATTCACCGCCCATGGCCAGGCCCTGGGCCAGGCGCAGGACGATCAGGATCACCGGGGCGGCGAAACCGATCGACGCGTAGTTGGGCAGCACGCCGACCAGGAAGGTCGAGATGCCCATGATCAGGATCGTGACCAGGAAGGTGTACTTGCGGCCAATACGGTCGCCGAGGCTGCCGAAGAAGGCCGCGCCGAACGGGCGCACGAAGAAGCCGGCTGCGAACGCCAGCAGGGCGAAGATCATGCCCGTGGTTTCATTGACCCCGCTGAAGAACTGCTTGGCGATGATGGCCGCGAGCGAGCCATACAGGAAGAAGTCATACCACTCGAAGACGGTACCCAGGCTGGACGCGAAGATGACCTTCTTGTGCCCCTGGGTGAGTTCTGCTTTTGCAGGTACAGGTGTTGTTGACATGGGACGCTTCCCCTCCGAAGCAATCATTGGTGACGCAATCTGGTAGGTGCCGACCGTTGGTCGGCACTCCGGTTAGAAGCTGTATTTCGTGGTGAACTGCACGCGGTTGATGTCGCCCTTGCGGCCGTCCTCGATCTCGCGCACGCCGTACATGTACTCCGCGCCGATATCGACCTTGGGCATCGGCGTGTAGAAGATGTTGCCGCGGATGCTCTGCACGCTCTTGGTCACCAGCGGCCCGAGCACGCTGTCGTTGTCGTAGTCGCTGCGCGCGTAGATCAGGTTGGTGCGCAGCTTCGGGCTGAAGGCGTGGCGCCAGCCGACATAGCCGGCCAGCACGCCGGTCGGGTTGAGTTCGTCGCGGGCCACGTCGTAGGCTGTATCTGCGGTGACGCCCAGACCCACGTAACGCGCGATGCCTTCACCACCGCTGATCTGGTAGTGCAGCTGGTCGCTGCTGCCCATCACCCACTTGCCGCCGAGGGTGAGGCCGCCGCCGATCTTGTCCGCATCGGCACCGGTGGTCTGGTTGTCGACCTTGAGCTGGCGCACGATACCGCCGACGCCGAAGGTGCCCCAGTCGCCCTTCCAGCCGTAACGCAGGGTCAGGTCAGGCAGCGAGCCGCGGTCGCTGTTGCTGGCCACGTTGGTCCACGCCCCGGTGACCGGGTTGCGGGTGCCAGTGAGCACGGTGGTTTCCGGGTTTTCCAGCGCGACGCTGAAGCCGCCCTGGGTGTATCGGACCTGCGCCTGGCGGACGAACAGCACGCCGTCGGTGGGACCGACGAAGTCGACCGCCTCCGGCAGCGACGCGGCGTCCATGAAGTTCGACCAGGTCTGGCCGGCCATCCAGTTGTTCCAGTACATGTACGCGTGGCGCAGGGTGACGCCATAGGTGTTGGTGGCGGTCTGGTTGCCCAGCGAGTTGCCGAAGAAGTCCATCTCGAAGAACGCACCGGACTTGTTGCCCTTGTCCGACACGTTGTCGATGCCCAGGTTGAAGCGCGAGAACTTGGCGTGGGCATTGAAGTCCACATCAGAACGCTCGCCGCTGCCGCCGGCACCGGCCACTGGGGTCTGGCCCGGCAGGTACAGCGCGCGGCCGGTGGCGTCGTCGGCCAGCTGGCCATCGCCGGTCTGGGTAAGCAGGAAGTCGGCCTTGATGAAGCCACCGATCTTGACCGTCGTGCCCGGCGCGGCGCCCGGGGTGATGGTGGTGACCTGGATCGGCTGCTTGCCGGCCGGCACGGCGGCGAGGGCAGGCTGCTGCGCCTGCACCGTCTTCACCGCGGTCACGTCGGTCTGCGCCTGGCTGATCTGGCTCTGTTGCTGTTGCGTGGTGGACAACAGCAGCTGGACCTGGCGCTCCAGTTCGGCGACGCGGGCTTCCAGCTGCTTCTCTTTGGCGGTGTCTGCAAACGCCATGCCTGGCGCCACCAGCGCGACCAACAGGCAGGTCGCCAACGGCTTGCGCATGGTCTTCAACATACGGGTACTCATGTTGCCCTCTCTCCCGGGTGGCAAAGTGATCGCCGCGTGTGGGGTCACGGTCGAGCCGAGCGTGCGGCAGGCTGACGCACCCCGCTATTGGCCATTGGTAGTAGCCGCACCGCCGGCGCGGGTACCTGAACGCCGCAGGCGGGCAGCAGGTGCCGAAGGCAACTGAGTGGGTACCGACTGTTAGTCGTACGCAAACTGCGGCCGGTACGACCATGGTCTAACCATCCCGATACCGCGCGACCCGGTGGATGCGGCAAACTGAGGGGGATGAATCGCGGGTTATGCTGCGATCGCACAACCCAGTCCTAGTGCAAGTGAGGGTGCCATGGCCGATCTTTACCCCGTCAAGGCGGACGTTGCCGCCAAGGCGCGCATTGACAAGAACACTTACCAGCAGCTCTACCGCGAATCGGTGGACAACCCCGACGCGTTCTGGGGCAAGGCCGCCGAGCGGCTGGACTGGTACAAGAAGCCGTCCACGATCCGCAACGTCAGCTACCAGCTCGACGATTTCCGCATCAAGTGGTTCGAGGACGGCGAACTCAACGCCAGCGTGAACTGCCTGGACCGCCAGCTCGAGAAGCGCGGCGACAAGGTCGCCCTGCTGTTCGAACCGGACAGCCCGGACGCGCCCGCGCAGGGCGTCACCTACCGCGAGCTGTATGAGCGCACCTGCCGGCTCGGCAACGCGCTGCGCAACCTGGGCGTCAAGAAGGGCGACCGGGTCACCATCTATCTGCCGATGATTGTCGATGCCGCCGTGGCCATGCTGGCCTGCGCGCGCATCGGTGCGATCCACTCGGTGGTGTTCGGTGGCTTCGCGCCGAACTCGATTGCCGACCGCGTGATCGACTGCGGCAGCAAGCTGATCATCACCGCCGACGAAGGCCTGCGCGGTGGCCGCAAGATTCCGCTGAAGGCCAATGTGGACGCCGCGCTGAAGCTGCCCGGCACCACCACGGTGGAAACCGTGCTGGTGGTGCGCCACACCGGCGGCGCGGTGGACATGCAGGCCCCGCGCGACCGCTGGTTCCATGACGTGGTGGACCCGCAGCCGGCGCAGTGCGAGCCGGAGCGGATGAACGCCGAGGATCCGCTGTTCATCCTCTACACCTCCGGTTCCACCGGCAAGCCGAAGGGTGTGCTGCATACCACCGGCGGCTACCTGCTGTATGCGGCCTACACCCATGAAGCAGTGTTCGACCTGCGCGAGGACGACATCTACTGGTGCACTGCCGACGTCGGCTGGGTCACCGGCCACAGCTACATCGTGTACGGCCCGCTGGCCAACGGTGCCACCTCGCTGATGTTCGAGGGCGTGCCGAGCTTCCCGAACACCTCGCGGTTCTGGGAGGTGATCGACAAGCACCAGGTGAGCGTCTTCTACACCGCACCCACCGCGATCCGCGCGCTGATGCGCGAGGGCGAAGCGCCGGTCAAGCGCACCTCGCGGGCGTCGCTGCGCCTGCTCGGCAGCGTCGGCGAGCCGATCAATCCGGAAGCCTGGCGCTGGTATTACGACGTGGTCGGCGACGGCCGCTGCCCCATCGTGGACACCTGGTGGCAGACCGAGACCGGCGGCATTCTCATTTCGCCGCTGCCCGGTGCCACCGATCTCAAGCCCGGTTCGGCCACCCTGCCCTTCTTCGGCGTGCAGCCGGCGCTGGTCAATGCCGACGGCGAGATCAAGGACGGTGCCACCGAAGGCAACCTGATCATCCGCGATTCGTGGCCGGGCCAGATGCGCACCGTCTACGGCGACCACCAGCGCTTCATCGACACCTACTTCCGCACCTACCCGGGCAGCTACTTCACCGGTGACGGCTGCCGTCGCGACGAGGATGGCTATTACTGGATCACCGGCCGCGTCGACGACGTGATCAATGTGTCCGGCCACCGCATCGGTACGGCGGAAGTGGAAAGCGCGCTGGTCTCGCACCCGAAGGTGGCCGAAGCGGCCGTCGTCGGCTTCCCGCACGACATCAAGGGCCAGGGCATCTACGCCTATGTGACCCTGGTGGCAGACGAGACGCCGAGCGACGAACTGCAGAAGGAACTGGTGGCGTGGGTGCGCAAGGAAATCGGCCCCATCGCCTCGCCGGACCACCTGCAGTGGGCGCCGGGCCTGCCGAAGACGCGCTCGGGCAAGATCATGCGCCGCATCCTGCGCAAGATCGCCGAGAACGCGGCCGACCAGCTGGGCGACACCTCGACCCTGGCCGATCCGTCGGTGGTGGCGTCGCTGGTGGAAGAGCGTAAAGTCAAATAGTTCGCCGGGACGGCGCAGGAATGCGCCTCGTGGCCGCCAGCGTGGGAGGGCGTTGGCGGCCATCGGATTCCATTCCTGCGCAATGACTGCGGTGCCCGATGATCCCTTCTACCCCCACGACTCCGATGCCTACCCTGCTGATTGCCGATGACCATCCCCTGTTCCGCGAAGCACTACGCGGCGCGGTACAGCGGGTGATGCCTGGCGTGCTGCTGTTCGAGGCCGACAGCGTGGAAGCGCTGTACCAGCTGGCCGACCAGCATGCTGACGCCGACCTGGTCCTGATGGACCTCAACATGCCGGGCGCGCAGGGCTTCAACGCGCTGGTGCACATGCGTGCCCTACACCCTCAGCTGCCGGTGGTGGTGGTGTCCGCGCGCGAAGAACCCACCGTCATGCGGCGTGCGCTGGACCACGGCGCGTTCGGGTTCATTCCCAAGTCGGCCGACTCGGACACCATCGGCCATGCGCTGGCGACGATCCTGGACGGCGAGACCTGGGCCCCGCCGGAGGCGCACAACGTGCCGCCCACCGGCCGCGAGGAGCGCGAGGTGGGTCAGCGCCTGCGCGAGCTCACCCCGCAGCAGTTCCGCGTGCTGCAGATGCTCGGTGCCGGGCGGCTCAACAAGCAGATCGCGTATGACCTCAATGTGTCCGAGGCGACGATCAAGGCCCACGTGACCGCGATCCTGCGCAAGCTGGGCGTGACCAACCGGACGCAGGCGGTGCTGATGGCGGGCAAGCTGACGCTGGATGACGAGCCGCTGGTGTTGCCGCCGGAAGAAGACTAGCTGCCGGGCAGAGCCCGGCGCTACGGCGTAGAGCGGGGCTCTGCCCCGCTGCGCGTACCGACGTAGAGCGGGGCTCTGCCCCGCTGCATTGAAACGCTGCCGGGCAGAGCCCGGCGCTACCCGCGCAGGGCATAACGCCGTTGGCGTTATAGCCTGCGCTATACATCCCAGCATTCCCTGCGCAATTCGCTGATTTTGGCGGTAAACCGCATCGCCGGTGCTAAGCTTCGCGTCCCCTTGGGGAGTAGCCTGTTTCCTGCTGAAGGGAAACGCCCGTATCAACATACTCGGCCAGTGCGCCGTGGTGCGGGCAGCCATGATGGTTGGCGAGACCAGCGGTCCGCGTGCGCAACGACAGGTTGGGCGCGAGCGCGGTCCGTTGTCCGACATCGCCCAACCTGCCGTGCCTATCCATGTCCCCCATTTCGATGCTCCTCATCGGCTTTGCCATGTCCACCGATGCCTTCGCTGCGGCGATCGGCAAAGGCGCCGCCATGCGCAAACCCCGTTTCGTCGACGCCCTGCGTGCAGGCCTTATCTTTGGCGTCATCGAGGCGCTCACACCGGTCATCGGCTGGTTGCTCGGCCGCGCGGCCTCCTCCTACGTGGAGGCCTTCGACCACTGGATCGCGTTCGGCCTGCTCGGCGCGCTTGGCGTGCACATGATCATCAACGGCGTGCGCCCCGATGAGGGCGGCGAGGCGGAAGACGCCGACAAGCACCACGGCTTCTGGCGGTTGGCCGTCACCGGCTTTGCCACCAGCATCGATGCGATGGCGGTCGGCATCGGCCTGGCCTTCCTCGACGTGAATATCGGCGTGATGGCGCTGGTGATCGGCCTGTGCACCCTGGTCATGGTCACCGCCGGCATCATGCTGGGCCGGGTGATCGGTGGCATGGTCGGCAAGCGTGCCGAGATCGTGGGTGGCGTCATCCTGATCATCATCGGTGCGACCATCCTGTTCGAGCACCTGCACGGCGCGGCGTAAGCGCCGCTCAGGGCTCCCACCAGCGCGTCCTGCTGCCACCGCGGCGGGGCTCGTGGTAGTCCACGATACCGACCAGCTCATGTCCTGCCGGCGTGCGTCGGTGCAGCAGACGCCAGAGGTTGCGGCCGTTCAGACCCTCGAGCTGGATATCGCTCGCGCTGTAATGCACGCCATGCAGCGTCACCGGCTTGCCGCACACGCGGCCGGCCTGCAGGTCCTCGGTGATCGCGGCAAGCTTGGTCAGCGTGCGCCCGGACACGGGCAGCTGGCCGATCTGGTCGGTGAGGATCTGTCCCCACACGATGCTGCGTGGCGCCGGCGGCGTTGGCGGTGCGGCACCGGGCCCGGCAGCTGCGCGGGTGGCCGCCGGGATGGCGCCGTGCAGGCGGGGAAAGCGTCGGCGCGGCTGCGTCGCCGCTGCCGGCACGTCGGGGGCCGGCGAATG
The DNA here is from genome assembly GCF_050737075.1 of Stenotrophomonas sp. Classification (GTDB taxonomy): domain Bacteria; phylum Pseudomonadota; class Gammaproteobacteria; order Xanthomonadales; family Xanthomonadaceae; genus Stenotrophomonas. Next base: position 51,378 of record NZ_JBOHXV010000002.1, read on the forward strand.
GGCCGCGTGGCGTGCAGGCGAAGCCACGGCGGGGATGTATTCCACGTCATCGCGCTCCATCTGAAACGAGGTGGCCCCGTGCACATGCTCGTTCACCAGGTCCGCACGGATGAACGGACAGCGCAGGTTGCGCAGCACGGCACTGGGCGACGCGCCCTTGCGATTCAGCGCCGCGCGGATGGGCTCCTGGTCCTGCGCATGCGCGGCCACCAGGTAGCACTCCTGCGTACTGCCACGGCTGACCACCAGAATACCGCGGTCGCTACAGTGCAACAGGAAGAAGTGGCGCAGCACCTGCTCCATCAGTGGCGCGACCTTGAGCCCCTGCTCGTCGCAGTGCTGTTGGAAACGAACGCACATGGCACGCACATCGCGCTCCACGCGATCGGACAAACGTTTTACTGCCGCTACGTCATGCAGGCAGGTATCTGCCATCTTCAGCAGCTCGTGCGCGGCGGGGTAATCCTTCAGGGCGTCGACGCGCGCCTGATGCATCTGCAGCGATTGTTCGGACTGCACGAACCCGCGCAGCGCACACAGCCAGCCGGTGCCCAGCAGTGCACCCACGCCGGTGCCCGGCAGCAGGTTGCCGATGCCCTGGAACGCCAGCGCCAGCGCGGCGCCCACGCCCGCACCCAGCCCAGCGGCGACCGGCACGGCCAGCGCGGAATGCGGCGTTACATTCAGCACCGAGCGCAGCCAGGGTGCGGCGGGGGAGGCAGCCGCCGCAGCGGGCAGCGCCGACGCCATCGAGGGGGGCGCAGCCGGTGCAGCGGAGGCAAAGGCGGGAATGTTGGGCATGACCGATGCGGCTCAAAGCGCGTCGCGCGTGGCCGGCAGCATACGCAGCGCCTGGTCGCCGTTTCGGATGCGCATCACGCCCGGGAGCGCGCACGCGCCCGCGCAAGGCCCGTCCCGTGCGGTGCCCCTGTCGGCTTCAGCCCGGCAGGCTGGAATACGCCGCCAGGAACGCGCGCAGCGAGGCCGGCTTGATCGGCTTGGTCAGCAACCGGTAGCCCCGCTCGCGCGCCATGCGCTTGAGCTCGTCGCGTCCATCGGCGGTCAGCAGCGCGCCGGGGATCTCACGGCCTGCGCGCTCGCGCAGCGCCACCAGCGTGTCCAGTCCGTCCATGCGGTCATGCAGGTGGTAGTCCACCAGCATCACGTCCGGCTGCGCATCCACCACCTCCAGCGCCTGGTCCACGGTGCTGGCCGTGATGACCTCCACCTGCCAGCGGCCCAGCAGCGCGCGCATGCCGTCGAGAATCTCCTGGTCGTTGTCCACGCACAGCACCCGCATGCCGGCCAGCGAATCGGAGCGGTTGGCCCACTCGGGCGTGGCATTGGCCGCGGTCGCCGCCGGCAACTCGGGCACCGCCGCGCGCGGCAGCAGGATCGAGAACATGCTGCCACTGCCTACCCGGCTGCGTGCGTTGAGCCGATGGTCGAGCAGGCGCGAGATGCGCTGGCAGATCGACAGGCCCAGGCCGAGGCCCTGTTCGCCCCAGTCGAACGGCTGCTGGTAGCGATGGAACTCGTCGAAGATCTGCTGCATGTGGTGCTCGGGAATGCCGGGCCCGGTGTCCCACACCTGCAGCTCGATCTCGTCGCGGCGGTGGCGCACCGCCAGTACGATGCGGCCCTGGCGGGTATAGCGCAGCGCGTTGGCCAGGAAGTTCTGCAGCACCCGGCGCAGCAGGCGGCGGTCGCTGCGTACCCATGCCGGGCGGGCGAACAGGTCCAGGCGCAGGCCGCGGCCGGCCGCTACGGGCGAGTACTGCGCGGCAAGCTCGCGCATCAGCAGGCTCACGTCGAAGTCGCCGATCACCGGGTGCAGGCCACCCGCGTCCAACCGCGACACGTCCAGCAGGCCGTCGAGCAGCTCTTCGGCCGCACGCAGCGAGGCGTCCACGCGTTCGGCCAGGTGGCGCTGCTCGTCGTTGTCGTGGTGGCTGTCGCGCAGTGCCGAGGCGAACAGCCGCGCCGCGTTCAGCGGCTGCAGCACGTCATGGCTGATGGCGGCGAGGAAGCGCGTCTTGGACTGCTGCGCCGCCTCGGCGGCGTGCGAGCGTTCGGCCACGCGTTGTTCCAGCGTCTCGTTGGCCTCCAGCAGCGCGGTCTCGGCATGCTTGTAGTCGGTGATGTCGTTGTAGCTGGTCACATACCCACCGCCCGGCAGCGCCTGCCCGCGCATCTCGATCACCCGGCCATCGCTGCGGGTGCGCTCGAAGATGTGCGGTGAGCCGGCGCGCATGTAACCGATGCGGCGGTTGATCTGCAGGTCGATATCGCCCTCGCCCAGTTCGCCGCGCTCGGCGTTGTAGCGGATCAGGTCCGCCACCGGCCGGCCGACATACAGCATGCCGTCGGGGTAGCCGAACATCTGCTGGTAGCGGCGGTTCCAGGCGGTCAGGCGCATTTCCGGATCGACCACGCTGACCCCGGCGCTGATGTTCTCCAGCGTGGTGGACAGGATCTCGCGGTTGAAGCGCAGCTCCTGCCCCGCTTCGTCCAGCACCGCGACCACTTCGCCCAGGTCCATGCCCGAGCCCCGCAGCAGGCTGGTGAGCAGCAGGCGCGCGGACGCCGCACCGATCGACGCGGCCAGCAGGCGTTCGGTGAACTGCACCCAGGCGCGGTCGGCGGCGGCCGATGCCTGCAGTTCGTGCCCCATCGACTGCGCCTGTTCGAAGAACGAACGGCGCGCGTGGCGGTCGCCCACCACTCGCGACGCCAGCGCCAGCAGGTCGCCGACATGCACATGGCCAGGCCACGCACCGGCCACCGACGGGCGCGCGGCGTACGGGTCCAGGAACGGCGCGGCACGCAGGCGTTCGTCCACGCCGGGCCGCCAGCGCACCGACACCAGCAGCATGGCGGCGGCATTGATCAGCAGCGACCAGAACGTGCCATGCGTGAGCGGGTCCCAGCCACGCATGCCGAAAAGGCGCTGCGGCTGCAGCCACTCGATCCCGAAGGGGCCTTCGGTCAACCACGCCGCGTCCATCCAGCCGGCATGGGTCAACGCGGGCAGCAGCAGGGTGTAGATCCAGGTGCCGAAGCCGAGCAGGATGCCGGCTTCCACGCCCTTGCGGCTGGCCCCGCGCCAGTACAGGCCGCCGATCAGGCCGGGCGCGAACTGCGCCACGGCGGCGAAGGCCATCAACCCGTACGAGGCCAGCGTGCTGTCGTTGCTGCTGCCGCGGTAGTAGGTGTAGGCCGCCAGCGCCAGCAGCAGGATCGCCATGCGGCGGATCCACAGCACCCGCGAGGCGACGTCGGCGGCCTCCTGGTGGTCGCCACTGCGGCGCAGCAGCACCGGCATCACCAGGTCGTTGCTGACCATGGTGGCCAGCGCGATGGAGGACACGATCACCATGCCGGTGGCCGCCGAGAAGCCGCCGACGTAGGCCACCAGCGCCAGCAACGTGCGGCCTTCGGCCAATGGCAGCGCCAGCACCATGCTGTCGTCGGCGATGCTGCCGCCGGTGCCGAACAGGGTCACGCCGGCGGTGGCGATGGGAATCACCATCGCCGAGATCACGATCAGGTAGCCGCCGAACATCCAGCGCGCGCGGCGCACGTCGCGCACGTCGCCGCATTCGACCACCGCCACATGGAACTGGCGCGGCAGGCACACGATCGCCAGGAAGCTGAGCAGCGTCTGCGAGATGAAGCCCACCGGCGGCAGGCCGGTGAACAGCGTGCGCGCACTGCGCACCACGGTCTCGCCACGGTCGGACAGCCACAGGTAGGCGAACAGGCCCAGCGCCACCATCGCGATCAGCTTGATCACCGATTCCAGCGCGATGGCCAGCATCATGCCGTGGTGGTGTTCGGTGGCATCCACCTGGCGGGTACCGAACAACGTGGCGAACAGCGCCATCAGCAGCGCGACGTACAGCGCCGGGTCGCTGAAATAGCCGGTGGGGCCGACGTTGCCGGTCAGCACCTGCAGGCTCATCGCCACCGCTTTGTACTGCAGCGCCAGGTAGGGAATGATGCCGATCAGCGCGATCACCGCCACCAGCGCGGCCAGGCGCCGGGAGCGGCCGAAGCGCGAGGAGATGAAGTCGGCGATGGAGACCACGTTCTGGCTGCGCGCGATCAGCGCCAGCCGCTCGATGATGCGCCAGCCGAACAGGAGCAGCAGCAGCGGGCCGAGGTAGATGGGCAGGTAGCCGATGCCGTTGCGCACCGCCGTGCCGACCGCGCCGTAGAAGGTCCACGACGAGCAGTACACGGCCAGCGCGAGGCTGTAGACCACCGGGCGCAGCCACGGGCGGTTCGGGTACATCGGCCGGCGGTCGCCCCACCAGGCCACGCCGAACAGCAGCGCGGCGTAGGCCACCGACACCAGCAGCAGGATCCAGCTAGGAACCACGGGCAGTTTTCCCCAAGATCAGCCCGCAGTGTAGCCGCTCGGCCCGCACCGGCCCGGCCGCGCTCAGGCCGGTGCCCGCGCCATCGGGCGCGACGGCAGGTGGATCTGCAGGCGGGTGCCATCGCCGGGGCGGCTGTGCACCTGCACCGTTCCGCCGGCGGCGGCGACCAGGCTGGCCGTCACCGCCAGCCCCAGACCGGTGCCCTGCCCGACCGGCTTGGTGGTGAAGAACGGCTCCAGGCAGCGCGCGCGCACCGCCTCGCTCATGCCGTGGCCGGTGTCCTCCACCTGCAGGATGACCTCGCCGTCGCGCTCCGGCTGCTGCAGCCGCAGCGTGAACCGGCCGCCATCCGGCATGGCCTGGTTGGCATTGACGGCCAGGCTGAGCAGGATCGACTCCAGCTGCGCCGGGTCGAAATGGATCAGGCAATGCACTTCGCCGGTATCCACCTCGAACGACACCCCGTCGTCGAAGACCTGCTGCAGCATCGGCGCCATGCCGGCCACGGTGGCCGCCGCGTCCAGCAGCTGCGGCCGGCTGGCCTCCAGCCGGCTGAAATCCAGCAGGCGGCGGCTGACCGCACTGGCCCGTCGCGTTGCCGAGTCCGCGCCCTGCAGCGCGCTCTGCAGTTCGTCGGCCTCGCTGCGCCGCGCCTTGGCCACGTAGCCTTGGATCAGCGCCAGCAGGTGGTTGAAGTCGTGCGCGATGCCGCTGGCCAGCCGGCCCACGTTGTCCATCTTCATGGCGTGCACCAGCTGGTCGCGCGAGCGCTCGCGCTCCTGCATTTCCACCTGCAGTTCGTCGCGTTTGCGCGCCAGTTCCTGGCTGCGCTGCTGCGCCACCGACAGGCTTTCGCGCAGGCCGGTCACGCTGTGGTGGAGCAGCCAGGCGGTCATCACGGCGCCCGCCGCGGAGATCGCCAGATCGGTCGTGGCATGCAGCACGCGCTCGGGGCGGAACAGCGCCCCGGACGCATCGCCCCAGGCACCCAGCGCCATCAACCCGCACAGCCAGGCCGTGCTCCAGCGTAGCGGGCGGCTGCCAAGCACCGCCGCCACCAGCAGCACCGGCACCAGCTGCACCATCTGCACCCGCAGCTGCGCGGCCAGCCCCCAGTAGCCGTAGGCCAGCACCAGCAGCAGCAATTCACCCAACAGGAAGGTCATGGCCGCATGCAGGGGGCGGCCGGCGCGGTGCTCGATCAGGCACAGCAGGCAGAGCAGTGCGTGCGCGGCCGCCATGGCCGGCACCATCATGTCCAGCCCCAGCCCGGGGCGCAGCGCGATCCACAGGGCCAGCAGCGGATGGTAGAGCCCCACCATCACCAGCAGGCCGCGCAGCATGGCGTCGGTGCGGCGGCCCAGACCCAGCGGGCAATCGGCGGCGTCGGGGGCGGAGGGGGGCAGGACAGGCATGCGGGACGGGATCCGGCGGGTGAGGCCGGCGCGCGGCGGCAACCCGGGTATATTAGCAGCGCGTGCCCCGGGCACCGCCGCCGTGGCTCTCCGGCGCCGGACCGGCCACGCCGTCATCAGTCTGCACCCGACCGGGGAAGTCGTTGCCTCCATGATTACGTTGTCGCTCGTCCGGCGCGGACTGTCAGCGCTTGTCTGCCTGTGTTCGCTGACCGCGTTGCCCGCACTGGCGCAACGCCCGCTCGACCGCGGGCCGAAGATGGAACAGGTTGAACAGTGCCACGCGCTGCTGACCAGTGAGCCGCGGGCCGCGCTGCAGATGGCACGCACCCTGCTGGCGACGCCGTCGCTGTCCACGTCCATCGAGATCGGCGCGGTGGGCTGCCTGGGCGTGGCCCTGCGGGCGACCGGGCAGCTGGACCAGACCACCGGACTGTCGGAACGCCTTCTCGCGGCGGCGGCACGCGCCGACGCAACGGCCGAAGACCGGCTGCGCGCACGCTCGTTGGCCTCGCACCTGCTGCTGTGGCGCGGCGACCACGTGCAGGCGCTGGCATTGACCCGCAGCTTCCTCGACGAAGCAGTCCGCCAGCGCGACGTGCAGGGCCAGATCGGCGCGCTGCTGCAGATCGCCATGATCCGCGGCGATGCGATGGGCGATGCGGAAGGCGCGCTTACTTACCTGCACAAGGCCACGGTGCTCAGCGAACACCTGCACCGGCCGCCCAACCCGAACGACCTGATCCTGTACTACAACTATGGCTATGCGCTGCTGCTGCTGCAGCGGAACCAGGAGGCCGCCGCGGCCTTCAAGCGCGCCGAATCGATCGGCGCACGGCTGAGCGGGCAGGAGGTGTTCCTGCATCGCATCGCCAGCCACCGGGCCGAGATCCAGCGCCGGGAAGGGCAACTGCAGCAGGCCGAAGCCGGGTTGCGCGCGGGGCTAGCCTGGCAGGCCGCGCAGGATCCGCAGGGCCAGGTGGTGAGCCTGCAGCGGCTGGCCCGGCTGGACATCGACCGGCATGCGTACGCTGCGGCGCTGGCACTGGCGACCCAGGCGCAGACGCTGGCCGAGCGCGGCCGGTTCACCGACGAGGTGCGCAACGGCCTGGACCTGCTGGGCGACATCCATACGCTGCAGGGCAACCGCGAGCAGGCGCTGCGCTATGGCCGGCTGGGGCGCGAGATGGACCAGGCGCGCAGCAAGGGCGAAACGCTGACCGAGCTGGCGCGCCTGCAGGCCTCGGCCGAACGCAGCATCGATCCGGCCCAGGTCAACGCCGTGCAGGATCTCGGCCGGGTACGCCTGCTGCGCAACAGCGCGGTGGCGGCACTGCTGGCGGTCTGGGTGATCGCCACGGTGGTCGTGCTGCGCCTGCGCCACCAGCGTCGCCAGCTCACGGCGCTGACCCGTACCGACAGCGTGACCGGGCTGGTCAACCGCCGCGAAGCGGAGCGCCTGCTCGACGCCGGGACCACGCCGCATCACGGCCGCAGCGCGCTGCTGCTGCTGGAGCTGGACCATTTCAAGCTGCTCAACGACCGCCATGGCCAGGCGGCCGGCGACCGCGTGCTGCATGCCGTGGCCAGCTGCCTGCGTAAGGCCTGCGACCGCCATGACCTGGTGTCACGCCGCGACGGTGCCGGTTTCCTGATTGCCCGCCACGACACCAGTGCACAGGCCGCGCAGGCGCTGGCCGGTCACCTGCGCCTGGCGATCGAACGGCTGGTGGTGGAGATCGGACCGGGGCAGCACCTGACCCTCAGCGCGAGCATCGGGGTGGCCCCGCTGCCGTTCTTCGACAACGCGCCAGCTGTGCTGGAAGACAGCCTGCGCGCCGCCGACCTGGCGTTGCAGGGCGCCCGCCAGAGCGGACGCAATGCGTGGGCGTGCGTGTGGGGCGAACGCGGCAGCGGCGCGCCGCCGCTGCACGCCGTGTTGGCCAACCCGGACGACGCGATGGCCGCCGGCTGGGTGACGTTGAGCGCCAGCCGCCCGATCCGTTGGAGCGCGGGCCGCGTCAGCGCGTGACGTCGAACCGCACTTCCACCCGGCGATTCGGCAGCAGGCATTCGAGCAGCGCCGCGCGCGGCGTTACGCCGTCGCACTGCTGTACCTGCTGGGTGTCGCCACGGTATTCGTAACGGATCTTCGCCGGGTCCAGCCCGCGCCCGATCAGCAGCTCGCGCACGGTGCGCGCACGCCGTTCCGATAGCGACTGGTTGGCATCGAAGCCGCGCCCCTGCATGCGATCGGCATGGCCGACCAGGGTGACGCCCTGCAGCTGCAGCTTCTCGCTGGCAATACTGGCCAGCGCGCGGTCCACGCTCTCCAGCGAATAAGTGCGGATGTCGCGGTAGCCGTCGCGGTCGAACTCGAACAGCACATTGGCCACCAGCGGGCCGGGCGCCGCCACCACGGCCGGTGCCACGTCGCACTGGCGCGCCTGCGCCTCGGCGTCGTTGACCAGCTCCTCGGCGATCTGGATGTACGGCTTGGAATGCCGCCACTGCTGCTGGTTGAACTCGTTGCCGGCGTGCACCAGCTCGACCTCACCACAGGCCACCTGCTGCGCGGCGCAGGAAAAACCCGGGCTGCCGTGCAGCACGCGCAGGCGCTGCCACAGGTCGTCGCGCAGGTACTTGGCGTTGTTCACCAGCGGGGTGTCGGTCGGCAGCGGGCTTGCGCCCTGCTCCATGCCGACGATCAGCCGCTCCGATTCGCCCAGCGCCGCCTGCGGGAAGTCGCTGCGGTCGTTGCGGCTGTATTCGTGGAAGGACACGTCCAGCCAGCACTGCGCCTTGGACAGGTGGTAATCGCGGATCGGCCGGCCACCGTCGTTCAGCGCCTGGATGCGGCCCTGGGTGGCCTCATACGTGGCGTGGTCGGCGTGGATCGCGGCGTCGGTGATGCGCTGTTGCTGCGGCAGCAGTTGCGCCTGCTGGGCAGACGCGGCACCGGCAAGCGCGGCGAGCAGCGCCACGGTCAGCAGCGGGCGCGCGAAACGGAGGGTCGTGTGGGTAACGGTCATCAGGGCATCCTCAGCGTGCCGGGTCGCGGTAGCGGACGGGGTCCGGCCGGAAAAGGTCTTCATCGAACTTGAAGCGCAGGCGCACGAACACGCCCTGCTGGGTGTATTCATAGCCATTGAGATCGCGGTCACCGGCGAAGCCGGTCCAGTTGTAGCCGGCCGACAACCACAGGTTCTGCCGCAGCAACCGGCCGACCTCCATGCCGTAGGCGTACTGGTTTGCACCGTTCTGCCCGCGGAAGGTGGAGCCGAGCACGCCGACATCCCAGTTCTCGGTAACGTCGTACACCACCCGCGCGGAGAACAGCATCGCGCGGAAACGGCTGTCCACACGGGCACCGTCGCTGTAGGCGAACTGGTCCTGCTGCCACTTGCCGGCCACGCGCCCGGTGATCCACCACGGACGCGACGGATGCCAGTCGGCATGTGCCGACACGATATGGGCGCGTGTGCGCACGTCCTGGCTGCTGCCATCCACCGTGCCGCCATCCACCAGCGTCAACCCGCTTTCGTCGCGTTCGAGCTTGTACTCGTAGCGGGCCAGCGCATTGATGCGGTTGCGGTCGGTGTCGCGGTAGGCCACGCCCACCTGGAAGCGGTCCTGCAGCACATCGCCACGCGCCTCGTAGCGCGTGCTCAGCAGGTAGTTGCGGGCCAGCAGTGTCCAGTCGCGGCTGAGCTTGCGCGCCAGCATGAACTGCAGCAGCGTGGTGTCGAACGCCTCGTTGGTGTCGGTGTCGGGCACGTCTTCGGAGATCCGGTGCTCGGCACGAATGGCGCCCCGCCACAGCGGGTTGGCGGCGTAATCGAGCGCCAGCGCCAGGCCGGTGCTGTCGCCGGTACTGCCGTCGATCACCTTGACGTGCTCGGCCGAGCTGGACAGGCGCAGGCCTTCGGCGATATCCCAGTTGTTGCGGATGCCCGAGGCGGCCTGCACGTCGCGGCCGCTGATCGCGTCGCGCAGGCGGTACTCGCTGAAGGTCTGGGTATCGCGCAGGTAGCTGCTGTCGATACCGAACACCAGCGCATCGGCCTCGCGGTCGGTGGTGGTGATGCCGTACGCGCTGGTCAGGCCGGTCTGCTTCTCGTAGCGGCCGTACAGGCGGCTGCGTTCGAATACCTGGTAATCCAGGCCTGCCGCCAGGCGCCGGCGGTCTTCACCGCTCACGCTGTGTTCGATCTCGGCGCCGCTGCTGAGCTTGTCGCTCAGGCGGTAGCCCAGGCCGAAGCGGGCGCTGTCCGATTCCAGTTCCGTGCCCACCGGCAGGTCGCTGGTGATCGGGCTGCCGGTGCTGCTGCCGTTGATCACCATCAGCCCGGTGGCCGGGTCCAGCGCCTGCTGGCCGTAGCCGAGCGCGCCGCCACCGGCGCCGGTGGCGAAGCCGCCGGTCAGGCCGCCGGCATTGCCGAACGGCACACCGGACGACCACGGCGAGGTGATGCCGATGGTCTCGCGGATGCTGCGCACGCCGAGGTCCACGGTCAGCCGTTCGGTGGCGTCGATGCGCACGCCGGCACCCCCGGCGTCGCGCTTGCCGCCGTCAGGATTGCGGTCTTCGCTGCGGAGGCCTTCCACGTACAGTTCCAGACGCGGGCCGAGCTGGTAGGCAACACGGGCGTTGTACTCGCCACGGCCGCCATACAGCGGCGCCGCCGGGTTGTTGAACGCGGGGTCGGTGCGGGCGGCGAACAGGCGCGCTTCCAGTTTTTCGGTCTGGTGGGCGAACTCCACCCGCCAGGCATCGCCGGTCACCTCGCCAGTGACGTCCTTCAGCCCCTGCGAGGTGATCTGGTTGATGCTGTTGGTATTGACCTCACTCTCGGTGCGCGCGAATTCGGCCACCAGCAGGGTGTTGTCGCCGAAGCGGTAGCTGGCGTTGGCGCTGCCCATGCGGAAGGCCGCATACGGGTTGCGGTCGTCCACCGCCGCCGCGCCCACTTCCAGGCGGCCGGTCAGCTTGACCTGTGCATCGGCGCCCACCACCCAGAACTTCTCGGTGTCCTGGTCCAGTTCGTAGGTGATGCGCAGCGACACCGCATTGAGGTCGCTGTCGAACGCCGGCAGGAACTGGTTGAGCAGGATGCGCCCGGAGAACGGCTCGAAGCTGTAGTCCACCAGCCGCGCCAGCGGCCGCACCGAAACGATGCGGGTGGGCTGGTTGCGGTCGCGCACGATCACTTCCACGCGCTCGCTGCCTTCCAGCACCGCGTTGTTGCGCAGCGCGTACGGGCCACTGCCCTGGCTGCGGAACTCCTCGATCACCTGGCGCAGGGAGTCTTCGATGGCGAACACATTGCTGCGCACGCGTTCGCTTTCGAAGTGCCAGCCCAGGCCGGTGGCGGTGCGGTTGTACGTGCCCAGGCTGCGCTGCGGAATGGGACCACTGCCGCCGATCCCGGTGGCCGTGGCCAGGCCGTCGCCGGTCTGGAAGTCGCCGTACAGCAGGTAGCTGCGCTTGTTGTCGAGGCGCACGTACAGGCGCTCGGCCGAGCGCGCGTCGAAGCCGCGCAGCGAGGAGTCGCCGTAGACCGGATAGAACTCCTCGGGCTGGATGTCGCGCAGCAGGCGGCCACGGGTGTCCTTGTCCGAATCGTAGGCGGCGGTCAGCAGCGTCTCGCCCTTGATCCGGCCCTTCACGAAGAACGCGGTGCGCGCGGCGGCATTCGCCTTGCCGTTGTTGAACTGGCGCTCCCAGCGACGGATGTCGCGGTCGAAGGCGTCGTTGTTCTCCACCGGCGAGATCAGCCCGCCGTTGCCGTGGCGACGGAAGTTGACCACGCCTTCGATCAAACCGGTGGCGATCATCTCGCGCATTTCCGGCACGAAGCCGATGCTGCCCTGCGCGGTCTCGGCGCCGGCGGTGATGCGCAGCAGCACGTCCTGCGGCTCGTGCGGCGCGATCAGGTCGAACTCGGCCACGCCGTCGACGACCTGCAGCTGCACGCCGGGGGTGACCTTGTCGGCATCCAGCGCGCCGGGGCCGAGCTCATCGGTGCGCGAGCCCGGCAGGCGGATACGCCCACCGCTGTTTTCGATCGTGGCGTAGGTGGTGCCGGTCAGCGGCAGGCCACTCGGATCGAGCAGCTGCACGCGCACGTGCACCGGGCTCGGGCCATCGGCGGGTACGCCGTCGCGGTCCAGCTCCACCACGATGCGGTCCAGCGTGCCGGCCGCCGTGGTCGTGCGCAGCGCAACCGGCACCGCGTCCGTGCTGGCCGGGCTGCGCGGGTACAACGTGCTGGCATCGCCCAGCACCGGGGTAAACCGGCCCGGGGTGCCCACGGTCTGGGCCATCGCCGGCAGGGTCGCCAGCGCACAGGCCAGCAGGCTCAGGCGGGGCAGCCGGCGCACTACGGAAGCACGGCTCATGGCTGGCCCTCCGTGGCGGAGCCGGCGGCGGGCGGGTTGGCTCTGGGGTGCACGATCGGTCTCTGGTTGGCCGTATCGGTCGCCTGTTGCGGTGCCCGTGCGGGTTTGCTCTCGAAGCGCAGCGGCGCCTGCCCCGGTTCGGTTTCCGGCGCGCGCACCTCACCCTGGGTGCGGCGGGCCTTGACCTGCTCCAGCACCGGGTTGGAACAGCTGCCCTCGATGAAGTCGGCGCGGTGCAGCTCGCCGTTCTTCAGGTCCAGGAACAGGCTGTCGGCGTCGCCGAGGTTGCGGTTGCTGCTGGTGGTCAGGTGCGCACCGACCGGCAGCGTGCTGGCGTCCACCTTCAGCGTGTGGCTCTGCGGCGGCAGCCCGCAGTGGCTGTACTTGCCTTCCGAATCGCTGATCACCCAGGTGCCGTCGGAGAAGTACAGGCGCACGCCCGGGATGCCGAGCTCTTCCAGGTTCTGCACGTGGTTGTTGTTGCAGTCCATGAACACCTTGCCGAGTACGCAGGCCTGGTCGGTGAACACGCCGCCGGTAACACGCACGCGGTACTCGGCGTGGTTGGAGGCCAGCGAACCGGGCAGCGGCGCGATGGCGACCGGATCGATGCAACCACCGGCGATGGAGCAGCCGAAGGCCTGCGCCCGGTTGATGCCGTCGCCCTGCTGCGCGCCCACGCCCACGCGGACGCGGTAGGTCAGCACCACCTGGCCACCGACGCTGATCGGCCCCAGCGCGAAGCCGAGCAGCGGGCCCGGCTTGCCGGCCGGGTCGGCAACCGCGCGGCCCTCGGCACGCGCGGTGCCGTTGATGTAGGTGAAGCCACGCGGCAGGCGGTCAACCACGTTCAACGCCGCCAGCGCACTGCCGGCGGTCTGCCGCACGGTGATGGTGTACTGCACGGTGTCGCCGATCTCGGCGGTCTGGCGGTCACCGGTCTTGGTGATCGCAAGGCCCGTGGCCACCGCCGTATCGAGCGGCAGGTGGTTGTGCACGATCGCCGCCGTGGCCGAACCGGCGAACAGCGTGAGGTAGTACTGCGTGGCCGGGCCCACGGCACCGGTCGGCGCCTGGGTGTTGGCCTGCACCACGTGGTTGGCACCGGCGCCACCAGCCGGCGACAACGCGTCGGCCTGCGGCGGGATCATCGTCGACACGAACGTGTAGCCGCCCGGCGGGGTCACCGTGAGCTGGAACTCGCAGCGGGCCGGCGCGGTCGGGGCGAAGGCGAACTGGTAGAAGCCTTCGCTGCCCACCGTCATGGCAATGTTGTTGCCGTCGATGCGGTAACCGCCACCGGCCGCGTTGAGCACGCCGGTGCGCGGGTCGTAGCCGCTGCACAGGCCTACCGGCGCCAGCGTCACCACCGAACCCGGCACCGGGTCGCGGGTGGTGGCGTCGTACACCACGCCCGACGGGTCCACCGGCAGGCTCTGCTGCGGCAGGTGTTCGCCGGCGCGCAGCACCACTTCCAGCTGGCTGGTGCCGTTGTCGCTGGTGCGGCAGGCGCTGACGCCACCGCGTGCGATCGCCGCATCGGCGTCGCAGGCTTCCTGCACGCCGTTGGCCGTTTCGCGGGTGACCGGGAACGGCCACAGCACGGTCGAGCGTGGGTCGCGGAAGCGGATGTTCCACTTCACGCCGGGCACCACGTCGCCGAAGCGGTAGCTGCCGTCGGCCGCACTCACGGCGGTCTTCACTACCTGGCCGGTGGTCGGATCAACCAGTTCAACGGTCCAGCCCGACAGGCGGCTGTCGCCCCCGTCCAGCAGCTGGTCATCGCTGCCCACGTCGAACCACACGGTGCCGCCAACCGACGCCGACAGCTGCACGCTGTTGGGCACGCGGCAGGCGTTGTGGCTGATGCTGTCCACGCACACCGGCAGGTTGCCCACCTCGCCGTCGAACGCCGCGCGTTCGGTCGGGGTCGGGGCGCGGAAGGCGTTCTCACCGCCGCCTTCGACCAGCACGGCGTTGTTGACCGTGCCGGCCTCGGCGGCGGCAGCCGAAACGCGCACCACCACGGCGATGCTGTCCGGCGATACCGCACCGGCTGCCAGCACGCGCTGGCTGGCGCAGCTGAAGCGGACCGCGCCGGGTTCGCCGGTGCAGGTCCAGCCGGTCCCCACCGGCACGCTGTCCAAGCTCAGGCCGGCCGGCAGCCGGTCGTGCACCGTGTACTCGCCACGCGACACCTGCTGGCCGGCATTGCGCACCTGGATGGTGTAACCGGCCAGGTTGTTGACGGTGAAGCGGGTGCTGGTGGAGGCCTTGCTGACCATCAGGTCGGGCGAGTCGCCGATCTCACCGAAGTTGTTGTCCACCGAATCGGCACCGAGCGGCAGCACGATCTGGCTGATCGTGGACGGCACGCTGGCGCGGTCGCTGGCCACGCCCACGCTGGCACCGTTGACGGTACCGGCGCTGGTGATGCCGTTGAGCGTCTGCGGCGGCTGGGTCGGCTCGGTCACCGTGTAGGTGCCCGGGCGCAGGCCCTCGAAACGGTAGCGGCCGTCGGTATCGGTGGTCAGCGTGAGCGACACCGGCTGGCCGAGGTCGTCGGTGCCGGTGAGCACGACGCTGACGCCCGCGATGCCGCCTTCGCCGGCATCGACGCTGCCGTTGTCGTTGCTGTCGTTGTAGACGCGGCCGGCAATGCTGGCCGCCGGAATCTCACCGAAGTTGTTGTTGATCGACTGCTGGTTGACGCCCAGCACCAGCGCGCTGATCTGCGACGGCATGGTGCCCGGCGCGGTCACGCTGCCACCGGTGCTGCCGGCCACGGTGCGGCCATCGCGGGTGCCGGTCGGCTGGTCCGGCTCGGTCACCACATAGGTGCCCGGCGGCAGCTCGGCGAAGCTGTAGCTGCCGTCGGCATCGGTCACGGTGTCGCGGGTGATCGGGTTGCCGGCCAGGTCGGTACCGGACAGGGTGACGCGCACGTTGGCGAGCCCGGTTTCACCCGGATCGACCACGCCGTCGTTGTTGCGGTCGGTCCACACCTTGCCGCTGATGCCGCTGTTGAGCGGAATCTCGCCGAACAGGTTGTCCACCGAGGCGCTGCCCGGCGTGCTCAGGTCGATGGCGCTGATCCGGCTGGGCACGGTGGTCACCGGCGTGGCGGTGCCGCGGCTGACGCCGCCGACGGTGCCGGCGGTGGTGATGCCGTTGCTGGTGCCGGCCGGCTGCTGCGGTTCGGTCAGGGTGTAGATGCCCGGGCGCAGGGTCTCGAACGCGAAACGGCCATCGGCATCGGTCTGCATGCTCACGTTGACGCTGGCGCCGGTGTCGTCGGTGCCGGTGACCTGCACGGTCACGGCTTCGATGCCGGTCTCGGCCGCACCATTGCGCAGGCCGTCGTTGTCCACGTCGAAGAACACCGTGCCGGAGATCGCCACCGGCAGCACCTCGCCGAAGTTCTGTTCAATGGCCGCCTTGCCGGCCGGCAGCACGATCGAACCGATCGCGCTGGGCACGGTGGCAACAGGCGTGGCCACGCCGGCAGCGGCGCCATCCACGGTGCCCGCACGGGTGATGCCGTTGAGCGTCGGCGTGCCGTTGAACAGCGGCTGCGCGGTCTGCTCGCTCACGCTGTAGGTGCCGGCCAGCAGGTGGTCGAAGCGGTAACGGCCATCGGCATCGCTGACCGCTGCGGCCACGGCATTGCCCAGCGCGTCGACCGTACCGGCCGGCAGCAGCAGCTGCACGCCGGGCAGGCCCGGTTCGCCGGCGTCCTGCACGCCGTTGTTGTTGCGGTCCAGATAGACGGTGCCCGACAGCGAGGCCGCCACCTCACCGAAATCATTGCCGCTGGAGCCCGCCGCCGGCAGGTTGGTCACGGTGATGACGTTGCCCGGCTGCTCGCGGCCCTCGCCCAGCCCGGTCGGCTGGGTTTCGGTGATGCGGTAATCCTGGCCGGCAATCGCGCCGGGGTAGCTGTACTGGCCCGCGGCGTTGGTGACCAGATCCACCGAGGTGTCGTCGGAGCTGCCGAACACCCCATCCGGGCCGGCGCCGACGATGGTCACCTGTACGCCCGCAATGCCGATGTCGCCGGTGCCGTTGGCGCCGTCATCGTCGCGGTCCAGGTACACGGTGCCGCTGATCGGCGCATTGGCCAGTTCGCCGAACAGGTAGCCGCTGGCGTCCTGGCCGGTGGTGATGGCGATGGCGGAAATCACATTGGCCACCGCCGTGCTGCCGGGCGTGGCGGCATTGCCGGCGGTGTGCTTGCCGTCGAGGTAACCGGCCGGCTGGGTTTCGGTCAGGGTGTAGCCCGTGCCCGCCTGCGGCGGCAGCAGGTCGCTGAAGCGGTAGCTGCCGGTGGCATCGGTGGTGGTGGTCAGCGCGACCGGGTTGCCGAGCAGATCGGTGCCGGACAGCGTCACGGTGACGTTGGCGATCGGGTTTTCGCCGGCGTCGCGGCTGCCGTTGTTGTTGTTGGCCGCGACGTTGGAGAAGTCTTCATAGACCGCGCCGCTGAGCGAACCGAGCTTCTCGCCGAAGTCGTTGCCGCTCGAACCGGTCAACGGCAGCGCGTTGATCGTGATGACGTTGGACGCGTTCTCGGCCGCGTTGGCATAGCCCTGCGGCTGGGTTTCGGTGATGCGGTAGTTCTGCCCGACGACCAGGCTGTCGAAGTCGTAACGGCCCTGCGCATCGGTCTGCACCACCACCGGTGCCAGGTCATCTGCATTGCCGAACACGCCGTCGGGGCCGGCACCGGTGAGGGTGACGGTGACGCCCTGCAGGCCGCCGTTGGACTGCGAGTTGCGGGTACCGGCATCGCCGGCATCGAAGTCGCCGTTGCCATTGCGGTCCAGGTACACATGGCCGGAGATGGCGGTGATCGCATCTTCGCCGAAGTTGAACGCGGTGCCGTCTTCGCCGCGCGACAGATCGATGTTGCCGATCCGGTCGGTGGTGGCGGCGTCGCCCGCCGTGCCGGTGGCCACCGTGCAGCCCACGCAGGCAGCGGTGCCGACCTGGCCCGGATTGATCGCGCTCGGGCGGTTGCGGTAGCTGCCGGTGGGCAGCACTTCGCGCAGCGTGTAGACCAGCAGCGGGTCCAGCGCGGTGAAGGTGTAGCTGCCATCGCTGCCGGTGGTGGTGGTGGCCAGCACGGTGCCGGCGGCATCGAGCAGCTCGACCGTGGCCCCGGCAATCGGCGCATCGCCCGCATTGCGGGTGTTGCTGTAGTTGCTGTCCACGTAGACGAAGCCGGACAGCGCCGGGCGGCGCACTTCGGGGAAGTTGTAGCGCACCGCGTCCACGCCCGCGCCCAGCGCGATGGCGGTGTACACCGAGTTGGCGGTGGCGGCCGGATCGACCACCGCGAAGGTGCCACCGGCCGACGGCGCCAGGCCACCGGTGGTGGGCGGCGCGACCGGGCCGTTGACGTAGGTCGCCGGCTGCACCTGGGTCACGGTGTAGCCGCTGGTACCCGCCGGGGCGAGGTTGTCGAAGCGGTACGCGCCGTTGCCGTCGGTGGTGGTGGTGAGTGCCACCGCGTTGCCATAGGCATCCTGCCCGGCCAGGCGGACCTCGACGCCGGAAATGAGCGGCTCGCCCGCCTGCGGCGTGCCGCCGTTGGCGCCGCCGCGGTCGCGGTCCTGGAACACCACGCCGGCCAGCGAGGAGCGCACCACCGTGTGGGTGCTGGTGCCTTCGTCATTGCCCGGGGTCGGGTCGACCTGGTCACTGGTGGCACGCGCGGTATTGATGCCGGTGCCGTTGGCCGGCAGCGTGGTCCAGCGCGCGGGCACCAGCACACGGGTGCGGCCGTCCAGCGCCAGGTCGCCCATGCGGCAGGTCAGGTCGCGGCCGTTCACCACGCAGTTGCCGCTGCCGTTGGTGACCACACCGGCATCGGCGGTGTTGCCCACCTTCTGCCAGCTGGTGCCTTCGCCGCCGCCGATCACTTCCAGGCCTGCCGGCAACGTATCGGTGACCACCACGCCATCGCCGCGCAGCGGGTTGACGCCCGTACGGTCGCGCGAAAGGCTGTGGCCAGGGCCGTTGTTCACCACGTCCAGCACGTACCAGAACGGCTGGCGCAGGCTGATCGTGGTGGCCGCGGCGGGCAGCGGCTGGGTCGGGTTGGCGTTGGGCGCCAGCACCACGCTGGTCTTGGTCATCGCCAGGTCCGAGCGGGTGCGGATGCTGGTTTCCTGCTCGGCACTGTTGTTGCTGGTGTCGCGCTCGGTTTCTGCCGAACGTGCGGTGACCGCGTTGAGGAGGGTCGCGCCGGTGGCCGGCGGTGCGCTCAGGTACTGGTACACCAGGTACAGGTAGCTGGTCTGGCCGGCGGCGATCACGCCCTGTTCGGTGGTGCTCACGCCGACGCTGGGCATGCTGCACGACAGCGTCTGCGGCGCCGTGGTCGGGTTGCTGCTGCCGGCCATCACGGAACAGCGGTTACCCGGTGCTTCCAGTGCACCCTGCGGCGTGGCGGCGGTGCCGGTGCGGCTGCCGACGAAGGCGACATTGGCGCCTGCGGCCGGGGTGATGGTGTCTTCGATCAGCGTGCGGGTGGCCAGCGACGGGCCGTCATTGCGCACGCTCACCTGGTAGAGGATGTAGTTGTTGGCTTCCTGGCCGACGCGCGAATCGAAGCCCAGCGGATCCACCGCACCGACGAAGTTCTGGTCGATCTTGTTGACGATCAGGTCCACTTCACCAGCGGTGAAATCGAGCACGGCCGACTTGCTGTCATCGTCGGTGCGGCTGTTGTAGTTGTAGCTGCGCCCGCTGCTGTCGGTGCCGCTGGCCGGCACGGCGGTGCCCGTGTTGTCCGGGTCGAAGTAGAAGGTACCGTCGTTGGTGAACCGGCGGCCGGTGTTGCCGCTGTTGACGTTCGGGCGGATCACCACCGTCATGGCCTGGGTGGAGTTGTTGGCCATGTCCAGCGGCGCACAGGTCAGCTGCAGCGTGGCGGGCGCACCACCGGTGTTGGACCATGAGGTGCCGCCCGGCCCGGCGGCCGAGCTGATGCTGGCGTCAAAGCGGGTGACGGTGCAGGCCTGGGTGCCACCGCCGGTGCGCGCAGCCGACACCAGCACGAAGCCCGCGTCGTTGGCCGGCAGGGTGAAGGTGTCGCTGAACACTACGCCGCGCGCCATGGACGGGCCACGGTTGAGATAGGTGATGACGTAGGTGGTGTTCACGCCCGCGCGGCCGGGGCTGCCGGAGGTGATGTTCTTCGCGGTGGTGGCCACGTTGGCCACCGGGTCGATCTGGACCCAGTCGGAGGCGCTGTTGTTGGTGGTGTTGGCTTCGCCGATCGAGCCGTTGATGGCCGGGTCGACGCTCACCCCGGCGGTGTTGCAGAAGCGGCCGGCGGGTTGCGCCACGCCGACGCAGTTGCCGGCCGGCTGCGACTGGCTGTCGAACAGCCCGCGGTTGACGGTGAAGCCGATGGTCACCGTGCCGTTGGCCGCCAACGCGGTGCTGCCCGAGCGGCAGATCCAGCTGCTGCCGGACAGGCCGCAGGTCCAGCCGGCCGGGGTGCTGGTGGCAATCACCGTGGTGGAGCCGGTCACGAAGCCCGGGATCGGATCGTTGACCACCACGCCGGTGGTGGCCGCGCCACCGTTGCTGACCTGCAGCGTGTAGCTCACGCCGGTGTCGGTCTCGCGGATGATGTTGTCGGCGTCACCGGCGGCGTTGGTGCGCTTGGTGATCGACAGGTCGGCGCGCGCATCGGTGGCGCGGCTCTGCGCGCCGGTGCAGTCGTTGCTGGTGTTCGGGTCCAGGTCGATGCCACCGGCGGTGCTCGGTTCGGCCGAGCCGCCGCTGCCGCCGGTACACGCGGTGTTGGCCAGCGTGCCCTGCAGGCGCGCCAGCGTGTACAGGGTCAGCGTGGCCGAGTTGCCGCTGACGGCCACCGGGTAGCTGCCGGTCTGCGTGCAGGTGACCACCTGCGCCGGGGAGCCGCTCCACGCGCGATCCACGCTGCAGCTGAAGCCGCCCACGGTAACCGGCACGCCGGGCGCATACGGCAGCCCGTTGGCGTCCACCCACTCTTCGCCGGCGGCGAGCGTATCGACCAGCTGCAGGTTGCCGGTGACCGCGCGCGGGCCCAGGTTCTGCGCGCGCAGCACGCTGGTCATCCTGCTGTCGGTGCGCACGCCGGTGTTGTTCCACACCGGTACCAGCGCCGGCGTCTTGGTCTTGCTGATGCTCAGGTCGGCGCCGTCGGGAATGACGGTCAGGCCGACCGTGCCGGCGTTGTTGGCCGGCACCGGGTCCGGCGTGGTGGCGCTGACGGTGGCGGTGTTGCTGACCGTGCCGCTGCTGTTGGTGCCGGTGGACGGCACCTGGGCGGTGATGGTGATGCTGGCCTGCGCGCCGGGCGTGAAGCTGCCGGCCAGGTTGCAGGTGCGCACGCTGTTGGCGCTGTCACTGGTGCAGGTCCAGCCGGCCGGCGCGGTGCCGCCGGTGATGACGAAGCCGGTGGGCAAGGGATCGCTGACGACCACGCCGGTGGCCGGGCTCGGGCCATCGTTGCGCACGGTGAGCGTGTAGGTGACCACCGAACCGGCGGCGGCCGGTGCCGGGGCGACCGACTTGGACAGCAGCAGGTCCGCACCGGCGGTGACCGCCGTGGTCACCTGTGCCGAATTATTGTCCGGCACCGGATCGGGCAGGTTGCCGGCGTTGACCACCGCGGAATTGACGATGTTGCCGGTGCCGACATTGACCTTGCCGCGGAACTGGTAGCTGGTGCTGGCGCCGACCGCGAGCGAGCCGTTGTAGGTGCCGTTCTGCTGGGTGAACGCCCAGTCCGCGCCTGCCGGCGCACCGACCAGGGTGACGTTCGGCGGCAGCGTGTCGACCACGCGGAAGCCGGTGGTCACGCTCGGGCCGTTGTTGCGCACGGTCAGGGTGTAGGTGACTTCCGCGCCGCCCATCACCGGATCGGGCGTGGCGCTCTTGCTCAGTTCCAGGTCGGCCGCGGCCTGGATGGTGGTGTTCTGGCTGGTGCGGTTGTTGGCAACGTTGGTGTCGCTGCCGAAGAAGGCGTCGTTGTTCTGCAGCGCGCTGATCGGCGTGGTCGCCGGCGGCAGCGCGGTGGCGAAGCCGATCGCGGCGCGCACGGTGATCGTGGCCGGCTGCGAGGCCAGCGTGGTCACCGGCAGCTTGAATTCGTAGGGCGCGGTCGCGGCGTTCAACGCCGGGTTGGTACACACCACGCGGGTGGTGCCGGCGGCGCCGGCCGAGCTGCTGCAACCGGCCGGTGCGGTCGCGCCCAGCGCGGTGCCGGCGGGCAGGTCGAACAGGGTCACGCTGCCGGAGGCGGTGTCGTTGGCGCCGTTCTCCACCTTGACGTTGTAGATCACCGTAGTGCCCGCGGGCACCGGGTCATAACCGGTATCGGAGAAGTCGGTGATCTGCAGGTCGATCGCCAGCGCGCTCAGCGGCGAACACAGCAGCACGGCGGCCAGGCCACGCAGGCAACGGGTGCGCCACGGCAGCGCTTTTGCGCGCTCGAACGACGACACCGCCGCGCAGACGACTGCGCGATCGCTATGGCTGGACATGTGTTTTCCCCTGTTCCGGTCGTTGCAGCGTTCACAGGGAACGCCGCAGGCTGCGTACCTGCCGCAACCGGTCCAGACGTCCCCTGTCAGATGAATCCCGAATGCCAGGCGACAGACGTCGCCGGTGGTGCCGGGCGGGGCGAATTGTGATGTTGCCGTGAAATCAAGTCAGTGCCGGCGGATCACGCACGCTCACACTGGCTCACACCGCCCTGCAGGGCAGCGGATCAGACCGTCAGCAGGTAGCCCTGGCCGCGCAGCGCGCGGATCGGCAGCTCCACGCCGGTGGCGCTGCGTACACGCGTGCGCAGCCGGTGCACCAGCACGTCGAGGCGATGCGGGTCGAAGTCCCACGGCGCATCGGTAAGGTTGGCGATGAGCTGTTCGCGGGTGACCGCCGCCCCTGCCGCCTCGAACAACCGCTGCAGCACGCCACGCTCCATCACCGTCAGTGCCAGCGTCGCCGCCGTCGGCGCGTGCAGGGTCCAGTCGTCGTCGGCCAGTCGCCAGCGCGGTGCCGGCGCTGCGATCGCCGGTGCAGGCGAAGCCGTGGGCAGGCGACGGCGCAGGCTGTGCAGGCCGGCGGCCAGCACGTCCATGTCCGGCGGTTTGACCAGGTAGAGGTCGGCGCCCTGGTTCAGGCCCAGCGCCATGTCACGGGCGTCGCCGCGCCCGGTGAGCATCACGATGCCGATCGACGCCGACGCGCGCAGGTGGCTGGCCACCGCGTAGCCGTCTTCGCCGGGGAGACCCACATCCAGCACCACGATGTCGCAGCGGTCGCTCAGCAGCGCCCGGTACAGCGCCTCGGCACTGCCCAGCCCGCGCACCGTGGCGCCACGCCAGGCAAGGTCGTCCAGCAGCAGCGCCCGCAGCTCCGGATCGTCTTCGACCACCCAGACCTGCAGCCCCGCAAGCTCCCCCGCGCGGGTCATCGGCATTGCGCCGTGACCATCGTCGTTTCCTGCCGTCACGTAGCCTGTCGCATCCCCCAAACCAGTCCGCAGTCTAGCCTTCGTTCTGAAACGAGCCAAATGCGACAAAAGTGGGGGGCACAGAGCGAAGGTTGCCTGCGACAGCCGAAAGTCGCCGCCGCCCCTTCTCCCGCAAGGGTTCCGCAGGCAGCGTAGTAGGCCCCTGCCCGCCTCCCGGAGCGCCCATGCAACCCCCTGCCCCTTGTCTCGGCTTGACCCCGCTGCTGCGCCACCGGCTGGAAGTGACCCTGCCCCCAGACGACCGCGAGGCGATCATCGACGCGCTCGACGACATGCTGGTGACGGTGCGCAATGCGCCCTGCGTCGCCCCGCCGGGGCGCGGCCGCGGCACCGCATGCGGGCTGATGGGATCGCTGTACCTGGCGATGCAGGCCCCTGCCGCCGGCGCGCAGGCCGGCCCCCTGTCGGAAGAGGAGACCGAGACGCTGGACATCACCCACGTCATGCATGAGGTCGAGCTCTCCCTGCCCACCTCGGTCGATGTCGACCTGTCGCGGAGCCCCCTGCATGCACAAGTGCTCAACGAGGTCCGGCGGGAGCTGGGTACGCTGCCCGCCCCCTGCTGCCTGCCCTCGCAGGGGCGCGATGGCTACGTCAACAACCTGGCTGGCAAGCTGCTCATGGCAGCCGCGGCGGCGCATCGACAGATCACCGAGGTGCGCGTATTCGATGCGCGCAGCGTGGCGCCCGTGGCCGGCAGGCACCAGGGCGGCGTCATGCTGAGGGCGGCCGCGTGGCATGCCGACGCGCCGCCGCCCCGGCGGGCGGAGGCTGCGGCGTCGGGCGAGGGTTGGGACCCCAACGACCCGCTGGGCGCGGGCGACGCCGCACTGGACCTGCTCCGCGCACCGGTGGTGGTCGGCTGGAAGTGCCTGCGCCGCCTCTGACCGGGGTCAGTTGGCCGGAACGCCCATTTCCTTGAGCAGTTCCGGCGCCGGGTAGACCTTGGCCAGCAGCCAGCGCAGGTAGCGCATGTCCACGTGCACGGCGCGCTTGAAGCGCGGGTCGAACCACCAGCTGGCGCTGACCGATTCCCAGTTGCTGTCGAAGTTGAGCCCGATCAGCTCACCGCGCGCGTTCAACACCGGCGAGCCGGAGTTGCCGCCGGTGGTGTCCAGATTGGTCAGGAAATTGACCGTCTGGGTCTTCAGCACGGGGTCGGCGGTGCTGCCGAAATCGCCCTTGGCGATCGCCGCCAGCAGCGGCTTGGGCGCGTCGAACGGGAAGGCATTGGTGTTCTTCTCGACGATGCCGGCCACGGTGGTCACCGGGTCGAAATGCACCGCATCGCGCGGCGACAGCGCCTCGACCTTGCCGTAGCTGATGCGCAGCGTGCGGTTGGCATCGGGGTATACCGCCCGCCCCTGCTTGGCGCGCCAGGCGAACAACGCCTGCATGTAGGCCGGGCGCAGGCGCAGCTGCTCGCCCTCGCGGTCCTTGCGCTGGTCTTCCAGGCGCAGCTGCGCGGCCACCAGCGGGCCGGCCAGGTCGATCAGCGGATCGTGCGCCAAGGCCTTGCCGTCCTTCGCCGCGGCGAAGCGGGTCAGGCGCTCGGCTTCCTCGCCCAACCGGGTGCCGGCGTACAGCGTGTCCAGCGCCTTGGCCAGCGCGGCCGGGGTGCGGCCGAACGCGGCATCGAATTCGGGCAGGCGCTGCGCGTCGGGCAGCTGCTGGTAGCGGGTGAACAGGTCGGTCAGCAGTGCCTTCTCCACCTCCGGCGCATAGCGGCGCTGCACCTGCTTGAGGGTGCCTTCGATGAGTGCCTGGTCGCGCTGCTGGTAGCCGCTTTCGCGTTCGGCGTCGGGTTTGGCCGACTCGATGCGCAGGCGCTCCAGCATCAACGCCGAGCGCAGCAGCTGGCTCTGGGTGGCGGCCTGCTCCAGCACGAAATCGCGCTCGCCCATCGAAGCGCCCTGCGACAGCGAGCCGAACAGCGCCTGGATGTCCGGCTGCCAGGCCGCATCGGTGGCCTTCAGCATGGCCGCTTCGTCGGCGGCGCGCTGGGTCTTGGCATCGCTGCGCAGCAGGCCTTCGAGCTCACCGGCAGCACGCTTGCGGTTGTTCTTCAGCGACTGCAGCTGCGCGGCGTAGCGGGTGCGCGCCTGCGCGTCCTTGGCGGTGGCCGCCTCGATGGTGTCGATCATCTGCTGGAACACCGCCACCCGGCGCGGCAGCACCGCATCGATCTGGCCGGCGAACTCGGCCGCAGTGCGGTGGCGGTAGGTGATGCCGGGGTAGCCGGCCAGCATCGCGTAGTCGCCGGTCTTGGGGCCGTCGATGGCCATCTTCAGGTGTGCCGGCGGGTGGTAGGGCACGTTGTCCGGGCTGTACGCGGCCGGCTTGCCGTCCTTGCCCACGTAGGCACGCAGCAGGGTGAAGTCGCCGGTGTGGCGCGGCCACATGAAGTTGTCGATCTCGTCGCCGTAGTTGCCGATCGCACGCGGCGGCGCGTACACCAGGCGCACATCGCTCAGTTCCAGCTGGCGGATGCGGTAGAAGTCGGTGCCGTAGTACATGTCGGCCACGCTGCAGCGCACGTTGCCTTCCTGCTCGCATTCGGCCACCAGGCGCTTGCTGGCGCGGTCGACCGCATCGAAGTAGGCGCGGCCGGTCTTGCCGCGCGCATCGCGCAGCACTTCATCGGTGACCTTGTCGAAGCCGGTGGTGACCAGCACCCGGAAGTCCGGGTTGGACGGGCGCTCGTCGGCCCGGCCCTGGGCGATGAAGCCGCCGTCGATCAGATTGTGCTCGGCGGTGCTGTTGTACTGGATCACGCCCATTGCGACATGGTGGTTGGTCAGCAGCAGGCCATCGTCGGACACGAACGAACCGGTACCGCCGCCGGCCCGCACCACCGCGCTCAGCGGCGGCGCCGTCACGTTGGCCAGATCGGCCGGGTTGCCCTTGAAGCCGGCGGCCTTGAGCGGCTTGGCCAGGTCCGGCAGCTGGGTCGGCATCCACATGCCTTCGTCGGCATGGGCGCCGGCGGCGAGGGTGAGACCGAGCGCCAGGGCGGCGACGAGGGGGGTGCGTGCGGGCATGGGTGCATCCAGTACGGCGGAACGAGCGGGCACCTTAGCCACTGGGGGCGCGTGGGGCAACGCCCGATGGTCAGGGGTGGCCAGCGCTGGCTAGAATTGCGGCCTCGCAAAGGAGAGTGCAGATGATCGTAGGGATTGATCTTGGTACCACGCATTCATTGATTGGCGTGCACCGAGGCCAGGGCGGGGAGCTGTTCCCGAACGCGCATGGCGACCTGTTGACCCCGTCGGTGATCAGCCTGGACGGCGATACGGTGCTGGTCGGCAAGGCGGCGCAGGAGCGGCTGGTCAGTCACCCGCAGCAGGCCGTCGCGCACTTCAAGCGCTGGATGGGCAGCGACCGTGAGGTGCGCCTGGGCGGCCGCGCGTTCCGCGCCGAAGAGCTTTCCGCGCTGGTGCTGCGCTCGCTGGTGGCCGACGCCGAAGCCGCGCTCGGCCAGAAGATCGAGGAAGCCGTGATCAGCGTGCCGGCCTACTTCTCCGACGCACAGCGCAAGGCCACCCGCGCCGCCGGTGAACTTGCGGGCATCCGCGTGGAGCGGCTGATCAACGAACCCACCGCCGCCGCACTGGCCTATGGCCTGCAGCAGCGTGACCAGGAAGGCCGGGTGCTGGTACTGGACCTGGGCGGCGGCACCTTCGACGTGTCGATCCTGGAGCTGTTCGAAGGCGTGATCGAAGTACACGCCAGCGCCGGCGACAATTTCCTGGGCGGCGAGGACTTCCTGCAGGTGCTGGTGGATGCGTTCCACGCCGACCAAGGGTTGGAGCGCAATGCGTTGGCAGCGGTCGAGCAGGCCCAGCTGCAGCGCCGGCTGGAGCAGTTCAAACGGGAGCTGAGCCAGCAGGGCACCTGCGAACTGCAGATCGCGCTTGCCGGGCGGGAGTTCACCTGGCAGCTGGATGAAACGCGCTACGCGCAGCTGTGCGAGCCGCTGCTGCAGCGCATGCGCGCGCCGATCGAACGCGCCATCCGTGATGCCCGGCTGAAGCCGGAGGCGCTGGATGACATCGTGCTGGTCGGCGGTGCCGTGCGCATGCCGATGATCAGCCGGCTGGTCACGCGCATGTTCGGGCGGTTGCCGCTGCGCCACATCCACCCCGACCAGGCCATCGCGCTGGGTGCCACGGTGGCCGCCGGCTTGAAGAGCCGCGACCAGACGCTGGAAGAGATCGTGCTCACCGACGTGTGCCCCTACACGCTGGGCACCCAGGTGTCCCGCCGTGGACCCGATGGCAGCGAGCGTGCGGGTTACTTCCACCCCATCATCCAGCGCAACAGCGTGGTGCCGGTCAGCCGCGAGGATCGGTTCTTCCCGGTGCGCGACGACCAGCGCGAGGTGATCATCGATGTCTACCAGGGCGAAAGCCCCACCGTGGACAAGAACATCAAACTGGGCGAGCTGCGCGTTCCGCTCGGTCCCGGCAAGGCCGCCGACAAAGGCTTGACCACCCGCTTCACCTACGACGTTAACGGGCTGCTGCAGGTGGAGGTCATCCAGGACGCCACCGGCGCCCGCCATGAACTGGTGCTGGAGCAGAACCCGGGCCTGTTGTCGCCGCAGGAGATCCAGTCGCGCCTGCAGGCGCTGCAGGGGCTGAAGATCCACCCGCGTGATGTGCAACAGAATGTGGCCATGCTGGCCCGCGCCGAGCGCCTGTACGAAGAATTCATCGACCAGCGTGAGCTGGTGCAGCACTGGCTGCAGCAGTTCCGCCATGTGCTGGAAAGCCAGGACCTGGACCGCATCGAAAAGCACCGCAGTGAGCTCTCGGCGGCGATGGACGCGCTGGAACAGGACGCGTGAGCTGGGGCCATGCCGCGCTGGAACTGGAGCCGGATGCTGACGAACGCGCGATCAAGCGCGCGTACGCCAGGCGCCTGCGCAGCACCCGCCCGGATGAAGATCCTGCCGCGTTCCAGCAGCTCCACGAGGCCTACCAGGCAGCACTGGCGTGGGCGCAGTACCGTGCGCAGTGGGACGACGAGGGCGATGAGGACGAAGGGCATCCCGGCGGCGAAGACCGCGCCGAGGATGCCATCCATATCGCACCCGCGCAGGTAGAAACACAGCATGACCCCGTGCGGGAGGTGGACAGCGGCGTGGCATCGCCGAGCCTGCCTCCGCAACGGCCGGCGACGCCGCTCACCGAAACGGTCGAGCCGCCGCTGGACGTGGCCACATTCGCGCAACGGGTGGTCGCCGCCGCGGCGGAAGGGCCGCCGCTGGAGTTCGAGCGTTGGCTGCACCTGCGCCCGGAGCTCTGGTCACTGCGTGACAAGCCGCGGGTGGGCGACACCGTTCTGGAGCTGCTCCTGAATCTCGACGCGCCGATACGCATGGAGAACTTCGATGCGTTGAGCCGGTGCTTCAGTTGGGATGAGATCGGTAGCGGCCTGGACCCGCATCTCGCCAATGAATGCCGCCAGCGGCTGCATCGGTACTGGGTCGTGCAGCCGGCCAACACGGCCTGGCTGGCGTACTTCCTGCATCGTCCGGGCGCCGCCGTCAGTGAAGCGCAGGCACAGGTCCGACTGGCATGGCTGACCCGGCCGTGGCATCGATTCCGCAGCCTGTTGACGGCATCCGTACCGGGGCGCGTGCCTGTCATGCGCCGCATGCTGGCCCAGCTGGGCATCACAGAGGCGGGTCAGGCCCCGCCGCCGCTGCAGCCCGCCCAGGTAGGGTTCTGGCTGGATCTCGCCCAACGCGATCAGATCAACACGACCAAGGTGCAGGTGGCTGCGCTGCGCAGCCTGGTGTGCGCGCTGGCCTGGTGGATGCTTATATTCGGGTTGGACGTGTTCGTCCCGTCCCCGCGGCCAGCGACGGGTCCGCACCACATGCTCAACATCGCTTTCGGTGGCGCGTTGACGATCCTGGTGGGTGGCATGTTGGTCCTGCCGCTGCGGCGGCTGATGGACTGGCAGTCTGCCCCCGAAACGCCGCAGCAGCGCGCGAAGTACCTACGCCTGCTGCTCATTCCCGCGCTGGTGATCGTCTCACTGGTGATCATCCACGGCTTCGATCAGCGCGTGGCCGGTACCCTGCTGGCGGTACCCACCCTGCTGATTGCAGTGGTGCGCTGGTGGCGGCGCGGGAATTACGAGCTGCGGTTCAACGGCTGGCTGCTGCTGGCCATGTGGCCGGTCCTGAAGCTGGGTGGCCTGGCCATCATGATCGGGGAGATCTCGCTGGCCATCGCACTGGTGCTGTGGGCCATTGATGCAGTGAAGCAGGCAGGGCGGAGAGGCGCATGAGCTGGGGACTGGAATGGCTGGAACTGGAGCCGGATGCGGACGAACGCGCGATCAAGCGCGCATATGCCAAGCGCCTGCGCAGCACCCGCCCGGACGAGGATCCGGCGGGCTTCCAGCAGTTGCACGAGGCATATCAGGCCGCGCTTGATTGGGCGCAGTACCGCGTGCAGTGGGACGTTGAGGAAAGCGCTGGCGACGGCGACAAGCCGCATGCGCTTGCGAATACCGACGCCCCGCCGATACGTCAGGAACCGCTGGCGCCACTGCACGACGCCACCGCTTCCCTGCGCATGCCGCATGAGCGAACGGCGATGGACACGCCTCCCGCGGATCGTGCCCCGTTGCCTGACCCTGCGCTGGATGTCGAACAGATCGCACACGACATGGTCGACGCGGCGGCCGAAGCGTCACCCGACGTCCTGGCGCACTGGCTTCTGGATCACCCGGCGTTGTGGTCGCTGAGCGAGAAGCCCCGCATCGGTGAAGCCGTACTGGAGTGCCTGGCCTGGACCAAACTGCCGATCCATGAAGACAGCTTCGATGCGCTCAGTGCCTGCTTCGGCTGGAACGAGCTGGGCAGCGGCGTTGACCCGCTCGAATTGGACGAATGTCGGTCACGACTGCACGGGCTGTGGAGGTACCACCACGAGGACGCCGCCGATCCAACCGTTTTCCGCGAGCCCGTCCGGCAATACAGTGAACCGACCGAGGACGATCCAAACCTGGAAAGGCTGCGCCGGCCGTGGAATCGGCTGCGTGCGCTGTTGTCGGCGTCGCTTCCTGGCCGCGCGCACGACATGGGCGAGTTCATCGCCCGGCTGCGCGTGAAGGAGCGCAATCCCCCGTTGCAGCCGCGCCAGATAGCCTTCTGGCAGGCGCTGTGCCGCAGCAACGAAGTGAACGGGCCGAAGATGCAGCTGGCGCTGTTCCGGAGCGTCGTGCTGGCCGTTGGATTTTCCGGATTCATGCTGATGCTGGGGCTGGCCGATGGTGCGGCCGGCGGCAATCGTGGCTACTGGAGCTACAACGAACCCGCGTTGGCGGGTGGTATCACCCTGTTGCTGTGCGGGACCGTGCTGATGCCCCTGTGGGGGTTCGTGCTGTGGCAAGTGGGCAGCGAGCATCCGCGCAGGCGCGCCTGGATCGTTCGGCTGTTTGCCATTCCCCTGCTGGCACTGGTCGCGTGGTGGGTGCTGCAGACGGCGGAAGCGCGGCCGGTCGGCGTGGTGCTCGCGTGGTTGCTTGCGGCGCTGGCATTCGTGCGCTTGTTGGCACGCGGGAAGTTCCAGAGTGCATTCCGCCCGTGGATGTTCGGGCTGTTCTTCTTCGCCGCGCCGATGTTCAGATACATCATTGACGTGATGGCGGTAGGCGAAATCGCAGTGGGCACCGCGCTGCTGCTGTGGGTGGTGGATGCAGCGGGTCAGGTGCCGCTGGCTCACGCGCGCAAACAGCGGTAACGCCGGCCGGGCGTGTACCGCATTGGTGCCTGTGCACGTACCGGTAGGGTTGGTTCCCAAACAACTGCCGACCATCAATGCGATCTCTTTAACGCAGGGACCCCTGCAATCGCACGATCGGTGGAACCGCGATGCCGATGATTGCAATGCCATCACCGGATGCGGGCACACCGTCGGCAGTCGATTGGGATGCGACCCTACCAGCGGACGCGGTCGGTGCGCTGCCTGGCCTGGTACCACCCCGGCCGACATGCCACACGCACCACCGGGGTGAGCGTGCGCAGCAGCAGGCAGCCGGGGGCGATCTGCACGCTCAGGCGTGTACCTGCTTCGATGCCCGCCGTGGTCATCCACATGCCGCGCAGGTGCAGCGACGGTATCAACAATTCGTCGGGTGGTGGCGCACGGTCGTGTTCGCGCAATGCACCGGTCAACACGGTGCGTGGCGTGCGCCAGTGGTAGATGACACGCGGCTGGGTGTCAGCGGATGGATCGCTTTCATGGTCGTGCATGGTAGGCCTCTCCTGGATGTCTCCCTCGCCGGAATGGCGAGGGAGTCGGGAGGCTAATAGCCGTTAGCAAGAAACGGTGCGACGTATTTCCACGAGGGTGTTGTATTTCGCCACCCTCCCGACGCATTACATCAAGCCTGCTGTATTGCTGAGCTATTAGACTCAGGACCTACCATGCGCACGCGGAAACCATAGCGGAAATCGGTTGTATCTGTTGAGGTGCGCTGCTTGGCTGGCAGCGCCTAACAACCTGTCGGTAATGAGCTGCATGCGCCTGCAAGTCATTGCGCACCAAGCAGATCGCGGAATGTGATGCGCCGCGCAGGCCGGGCAATAATGGTGCTGGCAGACGCTCTGATGCACCATTTTTCAATGCCGTTTTTGGCATGCACCGCGCCGGTGCGGGTGCACGTTCCGGTAGGGTTGGTTCCCAAACAACTGCCGACCGTGTGTGCGATCCCTTTGACGCATGGACATCTGCAATCGCACGACCGGTGGAGCCGCGATGCCGATCATTGCAATGCCATCACCGGATGCGGGTGCATGGTCGGCAGTCGATTGGGATGCGACCCTACCAATGCGGCGTGCAATCGCACGACCGGTGGAGCCGCGATGCCGATCATTGCAATGCCACCACCGGATGCGGATGCACGGTCGGCAGTCGATTGGGATGCGACCCTACCGATGCGGCGCGCGACCGCGCGCCCGGGAAGGGCGCGGCGTTATTTTTCCTTTCGCCAGTTGAGCGAGCCGCGGTTTTCCACGGTGCTCGATTCCACTTCGATATCGAAGCCGCGGCGCAGCAGGTACTTCAGGGTCAGCACCGAACCGCTGCCGACCAGCGAGACGCCGTAGCCGACGTACAGCTTGGGCGAGATGAACTTGCCCACGCCGATCACCGAACCGCCCAGCGCGCGCGACTGGCTCACGCCGGCGTCGTCCAGGCCGAGCTTGGCGCCCAGCTGCGAGGCGAGCAGGCCGCTGCCGGCCGACAGCGCCGCCGAGGCCGCGTTGACCTGCTGGGTCTGGTCGCTGCTGGCACCGGTCAGGCTGCGGCCCAGTACCAGGAACGCCAGCGCTTCGGACTGCGACATCGTCGGGTCCGACCAGACGTCCACGCGCGGCGACTGCGCACGCCCGGTCACGTCGATACCGGCGGTGACATCCCCCACGCGGCGTTCGGCGCGGATGTTGATGCGCGGGTCGGAAACGGCGTTGAAGTTCCAATTGAGGTTGCCGCGGGTGATGGTCAGGTCCTGGCCATACGCCTTGTAGCGACCGCTCACTTCCAGCGCGCCGTTGGCGGTCATCTCGCGGCCCGGCCGCGACCACACCTGCATCTTGCCGCTCAGCCCACCCTTCAGGCCGAAGCCGGCCATGCGCACGTTGTTGCCCAGGCTCACGGTCAGGTCCATGTCCAGCGGCGAGCTCGGCGTTTCTTCCGGGTCGGCCGGGTCCAGCACCACCACGTCCTCAGACACCGAGGTGCCACGGTCCAGTCGCTCCAGGTCCAGGTCGGCCTCGGGCACATGCACGGTACCGCGCAGCTCCATGGCCGCCTTGGCCAGGGTGAAGTCGAGGTTGGGGTTGGCGACGATGCGCAGTTCCGGTGTATTGGACAGCAGCACGTTCTCGCCGTGGATATGCAGCTGCAGCGGCTGGGCATCGCCAAACCACGAAAGCCCACCGTCCACAAACAAGGTGCCCTTGCCCGAGTTGGCCTGCGCAGTGATCTTTGCCGAACCGTCCGGCTGCGCGATGAAGCTGCCGCTGCCCTGGTCGAAGGTGAGGCCCAGTGCGGGGAACTCACCCTTGAAGTTGCTCAGCTTGGCCTCGCCACCCAGCGACGGCGTGCCACGGGTGCCACGCAGGCTCACGTGGCCTTCGATCAGGCCGGTGGGGCGCACGATGTCCGGCGAGAACAGCTCCAGCCAGTACAGCCGCGACATGTTGAGGTACAGCTCGCCGTTGAGCGGCGCGCTGGCGTCCCAGCCGGTCTGCACCTTGGCATCGACGAAGCCGTTGCCCTGGAAGCCGACACCCAGCTTGGCGTTGATCTGCGCCGGGGTCATTTCCAGCGTGGCCGAGAACTGGTCATAGCGCACCAGCTCGCCACGCGCGTTGTCGCCGAGGCGGATGCCGCCTTCCAGCGAGGCGATCTTGGCGCTGCCTTCCCACGCATTGCCGCGCGGGCGGATGTGCCCGTCCAGGGTGATCTCGCCACGCAGGTGCAGGCGGCGCCCGGACTGCGGCGGCAGCCACGGCTGCACCAGTGCCAGCGGCAGCGCATCGCCACGGATCTTCAGCCCATCGCGCGGCCAGTTGGCGCTGGCGCACAGCGCGCCGCCGGTGGCCGCGCCCAGGCAGGTATCGCTGAGGGTGAAGTTGCTGCCCTGAATGCCGAAGGTGGATGGCGCGCGCAGCGCCCACGCGTCGCCCTTGACCGGCGCGATGCGCAGCGCGGCAAGGTCACCGCGCCAGGCGTTGCCCTGCTGGCGTACGCCGCCCTGCAGGGCCACGGCGCCCAGTTCGTTCTTGGCCTGTGCGTCCAGCCGCAGGTTGGAAAGACTGCCGCGCGCGTCGGCGGTGAGCGTGTCCAGCAGCATGCCGACCTGCACCTTGCTGCCCTGCAGTGCCAGCGTGCCGTTGGTGCCCTGCCACGGCAGGTTGCCGCGAATGCTCAGCGTTTCGGCGCTGTAGTCCGCGTAGCGCAGGCCACTGCCCACCAGGTCGGCGGTGATGTCCGGCGCGGTGCGCGGTCCACGCACCTGCACCTGGCCACGCAGGGTGCCGGTGCTGCCGGGCATCAGATCATCCAGCTGCACCGGATCGAGCTGCGCCTGTACGTCGAGCCGGTCGCCCACGCTGCCGCGTGCGGTCAGGCGGCTGTTGCCCACGGCCAGGCGCACGTTGCCCTCGCCCTGTTGCCCGCGCAGCGCGAAGCGGCCCTGCGCGTCCACGCGGCGGTTGCGCAGCGTGCCGTTGATGCCGGGCACGTCCACCGTGGCCTCGTAAGAGCCGGCGGTGCCGGCCGGGCTGCCCGCGGGCGGCGGCAGCTGCCGGCCCTTGGACGCCAGCGACCCGGACAGGCGGCCGTCCCAACCGGGCACGAAGTAACCCGGGTCGAACGCGGCCAACTTGGCGGCCACGTCCCAGTCCAGCTGCGGTGCCCAGGCCACCTGGCCGGTCATATCCAGCGCGCCACCCGGCGTTTTTGCCTGCAGCTGCTTGATCTGCGCGGCGGTGTCGCTGCCGCGGATGTCGAACTGCAGGTCGGCCGTCTGCTGCTCGCGCTCGACGGCTGCGGTGCCCACGGCGGCCCAGGTCTTGAGCGTACCGGCCAGGCCCAGGCGTGCTTCTTTGAGCGTTACCGGTACCGGCTTGGCCGTGCTGGTCGTGGTCGGGTCGGCTTCGGGAACGAAGGTCAGGTCGTTGGCGACGATCGCGAAGCGCAGGCTCGCGTTTTCACGGTCACGGAAGTCGGCCGTGCCCTGCAGGCGCGCCTGGCCCCCGAAGCCCTTCACCACCAACGGCGAGACGGTGAGTACCTGGTCGGCCAGGCCCACCCGCGACGGCGCCAGCTCCACGGCCAGATCACCCTGCTGGATGCGGCCCTGCAGGTTGGCCTGCCCGCCCTTGCCATCGGCGGTGAAGTCCAGCGACAGCGGTGTGCCGGCGTCCATGCCCGGCACCAGCAGCGCCAGGTCCAGTTCCTTGCTGCGTGCACTGGCCTTCCACACCGGCGCGTCGCGGCCTTCAAAGACCAGGCTGGCCTGCAGCGGCGCGGGTGCATGCCCGGCCAGCGCAATTTCCATGCGGTCCAGGTCACCACGCGCCACCAGGCCCAGCCGCGCCGGGGTACGCCCGCGCGGGGCCGGCAGTACGGCGCCGATGGTGAGGTCGGTGGAGTAGTTGCTGCGCGGTACGTAGCGGCCGTCCACGCGGAAGTCGCCGCGGTCGCTGTCGATCTTGAGCTGCTGCGCGCGGAATTCGCCGTTGGCGATCTCCAGCCCGCCGCGCAGCTTGGCGATGTCGATCACCGGTTCCTGCGCCTGGGTGATGCGGAACCCGTCGATGATGATGGTGTCGGCCTGGATCGCCAGCGGCATTTCGATCTGCGGCAGCGAACCGGGCCACGACGGCATTTCGAACGGTTCGTCGCTCTTGGCGAGGTTCAGCGTGGCGTTCTTGATCTGCAGCGCATCGAGCTGCAGCTTGCGCCCGAGCAGCGGGCGGATGTCGGGGTCGAGGTAGGCGCGCTCGGCGGTGAAGTGGATATCGTTGAAGCGGAAGTCCAGGTCGTGCAGCACCAGCGGCCCGGCCACCGGGCCATCCACCTTGCTCCAGGTCAGCGTGGCGCCGGCAGGCAGGCGTGCCACCACCTGGGCCAGCAGCACATCGCGCCCGGCCACGGTCTGCAGCAGCCAGTACACCAGCAGCAGCGCGAGCAGCACCAGCCCAAGCACGGTGAAGCCCGACCACGCCCAGAAGCGGCGCTTGCGGTAGAAGCGCACGCGCGGCGGCGGTGCGGGGGTCGGGGTCGGGCTGGGCGTGCTCACAGGTCCGCTCCGATGCTCAGGTACAGCTGGAACTTGGAGTCGGGGTTGTTCAGGCCGTGCGCGATATCCACGCGCACCGGGCCCACCGGCGATTTCCAGCGCACGCCGAAGCCCACGCCAGTGTGCAGGTCGATGGTGTTGTCGAAGGCGCTGCCGGTGTCGACAAACACCGCCCCGCCCCACGGGCCACCCTTGAAGTAGTGCTCGTACTCGGCCGAGGCAGTCACCACATTCTTCGCACCCAGCGCGAACTTGTCCGGCTCCGGCGTGCGCGGGCCGACTTCACGGAACGCGTAGCCGCGGATGCTGCGGTCACCACCGGCGAAGAAGCGCAGGCTGGGCGGCATCGCCACCAGGTCGCTGGTCCAGGTGGTGCCGCCTTCGCCGCGCAGGATCAGGCGGTCGGCCTCACCGACCGGAATGAACCAGCGCAGCATCACGTTGGCCTGTACGAAGCTGGTGTCGGAGCCGGCGCCTTCGATGCCGCCGCGCACGGTGGCACTGCCGCTGATGCCGCTGCGCGGGGCCAGCCGGTCGTCGACATTGACGTAATCGGCCGTCAGCTGCGGGTACACCAGCGTGGAGGTGTTGTAGATCGCGTTGGTGTACTCGGTGCCCGACGCATAGCGCCAGCGCTCGCGCAGGGCGTTGATCGAGGCGATGGCGGTCCAGTTTTCGTTGATCTCGCCGCTGCGGCTGCCGATCAGCTTGAAGTTGCGCAGGTCGATGTAGTCGGTCTGCTCGTCATAGGCGCTGGCGGTCAGCGCGTACCAGCCGTCGAGCCACTTGAACGCGGGCACGCGGTAGCTGGTGACCAGGCTCTTGCGGTTCTGCGCGTAGTCCAGCTGGGTGTTCATCTTGTGGCCGCGGCTGTTGACGAAGCGCCGCTCCAGGCCGCCGCGCACACCGGCGCCACTCTCGCTGCCGTAGCTCACACCGGCGGTGTAGATGGTGCGCTTGGCGCGGGTCAGGGTGACGTCCACGGGCACGTTGCCGTTCTCGTCGGCCTGGTCCGGCTGCGGCTGGATGTCGATGACGCTGAAGTAATCGAGCTTGGTCAGCGATTCACGCAGGCGGTCCAGCTTGCCTTCGTGGAAGTAGCTGCCGGTTTCCCAGTACACCAGCGGGTCGAACAGCTTGGGATCGAAGTAGTCTTCGTGGAAGCGGATGTCGCCCATGTTGTAGCGGCGGCCACTGTCCCAGCTGAGGTTGATGTCGGCGGCGTTGTCGGCGCGGGTGATCTCCACCCTGCGCTGGGTGAAGTCCGCATCGAAGTAGCCACGCTCGGCCAGGCGCCGGGTGATGGTGATCCGGCTGGCGTCGTACACGGTGTGCTCGAAGCGCTGGCCCTTGCGCGGCCTGAAATTCTCCAGGTCCTGCTGCAGGTACTGGTCCAGCTCCGCAGGGCCGGTGATGTCGATGTTCTCCCGCCGCACCAGGGTCGGCGGACCGCGGTCGACATGGATGACCACGTGCACGTTCTCGCCGTCGCGCGGACTCTCCACGGTGATGACGGGGTTGTAATACCCGAACGGCTCCAGGGCCTGACGGGTCTGGCGCTCGGCCTGGGACAGCAGGTATTCCAGGCGCGACTCGCCCTGCGGCTTGCCGATGGTGTCGTACAGCGACAGCGAGACCTCGATGTTCTCGATCATCTCGGCATCGTCGTCCCGGTCCAGGCCGTTGATGTCTACTTTTTCGATGGTCCCGCGCGCATGCGCCGCCGAGGCGGCGACAAGGGCGAGGAACATCAGCGGCAGGGCGTATTTCTTGGGCAGCATGGGCACAGGATAGCGGGATACGTCAGGGCGGCGAAACCGCAGGAGTGCCTTGGTCCGCGTAGGACGATGGCGTTCAGGCAGGTGTAGCACGCGCGTGCTCAGCTCAACCGGTCGAGGAAAGCCTCCCATCCCAGGGGTTCGGATACATGGATTTCGTACCGGCCCGTGCTGCGGCCCGATTCGATGCACACGGTGAAGATGCGGGCCGCCTCGAACGGTGCTCCCTCGGGCCATTGGCACAGAAAGTAGCTGTCCGCGCCGCCCTGGGTATCGCGCATGCCCAGCACCAGTGCGCCCGCTTCCAGGCCAAGGTTGTCTTCGCCGAACACCACGCCATCGCGCGAACAGGCCTGCTCGCGCAACATCACCACCGGACCGCCCTGGAAACTGTCCGAAGGCAACCAGCCATGGGTCAGGTAGCCCAGGGGGCCGGTCAGGTCAGCGAGAAAGCCGGCACGCTGCGAGGCATCGAAGCTCAGGTCCCCATCGCGAAGCTGGCTCAGCGCGGCCTCCTGCTCGCCCGGCAGTTCCCGCCTTGCCGGGTCTGCCGCAGCCGGGCGAACCGGGGCTGCGGCGTTGTGCAGGCTGACAGGGACGGGGGCGACGCCCGGCATGATGTGCATGTTTGTATCCCACGTCCTTGAAGCGCAGCTGCTTGCCCCAGCATTGTCGTGGTTGGAGGCGAAGGTTTCCGTGAAGGCCTCCTACAAACCCGGCTCGTCGTCCAGCTCCGGCTGCCAGAGCTTGGCGGCGGGCAGGTCGTCGGCGCGCGGGGGATGGCGGCGCAGCTGCTCCTCGGCTGCCTCGCGTTTGGCGGGGTTGGTTTTGTCCAGCAGCGTTGCACGGATGGCGTCCCTGACCTCGTCGGCACTGCGCCCCGCAGCGTCCCACTGCGCGTGCGTACGCTCCATTTCGCGCTTCACCATCAGCGCCACGCGCCAGTCGGTGCGTTCGGCGTTGTCAAGGAAGTGGTAGTACACGCGGATGTTCACGTTCGGCAGCACCTTCATCAGCGCCGTCAGACGACGGTCGCAACTGGTGGCACAGGGATGCATGTCCGAGACCAGCGTGATCCCGCCGGTCAGGCCCGGCACCGGTGTGTTTGCCGGTGCGCGCAACGCACCGGCCAGGCCCGGGTTGGCGCCCACCATCGCATCGAACCAGGTATCGAGCACCTTGCCTTCGCTGCAGGAACGGATCTCGAACACCCGGTACGTGCCCGGCGTCAGCGCGCGTGCATTGGACGGAAGCAGCTTGGCATCACCCAGCAGGCTCTTCAACGTTGCGCTGAGATGGTCGGCGTCCAGCGCCTCGAACGCGGCGTCGTCAAGGCTGCTGAGCGGCACCCAGTGGTCAGCCCCTTCGCCCGCAGCGGGCACCTTCACCTTCAGATCTTCGTCGGCCAGTGCGACGGCGCCCGATGTGCGGGCGCGGGCGCTGCTGGTGATCAGCAGGTCGGCACCCATGTCATAGTCCGTCCGGAACCGGTCGTTGGGTGCGATCGGCGTTTCCGTGCGCTGCTTGCCCTTGCCCTTGTAGCTTTTCTCGACCTGCTCGTCGGAGATGAAGACGCGGCGGATCGGTACGTCGCCAATGTAATCCCCCTTGCCGAACCAGCTCAGCGGTGGGCCGCTGTAGGCGGCACCTTGCGAAGGAAGCATCGGGCCCAGGTCCAGCGGCGTGCCGTCGAGCACGATCTCGTCCATGCGGTAGGCGACGAAGTTCTTCATACGGAAGTTCTTTTCGTGCATGAGATCCATGCCGGCCAGCTCGGCCAGGCGGGCGCTCTCCGCCGGCGAGAGGGTAAGCCCCTGCCCGGCCAGCTCACGCTTGCGCAGTTTCAGCGCCTCGGACTCCAGCAGCAGCGCGTGGATGCGCCGGTAGGCCTGCTCCGCCTTCTGGTGGCTGAGGTCGAGGCTGGCACTGACGGCGTCGCGTGCGGCGATCTCGTCGGGCGACAGCGAAATGCCCGGGGGTGGCGCACAGTCATCGGCACGTTTGGCCTTTCCTCCTACGGGGCGTGGCAACCTGCAGGTCGTGGCAATCGGCGCGTGCTTCATCCGCTCGACGACCGCCCTGCGCAGGTCGGCAGGTTCCGCGGGCGAACCGCCGGGTACCCGCAGCGATGCCTTCTCCGAATCGGTGAGGTAATAGAAAACGCGCTGCTGCCAACTCCCCTCTCCGTTGGCGAACACCAGCCGCGTCTCGCCCTGCGTCGGCGACAATGCGCCGAGCACCAGCGCGACTCCGCCGTTGCCAGCGTCCTGCACCGAGATCCTGCGGCTCGGCAACACCTGCTGCAGGTGGATACCCAGCTCGTTCACCTCCGCGATCGTGTGCACGCTTCCGCGCAGCACGGCCTCGCGCTGCTGGCGCTGCGTACGGCTGGCCAGCACATCGGCCACCGCCGCCTGGATCTCCCTCGGGAACACCCACGATTCCAGCTCCTGCCTCAGCTGCACGCCCGCGCGCCCGACGAGTTCCTCCGCTTCGGCCTTGGTCAGTGCGGGGAAGTGCTTGAGCAGGTTGTCCGCCGCGGTGGGCAGGCGATGCTGCGTGGCGATCCAGCGCTGCCAGGTGAGCAGACTCTGATCCGGGCGGAGCTTGATGGTTTCCACCAGTTCGGCGCGCACTGCCTGGAGCAGCGTCGCGTCGTCCGTATTCGCCGACAGACCCAGCCGCAGCAGCAGCGCGTCCACATCGGCGGCTGCCACCAGATCGTCCAGTGTGGGCAATGAACGGGCGTCCTTCACCTGTACGTGCAGACCGATCGGGCCAAGGCCGAAGCGTGCGACCCGGGTCCAGTCACCCACCTCAACGGTGTACGTTTCCACGCTCCTGCCATTGCCCAGCACCGCGCTGTCTGCCCAGGCACGCAGCATCATGGCTTCATCGCCCGCCATGCCCAACGCGCCGGGGTCGGCGAGAATCTGCTGGATGCGCAACCGCATCAGGTCGCTGTCCACCACCGCACGCACGTCTGCCGTGACCGAGGTTTCCAGCGTAAGCCTGCCGAACATCGCCTCCAGTTCGTCATGGCGTTCGGGTGGCAGGCCTTCTGCTTTCTTCAGGTCATTGACCGCCCAGTCGGGCGACGGCGGACGGTTGTGCGGGGTGGTGGCGCCGCGCCCGGCGGAGCGCTCCTTCCTCTGCCGCCATTGGCCATCGCGGAATTCCACCGGCGCGCCGACGGTGCCCGGTGCGTTCGGATCACGCAGACGTCGGATGCCTTCGCTGTCTGTGTAGACCTCCACCATGGCACCCTCCTGCATGAGGAAGTGCCTACCCCCCTGTTCGTGCAGCGTGCCGCCGCCTGACAGCGGCCGGGTCAGCATCGGCAGGTCGGAGAGTCCTTCGCGGGACAGCGCGAAACCGTGATTGACCACGCCGTTGGGAGCGAATGCACGCCCTTGCGCCCGCCACTGCGCGAGCGCACCCACCGCATCCTCCATGTTGTGCAGCGTGCGCCGGCCCAACTGGAACAACAGTGCGGGAATAGTGCTGATCTGAAGGACATCTACGCCGTCGAGCACACTGCCGCCAATCGATTGGATGGCGCCATCGACATCGCCCCTATCAAGCAGGTCAGCGCCCTCGAAGATGCCCTCGGCCACCAGTGCCAACGTGCCCGCCACGCACAGGGCCAAGGAGGTACCGGCGGTGGCCACGGAACAGAGGGCGGCCACGGCGCCGGCGCCGATGAGTTTCAGGGTCTCGCCAAAGCGCTCCAACTGGGTGACCGTCAACTCGTCGACATCGGAGATGCGGCCTTCGATCAGCCGCCGCGCCGCGTCTTCCGGCCCGCGTGTGGTGCTGAAGCCCACGCCGATGCCCGTGCCGGCCTCCTTCTTGCTGAAGGCCAGCGCCAGCGCCGGGTGGTGCCGGTAGAGCGTGCGCATGCGGATGTAGCGTTCCGCATCGTCGCCCTGTTCGACCCAGGACTTGAACGCGCCCGCGTCCAGCAGCAGGTCGCCCCGCGGCGTGTCAGACAGGAACACCCAGGTTGCGTTGCCGGCCTGCATCGCCCACAGGCCGGTAATCGGCTTGCCCGCCAGGGTGACCCCCATCAGCGAGGACGCGCGCGCGCCGGCACCGGCCTCGATCTGCGTGTGCGCACGGCGCAGTGCCGCATGCTGGGCGGCGTTGAGCGTGCCGTCCAGGTGTGCCTTCTCGATCATCCACGCGGTGCGGACGCGGATCTGGTCGCCCATCGCCGTGACCACGCGCGCGCCGGCCGCGCTGTCATCGCGGCGGCTGCTGCCGAGCAGCGCCTGCAGGTGATCGCTGTAGGCGTCGGCCAGGCGGTTGCTGTCGGCGAAGTCTTCCAGCACGCCACAGATCGCGCGTCGCAGGTCCTCGTCCTGCAGCAGGTCGGTCAGCGTTGCAGCGGAGCGGGCCGCGCCATCCTCGGGCGACGGCGTGACCGTGAAGGTCATCGCCGCCAGCACCTCGGCGCTGGGCCACGGTTCGGAAGCCACGCGGACGTTGGGCATGCGCGCGGCGGTATCGGGGTCGGCCACCAGCGTTGGGCGGTGCGTTCCGCCGCGCTGCCAGCCGTTGCTGGCCCAGGCGGTCAGTGACATCTGCTGGCCTTCGTGGCCGAGCAGGATCCGGTCGGGGTCCACGCCCTCCAGTGAGCCGCGGAGCCCAGCCATGCGCAGGGCGCCGCGGATGGCCTCGGCCACGGCAGGCGCGGCGTGGGTGTTGAGCGACTGCAGGTCGTTGTTGAGTCGCCGCTGGAATTCCGCTTCGGCGGCGACGTTGGCGATGCCCAGCGCGGACCAGCGCAGCACGCCCTGGTCCAGGCGCTGCTGCTCCAGGGCCTGCTGGTAGTGCACCAGTCGCGAGGCCCAGTCCTGCAGCGCGGTCGGCGAGGCTGCAAAGCGCAGCACGAAGCTCTTCTGCGGGTTCCAGGCATCCGGCGACGATGGCCGCGTCTGGAACACTGCCAGG
Organism: Stenotrophomonas sp.; assembly: GCF_050737075.1. Classification (GTDB taxonomy): domain Bacteria; phylum Pseudomonadota; class Gammaproteobacteria; order Xanthomonadales; family Xanthomonadaceae; genus Stenotrophomonas. The sequence goes on from NZ_JBOHXV010000002.1 coordinate 93,688, forward strand.
CGCGATTCCCAGGCCTGCACCCGGTCGCGTACGGCCGCCTGCCGGGCCGGCGGCGCGGCACGCACGATGTCGTCGGCCAGGGTCTGGTCGGCGCTGTGGTTGTCGACGAACAGTCCGGCCCTGGCCCGGTTCTCGTCCAGGAACTGGCGGAACCGGGATTCGTCGCGGAACGCCTGGAACGTGGACAGGTCCGAGCGGTACAGCACCACCTGGCCCTCGAGTGCATGGTCGGTGCTGACGCTTCGCAGTATCAGGTAGTTGGATACGGGGATGGAGACGTCGGTGCCGTCGGCCAATCGATCAACATAGGTGAGTGGCGAGGATTCCACGTCCTGCGCGCCCTGCAGGAACCCCAGCACGATGTCGGCCCCGCGCAACGGCTGCGCGGCGCCGCTGCCGAGGTTGCCGTGCGCCTTGGCGCGCAGCGCGTGGATCACCAGTTTGGCCTTCACCGCTGCTTCGAGTGCGGGTCGCAGGGTCTCCACCTCGGCGTTGACCCGCGCGCGCAGGTCGCGGCACTCGCGGCTGGCCACGAAACGGCGCAGCTGCGTCATCTCCGCCGCGCTTACCGGCAGGCCGTTGCGCAGGAAGGTGGGCGCCGGACCGTCGTAGTCGCTGCGGGCCATGCAGTACTCCTGCAGCGGCAGGCGGTCATCGACATTGACCCCGGCACGCTGCGTGGACGGCAGGCGCACCTCGATGTCCTGCCAGTCGCGCGCCCAGCCATGCGCCGCCAAGCCGGTGGCCAGCAGTGTTCCCGGTACGCTCTCCAGTGCCACCAGTTTGGCCTGCTCCCGGCGCAGCGCGTGCCAATGGGTGACCAGCAGTTCCTGCTCCGACGCGGGCGCCTGGGCGACCCATTCCCAACCGGGCTGTTGGGCAATGTCCTGCGCCACGGCCAGCGACCACAGCCGCATGACGTGGATCTGCTCGTGCAGGGCCAGCGCGACTGGCGGGGCGGCGGTGCTGGTCGACTGCGATGCATCGCGGCGCACACGGCCAGCGTGGAGACCATCGTCCAGCGCCGACTCCTCCGCCGAGTCCGCGTCCAGCGTCTGCTCCAGGCGATCCAGCTCGGAGCGCCATGCGCCGTCCGGTGCTTTTTCGATGCGCATCGCGGCCAGGTCCACCAGCGCTTCCAGGGTGGGCGCATCGGTGTTTCTGCCCCACAGGTACCACGCAAGCGCGGCTACGCCACCTGCGGCGGCGGCAACGCTGGTAGCGATGGCAGCCGTCACCGTTCGCGGATAACGGCTGGCGAAGCCGCGGGTGGCCCCCGCGCCAGCTGCGGTGGCAAGCATCGGCGGCGGCTTGATCAGCGGGTCGGTGGGCAGCACTTCACGAAGCGCCGACTCACCCATGAGCCGCATCTCCACCGATGGCGGCGCCTGCGGTACCTGCACAAAGTTCGCGGCTCGGTTCAGCAACGGCACCCAGGCAATGAGCGAAGCGGCAAACCCCGCGCGCGACGCCGGCGACGTCGCCGCATCGTGGTGTTGCTGCGTCTCGCCCGCTGCGGGCGGGGCGGCAATCGCGCCACCGCGTTGCGGTTGCCCGGGCACCGTCCAGTCGGCGGGTTCAACGTCCGTGTCCTGCCACGCCGGCACGATGGCGTCGCGGCGGTCGACCGCCTTCTGGTGCTCGACCAACGCCTTCTTCTGCTCCGGCGTGGGCCGCACCTTGTCCGCCGACAGATCGGGTCCGTCCGGCTTCACCACGTGTGCCAGCAGCGAACCGCCCAGGCTGTTCATCCCCACCAGCGTCTGCCAGTACCCAGGCAGGCCCGCAACGAACCGGCCCACGCCCTGCAGCGCCTGCGACGGCGGCGGCAGTGCCTTCTGCATCTGCCAGAGCAGCACGGCGACCGCGAGTGCGGGCCCGGCCTGGCGGATATCCAGCTGCGGCAGCAGCGCCTCGTCGGTGGACTCGATCCAGCCGTGCAGCGCCTCGAGGCCGCTACGAATGTCGGCCGGCAGTGATTGGATCAGCTGCTCAACCTCATCCCAGTGCCGCAGCGAGGGCAGCAACGCCGCCAGCGACGGCAGTGCCGCCGCCACGCTGGTCCAGTTGCGCTGGTAGAGCGAGTGGACCATCTGCCCCACCGTCGCCAGCGGCGCCACGCTGGGCATCGCCGTAGTCACCAACATCAGCTGCAAGCGGTTGAGCACCCTGCTGGCGGCGCTGGAGAGGAACGCCGTCAACGCCGCCGGATCGGCCGAGCGTTGCGCAAGCAGCGTTCTGTAGAACTCCGCGATCTGCGCGCGCGCATCGTCATCGGCAGGGCCTGACGCCGCGTCCAGCTCGCGCTGCATCAACGCGGCGACCTCACCTGCGCGGGGATCGCCACTGCGCAGAATCGCACGCATGACCGTGTTTTCTTCCGCATTGAGCGGGATCGGGGCGAACGCGTTTTCCGCGCACGGTGGCACTGCAAGCGAGTTGTTGGCGATCTGATCGAGCACCAGCGGGTCGCTGTTCAGCTCGGCGTGATGTGTGCTGCAGGATGGTTGCGCAACGATTCGGAGGCTCGCAGGCATGCGAGCCGCATCAGCAGGGCGTGAGAGAGGCATGTCGGGAGTGCTTCCAGGGAGTGCAGATGGAGGAGGACCGCACGGTTCTGCGGCGCGCCGACATCTTTACGACTTGTCCATGCCTGGGGATTTCAAAAACCTATCGTTTCATTCGATACGTATCGATTGCTCAATCAGAACTCGGATGTGTTGCATGGTCACGCCAGCGCGCGCGCAAATGAAAAGCGCCCGGACAGGCCGGGCGCTTCAAGGGTTGCACCGCAGATGAGTGCGCTTGCGTCAGCTCGACAGATGCTCGATCGCCGCCACGCTGCCCAACCGGTCGCCCAGCCGCTTCAGCAGTGCCAGGCGGTTGCCGCGCAGGGCCGGGTCGTCGGCATTGACCATCACGCCGTCGAAGAACGCATCGACCTGGGCGCGCAGACGTGCCAGACGCGCCAGAACGCTGACGTAATCCTTCTGGTGCAGGCTGGCGTTGCTGTCATCGATGGCCGCTTCCACGGCTTCGGCCAGTTCGCTTTCGGCCGGTTCTGCCAACAGCGCCGGATCCACCATGCCCGGGATCTCGCCCTCGGCCTTGCGCAGGATGTTGCGGATGCGCTTGTTGGCCGCAGCCAGCGCCTCGGCTTCCGGCAGCGCGGCGAAGATGCCGATGGCATCCACGCGGCGGTCGAAGTCGTACAGCGACGCCGGCTTCAGTTCCGCCACCGCATTGAAGTGCGTGGCCGGCACGCCCTTGTCGGTGTAGTAGCCGCGCAGGCGGTCGAGGATGAAGTCGTACAGCTCCTGCGGCAGTGCGTCGGTGTTGCGCTCGGCGCTGGGCTGCACGGCGGCCGGAAGACCGGACAGAGCCGTGGCCAACAGCGCGCGGAGGTCCAGGTCGAAGCCCGACTCGATGATCGTGCGTGCCAGGCCCAGCGCGTTGCGGCGCAGGGCGAACGGGTCCTTGTTGCCGGTCGGCTTCAGGCCTGCGGCGAAACCGCCGGCCAGGGTGTCCAGCCGCTCGGCGATGGCCAGCACCTTGCCCAGCGCCGACAGCGCGATGTCATCGCCGGCGAAGCGCGGCTGGTAGGCCTCGTCGATGGCCAGCGCCACCTCGGGCGATTCGCCACCGGTCACCGCGTAGTGGCGGCCTGCGATGCCCTGTAGTTCCGGGAACTCGTTGACCATGCGCGACTGCAGGTCGTTCTTGGCCAGCAGCGCGGCGCGCTTGGCCAGCACCGGGTCCACGTCGACCTGTGCGGCGATGGCGCCGGCCAGCGCGACCACGCGCTGCACCTTGTCGGCCACCGAACCCAGCTTGGCCTGGTAGGTCACGGTCTTCAGGCCATCGCCCATCGACTCCAGGCCCTGCTTGAGGTCTTCGTCGAAGAAGAACTTGGCATCGGCGAAGCGCGGGCGGATGACCCGCTCGTAGCCCTTGGACACTTCGGCCACGTTCTTCGATTCGATGTTGGCAATGCCGATGAACTTCTCGGTCAGCTTGCCGCCGGCATCCAGCACCGGGAAGAACTTCTGGTTGACCTCCATGGTCTCGATCAGCGCTTCCTGCGGCACGGCCAGGAATTCGCGTTCGAAACTGCACAGCACCGGCGCCGGCCATTCGACCAGGTTCACCACCTGGTCCAGGTTGTCGGCGGTGATGCGCGCCTGGCCACCGGCCTTGGCCGCTTCGGCGTTGACCGCCTCGACGATGCGGGTACGGCGCGCGTCGGCGTCGACCAGCACGTAGGCGGCCTGCAGCGAGCTGACGTAGTCGTCCGGCGAGGACAGCCACACGGTCTTGTCGTGCATGAAGCGATGGCCGCGGCTCATGCGGTCGGAGCTCAGGCCCAGCAGCTCGGCCTCGATCACGTCCTTGCCATGCAGCAGCACCAGCCAATGCACCGGGCGCGCGAAGCCATAGCTGTGGCTGCCCCAGCGCATCGGCTTGGGAATGGGCATGGCGGCGATCGCCTCGCGCAGGATCTCCGGCAACAGCGCGGCAGTGCGCGCGCCCGGGGTCACCGAACGGTGCACGAAGCGCTCGCCCTTGGCGTCGCTGGTGCGTTCCAGCGCGGTCCAGTCGATCCCGGCCTTGGCGGCGAAGCCCTGCAGCGCCTTGGTCGGCTGGCCGTCGGCGTCCAGTGCGATGTTCAGGTACGGGCCCAGCACTTCACCGTGCTGCTCGGGCTGCTCCACGGCCACGCCGGGCAGCAGCACCGCCAGCCGGCGCGGGGTGGACAGCGGCTTGGCATCGCCGCGTTCCACGGCCACGCCACGCTTGGTCAGGCCGTCGATGACGCCATCGAAGAAGGCCTGGGCCAGGCCCGGCAGCGCCTTGACGGGCAGTTCTTCGGTACCCAGTTCGATCAGCAGCGGCAGCATCGTGCTCATGCCTGCACCTCCTTGGCAGCCACCGCTTCGATGCGCTTGGCCTCATACAGTTTTGCCACGGCCTGGGCCAGCGCGCGCACGCGCAGGATGTAGCGCTGGCGCTCGGTGACGCTGATCGCGCGGCGCGCGTCCAGCAGGTTGAAGGAGTGGCTGGCCTTGCACACCTGCTCGTAGGCCGGCAGCGGCAGCCCGACCTCGACCAGCTTCTGCGCTTCCTTTTCGCACGCGTCGAAGCGGTGGAAGAGTTCTTCCACGTCGGCGTACTCGAAGTTGTAGGTGCTCTGCTCGACTTCGTTCTGCAGGTACACATCGCCGTAGGTCACCGGCGTGCCGTCCGGACCGTAGGTCCAGACCAGGTCATAGACGTTGTCGCAGTTCTGCAGGTACATGCACAGGCGCTCGAGACCGTAGGTGATCTCGCCCAGCACCGGCTTGCACTCCAGGCCACCGGCCTGCTGGAAGTAGGTGAACTGGGTCACTTCCATGCCGTTGAGCCACACTTCCCAGCCCAGGCCCCAGGCGCCCAGCGTGGGCGATTCCCAGTTGTCCTCGACAAAGCGCAGGTCGTGCACCAGCGGGTCGATGCCCAGCGCCTTGAGCGAATCCAGGTACAGCTGCTGGATGTTGTCCGGGCTGGGCTTCATCGCCACCTGATACTGGTAGTAGCGCTGCAGGCGGTTGGGGTTCTCGCCGTAGCGGCCGTCGGTGGGGCGGCGCGAGGGCTGCACGTACGCGGCATTCCAGCTTTCCGGGCCGATCGAGCGCAGGAAGGTGGCCGGGTGGAAGGTGCCGGCACCGACCTCCAGGTCCAGCGGCTGGATCAGCACGCAGCCCTGCTGCGCCCAATACTGGTTGAGGGTCTGGATCAGGCCCTGGAAAGTGATCGGAACGTTCTGGGTCGCGGACATGCGGCGGAGTCTTGCCTGCTCAGGGGGTGCGCTAGTATAGCGACGGACCGCCCGCCGGCATTCCAGGCAAGCCGCCATCACGCCGTGCAGCCCCCGCTCCGAGGATTCTGGCGCCATGGAACACCGCTCTCCGGCAACGCTCGCCCCCGCTCCAGCTCCGGGGCCTCTGCCGCCGGGCCGGCTGGTCTTCGAGCAGGTCGCCGCCGCCATGGTTGCCGACGGCCTGGTCGCCGCCAGCGACCTGGAACGCATCCGTTTTTCCGGCCACGGCGCGCGCAACGCCAGCGAAGTGCACCCGCTGGTGCTGCTGGCCAACCTGAAGCTGGCCGCCACCTCGGGCGGTGAACTGGGGCTGGAGCGGCTGACCGAATGGCTGGCCACCCGCACCGGCACCCGCTACCTGCGCATCGACCCCACCCGCGTGGACGTGGCGGCGGTGACCGCGCTGGTCTCGCATGCCTATGCGCGCCGCCACCGGTTCCTGCCGCTGGCGGTGGACAGCGAACGCCTGCTGGTGGCCACCAGCGAGCCACTGGCCCAGGAATGGCTGCTCGACCTGCAGCACCTGACCCGGCGCCGGATCGAGCTGGCCATGGTCAACCCGCTGGACCTGCACCGCTACACGATGGAGTTCTACGGGGTGACCCGCTCGGTGCGCGGCGCGCGCGGCGACGTGCGCGGCGAGCCCAGCGGCACCCTGCCCAGCTTCGAGCAGCTGGTCGAACTGGGCCGCGCCGGCGATGTGAACGCCGACGACCAGCACGTGGTGCACATCGTGGACTGGCTGCTGCAGTACGCCTTCGAGCAGCGCGCCTCGGACATCCACCTGGAGCCGCGCCGCGACATGGGCCGCATGCGCTTCCGCATCGACGGGGTGCTGCACAAGGTGTTCGAGGTGCCGCCGCCGGTGATGACCGCCATGGTCAGCCGGATCAAGGTGCTGGGCCGCATGGACCTGGCCGAGCGCCGGCGCCCGCAGGACGGCCGCATCAAGACCCGTTCGCCGGGCGGGCGGGAGGTGGAAATGCGCCTGTCGACCATGCCCACCGCCTTCGGCGAGAAGTGCGTGATGCGCATCTTCGACCCGGACGCGGCGTTCAAGAGCATCGACCAGCTCGGTTTCAGCCCGGAGGAGGCCGCCGGCTGGACCGCGCTGGTGGAGCGCCCGCACGGCATCGTGCTGGTCACCGGGCCCACCGGCTCGGGCAAGACCACCACCCTGTATTCAACGCTGAAGCGGTTGGCCACGCCGGACGTGAACGTCTGCACGGTGGAAGACCCGATCGAAATGATCGCGCCGGAATTCAACCAGATGCAGGTGCAGACCAACATCGACCTGGACTTCGCCGCCGGCGTGCGCACCCTGCTGCGGCAGGACCCGGACATCATCATGATCGGCGAGATCCGCGACCTGGAAACCGCGCAGATGGCGGTGCAGGCCTCGCTGACCGGCCACCTGGTGCTGTCCACGCTGCATACCAACGACGCCCCCTCGGCGATCACCCGCCTGCTCGACCTGGGCGTGCCGCACTACCTGCTGGCCTCCACGCTCAACGGCATCCTGGCCCAGCGCCTGGTGCGCACGCTCTGCCCGCACTGCAAGGTGCCCAAGGCGCTCAGCGCGGCGCAATGGGCGGTGTTGGCTGATGCCGATGAAGCATTACCTCAGGCGCCCACGCCATATGCGCCGGCCGGTTGCCTGGACTGCCGGCGCACCGGTTACCTGGGCCGGGTAGGCCTGTATGAGTTGCTGCCATTGGGTTCGCGGCTGCGCGGGCTGATCCGCGCGGACATGGATCTGGCCGGTTTCAGCCGTGCCGCGCGTGCTGAAGGGTTGCGAACCCTGCGTCGCGCGGGACTTGAAAAGGTAGCCGCAGGGCTGACTACAATCGAGGAAGTCCTGACCGTACTGCCTCCTGCTGATGAACCGCTCGCCCTTCCTGATTCTTGAAACCGGCCAACCGGTCGCCTCGCTGCGCCGCTACGGCCGTTTTCCGCACTGGATCCGGGTGGCGGCGGGGCTGGATGCGGACGAGACGGTGGTAGTTGACGTCGAACACGGCGGGCAGCTGCCCGACCCCCGCCAGTTTGCCGGGGTGATCATCAGCGGCTCGGCCGCCTACGTGACCGACCGCGCCGACTGGAGCGAGCGCAGCGCGCAGTGGCTGCGTGATGCCGCACACGACGACCGCCCGGTGTTCGGCATCTGCTACGGCCACCAGCTGCTGGCGCATGCGCTGGGCGGTGAAGTGGCCTACAACCCGGCCGGTCGCGAATCGGGCACGATCGAGCTGGCGCTGGAGCCCTCGGCGGTCGACGACCCGCTGTTCGCCGGCCTGCCGGCCCGCTTCGCCGCCCATGCCACGCACCTGCAGACGGTGCTGCGCGCGCCGGACGGCGCCGCGATCCTGGCCCGCTCGGCGCAGGACAACTGCCACGCCTTCCGCTGGGGCCGCCAGGCCTGGGGCGTGCAGTTCCACCCGGAGTTCGCCACCCACCACATGCGCGGCTACGTGCGTGCCCGCGCCGACTGCATCGGCCGCCACGGCGGCTGCGCCCGCACGGTGGCCCGCGACGTCAGTGCCGCCCCGCTGGCCCGCCAGCTGCTGCGCCGCTTCGTGCGCCAGGCGCGCAACAACTGAGGCACGGCGCGAAGAGGCCTGTCCTTCAGGTGGTGCGCACGGAAAACAGGGATAATCGATCCGATTCGGGGCGCATGCGCCTCCTCCCCTGTTCCGGAATGGTATGAGCGACATTCGCAAGCTGCCCGCCTCGGCGGGCGCCCAATGGCTGTTGGACGCGTTTTCCCTGTATCGCCGTGCGCCGATGCAGCTGGCGGTGCTGGGCGTGATCGGCATGCTGGTCAGTTCGCTGATCCTGGTCATCGCACAGGCGTTGCCGAGCTGGCTGGGCCTGCTGGCGCAGCTGATCTCGCTGGCGGTGGGCCCGGTGGTGTTCGGCGGCATGCTGTGGGCGGTGGGCGAGATCAACCAGGGCCACCGCGCGCAGCCGGTGCACCTGCTGCAGCCGATCCGCGACCGCCGGGTGAGCCATCTGCTGGTGCCGCTGGCCATCCAGCTGGTGGTGATCATCGGGCTGGGTGCGCTGCTGGTGGTGCTGATCGGCACCGAAGGCTTCACGGCGATGGCCCAGGCGGCATTGAAGGTGCAGGACCTGCAGCAGTCGGGCGCGCCGCCCAACAGCGAGCAGATGCTGGCGGTGCTGGACAACGTGCCGGTCAAACGCATCCTGCTGTGGATCGCGCTTTCGTTTGCGACGTTCGTGGCGATGAGCATGGCGATGTTCACGCAGCCGGCGCTGGTGGTGTTCGATCACCAGAGCGGCATGCATGCGCTGCGCATGAGCCTGCAGGGCTGCATGCACAATTTCGGCGCGATGGCGGTGTTCATGGTGTTGGGCCTGATCGCCACGCTGTGCATCTACTTCGTGATGATCATCGTGATGCAGCTGGCGATGATGGCTGGTGGCCCAGGTGCGGCCGCGTTCGTGATGCAGCTGACCAACACGGCCGTGGTGATGCCACTGTACGTAGGCGCGGTCTACGCGGCCTGGGAACAGATGTTCGCCCACCGCGGCCGCACCACGCCGCCGCCGGTACCGCCGTCGAATGGGCCTGGGAATATTTTCGCGGCTTGATCGGCAAGGGCAACAACAACTGCAGCGTTTTCATTGATACGTGCTGGGGCCGGGCGACGGGCATGCCCGCTCCGGGACACGCCGCAAGTACGTCCTTGTAGGCTGCTAGAAAACATCCATGTTTTCTAGCGTCCCTACGGGGC
>NZ_JBOHXV010000003.1:0-89599 GCF_050737075.1 Stenotrophomonas sp.
GGCGCATGCGCCGGACGGGTTGGGCAGGACGCCCAACCCCGGTCTTGCCGTGTACGCAGGATTGCGTACACGCGCAAGTTTTCTACAAGCCTCCAAGGACGGATTCACGGCGTGTCCCGCAAACCCACCGCCGCCTGCCCAACACCGATACATTCGCAGACCGAGGCTTTGGCTCCGGCTCCGGCTCCGGCTCCGGCTTCGGCTTCGGCTTTCGCATACCGACCAACGGTCGGCACCTACCGGACGCAAAAAAAACGCCCGGCATTGCCGGGCGTTTTTGCATTTCATCGCAACGCAGAAATTACTTGATCAGGCGCAGGGTGAACGGGTAGCGGTAGGCTTCGCCGTTGTTGGCCTTGACGCCGGCCATGATGCACAGCACCAGGTTGGCAACCCACACTGCTGCGAGCATCAGCGTGCCGATCAGGACAACCACCAGGATGCTGGAAACGATGTACGCAATGGCGATGGTGATCTGGAAGTTCAGGGCTTCCTTGGACTGGTCGATCACGAACGGCTTGCTGGTGTCGTCCTTGTTGATCAGCCAGATGATCAGGGCACCGATGAAGCCGGTGAAGATACCCAGCAGATGGGCTACCAGCGCCATCGTGCGCTGGTCGCTGGGAACCGGGCCGTCGCTGGTCGGCGGCGGCGGCGGGGCGGTAATGTTGTCGAACTCGCTCACGTGAAACTCCTTGTCCAGTGTATGGGTGGTGCATGGCAGGCTCCCCGCCTGCCCAGGCAGCTGGAATAGGATACGTCAATCGTTACCGGCAACGGTCATTCGTCCCACCAGGATCGAGCCGACCCGGACGTGCGAGCGGGGGTCGATGTCGTTTCCGACCGCTTCGATGCTCGCGAACATCTCCTTGAGGTTGCCGGCAATCGTGATCCCGTCCACCGGGTACTGGATCTCGCCGTTCTCGACCCGGAACCCGCCGGCACCGCGCGAATAGTCGCCCGTGATGCCGTTGACCCCCTGCCCCATCAGCTCCGTCACCAGCAGGCCTTCGCCCATCTGCCGCGCCATCGAGGCCAGGTCGCCCGCATTGGGCTTCACCAGCAGGTTGTGGACCCCACCGGCATTGCCCGTGGTCACCAGCCCCAGCTTGCGTGCCGAATAGCTGCCCAGCACATAGCGCTGCAGCACCCCGGCCTCGATCAGTGCCGAATTACGGGTGGCCACCCCGTCGCCGTCGAACGCCGTCGAGCGCAGGCCCCGGCGCAGCAGCGGCTGCTCGTCCACCGCGAACCAGTCCGGGAACAGCTGCGTGCCCACACTGTCCAGCAGGAAACTGGCACGGCGGTACAGCGCCCCGCCCGACACCGCACCCAGCAGGTGGCCGATCAGCGAGCACGCCACTTCCGGCGCGTACAGCACCGGCATCTGCGCCGTCGCCATCGAACGCGGCTGCAGCCGGGCCAGCGTGCGTTCGGCCGCGCGGCGTCCGATCGACGCCGCATCTTCCAGGTCCTCGCGGGCCAGCGCGCTGCTGTACCAGCCGTCGCGCTGCATCCCGTCGCCCTGCCCCGCGATCAGCGCACAACCCACCGAATGGTGGCTGCTGCGGTCGCGGCCGATGAACCCGTGCGAATTCGCATACACCGACAGGCTCGTGGCCGTGGCCGCCGAGGCCCCGTCCGAATTGCTGATGCGGGGGTCGGCCTCGCGCCCGGCCGTTTCACAGGCCAGCGCCAGGTCCACCGCCTGCTCGGCCTGCAGCGCCCACGGGTGCCAGCCGTCCAGGTCCGGGAACTCCCGGGCCATCAACGCCGGGTCGGCCAGGCCGGCGGCCTCGTCGTCCTCGGTATGCCGCGCGATCGCACAGGCCTGGGCCACCGTGGACTCCAGGCTGGCCGCCTGCAGGTCCGCCGTGCTGGCGCTGCCCTTGCGCTGGCCGAAGTAGACCGTCACCGCAATCCCGCGGTCGCGGGTGGATTCCACCGTCTCAACCTCGCCCAGGCGCACATTCACGTCCAGGCCGCGCTCTTCACTGCAGCTCACTTCGGCCTGGGTGGCGCCCAGCGCCCGGGCCCGGGCCAGCAGCTGCTGGGAGATGTCGGCCAGCTGTTCCAGCCGCTGCAGGCTGTCATCGGCGGCAGTGGCTTCAGGGGAGATCACGTTCAATGCTTTATCCTGTACGGGTGAGTGCCTGGCGCAACGCGGGGCACAGTTTACGGATGTGGAAAGAAGACGATGCGCGGACGCGACGAAGAAACCGGTGAATTCCTAGACATCAGCCGCAGCCAGAACCGGCGCGACGCGCTTGACGTGCTGGCCCTGGGCGAGAAGCTGGTGGCCCTGACCCCGGCCCAGCTGGCCCGCGTGCCGGTGCCGGAAGACCTGCTGCCGCATATCGCCGAGGCCAAGCGGATCACCGCGCATATCGCCCACAAGCGCCAGCTGGCGTTCCTGGCCAAGCACATGCGCCGCGAAGACGACGCCGTGCTGGACGCGATCCGCGATGCGCTCGACGTCAACAGCGAAACCTCTCGCCGCGAAGTGGCCGCCCTGCACCGCGCCGAAGACTGGCGCGAGCGCCTGCTCAAGGACGGCGACACCGCGCTGAGCGCGCTGCTGGAAGAATACCCGCACGCCGACCGCCAGCAGCTGCGCACGCTGCTGCGCAACGCCCAGGCCGAGAAGGCCAAGAACAAGCCGCCGCGCGCCTTCCGCGAAATCTACCAGGTGCTGCGCGCCCTGCTGCTGCCGGCCGCGCTCGGCCTGGACGCGGTTGCGACCGACGACGATGCCGACGACGCGGACCACGACCGCGACGACGACAACGCCGACGATTGAGGGGCGGCTGGCCCGGCCATGACCGGGAATGAAGGACAGGCGCATCCGGCGATCAGGCCTGGGTGCCGCCCACGGTGATGCCATCGATCAGCAACGACGGCTGGCCCACGCCCACCGGCACGCTCTGCCCATCCTTGCCGCAGATGCCCACGCCCTGGTCCAGCGCCAGGTCGTTGCCGATCATGCGCACCTTCTGCATCGTTTCCGGGCCGTTGCCGATCAGGGTGGCGCCCTTCACCGGCGCGGTGACCTTGCCGTCCTCGATCAGATAGGCCTCGGTGGCCGAGAACACGTATTTGCCGCTGGTGATGTCGACCTGGCCGCCACCAAAGTTCACCGCGTAGATGCCCTTCTTCACCGAGCGGATCATCTCTTCCGGCTCGTGCTGCCCGGCGCGCATGTAGGTATTGGTCATGCGCGGCATGGTCATGTGCGCGAACGATTCGCGGCGGCCGTTGCCGGTCGGGGCCACGCCCATCAGCCGCGCGTTGAGCGAATCCTGCATGTAGCCGACCAGGATGCCGTCCTCGATCAGCGTGGTGCACTGCGTGGGATGGCCCTCATCGTCGATGTTGAGCGACCCACGGCGACCGTCCAGCGTCCCGTCGTCCACGATGGTCACGCCCGGCGCGGCCACGCGCTCGCCGACACGGCCGGCGTATACGCTGGTGCCCTTGCGGTTGAAGTCGCCTTCCAGGCCATGCCCGACCGCCTCATGCAGCAGCACGCCCGGCCAGCCCGGGCCCAGCACCACCGTCATCACCCCGGCGGGGGCCGGGACGGCCTCCAGGTTGACCAGCGCCTGGCGCAGCGCCTCGCGCGCGAAGGCCTCCGGGCGCCCGTCGGCGAACAGTTCCTCATAGCTGTAGCGCCCGCCGCCGCCGGAATACCCGGACTCGCGGCGGCCGTGCTGTTCCACGATCACCTGCACATTGAGCCGCACCAGCGGGCGGATGTCGCCGGCGAGCACGCCGTCGCTGCGCGCGATCAGCACCGTATCCACGCCACCGGACAGGCTCACCATCACCTGCTGCACGCGCGGGTCGGCGGCACGCAGGTAACGGTCCAGGCGCTTGAGCATCTCCACCTTGGTCTCGTTGCCCATGCCGTCGATCGGGTCCAGCGCCGGGTACAGCGCGCGGGCGTTGCCGCGCACCAGCGCGCGGGCCGGCTGCGCGCCGCCGTCGCGCGAGATCGCACGCGCCGACTGCGCCGCGGCCAGCAGCGCGTCGCTGTGGATGTCATCGGAATAGGCGAAGCCGGTCTTCTCGCCGGCGATGGCGCGTACGCCCACGCCCTGCTCGATCGAATGGGCGCCGTCCTTGACGATGCCGTCTTCCACGCTCCAGCTCTCGCGGCGGGCGTGCTGGAAGTACAGGTCGCCAAAGTCGATGCCGGGCCCCAGCAGGGTGCCGAAGGTACGGTCCAGCCCGGATGCATCCAGCCCGGCGGGCAGCAACAGGCGGTCGTGGGCAAGGGTAAGTGCGTTGTCGGTCATGGTCTTGATCTGTGGGCGCAGGCCGGTATCGCAAGCCTGACGCGGGAAAGGGGGTCAGCGCGCAGCCGGCGGCGGTGGCGCGTTGTCGCGGTCGATCACCTCGACCTTGGGTTCGGCCCACGGGCCGGTGACGCGGTAGGTCTTGGCGCCGATCTCGCCCAGCGGCTTGGACAGCACCGCATTGGCCGCCGCCCCCACCGCGGCACCGATCGGGCCGCCGGCCACGGCGCCCACCACGGTGAGCAGGTTGCCGGCGCGCGGGTTGACGTCGATGGTCTGGTCGAACTGCTGGCGGCGCAGATCGGTCTGGCCGCGGATGTTGATGTTGGCCGCCGGCCCTTCGATCAGCACCTTGTCGGTGGTGGCCATGCCATTGGCGAAGGCGAGCGTGCCTTCGATCTGGTTGAAGGCGAAGCCCTTCGAGAAGAAGTCGCGGAAATCGAACATCAGCCGGCGCGGCAGCTGGGTCACGCTGAGCAGGCCCAGCACGCGGCCCGCCCCCGGCTCCAGTTCCAGCAGCTGGCCGTTGCGCGCGTGCACCTGCATCTGCCCCTGCAGCGCCCCCAACTGGAAGTCCGAGGGGCCGCCCTGCCAGCCGGCATCCAGGCTGATCTGGCCCTGGCCGCCGCGCAGCTGGCCGCCGTAATCCAGGTTCTGCATCAACCCGCCCAGGTCCTCGCTGTCGACCTTGACCTGGACCTGGGTGCGGGCGGCCTCGCCCATGCCCAACCAGCGGCCCTGGATGTCGATTTCCTGCTTGGGGGCACGGAACTGCAGCTGGTCCACGCTCAGCCCGTTGCCGAACGGACGCGTGCGCAGCACAGCCTGGCCCAGCCGCGCCTTGCCGAACTGCAGGTCGTCGATATCCAGCGACAGCGGCGGAATCTTCGCCGGGTTGGTGTCGTTGGCGCTGGCCTGTACCCGCGCCGGCAACGTGCTGCCACTGGGCAGAAGAATCGGCGCGCCGTCGCCCGGCGGCTTCACCGGCGTCGGCGGGGACTGCCAGTGCACGCGGTCGAGCTTGCCGACGATGGCCGCGCCGTCGGCGCTGGGCACGTTGAGGCTGCCAGCCAGCGCGGGGCCGTCGAGGCGCACGTCCACCCCGTTGGCCGACGGCCGCAGCTGCAGGCGGGTGTCCGCGAACACGCCCCCGGCCAGCAGCAGCTGCCCGACCTGCACGTCCACCTGCCGCAGCGGCATCGGGTCGGCGTCAGGCGTGCCGCCCGGCGTCCCACCCGGTGAACGCGCCAGGGCGATCCATTCCAGTGCATCCAGCGAGCCGCTGCGACCGTTGACGACCAATCCGCTGGCGGGCGGCTCACGGTCGACCTTGTCGCTGCCCAGCGTGACCTGCACGCCGGTCTGGTTGTTGTGGGTGCGCGCGGCCAAGGCCAGGCGCTGGCCGAAGGCCACGTCCACGCGCCCGGCGCCCATCGGCAGCTGCGCGTTGACGGCGGTGGCCAGCGGCGTGTCGGCCGGCTTGTCCAGCGGTGCCGGCAGGTCCAGGCGGGTGCCGACCAGGTCCGAGTGCAGCCGCAGCAGCGTGGGCGCCTCGACCTTGCTGCCCGGGGCTACCTTGGGCAGGGTCACGCCGATGGTCCAGCGCGAGGTGCCCTCGATATACGGTTTCAGCCAAGCCAACTCGGGCGCGCGGTCGAGCAGCAGGCCGGCGTCCAGCGAGGCGCTCAATTCCGATTCGAAGGCCTGCTGCGGATCGCGCACATAGCCACCGGCGCGCAGGCTGAGCTGGCCGTCATGGCCGAGGTGGCGCACGGCCAGCGCCTCGGCACCGAAGCCGTCCTGGCTGTAGTTGGCTTTGCCGCGCATCGCATCGAAGGTCAGCGCGAAGCGCTTGTCCGTCAGCGTCGCACCGTCCAGCTCGACCGTGCCCTGCAGGTGCCCGCCGCCCTCGTCGTGGTGCAGCGGCTGCAGCAGGTCGAACGTCACGGCCGCCGGTCCCTTGGCCGTGAGGTTGTCCAGCGAATCGGCATAGGTCTTGTGCAGCGGACTCTGCTTGAGCATGGCCAGCAGCGCGCCGGCGTCGCTGCGGCTGGTCGCCCTTACATACAGCTGGGAGGCGCCGAAGTCGGCGATGCCGGCGTCGAAGTGATCCACTACCACCCCCGCCAGGTCACCGCGACCGTGCAGTTCGAACCCCGGCCCGATGAAGGCGATGTCGCCGTCGACCTTGTTCATGGTCGGCCAGTCGTGCTGGAAGCGGATGTTGCCGTTGTCGATCCGGCCGGTGGCCTCGAAACGGCCGTTGTGGTTGTCGAACGGCCAGTCTTCCAGGTCACCGGTCACCAGCCCGACGCCGCCGCGCACGTAACCGCCCACCAGCGCCGCGTCCAGCCAGTCGGTGGCCGCCTTGCTCATCTTGGAGTGGATCCAGAAGCGCTTGGCCGCGGTCATCGGCACATCGTCGATCTTGGCGGCCAGCTGCAGCCACGGGCGGGTCCCATTGCCCTGGAACCACACCGTGCCGCGCACATCGGCCGCATAGTCGGTGCCCTGCACGCGCAGGGCCGGGGTGCCGATCCGCCAGCCACCGCCTTCATCGCGCCAGCCCACCATGCTGCCGGCCAGGCGCACGTCATGGCGCACGCCGAAGCCGGTGGGCCAGTCGAAGTGCATGGTGCGGGTCGGCTGCAGTTCGAGGCGGAAGCCGTTGGCGTCGCCGTCGAAATGGCCGCCCACCCCGCTCAACCCCGGGGCGTGCCCTACCGCGGCGAAGCCGATCTCCTCCAGCTCGCCTTCCACACTCAGCGCGCCATCGCGCTCGCCGGCCACGCGTACGCGCGTCATCCGCACCTGCGGCGCGGCATCATGCAGCCAGCTGCGCAGGCCCGGGTCGATCCGGTCGCTCAGTGCCAGCCCGCGCAGCAACGCGGTGGCGTCGATGTTGTCGCCGGCCAGCGCCATGTGCTGGCCACCGGCAATCAACAATCCGTCCAGCTGCTCGGTGCGCCCTTCCATGCCGATCCGCAGGCGCGGTGCATCGGCCCGCCAGCCGCCCTGCACCCAGCGCCAGCGCGCGCGCAGCTGCAGCGTGTCCAGTTGCAGCGTCGGGCGCTTGCCGTCGGCCAGTACCGCGCCGCGCAGCTGCACGTCCTGCAGGTCGGCGTCGGTGCTGATCATCACCGGGCGGTGGTCGCGCAGATCGACCCAGGCATTCAACTCGCCGGTGCCTTCCTGCAGGCTGACGCCGCCGAACTGCAGCAACCGCGACCAGGCGCGGAAGTCGGCCGGGTCGGCGCCCAGCCAGACCTGGCCGTCGCCACGTGAGCGTTCGAAATCCACCACCGCCGTCAGCGGCATCGCCTGCGGGTCGGCCCAGGCGCGCGCGCCCACGCGCAGGCGCTGGCCGTCCACGCGCAGGCGCAGGTCGATGCGCGGCAGTTCGGCCTGCAGCCCCAGCGACGGCGCGTCCACGCGCAGCCGTCCGCCGATCACCTGCAGTTCGCCCAGCCGGCGCAGTGCGTCCAGCGGGTCGCCACCGGCGTTGGACTGCGGCAGGCCCTGTACCGACCAGCGGCCGTCCGGCGCACGTTGCAGCACCAGCGCCAGCCCACGCAGGCGCAGTTCGGTCAGGGAATGGCCCGGCAACAGACCGGCATACATCGACACCAGCACTTCGGCTTCGCCAATGCGCAGCCCCTGGCCTTCACCGATACGCAGGCCTTTCAGCGCCAGCAGCGGGCCGCGCCGGGTCCAGCGGGTCTGCAGCTGGTCGAAGCGGACCGGCTGGCCGGCGCGCGCGCTCAGCCACGCGGCAACCTTGTCCGGGTGGCGCTCGGCCACCGGCAGCAGCTGGCTGACGCTGCCCACCAGCAGCGCCACGCAGACCAGTACGATCGCCATGGCATAAACGGCATGGCGGCGAATCCTTCGCAGTCGTAGGCGCAGCGGCGCGCTCATCGGCACCGCTGCGCGCCGGCGCACGACGGCGCAGGCGTGCCCAGGTCAGAGCAGGACAACATCGAACTGCTCCTGCAGGTACTGCTCGTCCGCCTGGAAGCGGATCGACTTGCCCAGGAATTCCTCCAGCTCGGCCACCGCCGTGGATTCCTCGTCGGTGATCCGCGCCACCACCTTGGAGGAGGCGATCACCAGCAGGCGCGCCGCATCGAACTGGCGCACGGCGCGGGTGATCTCGCGGAAGATTTCGTAGGTCACCGTTTCGGCGGTCTTGATCGACCCGCGCCCGCTGCACTCCGGGCACGGCTCGGAGAGCTGCCGCTCCAGGCTTTCCACGGTGCGCTTGCGGGTCATCTCGACCAGCCCCAGCGGCGAGAAGTCGTACACGGTGGTCTTGGCGTGGTCGCGCGCCAGTGCCTTCTCCAGCGTACGCAGCACCTGGCGGCGGTGTTCGGCGTCATCCATGTCGATGAAGTCGATGATGATGATGCCGCCCAGGTTGCGCAGCCGCAGTTGGCGCGCCACCGACTGGGCAGCCTCCAGATTCGTGCGGAACACCGTCTCTTCCAGATTGCGCTGGCCGAGGAACGAACCGGTGTTGACGTCGATGGTGGTCATCGCCTCGGTCTGGTCGATCACCAGGTAGCCGCCCGACTTGAGCGGAACCTGCTTGTCGAGCGCGCGGCCGATCTCGTCCTCGACCCCGAACATATCGAAGATCGGGCGGTCGCCGCTGTACAGCTCCAGCTTCTCGGCCAGCACCGGCATGTACTTGGCCACGAACGCCTGCAGCTGCCCGAAGGTTTCCTTGGAGTCCACCTTGACCTTGTCCACGTCCTTGCGGATCAGGTCGCGCACCGACCGCAGCGGCAGGCTCAGGTCTTCATAGATCACGCTGCACGGCGCCGCGTCGCGGCCACGGCGCTCGACCACGTTCCACACCCGCGAGAGGTAGGCCACGTCCTCGGCGATGGCTTCGGCCGGCTGGCCCTCGGCATTGGTGCGCACGATGTAGCCGTAGCCGCCATGCTGGGCCGACAGCTCGGTCACCAGCGCCTTGAGCCGGGCGCGCTCGCCCTCGTCCTCGATCCGCGCCGACACGCCCACCACCTTCGACTGCGGCAGCAGCACCATGTAGCGCGAGGGAATGCTGATCTGGGTGGTCAGGCGTGCGCCCTTGGTCCCGATCGGGTCCTTGACCACCTGCACCACGATGTCCTGGCCGTCGCGCAGCAGCTCCACGATCGGCACCGACGACGGCGGCGGCAGCGTGGTGCCTTCGGTGTCCGGGCTGGCCACCGGGGCCGGGCGCACCACGTCGTTGGCGTGCAGGAACGCGGCGCGCTCCAGCCCGACCTCGACGAACGCAGCCTGCATGCCCGGCATCACCCGCTGCACCTTGCCCTTGTAGATGTTGCCCACCACGCCGCGGCGCCAGCCACGCTCGATGTGCAGTTCCTGCAACATGCCATTTTCGATGACGGCCACGCGGGTCTCGCGTGGGGTCACGTTGACCAGAATTTCTTCAGACACGGGCGACTCCCTTCGATTCGAACGCCAGCAGCAACTGCTCGGTCTGTTGCAGGGGCAAACCCATTACATCCGAATAGCTTCCCGCCAGGTGGCGGATATATCGTTCGGCCCCGCCCTGGATGGCGTAGGCCCCGGCCTTGCCCATCGGCTCGCCGGTGGCGACGTAGGCAGCAATGGCGGCCTCGTCCAGATCAATGAAGCTCACCTCCGACACCACCAGCACGCCCTGCTCGCGCCCGGCGGCCACCAGCGCCACGGCGGTGGCCACCTGGTGGGTGCGCCCGGAAAGCCGGCGCAGCATGGCGGCGGCATCGGCGGCGTCCAGCGGCTTGCCGAACACCTCGCCATCGAGCAGCACTTCGGTGTCCGAGCCGAGCACCACGGCATGCGGGTCGTCGGCGACCCGCGCCAGCCCGGCGCGGGCCTTGTCGGCGGCCACGCGCTGCACGTAGTCCAAGGCGGTTTCCCCGGCGGCCCGTACTTCAGGCACGTCCAGGTCCAGCGCCTGGAACGGTCGGTCCAGGCGCGCCAGCAATTCGGTTCGACGGGGGGAACGGGAGGCAAGATAAAGCATCGCGGAAGCATAACCTGCGGCCACTGTCTGAATCGCGAGCAACAGCACCCAATCGTCACCGACCCCATCCAGGATCACCAGACGTTCATCGCTCCGACACCAACCTCAACGCCTTCACAAGGAGATGTACATGCGCCGACCGTCCCTGTCCCCGTTGCTGCTCGCCCTGTCCCTTGCCCTGGGAACCTCGATGACCGCCCACGCCCAGTCCCAGCCTGCCGTCGCTGTCCCCGCCGACAGCACCCTGCTCAACATCTCCGCCAACGCCGAGGCCCGGCGCGTGCCGGACGTGGCCACCCTGTCGGCAGGCGTGGTCACCCAGGCCACCGATGGCAACGCGGCCATGCGCCAGAACGCCGAACAGATGGTGAAGGTGCTGGCGGCGATCAAGGCGGCCGGCATCGCCGAGCGCGACGTCCAGACCAGCGGGGTCAACCTCAGCCCGCAGTACCGCTACGCGGAAAACGAGGCGCCGAAGATCACCGGCTACCAGGCCAGCAACAACGTGAGCCTGAAGGTGCGCGACATCGCCAAGCTGGGCAAGGTGCTGGACGCGCTGGCCGCCCAGGGTGCCAACCAGATCAACGGCCCGCAGTTCGAGATCGACCAACCCGAACCGGTCTACGACGAAGCCCGCCTGGCCGCGCTGAAGAAGGCCCAGGCCCGCGCCGAGACCTACGCCAAGTCGCTTGGCCTGCGCGTGCGCCGCATCGTCAGCATCTCCGAAAGCGCCGGCGGCAACTTCCGCCCGATGATGATGCGCGCCGCCGCCGCGCCGATGGCCGCCGATATCTCCACCCCGGTCTCGCCGGGCGAGTCGACCGTGTCGGTCAACCTGGACGTGGTGTTCGACCTGGGGCGGTAACTGCGCAACCGGGCGCGCAACGACGGGGTAGAGCGGACTGTTGGTCCGCTCTACCTGACCGCCAGCCAAACACCCACACCGCCCCTGACTTCCAGCCCGCGCCGCGCCGCGGTATTGCTGACATTGCGGGGCCCCGGCCCCTGCACGTTGATGTTCCCGCTTGCACATCTGGCAAGGAGAGTGGCACATGGTCCGTACGCATCCCCCGGTGGTACCGCTGCAAATCGACGTCTCGCGCGTGTTCGGCTGGAGCACCGCGCTGGCCCTGCATCTACTCGCGCTGATGCTGCTGCTCATCCCCGCCGCCTACGTGGCCGCGCCGCTGCCACGCGACCGCACCGTGGTGCGCATGATCACCCCGGACATCCCCACCCCCAAACCGCCGGAGCCGATCCAGCCGGAGGTGCCGGTCCCGGTGGTCCGCGCGCCCACCATTACGCCGCGGGTGGCGCCGCTGCCTCCGGCCACCGCCACCATTGATGATGTACTGGCCGTACCGCCACTGCCGGCGGGCGAGATCCAGGCCCCCACCCTGGCGCCGGCCGACCCCACGCCGCCCGCGGGGGGTGAAGGCGTGCAGCTGCAGTACCGCAGCGCGCCGCCGCCGGCCTACCCGATCCCCGCGATCCGCGACGGCCAGCAGGGCACGGTGCTGCTCCGCGTCCAGGTCGACCCGGACGGCAAGGCGGCCAGCGTGGTGATCGAACGCAGCAGCGGCTCGCGGGTGCTGGACAACGCCGCCCGCCAGCAGGTGCTGCGTCACTGGCGCTTCATCCCGGCCAAGGTGAACGGCCAGGCGGTGTCGGCCGTGGGGCTGGTGCCGGTCAGCTTTACGCTGCCGGAGTGACGTAAACGGCGTGGGGCACCGGCCACGGACCCCACGCTTTTTGACGCCCGTCACCGATCTCGCCAATTAAGCAATTTTTCACTCTAACGTCACCTGCTGGAAACCTAGATTGTCGCCGACGCCCGCAGTTCCCCCGGCGCCAACAACGACATCGCTGGTTTTCCCAGTCAGGAGAGATGCTGTGAAACACCCGATCCAACGGCTCTACAGCAGCCGCCGCACCAAACTTTCCCGTTCAATTTCCTCGGCCATCACCGGCGGCGCGCTGCTGCTGGCCGGCGCCTTGGCCTCCTCCTCCGCCATGGCGCAGGATCAGGGGGCCACCAATCTGGA
Source organism: Stenotrophomonas sp. (assembly GCF_050737075.1). Classification (GTDB taxonomy): domain Bacteria; phylum Pseudomonadota; class Gammaproteobacteria; order Xanthomonadales; family Xanthomonadaceae; genus Stenotrophomonas. The sequence continues at coordinate 12,369 of NZ_JBOHXV010000003.1, forward strand.
CCGCATCACGGTCACCGGCTCCAACATTCCCCGCACCAATACCGAAACCCCGTCCCCCGTACAGGTGGTGACGCGCCAGGAAATCGACCGCAGCGGCAAGACCACCGTGGCCGAGTACCTGCAGACGCTCACCTCCGATGGCGCCGGCTCGATCCCGAAGACGTTCGGCAACGGCTTTGCCGGCGGCGGCGCAGGTATCTCGCTGCGTGGCCTGGGCGCCGGTTCGACGCTGGTCCTGTTGAATGGCCGTCGCATGGCCACCTACGGCCTGGCCGATGACGGCCAGAAGGTCTTCACCGACCTGAGCACCATTCCGCTGGACGCGGTCGAGCGCGTGGAAGTGCTGAAGGACGGCGCCTCCGCGATCTACGGTTCGGACGCCATCGCCGGCGTGGTCAACATCATCCTGCGCAGCGATTTCCAGGGCGCGATCCTGCGCGGTTCGTACGGCGTCTCCGGCGACGGCGACGGCGATGCGAAGAAGGCCACCCTCACCGCCGGCACCGGCGATCTTGCCGAAGACGGCTGGAACGCCTTCTTCAGCCTGGACGTGGGCAAGACCGACGCGATCGCGATCAGCGACCGCAAGAACCGCGACTGGATCGGCACCGGCGACCTGCGCCAGTGGGGCATCGACCCGGCCGACGCACAGTTCCTGGGCGGCGCCTACCTCAATGGTCGCACCAGCGGCGGCTCGGGCCCGAATGGCTCGCTGTTCACCAACACCACCCCCGCATTGTTGGTGCCGTTGCCCGGCTGCCAGGGCCTGACCACCATTCCTGGCCAGACCGATGCATCGATCGCCCGGGACGGCTGCCTGTGGGATCCGGCCCAGCAGTTCCGTTCGCTGAGCCCGAAGGAGGAGTACGTCAACGTGTTCGGTCGCGCCAGCTTCGCCTATGGCGAAGGCGGCGAGATCTACACCGAAATCGGCTACTCGAAGAAGGAAACGGTGTTCAGCAACACCCCGTCCGGCGTGTCCGGCAGCTGGGGTTACCCGGGCGGCCCGGTCAATGCCAGCAGTGGTCCGGGGGCCGTGGTACTCAATGCCGCCCATCCGGACAACATCCTCGGCGAGACCGCGCGCCTGCGCTACTCGGCCTGGGACGTTGGCCCGCGCGTGACCACCAACACCAATGAGTTCACCCGCTTCCTGGTCGGTACCAAGGGCAACTGGGGCGACTGGAGCTACGACACCGCCTACCTGCATTCGGGCACCAACCTGGTCAACAAGCGCACTGGCTTCCTGCGCTACAGCGCCGTGCAGTGCGCGCTGGGCGATCCGAACTGCGCCGGTGGCGTGTGGCGCATCGGCGACAACGCCGGGCAGAACTCGCAGGCCCTGTACGACTACATCTCGCCGGAAATCCAAGCCAATGCCAAGTCCAGCCTGGACATGTTCGACTTCACCGTGTCGCGCAGCCTGATGGACCTCAAGGGCGGCCCGCTCGGCCTGGCCATGGGCACCGAGTGGCGCAAGACCAGCAACAGCCTGACCCCGCAGACCTACACCGACATCGGCGACATCATCGGCCTGGGTTACTCGGCCTATGACGGCACCCAGAACGTGTACGCCGGTTACGTCGAACTCTCGGCCCCGGTGCTGGAACAGCTGGAACTGTCCGGCGCGCTGCGTTACGACAAGTACGAAAGCGGTGAGGGCAAGGCCACGCCGAAGCTGGGCATCAAGTGGACCCCGGCCGACTGGATCGCCCTGCGTGGTTCCTATGCGGAAGGCTTCCGTGCCCCGAACCCGGCCGAAAACGGCGACGGCGGCCTGGCGGCGTTCTCCACCGCCCGCGACCCGCTGCGCTGCTCGGTCAGCCCGCCGGACGATGTGACCACCAACTGCGGCGCGCGCTCGGTGGCGATCATCACCAGCCCGAACCCGGATCTGAAACCGGAAGAGTCCAAGAGCTACTCCTTCGGCATCGTGCTGCAGCCGACCCGCACCACCTCGCTGACCATCGACGCCTGGCAGATCAAGCGCACCGACGAAATCGCGCAGGGCAGCACGGCCGATGCGATCGCGGCCGGTAACGTACTGCGCGACACCGACCTGATCAACGGCATTCCCGGCACCGGCACCATCCTGGCGGTCAACACCGCTTACGTGAATGCCAACTCGTCGCGTGTGCGCGGTATCGATACCGATATCCGCCAGACCTTCGATATCGGCCCGGGCCAGCTGGAGATGGACCTGCAGTGGAGCCACGTGCTCAAGTTCGAGCGCACCGAAGGCGACACCACGGTGGATTACGTGGGCACCCACGGCAACTGCGACGTGACCAACTGCATCGGCACGCCGCAGGACCGCATCAACTTCGGCAGCACCTGGAAGCAGGACGCCTGGAGCGTGAGCGGCGTGGTCAACTACATCAGCAGCCTGGAGAACAAGGACCGCCGCGGTGGCGACTACCTGGCCTTCTACTGGGACGGCACGCCGGTGGAGAAGATCGCCTCGTTCACCACCTTCGACCTGTCCGGCCGCTGGAACATCACCGATGCGTTTGAACTCAACGCCTCGGTGCAGAACGTGTTCGACCGCACCGCCCCGCTCGACCCGACCACCTACGGTGGCGTGAACTACAACCCGCTGCACTTCAGCGGTGCGATCGGGCGCTACTTCACGGTGGGTGCGAAGTACACCTTCAACTGATCCAGGCAATCGTGTGAACCCAGACGCCCGGGCAATGCCCGGGCGTTTTTTTGGGTCATGAAGATCTGACGCGCGGCTTCGGATCGTCTGAACGTCGGTTGCATCGTCGGGAGCGGCGTTGCATCTGCTTCGAACGCTTGTGCCGCGCTGCGCGCGGTTTCCGGCCAACGGCCGGGGCTACGAATTGTTACGTGCCCATCGAGATCGGGATCTATCGACCGGTAGCGCCGGCCGTTGGCCGGATGCTCTTCGTCCCGCGTCCATGAACGTCTGATGCGCAGACAAAAAAAAGCCTCGCATCGCTGCGAGGCTTCTAAAACTTGGCGCCCGAAGTTGGACTCGAACCAACGACCCCCTGATTAACAGTCAAGTGCTCTAACCGGCTGAGCTATTCGGGCGGGGTGCGCATTGTAACCAGTTTTTCGCAGGTTGTAACCCGTTTCGGCCGAATTTCTTCACGCACGATGATACGGGTGATTGGCCAGCATCGCCGCTGCGCGATACAGCTGTTCGGCGACCACCAGCCGCACCAGCATGTGCGGCAATGTCAGCGGCCCGATCGACCACTTCTCGTCGGCCAGCGCCGACACCTCGGCCGAGTGACCTTCCGGGCCGCCAATCAGGAACGCCAGGTCCCTGCCCTGCCCGCGCCAGTGTTCGAGCCGCTGCGCCAGCTGTTCGGAACTGAGCTGCCGGCCTGGTACGTCCAGCGCCACCACGTAGGCATTCTTCGGCAGCGCGGCGATCACCCGCTTGCCCTCGTCGTCGGTGGCGCGGCGCGCATCGCGGCCCTTGCCGCGCAGGCCTGGCTCGATCTCCACCAGCTCGAACGGCAGCCAGTGCGAGAGCCGCTTCTGGTACTCGGCAAAGCCCTGCGCCACCCAACTGGGCGCGCGTTCACCGGTGGCAATCAGCCTGGCCTTCATCGTTGAGCTCCTTCAAATGACAACGGCGCCACCCGGCGCCGTCATCGCTACCCCGCATGCCGATCTCAGCGCGCGGTGTAGTCGTCTTCTTCGTCTGCGGCATCGAGCAGGCTCGGCGGCTGGTCGCCGACGGTCCACAGGCGCTCCAGCGCGTAGAACTCGCGCACGCGCGGCAGCATCACGTGCACGATCACGTCGCCCAGGTCGACCAGCACCCACTCGGCTTCGCGCTCGCCTTCCACGCCCAGCGGCATCACGCCCAGGTTCTTGGCGAACTTCACCACTTCGTCGGCAATCGACTTCACGTGGCGGCTGGAGGTGCCCGAGGCGATCACCATGTAGTCGGCGACGCTGGACTTGCCGATCACGTCAATCTCGACGAGATCCTTGGCCTTCAGTTCTTCAGTGGCCTTGCGCACGCACTCGAGCAGTTGCTCGTTGGACGGCGCCGGGTTGGGCAGTTGGACCTTGATGGTCTGGGGCTGGGCTTGGTTGCTCAAAGCGGGGAGACTCGATAAATGTGGGACGGATTATACGTTCCCAGCGACATGAACGTATTCATGGTGCTGAGGCCCCGTACAGGCGGTGCTCGGCGATGTAGTCGGCCACGGGCGCAGGCAGCAGCGCACGCCAGTCGCCACCGCTGGCGATCCGCGCACGTACCGCGCTGGCGGATTCGCCGCGCAGCGGGGCCTGCAGGCGCAGGACCCGCCCCGCAGGGCTCGAGAACAGCTCGCGCTCATGCGCCGCCCAGCGCCCCTCCAGCGCCTGCGCCAGGGGCGCCGGCAGGCTGCGCTCCAGCGAGCTGCCCGGGCGGTCGGCCACGATGAAGTGCGCCAGATCGAACAGGGCCTCCCAGTCGTGCCATGACGGCAGGCCCAGCAGGCTGTCGGCGCCCACCAGCCAGGCCAGCGGCTGCCGCGGCCCCAACTCGGCGCGCAGTTCGCGCAGGGTGTCCACCGTGTAGGAGGGCAGGCCCGGCTGGCGCTGCGCGCGCTCCAGCTCCCGCCGGTCCAGCAGCAGCCCGGGCTCATCGCCAATGGCAAGTTCCAGCATCCGCGTGCGCTGCTCGGCATCGGCCCCGGGCGCAGGCCGGTGCGGCGGGTCTGCCGCCGGCAGCAGCCGCACGGCCACCTGCAGCTGCTCGCGCGCCGCGCGCGCGATGGCCAGGTGCCCCAGGTGCACCGGGTCGAAGGTTCCGCCGTAATGGATGCGCAGGCCCATTGGGCTCAGGCACGGGCCAACAGGCGTACCGCGCGTGCTTCGGCCACGGCGATCAGCAGCCGCTCCAGCCCCAGCCAGGGGTCGCCGTCGGCACGCCCCTTGGCCATGCGGTCGACCAATCCGGCCTCGGCCACGAAGCGCTCCCAGCGCTTGGCCTCGGGATGGCGCTGCAGCGCGCGCTTGAACGGCGCCTGGCGCGATTCCCAGATACCGCGGCTCTTCATTTCGGCCGCCAGGTTGCCGCCGCGTGCCTGCACCCGCGCCAGCGCGGCGGTGGAAAGCATTTCGCGGATCACCATCGGCATCAGCGCGGCCACCGCCTCACCTTCGCCCCGCAGGCCGGCGAGCATGCGCAGCACGGCCGCGGGCTGGCCGGAGAAGGTGGCTTCCAGCAGCCGGAACACGTCGTAACGGGCGGCATCGGCCACCAGCGATTCCATCGTGTCCACGTCCAGCGTCTGGCCGCTGGCCAGCAGCGCCAGCTTGTCGATTTCCTGCGCGGCGGCCAGCAGGTTGCCTTCCACCCGCTCGGCCAGCCGCTGCACGGCGGCCGGATCGGCGCGCAGGCCCTGCTGGCGCAGGCGGCGTTCGATCCATTCGGGCAGTTCGTGCGGCTTGATCGCCCACGCCACCGACAGCACCCCGACGCGACCGACGGCTTCGGTCCACTTGGTCTGGTGGGCCTTGCTCCATTCGTTGCAGGTAATGAGCAGGATCACGTCCGGCGCCGGATTGGCGCAGAACTGGGTGATGACCTCGCTGCCCTCTTTACCGGGCTTGCCACTGGGCAGGCGCAGTTCCACCAGCCGGCGCGCACTGAACAGGCTGGGGGCGTTGAAGGTGGCGTCGAGCTGGTTCCAGTCGAACTCGCGCCCGTCGGCGTCGAACACCTCGCGCTCGTTCACCCCGTCGGCGCGCGCGCGGGCGCGGATCGCATCGGCCGCTTCCAGCACGCGCAGCGTTTCCGGCCCGGCAATGAGATACACCGGTGCCAGCGGCTGGCTGGCCGGTTGGCTGGCAAGTTGTTCGGGGCGCAGTTCCATGGGGTGTCCGGTCCGCAGGCGGTCCGGTCAGAGGCCCTGCGGCGGCGTGGCCGGGCTGGCCGGCACGGTGGCCGGCGGCGTCGCCGGCTTGGCGGGCACGGTCGCCGGCTTGGGCGGCTGCAGCGTGCCGCGCTCCAGTTCGGCGCGCACCACGCTGTCGATGCGGCGCATGATCGAAGCCGACATTTCGCGGCGCAGTTCGTCGGCGAGGATCTCGCGTTCGGTGGTGGTACCGGTGGCGTCGGTCGGCGGCGAGACGTAGTCGCGCGACAGTTCGATCACCTGCTGCGGCACCAGGTCGCTGCCGTCTTCGCGACGGAACACGAAGATCACCGCGTAGCGCAGGCTGTATTCCTGGGCACGGCCCTGGGCATCAATCGCGATCGGCAGGTCGCCCCAGCGCTCGGAGAGCACCTGCAGCTGCGCCGCCGGTTCCTTGCTGTCGGCTTCGGCAATCTGCGCGCCCGAGGCCCGCAGGCCGCGACGCAGCAGCTTGGCCAGTTCGCTGTAGGGGGCGGTGGATACCACCTTCACTGCGGCGGTATCGGCCGGCAGCATCAGCTTGTTGCGCATATGGAAGCCGCACCCGGCGAGGGCAGAGGCAAGAACGAAGGCGAGCAGGATTCGGATCATGGCCACAGTCTGGAGGAGCCGGACGAAGCCGGCAACAGGGAATTCAACGCCCAAGATGCCCGAATCGACGTGAACGCCGCTTGAGACCATTCCAGCCCCATCGTCCTGCGCACGTAACAATTCGTAGAGACACGCCATGCGTGTATACCGCGCGCAGCGCGGCACAAGCATCCGAGGCCAAACCAACGCGGCGCCATGCAACCACCCGACGTTTAGACCCGGCCGAAGCCACCCGTCAGACGTTCATGACCCCGCCCCGAACCGCAGCCACGCATGGCGTGGCTCTACGGTGTGCGCCAACAGCAGCCGGGCAAAGCCCGGCTCCACCGCGTACGCGTCACGCAGCCACAATATTCACAATCTTGCCCGGCACAATAATGATCTTGCGCACGGTCAACCCCTCCAGGAACTTGGCCGCGTTCGGCTCGGCCAGTCCCAGCGCCTCGACCTGGTCGCGTGCGGCGTCGGCCGCCACCTCGATGGTGCCGCGCAGCTTGCCGTTGACCTGCACCGCCAGGGTCACCGCGTCGCGCACCAGCGCGGCGCTGTCGGCCTGCGGGAAGCGCTGGTCTTCCAGCAGCGTCTCGCCATGGCCCAGCACCTGCCACAACGCATGGCTGGCATGCGGGGTGATCGGGTTGAGCAGCAGCACCGTGGCCTGCAGCGCCTCCTGGCGTACCGCGCGGCCCTGCTCCGAGGCGTCATCGAACTTGGCCAGCGCGTTCATCAGCTCCATCACCGCCGCAATGGCGGTGTTGAAGCTGTGGCGGCGGCCGTAGTCGTCGCCGACCTTGCCGATGGTCTCGTGGGTCTTGCGGCGCAGCGCCTTCTGCTCACTGGTGAGCGCGGCCACGTCCAGGGCCGGGGCGACGCCCTCGGCCGCATGCTTCTGCACCTGCGCCCACAAGCGACGCAGGAACCGCGCCATGCCATCCACGCCGGCTTCGTTCCACTCCAGCGACTGCTCCGGCGGCGCGGCGAACATGGAGAACAGGCGCACGGTATCGGCACCGTACTTGCCCACCATCGCCTGCGGGTCCACGCCGTTGTTCTTCGACTTGGACATCTTCTCGGTGCCACCGATCACCACCGGCTGGCCGTCGGCGATCAGGGTGGCACCGGTGATGCGGCCGCGCTCGTCGCGCTGCACGTCCACGTCGGCCGGGTTGATCCAGTCCTTGGAGCCGTCCGGGTTCGGGCGGAAATAGGTTTCGGCAATCACCATGCCCTGGCACAGCAGGTTCTGCGCCGGCTCGTTGCTGTCCACCATGCGCGCATCACGCAGCAGCTTGTGGAAGAAACGGAAGTACATCAGGTGCAGGATCGCGTGCTCGATGCCACCGATGTACTGGTCCACCGGCAGCCAGTAATTGCCGCGCTTGTCCACCGCATCGCGGGCACCCGGCGAGGTGTAGCGCGCGTAGTACCAGCTCGATTCCATGAAGGTGTCGAAGGTGTCGGTCTCGCGCTCGGCCGCGCCGCCGCAGTCCGGGCAGGTGGTCTTGCGCCATTCCGGATCGGACTTGATCGGCGAACCGGTGCCGACGAAGTTGACGTTCTCGGGCAATACCACCGGCAGCTGTTCTTCCGGCACCGGCAGCGCACCGCACTTCGGGCAGTAGATCACCGGAATCGGGCAGCCCCAGTAGCGCTGGCGGCTCACGCCCCAGTCGCGCAGGCGGTAGTTGACGCGGCGCTGGCCCTGGGCCTTGCGCTCGAAACGCTCGGCCAGTGCCTCGAAGGCGCCCTGGAAATCCAGGCCGTCGAATTCTTCGGAATTGACCAGCTCGGTGTCGCGGGTCTTGTCGCCGTACCAGTCCTGCCAACGCGTTGCGTCGTAGGCGGTTTCTTCCTTGCGCAGCGCCTTCAGCGCGATGACCTGGCGGATCGGCAGGCCGTACTTGTTGGCGAATTCGTTGTCGCGCTGGTCATGGCCCGGAACGGCCATCACCGCGCCGGTGCCGTAGCCCATCAGCACGAAGTTGGCCACCCACACCGGCACCTGGGCGCCAGTGACCGGATGCACGGCACGCAGGCCGGTATCCATGCCGCGCTTTTCCTGGGTTTCCAGTTCGGCTTCCGACACGCCGCCCTGCTTCATCTCGGCCAGCAGCGCGGCCAGCGCCGGGTTCGACTTCGCCGCATGCTGGGCCAGCGGATGCTCGCCCGCGATCGACACGAAGGTCACGCCCATCACCGTATCCGGGCGGGTGGTGAACACGCGCAGCGGGTCCAGCGCGCTGCCGTCGGCGTCGCGCACGTCGAACTGGATCTCCAGCCCTTCCGAGCGGCCGATCCAGTTGCGCTGCATGGTCTTGACCGAATCCGGCCAGCCCGGCAGTTCATCCAGGCCGTCCAGCAGTTCCTGGGCGTAATCGGTGATGCGCAGGAACCACTGCGGGATCTCGCGCTTTTCCACCAGCGCGCCGGAGCGCCAGCCGCGGCCGTCGATGACCTGCTCGTTGGCCAGCACGGTCTGGTCGATCGGGTCCCAGTTCACCACCGCGTTGCGGCGGTAGGCCAGGCCCTTGCGCATCAGCCGGGTGAACATGCGCTGCTCGTGCACGTAGTACTCGGGCGTGCAGGTGGCGAACTCGCGCGACCAGTCGATCGCATAGCCCATGGACTTGAACTGCCCACGCATGTGCTCGATGTTGGCGTAGGTCCACTTGGCCGGCGCGGTCTTGTTCTTGATCGCCGCGTTTTCCGCCGGCAGGCCGAACGCATCCCAGCCCATCGGCTGCAGCACGTTGTGGCCGGTCATGCGCTTGTAGCGGCTGATCACATCGCCGATCGTGTAATTGCGCACGTGGCCCATGTGCAGCGCGCCCGACGGGTACGGCAGCATCGAGAGGCAGTAGTACTTCGGCTTGTCCGATGTCTCGCTCACCTCGAAGGCGCGCGTGGCGTCCCAGAACTTCTGGGCGGCGGATTCAACCTGCTGCGGATCGTATACGTTGGGTTCGACGCTGGTCATGGAAAACACAGTTGCGGCGGCAAAGCGGCACAGGGTACCGCAGTGCGGCAGAGGGCTCCAATCGCGCCGTCGCATCCGTACGGTCGCGCATCTCATCCCGTTGAAATATCAGGGAATTACAAATCCAAGCAGAAACCTGCAACGCGCCGGCGCGCGCATTCGGCCCTCCAGGGCGGCGGGAACCGGCGGTCAGGCGCGGCGAACGGCGGCCGCCACCGGAAGCGCGGCGGCCAGCCACACCGCCCAAGCAACGAAGGCCACGCGCTGGGCCACCGGCGCCGGCATCACCGCCTGCAGCACGAAAGCCCCGACCAGCGTGGCCAGGCCCGCTGCCAAGTGCAGTGCGGCCAGCCGGCCCCACCCCGGCAGCCGCCGTGCGCCCAGCCCGGACATCAGTGCGCCGGGCACGAAGGCCAGCACCCATACCATCCACGCACTGGCGTGGAACTGGCTGGCCGGACTCTGGATGTCACTGGCGTCCAGCGGCAGCACGCCCATCGCCGCGAACGCCAGGCCGGACAGCACCAGCATCTGGCCGCCCACCCGCAGTGACCACGGCGCGGTGACCGGGACGCGGGCCAACAGGCGCAGCGCCACCAGCGTCGCCAGCAGCCCCGGCAACACGAACCCCAGCACGTCGAAGGCGCCGGCATGCGGCACCCCCATCGCCCCCAGCAGCGCCACCGGGTGGCCCAGCGGCAGGTAGCCCGGCAAGGCAGCGCCGAAGCCCACCACCGACGCCAGGAACAGAACGGCGCCCAGTGCGCCCAGCAGGGGATCGAATCGTTGCAGAGTCTTCATGCGGCCATTGTCCGCCAGCACGCCGTCCGCGCCTATAGGGCGTGCCTTCCATTGGGGTTGCTTCTGAATATGGGCGACCTCATACACTGGGTACATCTTTATCGTTGACCTGCCGACCATGAGCGAACTGCCCCACGTCTTTGATGCCACTACCGAAACCTTCGAAACCGAGGTGCTGCAGAAGTCGCTGCAGACCCCGGTGCTGGTCGACTTCTGGGCTACCTGGTGCGAGCCGTGCAAGACCCTGGGGCCGATGCTGGAGAAGCTGGCCGGCGAGTACAACGGCGCCTTCGAACTGGCCAAGGTCGACGTGGACAAGGAGCAGCAGATCGCGGCGGCGTTCCAGATCCGTTCGGTGCCCACCGTGTTCCTGGTCAAGGGTGGGCAGCTGGTGGATGGCTTCCCCGGCGCCCTGCCGGAGGGCCAGCTGCGCGACTTCCTGACCCAGCACGGCATCAGCCCGGCCGAGGCGCCGGTTGAGGCCGCCGAGCCGCCGCCGCTGGACCCGCAGGCGCAGGTCGATGTGCTGCGCGCGGCTGTGGCGGCCGAGCCGGACAAGGCCGAACTCAAGCTCGACCTCGCCCTGGCGCTGCTGCAGATCGGCGCGACCGCCGAGGCCGCCGCCCTGATCGAGGCGCTGCCGGCCAATCTGTCCACCGACGACCGCGCCGTGCGCGCCCGGGCACGCCTGGACTTCGCCAGCGCCCTGCAGGACGCCCCGCCCGCCGAGACCCTGGAGGCCCGCATCGCCGCCAATGGGGCCGATCTGCAGGCACGCCACCTGCGCGGCGTGCAATTGCTGCTGGGCGGCCAGGACGAAGCCGCGCTGGAACAGTTCCTGGCCATGCTGAAGCAGGACCGGGGCTACGAGGCGGGGTTGCCGCGCAAGCTGCTGGTCGACGCATTCAAGGTGATCGACGATGCCGCACTGGTGGGACGCTACCGCCGCTCCATGGCCGCGCTGCTGTTCTGAGCGGCGCAGTCCGCAGAAAGAATCGAAAGCGACAGTTCGTGTCGCTTTCGGCACTACTCGATTCAGGCATCGCCCGGTGTGATGTGCATCACGTTCAGAAACCTTGCACGACTCCCGGGCGATAATGTCAGCGTGGTCTGAATACGACCGCGATTCATTCGGGGGGATGAGGTCTGGGCCATGGGGGCCACAGGGCTGAGCCCCGGCGCGCAGGGCCCTGATGACCGTGAGTTCCACCCGTTTCCCGCACCCTGTCTGGCTGTGCGCCCGCCTCTTCCTGCTGGCGGCACTGCTGCTGCCCGCGTTCGCCGCATCCGCCCAGGACTGGACCTACCGCGTTCGCCCCGGCGACACCCTCTGGGACCTCGGCGACCGCTATCTGAAACCCTCGGTACCGTGGCAGCGGCTGCAGTCGCACAACCGCGTGGCCGATCCCTATCTGCTGCCCCCCGGCAGCCAGCTGAAGTTCCCGATCGCCTGGCTGCAGGTGCAACCCGCCCCCGCGCGGGTGCTGGCCGTGCGCGGCCGGGTCCAGGCCCGCCTCGGCGACAGCGGGCCGTTGCGCGAGCTGCACGAGGGTGAACAGCTCGGCATTGGCCAGCATCTGCTGACCGGGGCCAATGCCAGCGTCACCCTGGCCTTCGCCGACGACTCGCGGCTGCAGCTGCGTGAAAACTCGCACCTGCGCCTGGACCAGCTCAGCCGCTACGGCAGCACCGGCATGGTCGATACCCGCCTGCGGCTGGAACAGGGGCGCAGCAGCAACCGGGTTACCCCGGCCAAGGGCCCGGCCTCGCGCTACATCATCGATGCCCCCGCGGCCACCAGCAGCGTGCGCGGCACGGTGTTCCGGGTCAGCGCAGGCGGTGCGGGCCACAGCGCCGCCACCGAGGTCATTGAAGGCCGTGTGCAGGTCGGCAACCGCCGTGGCCAGCAGCTGGTAACGCGCGGCCACGCCAGCCGCGCCAGTTCTGCCGACACCCGTCCGCAACCGCCCGAAGACCTGTTGCCGGCGCCCGTACTGGACCCGGCCCGGCTGCGTCTGGATACCCTGCCCGCGGCGCTCGCCTGGGCGCCGGTGGCACAGGCAGCGCAATACCGCGTAGACGTGGTGCGCGCCGACCAGCCGGACGTGCTGCTGTTTGCGCAGGACACCACCGAGCCGCACACGGTCCTTCCCGATCTGGAACCCGGCGCGCTGCGCCTGCTGGTACGCGCGGTCAGCGCCGAGGGCGTGGAAGGCCTGGATGCCGAGCTGGACTTCCAGGTGAACGACCAGCCGACGCCCCCGCTCACCCTGCGCCCGGTTAACACCGAGACGATCAACAGCGCGCGCCCGCGCTTCGAATGGAGCCAGGTGAGCGGCGCCGCAGGCAGCGTGCTGCAGATCGCCCGCGACCCGCAGTTCCTGGAACCGGTTCTCGAGCAGGACGCGCGTTCCACCCACCTGCGCGCTTCCCAGGACCTGGCCCCCGGCGCCTATTTCTGGCGCGTGGCCTCGCGCGATGCAGAGGGCCGCCGCGGCCGCTTCGGCCAGCCGGTCGCCTTGACCCTCACCGACGCGCCCGTGGACCCGGCGCTGCAACCGCCGCAGGCGGCCAAGGGCCAGCTCACGCTGCGCTGGCAGGCCGGCGCGCCGGGCCAGCGCTACCGCGTGCAGCTCGACCGCAAGGGCGACTTCGCTCACCCGCTGCTGGATGAGCAGGTGGACCAGCCGCAGGTGTCGCTCAAGCGCCCGTGGCACGGCACCCTGCATGTGCGCGTGCAATACATTGACGACGATGGCTATGCCGGCCCGTTCTCACCGGCGCAGCAGGTCCCGCTGCCGTGCCGCACCTGCTACGGTGCCGCCGGCGCCACCGTGCTTCTGTTGCTGCTGCTGTGAAACCGCTGACGCTCTCCTGGCCAAAGCGCATCGCGCTGTCGCTGCTGGTCGGCGTACTGGCTGCGGCGGCCAGTCACGCGCAGTGGTTCTGGAAGCAGGACGAAGCGGTATACGACGCCTACGTGGGTGCGTGGGATTACACCCCCGACCCGCGGCTGCTGATCGTGGCCATCGACGACGACAGCCTGCAGCAGATCGGGCAATGGCCGTGGCCGCGTTCCACCCATGCCCGCCTGCTCGACCGCCTCACCCATGCCGGCACCCGGCGCGTGATACTGGACCTGATGCTGTCAGAGCCGGACCGCCAGGACAGCGCGCAGGACGCCGAGCTGGCGGCGGCCATCCGCCGCAACGGCAATGTGGTGCTGCCAGTGTTGGCTGCACCGGCCAACGGCCCCGGCATGGCGGAGGAGCTGCTGCCGATTCCGATGATCGCGGCCAACGCCGCCACGCTGGGCCACAGCGACATCGAAGTGGATGGCGATGGCGTTGCGCGCGGCCTGTACCTCACGGCCGGAATCGGGTCACCGCATTGGCCCGCGCTCGGCCTGGCGCTTGCGGACCAGCGCGGCCCCCTGCCCGGCCTGATCGACGCCGACACCCATCCGGCCTCGCCCTACCAGTGGCGGCGCAATCATTTCGTCCGGGTCCGCTATGCCGGTCCTCCGGACAGCATTCCGCAGGTGTCTTATGTGGATGTGCTCAACGGTGAAGTGGATCCTGCCCTGCTGCACGACCGGCTGGTGCTGGTGGGCATGACCGCCAGCGGGATCGGCCCGCGTCTGCTCACACCCACCACGCGCGAGCGCTGGATGACGGGCACCGAATACCAGGCCAACGTGACCTCGATGCTGCTCGCCGGCAAGGCCATCACCCCGCTTGCGCTGCCCTGGCAGGCGGCGTTGACCGGCCTGCTGGTGGCCCTGTGCGCGCTGGGCCTGACCCTGCCGCGCGCGGTGGCCAGCGCGCTGCTGGCGTTGCCGATGGCGCTGCTGACCAGCTTCGTGCTGTTGCGCGCGGGCAACCTGTGGTTTGCGCCGGCGGCGGCATTGGTCTTCACCTTGGCCGTGATCTTCGCGTGGGTACTCTGGCGGATCAGCGCCTGGCGCCGCCAGGCCAACAGCGATGCGCTCACCGGCCTGGGCAACCGCCTGCGCTTCGAACAGGTGCTGCAGCAGGAGCACGACGCCGGGCGCCGCAGTGCACGCCCGCTCACGCTGGTGCTCATCGACGTGGACCACTTCAAGCAGCACAACGACCTGTACGGCCACCACGCCGGTGACGCCGTGCTGCGCCGCATCGCCACCACCCTGCGCGCGCATGCGCGACGCCCACGCGACATGGCCGCACGTTTCGGCGGCGACGAGTTCGCACTGATCCTGCCCGACACCAATGCAGAGGGCGCCGTGCAGGTGGTCGAGGACCTGATCGCCGACGTGCGCGCTCTGAAGGTGCCGACCGATCCGGGCCATACCCTGCAGGTCACCCTCACCGTGGGCCTCTACACCCGCGTGCCCACCGCCACCAGCGAACCGCGCCACTACTTCGCAGGCGCCGACGCGGCCCTGTACCGCGCCAAGGACGCCGGCCGCGACGGCTATGCAGCAGACGCGGGAGACGCGGGCGACGACGCAGGCCACATCGACGGCGCCCGCACCGAATCGTAGAGCCACGCCATGCGTGGCTGAATCGGCACGCGCGAAATACCCAAACGCTGCGCGCCATCACCTTCCAATCGGCACCCTGTCGCCAAAACAATTTCACGACACCAGCGTTCGTGGTTTTCCTATACCCCACGCCCAACCGAACTGCTCCACTTCGCGTGCCCCGCGTGTGCGGGAAGCAAGGAGCAGGACATGAAGAAGCTGCTGTGGATGTTGCTGGCTGCGCTACCGGTGCAGGCGCTCGCCCATGAAGAAGACCCGATTGCGTACAAGTGCTACTACTGCACGCCAGGTGAGATGGAGGGTGTGGCGCTGGCGAAGGGGATTGGACAGCACTACGTATATGACGCCAAGAAGCTAACCATTGTCGGATACAACGTCTCCGCACAGGACGGCGTGCTGAGAGCGGAATCGTTTGCCCCCGAAAGCTGGGTGCAGGCTCAGTTCCTGGGCTTCATGGACTTGTACTTCCCAGATAACGGACTGATGATTGCCTTGATTGGAACCGTCCGCCTGTTCGCGCCTGGCACCGAACACGGAAGGAACTCCCGGTATCTTTGGGGGCAAGATCTGACCGCCCTCAATCCCCACCACTTATCGGCCAGGGAACTGGTTCGCCGATATCTCAACGAGCACGAGATGCTCAAGTTCCTTGACACTTCAGCGAGCGGGGGAAAATTACTCAAGCTCGAGTACATGCTGGATGAGAATTACCCGATATTCGCAGCAATGCACTTCTCAGGACGCACCGAAAGTTCTACCACCTACTACTTCGATCGTGATGCTCGTTTATGGCGTTACTTGAATAGCCACCTGCCTCAGAGTTCTTCCAGCAAACTAATACAAGAAAGGAGAGAAGACTTCGCTCCGATAGAAGGCCGCACCACCGTTGAGTACAGCCGGGGCCAGGGCAGCTGGGCTGAAGCATTCAAAGAGCGTGCGACGTGGGCAGGAATCCCAGTCCACGGAGAGCTTCCCGAGTATGGAGCGACGCGATTCAATTGCGAGCGCGCTGCCGACGACATCCAGTGCTACATAGAATAGTCAGGAGTCACTCCATTCATCTCTCCTCGAAGTAGCGCAGATAAGTTGAGCCGCAGCGTCTCGAGCAGCAATCATGCGGCCCGCTGGGCCTCGCCCCAGATAGGCACCTCTGCCTGTCTGGGGTTGATCACAATATGCCACCTCAATGAAGTCCATGTGGCGCCAACCGGCGTTGGGCACTACCCGCCTGCGATAGAAACATGGAAGCGCACCGGAGATGTGGCCGCGTAGCATTCGCGGCCCGCTCTCACTCGCGTGATCAGTCGCATGCAGCCCATCGGCAACGATACGAAACAGTGGACCGCAGTCTCGTCCGCCACTCCCGCCAACGACCGAACCGGCGATGGCTCTCCCGAGCAGATGCTTGCCCTGACCAGGATGGTGAACGGGGAACTTGCACGATTTAGATTGATCGGGAGCCCTCTGTTCCACACGCCTATCGCGGGGCCGAGCGCCGATGGGAGCAGTGCAGTGTCGGCGCCGGTCGCCTCGCTGCAACTTGGGGAGCAGGCCGCGTCCCACGCGGCTACGTCGCCCGCAGCGCCAAGGCTTTCATGGTTGAATGCCGATGGCTCCTTGAACCAGGCGCTGCCTGAGGACCTGTTGTTCCGGCGCGTCGTCGAGAACGCATCGGACCCTGCAATCGTCAGGGCATTTGCCGAGTGGGCCTGCGAGGAAGAGTTCCAGGCAGGTGATGCAGGCTTCATCAGTGACGATGACGCCTATGGCATCTCCATGAGTGTTCGCAATGAGGGCAATTTCCTGGATCCGAAGCTGCAGGATCTGGCCGGCGAGGCCATGCAGGGTTTCCTTGAGAGCCGCCATCGGTGGAACGACCGCGTTGTTGCACGGGTCGTCGAGCACTTCGAGGGAACCAAGTCGACCGCGCCGGGCGAGCTGCCAGGTGCACTTCAGGTATTCAAGCACACGGCCTACGGCGCCATGCGGGAGGAGGCAATGGACATCCTCGAACGTTGCGCCCGGACACTGGTGCACTCGGACTAAGGCCCGGCGGACGGCCCGCCAGAGACAGCGGGCGGGACGGGCGCCCACCATACGCTTGCGAATGGTAGACTCCCCGCACCTCCCCTGCCCGTGCCCCTCCCGATGAAGGCCAGCCTGTTTCGACTCGGACTGAATCTTTGGCCGCCGTTCCTGTTTACCGGCATCCACGTAACCGACGTCAGCCCCGACTACCGGCATGTGCGAGTCGAGCTGCGCATGCGGCCGTGGAACCGCAACTATGTGGGCACCCACTTCGGTGGCAGCCTGTTCGCGATGACCGATCCGTTCTGGATGCTCACGGTCATGCAAAACCTGGGCCGCGACTATTACGTGTGGGACCGGGCGGGCGCGATCGAGTTCATCAAGCCCGGCCGCGGCACCGTGGTCGCCGAGTTCCGGCTGGACGATGCATTGCTCGACCAGTTGCGCGCGGCGACCGCCAATGGCGAGAAGTGCCTGCACTGGTTCAGCAATGACATTGTCGATGCCAAGGGCGAGGTAGTGGCGCGCGTACGCAAGCAGGTGTACGTGCGCCTGAAGCCAGAAGCAAGGAAATAGCCGCGTAGTGCCACGCCATGCGTGGCAGTATCGACCAACGGTCGATACCTACCACCCCATCGGCAATGCAGCGTTGACGTTGGGTTCCCACCCGTCCCTCGGCGGGCCCAGGCGCGACACTTCAACGCGCTTGCCATCCTCGCTCAAGCGCAACGGACGCTGCGCGCTGCCGAGCTCACCGGGCAAGCGCGCCAGCACCTCCGCTGCCCCGCCTTCGCTGTGCGGCTGACCACGCAGCCACAGCATCGCACCGGCCATGCGCAACTGCGCACCCACGTCCTGCATGCGCTGTGGGTATTTGTCATAGGCGGGCCCGGCAATATCCACCAAGGTGCAACCCACCGCATTCGCTACACACGACAGATCCCACACCGACGGCGGCGCTGCCAGCCTCACCCGTTGATCCTGCCGGATCTGCGCCTGCACTTCATCGGCACAGCTGCGCGACAGCAGCCAAGCACTGCGCGCCAGCGTCTTGCGCTTGTCCAGCAGCAGCTGTTCAGAAGAAGAGAGCTGGGCCATGGCCGCCTGCTGGAAGGCGAACTCACCCCGCATCGGCTGGCACAAGTCCAGCTCGGCCAGCCGAGGCGGCAGGAACGCGCGCGTGCACACCGGCGGCACCGCCACATCGGCAGGCAGTTCGGCCAGGATGTCGGTGAACAACGCCGCGCTGCGTTCGGCCCATGCGCCACCGACCATCGCCACCAGCAGGGTGTCGCTGTCGGACATCAGCATGCGCGCGCTCGACACGTCTTCGCATACGCCCTGCAGCGCCCACGCGCTGTCACCCCGCACGTGGGCCAACGCAAGTGCCGGCGTGCGCTCAAGCACCATCGCCATCTGCGGAAACGGCGCGCCCGGGTCTGGCTCGAATGCATTGCGGTAATAGCGGTAGTCCGTCAGCGCTGCAATGCGTTCATGCAGCGCCTCGTGACTGCGATGCGTGGCGGCCACTTCGTCGGCGTGGTCCCTGACCTGCGCCAGGCACGACGCCCCCTGGCGGCACCACCGCGTGTCGGCGGTCATCCTGGGAAAGCGCGCCTCCGCAACACTGGCACCCGCGCCCTGCTCCCGGAAGCGCGCCACATCCTCTGCAACCAGTGCTTCCCATTGCGCGGAGGGGACACCGTCGTACGGCAGCAGCCATACCGCAGCGAATGCGTTGGCCTGCGGCGGGCGCGCTGTCGGGACTGCCTCCATCGCCTCCAGCGCCTCGCGCTCGGCGGCCGGGATCGGCATTGCCCATGAGATTCCCAGTACCAGCAGCGCCAACGCCACCAGCCCGGCCAGCGCCAAGCCCATCCATTTCAATACGGTCAACACAGTTTTCCCCCAACGGGTCGCATCCTTGGACGCCCCGGAGCGTAAACCGGCCAACGGCCCCGCTACAATGCGCGGATGTCGCCCGAAGCCCCCCACCTCGTTCCGCGCCCCTCCCTGCAGCGCCTGTTCCTGACCGGCCTGCTTACCCTGCTGCCGATCTGGCTGACATGGGTGGTGGTCAAATTCGTCTTCGTGCTGCTGTCAGGCATCAGCAGCCCGGTGGTGGTGCCGCTGTCGAGCCAGATCGCGGCCTCGTTCCCGCACTACCTGGGCTGGGTCAGGGTCGAGTGGATGCAGAACATCATCGGCCTGGCCGCCACGCTGCTGGTGATCCTCAGCGTGGGCGTGCTCAGCCGGCGGGTGATCGGCCAACGTCTGCTGCGCTGGTTCGGTGCCGTGATCAAGCGCATTCCGCTGGCCAGCATCATCTATGAAAGCGCCAAGAAGCTGCTGGACATGCTGCAGACCGAGCCGGGTACCACCCAGCGCGTGGTGCTGATCGACTTCCCGCACCGCGACATGAAGGCGGTGGGGCTGGTGACGCGGGTCATCCGCGAACAGGGCACCGGCCGCGAACTGGCGGCGGTGTATGTGCCGACCACGCCCAACCCGACCTCCGGTTATCTGGAGATCGTGCCGGTGGAGCTGCTGACCCCGACCGACTGGACCGTGGATCAGGCGATGAGCTTCATCATTTCCGGCGGTGCGGTTGCGCCGGAAACGGTGCCGTTCACCCGGGCTGGGGAGCGCTGAATAGGGGCTGGTGCCTTGTTCTGGTCCGGTTTTGGACCGTTTGGGACACGCGTGGCGTGTCGCTACGTGTCTGAACCTGAGCGGGGGTGACGCTGGCCGTGCCCGGGGGATTCAGGCAAGCTTCCTGATCTGTATAGGATTTACGGAAGCACTCGATGCCCCACCCCGCCCGTGCCCTGGCGCTCGCCATCGCCTCGCTGCTGATCTTCAGTGCAGCCGCGCCGGCTGAAGCCGCCAAGAAGAAGGCCAATCGGCCGGCCGCCGCGCAGACGCGCCAGGCCGCCAAGCCCAAGCCCAAACCCCGTGCACGGCCCGCTGCCCCCGCCCGGCAGCCGCTGGTTCGCCAGCAGACCAAGGCCGCGCAGCTGGACCGCATCTACGACGAGTACTGGGACGCCTCGATGCGGCTCAACCCGCTGCAGGCCACCTTCCAGGGCGACGGTCGCCACAACGACCAGCTGCCGAACATCCTGTCCCCCGCGTACCGCCAGCAGTCGCACGACTTCACCGAACAGTGGCTGGGCAAGGTCGAGAAAATCGGCCCCGACGGCCTCACCGGCCAGGACCTGCTGAGCTACCAGATCTTCGTGCGCGACGCGCGCATGTCGCTGGCGGCAGAGAAATTCCCCGGCTGGATGCTGCCGGTGAGCCAGTACTACAACCTGGGCAGCATCATGGCCATCCTCGGGTCCGGGTCCGGCGCGCAGCCGTTCAACACGGTGCAGGACTACGACACCTGGTCGAAGCGCTCGCTGGGCATTCCGCCGTTGTTCGACCAGGCCATCGCCAACATGCGCCAGGGCATCAGCGCCGGTGTGGTGCAGCCGCGTGACCTGATGGAGAAGGTGCTGCCGCAGCTGGACGCGGTGATCAAGCCCACCGCTGAGGAGAGCATCTTCTGGGCACCGGTGCGCAACATGCCCGATGATTTCTCCGAGGCCGAAAAGGCGCGCATCACCGCCGAATACAAGCGCATGATCGAGTTCCGGTTGATGCCGGCCTACCGCGCACTGCGCGGCTTCATCGCCACCGAATACCTGCCCGCCACGCGCAGCAGCGACGGCCTTTCTGCGTTGCCGAACGGCCAGGCCTGGTACGCGCAGAACATTGTGCAGAGTACGGCCAGCACGCTCACGGCGGCGCAGATCCATGCGCTTGGCCAGGAGCGCGTGGCCAGCCTGCAGGAACAGATCGCCGGCGTGATGAAGGACAACCGCATCCGCGGCTCGCAGCAGAAGCTGCTGCGCAGCATGCGCACCGACAAGAACTTCCAGTACCCCAACGCCGAGGCGCTGCTCTCCCGCTACAAGCAGCTGCAGCAGCAGGTGGGCGCGCGGCTTCCGTCAGTGCTGAATACCCTGCCCAAGGCACCGCTGGAGGTGCGTGCAGTAGAGGCCGAGCGCGCCGCGGGTGCGGCCGCCGCCAGCTACCAGCAGCCGCTGCCGGACGGAATGCGCCCGGGCGTGCTGTACGTCAACACCAGCAACCTGCCCAGCCGCCACCGCTGGTCCGCACCGGTGCAGTACCTGCACGAGGGCATTCCAGGCCACCACGTGCAGCTCGGCCTGCAGCAGGAACTGGATAAGCTGCCGCGCTTCCGCCGCCTGGGCGGCGATGTCGCCTTCGTCGAGGGATGGGGGCTGTATGCCGAGTCGCTGGGTGACGAGCTGGGCGTCTACAAAGACCCCTATGAGCGCATTGCCTACCTGCACGGCGCGCTGACCCGGAGCGCGCGCATGGTCGCCGACACCGGCGTGCACACCCAGGGCTGGAGCAAGCGCCAGGCGGTGGACTACCTGGTCAAGACCGCCGACATGCCGGTGGACGACGCCACCGCCGAGGTGGAGCGCTTCATGGCCCTGCCCGGCCAGACCCTGCCCAACGGGCTGGGCGAGCTGAAGATGATGGCGCTGCGCGACAAGGCCAAGGCCGCCCAGGGAGCGAGCTTCGACGAACGTCGTTTCCATGCCGAAGTGCTGCGCGACGGTTCCATGCCGCTGGATATCCTGGAGGCGAAGATCGACCGCTGGATTGCCGCACCGGCCGCTGAGACCGCCCCGGTACGCTGAGTAGACGCACAGCGGGCCGCGTTGCGCGGCCCGCTGGGTTCATCAGTACTCGTCCGGCTTCATGCCCAGCTTCTCTTCATCACCGAAGAGCATGGTCTGCACGAACTCGGTGCACCACCACTGCCGCGCCATCTCCCGGGCCAGTTCCGCCATGTCCGGCTCCGGCGGAATCGGCTTGACGTCGAAGTCCGGCAGCACCGGCTTGGTCGAGGGATTGTCCAGTGAGGCCTGCATTCGCTGCATCAGCGTCTGCTGCTGGCCTCCCACCGTGGTCGTGTTCAGGGGCGCCACGGCGCCCAGTCGTTCCAGCATCATCGGTTTGCTCCAGTGGGGGCATCGGGAAACGGCAGGCGTTTCAGTTGGGTATTCATGCCGAGCAGGTAGGCCTCGGCGCGCTGGCGCGCGGCCGCTTCCAGTGCGGCGGCGTCCACGCTGGCTTCCACGGCGGCACTGATTGCGCCGGCAGGATCCAGTTCAAACAACAGCGGCCCCGCCTCGAGCATGGGCAAGGGCGCGCGCACCGACACGACCTGCAGCGGCGGCGATTGGTCGGCCAGCTGTGCCAGTACCGCCTTACCCAACGCCGGGGTGGCCTCGGGCACGTACAGCACCAGTGCGGCATGGGCGTTGCCCAAGGCCTGTTCGCAGCGGCGCACCACCAGTGCCGCGTCGACACCTTCGGCGGCCAGGCTGGCGGTCACCACCTCGCGCACCTGGCCGAGCACCGCCTCGCGCAGCGCCTGCACGTCGGCCAAGGCGGCGCCCAGCAACGGCACCGCAACGCCCACCGCCTCGGCATAGCCCTGCTGGTAACCGTCCAGACGCGCCTGGCCGATGGCCGCATCCACCTGCGGCGGCACCCTCGCCATCACGTCGGCGGCGCGTTGGCGCGCGTGGGATTCGAGTTGCCCCGCACGTGCGGCCAGCCCCAGCGCACTCGGCGCGATTACCCCGCCGTGGGCATGCGCCAGGGCCTGCTCAGGAAAGCTTTTCAACATACGTCACCGCACTCCAGAAGAGGTCCATGTCAGGGTGTTCAACCGGCGGCGGACGCTCGCCGGACAGTCCTGCAAACGGAAGGCACAGCCGCGCGGACAGCCACGCGGGCAACATCGGGGCGATCGGCCGGAGTTCGGCCGCACCCCACTGCAATAGCACATCGGGCGCCTCGTCTAACGTGCACGAAGGCAGCGCCGACAGCTCGCCTCGGGCGTGCCCTGCACGCATGAACGCCTGCACCATCGGAGGCAACGCCACGCTGCCCCGTTGCGTGGGCAGCCAAACACGCAGCTGCGCCGCCGCCATGAGGGTCGCCACCTGTGGCAGGCGATCCCACAGCCCGAGCATCCGCCGCGTCAACACGTCCTGCGGTGCCACCGGCGACGCAGGCAGTTGCAGCCACCGCTGGCGGATCAGCGCCGTGTTCAACCAGCGCCGCTGCTCTGCGGAGCCGGCCGCGTATACCGTCCGCCACGGCCGGTAGTACGCGGCCGGGGCGTAGGCGATGCGCAGCGCGGGGTCATGCACCACGCCAGCGATTCCACGAGGGCGCGCGACGGGTCGAAATACGCCGCCACAGGGCACTGATTCGCGCGCCGACGGCCGGCACCATGCGCACCACCACCCATCCGCCCAACAGCAGGAGCAGCACTACGCCGCCACACAGCAGCATCAATGCCACGGGCAGGTTACGTTCACTGCCCGCCGTGACAGCCAGCATGCGCGGCCCTTCCACTTCGGTCAGGATCACCGAGACGTTGTCGTACTCGATGCCGTCGAAGGTGTTGCGCAGGAAGCGCTTCACCGACTGCAGCAGCACTTCCTCGTCAATGCCCGGCGCATGCGCGACTACCGCTGCCACATGCATGCGCCTGCGTTCGGCGCGGCGCCCTTCAGTGCCCAGGTTGGCATCGTAGTTGAGGTGCACGCGGGTGGACTGCACACCTTCAAACAGCTGCAGTGATTCCTCCAGTCGCTGCTCCACTGCCGAGATCAGCCGTGCCCGCTCGCCGAGCGGCGTGCTGACCAGCGAATCGGCCGGGAATGCCGATGCCACCTGGCTGCGCGGCGCGGACGGCAGGTCATACCGCTGCATCAGTTCGATCGCCTCGGGCAGATCGCGCGGCCCCACCTGCACCTGGTAGCCGCCTTTGCCGGCGTTGACCTTGGCGGCGTCGATATTGTGGCGCAGCAGCACGGCGATGACTTCGTTGGCCTGGCGTTCGTCCAGGCTCTCCAGCAGGGGTTCGCGCGCGCAGCCGGTCAACAGCAGCAGCGCCAACACGGGCAGCAGCACGCACAGGCGCATCAGGCCGCGGCGTGCTGATCCCGCAATAAGCGGCATGTTCATGACTTGAGCAGCGTCTCCACGGTCTTGGTCGCGTGGTTGGCCAGTCCAGCAGCCACGGTCATGCGCTTGGTGTAGTCGGCCAACGCGGTCTGCAGCGCGAACATGTCGACCGGGTTGGTCGCCGTGTACGGGTCATTGCTGGCCGCGTTGATCAGGTTCAGTTGCTGGCCGGAGCTGACATAGCTGTTGGCCAAGGCGCTGCTCATGCGATCGGAAAGCGGTACGGCGGCACCATCTGCGCCGCCCACGGCGTTGATCGCCGTGGCGATCTGGGTCACTTGCACGGGTGCATCTCCTGGCGGGTCTCCCCGCGTGGGGTACCGTGCCGACGGCTGGGCCGCCGACACGGACGTTCGGTCAACCCAGGTTTCGGGCGTTCTGCTTCTGCATGTCGGCCAGGCTCTTGGCCGAGTTCGACTGCAGCGAGCGGTAGGTCGTGTAGGCAGACAGGTGGGTCTGGTAATTGGCCAGGTGGGCCGGGTTGGTGGGGTCGCCCGGGTTCTGCGGCGTACCATCGCCGGCCAGCTTTTCGAAGGCTTCCTGAAGTTTGGTCTTCAGGTCCTCCACACCCTTGTCAAACTCCTTCGAGTGATCAATCAACCAGCCACCCGAATTCGGCGGCGGCGGGCCGCCATCCCATGTACGTTCCATTATCAATACTCCAGTTAGAAAGAAAAAATCAGCGGCTGCCTGCGGTGGAAAAATCCCAACGACCCTCACCAACGGAGAGCAGCTGGTCTTGGGAATACTGGTAGGAACGCCCCTTCAACAGGTCGTCCCACAAACGGATGCTGATGCGCACGCGGCGCTCGCCCCACTGCTGGACGAAGTCGTCGCGGTAGCGGGCCATGGAATGCAGCGCGGCGTCGTCAAGGAACACATCGTTGGCGACGCTCGCCCGACCCGCCTGAGTACCGGAACGGGTGCTGATGCCACGTGCGCGCAGCTCAGCGCGGGCGATGGACACCAGCTGCGCATCGCCCACGGAGCGCACATCAATGCTGGCCGCGTAGGGCATTTGCGGCGCCAGCAAGGTCTGCACCCTGCGCCGGTGCCCCGCATCGTCAGAACCGAGCGCGGTGATCACCACTTCGGGGCGCTGCGGGGTGCGCAGACGGATCACCGCGTATGCCACGCCGGCGCTTTCGAGCACAGCGCCGATCCGTGTGGCTTCTGCCTCGCGGTTGCGATACTGATCCAACAGGCGGCCGGCGCGCTGGCTGGCACGCTGCCCCCACGCAAGTGCCTCGGCGCTGTCGCCGAAAGCGTAGATGGTCCCGTCGTTGTCGTGCACCACGCTGTAGCTGTACGGCGACTGCGCCAACGCCGCCTCCAGCGTGCGCACCTGGGTGGCCGGGCGCTGGGTGTCGTACACCCACCAACCGCCGGCGCCCACCACCAACGCGGCCACCGCGGCAGTGGCCCAACGTGCCACCCCTGCCCGGCCGGACGGCATCGTGCGGGTGACCGCCTCGGTCGCCACCGGTACCGGCAGGCGATGGTCGAGGACCTGCGCCGACCATGCCTCTCCGTCGGCGCGCACGGCCAGGGCCAGGCCGGCCACATGCACGACCGCATTGAGGTCCAACGGCTGCACGCGCCAGATATCGTCGCCGTCTTCGCGGACTTCCAGCGTGACCGTGTCATCGGCCACCTGCACGCGGAACGAGGCAGGGGCCAGATCGCCGGGGATGTAGAAGACGTTGTCGGCGTTGGCGAGGGTGGCGCTCAGCTGGCCTTGCTGAAGCGTGCGGGCCGGACCCACATGGAAGATGGTGTCGCCGGGTAACAGGCTGAATTCCACGCCATCGAGTGGGCCGGAAAGCAGTTTCAACTTGTGGGCGGGGAGCATGGGGTGTCCGTGGTGCGCGATCAGGAATTCAACAAACGTGCGATGTCTCTGCGACGACGCGCAGACTGACAGCCCCCCAGCACCCCAACCATGAAGAAAGTTTCAAAGACCCATCACTGCAACTGCTTGCACTGCGTCATGCGTCATGGTGCGGGCAACGCGCCGTAGTAGAGCGCGCTCACCTTGGCCACGTAGCGGCGGGTTTCGGTGAACGGCGGCACGCGGTTGCCATGCCGCTGCACGGCACCTTCGCCTGCGTTGTAAGCGGCCAGCATCAGCTCCAGGTCGCCACCGAAGCGACGCTGCAGCCAGACCAGGTAGGCGGTGCCCGCCCGCAGGTTCTGCAGGGGGTCAAACAGGTCAACGGCGCCGAAGCGCTTGCCGGTGGCAGGAATCACCTGCATCAGCCCCAATGCGCCGGCGTGCGAGCGTGCCTGCGCGTTGTAGGCGGATTCAACGCTCACGATGGCGTGCAACAATCGGGCGTCCACGGCGAATTCAGCCGCCACCTGGTCGATCAGCGATGTCCAGCGGGGAGCTGCCAGTGTGCCAGCGGAAGGCACACGCGAACGCGGCGGGGCCGCAGGCGACCCCGCCACGAAGGGGCGGTGTGGATGAAACGCCCTCGCCCCGCCAAGCGGTGCAGAGGACACCTGCAGTTGACCGTTCCGGTCGAGCGTGGCGAAGACCTGGGCGGTGGCCGGAGCCGCTACCCAGGTCGCCGCCAGCAGCAACCAGCGCGCAGAGCGCGCGGTCACAAGGCGTCGCCCTGCGCCTCGATCGCGGCATGCAGGTCCGCCAGGGTCTGCACTTCGCGCAGCGCCTCCGCCGTCGGCAGTGTGCCGCCGGCCTCCTCGATGACGATCAGCAACGCGTGCATCTCGAGTGAATCGACCCCAAGGTCTTCCACCAGCCGATGCTGCGAGCCCACCTCGGTCAGCGGCTGCCCGAGGTGGGCAGCCGCCAGGCGGCGGATATCCTGCAAAGTCAGGGAGCCGCTCATGAGACGCGCTTCAAGCCATCCACCGTCGGACTGGGGTGCCTCTTGAAGGCCCTGGTTATGGGGCTGTTGAACATCTCCTTTGCAACCAGAACGTGATGCTCGGCTGCACGAGGCGTCGCGTTCTCGCCGGGCTCCGCACCGACGGAGGCCGTCGATGCGGTTTCACGAGCATCTCCCGATGAGAAGACGAGATTCGATTGCAACGCGAGAGCTGCAGAATCAACCAGATTCTGCATTGTCCGGCCATGCTGAGTCCTCTGAGGGAGGATACCCGCCAAACTCAGGGCGCCGCCCCGTGCACGACTCTCTGCCAGCTTGACGTTCACCTTCTCCAGATCGCTCAGCTTGCGAGGCACCTCCTTGTTTTGAGCTGTGGGTGGGACAGGCGGATTGAATGAAACACCCCCAATGCTCTGCCAATACCCGCGGAACGGGTCCCCGTTTTTGATGGCGCTCAGCCCCTGTTTCTGCTCATGTCGAAAGCCAAGCAGCGTATCGAACTCGTCACGGAGTGTTGTACGCGTCCCACTTGCAACCGGCGACTGAGCGCCGGCGAATAACCTACTGGCCGGCACAAGCTGCTGCTTTGACGTGCTGAAAGACACATCTTCTAAGGACTCCACGGGAACGACGACGACAGGCATCGCTGCGGCCGAATCACCGACAGCGCTCCTGCCAGTCAATGCAACAGTTGTCGCGGTGCTCCGGAGCTCCGGCGTCTCCACTACATGACCACTATTCTGGACCGCCTCAGAACTACGCACAGCACGATTTGATGCCGCCAACATCTCGGACGAACGTGGCAGCCGCCTGAACGCCATGAGGTCCTCGTGGCTCGTGAATCGCCTACTTGCGGTGCGCTCACCCACTCTCTCATTGGCCCCAACCGACGACGAGCGCGAATGCCCGCCAAGCTCTTCGAATTTCGCAGTCAACTCAGGCACTGAACTGTCTGAAGCCGCGCGACGGACCTGAGGGTGCCTGGCAGTCGGACGCTCGGGCCCACTCTTCTGAGTAGCGTCATCCACCCGAACCATGCGAACACCGTCCAGTACTTCCTGGTGTGTGCTGGAAGATGTCTGGAGATGCTCGAAGGAAACGATCGGTGCATTTGCCGGACCACGGACCTGCTGAACGCCTGCCACACTAGTTGGAAGGTTCACGAACTGATCTGTCTGATTCGCGCGTGAGTGCACGACGGTATCCACTACCGGGGAATGCGCATCGGCGCTCCGGTTGCGCTTGGAAGAAAACCCTCTCAGGCCCTCAAGCCGACGCTCGATCTCGTCAGCCTCAGGGTCCTTGCCCCCTTCCACCTGCGCCGCCGCGTCCGCGGTCTCCATACGCATCGAGCCCCAACCAAGGGAACCCGCGCCCAGACCCTCGTCATCAGCTTCATTGTCGTTAGTGAAGGAAGCCACGTCGATGTTTTTGCCGCTGACACTGCCCCCATGGCCAGAATCTGAGTAAACCGACCCATCGTCTTTTGTCTCGAAGCGTGGGGAACTGTTGCACCAACCATTCAGTCGATACTGGGCGTCGTTAAATTTTCTCTCAAGACTGTCGAGCCTGCTTCGCAGATACGTGTTCTCATCCCGGATGTACGAATTCTCATCCCTGAGAGCCGCATTCTCGTTCCGGAGATCTGTGTTCCAGGTGCGAAGGCCGGCATTGTCTTCGGTCAGGTGCGCGTTCCTCTCCTTCAGCTGGCCCAGTTCGACGCCCACCTCAAGGATGTCTTTCATCGAGAGGTTTGAGATCGACTCCAACTTACCAGCCAAGTTGGCGAACGACTCGCCAAACTTGCTGTTGTCCACGACGATCTGATTGATGGCTTGATTGCCACCGGACGGCATCGCGGGGATGGGCGGGAACTTGCTGTCGGACACGGGCGTAGCAGGCGGCTGCTCAGAACCGGGGCCGGCCGGCTCGCCCTCCAGGACGTACTCGGGCAGCTTGAGCAGATTGAAGACCGCCTCGGAGAATGCCTCTGGGCAGCCCGTCTGCATCTGATGCTCGACGGTGCTCCACGTAGAGTCAGCGTTCGGCTTATGAAGGAACTGTCCCAGGTCCAGTTCCTGCATCCGCCCTTCGTAAGACGCCGCAACATTCGGCTGGCGCTCGAGGAAGCTCTGCATCATGGCACTTGGCAGAACGGCGCTGACCACTCCATCCAGCAGCACGCTGTCGCCCATCGCCTGGCGGCATGCAAGCACCACATCCTGCCCCTGCTTCAGGGCATCGGACAGCCTGCGCGAAGGCTTGTCACCATGATAGCCACCGTCGGCAATTCCCTTGCACACACCAGCTTTGAGGCCAACCTTGACGATCGCGGACTTCAAATCATTCCTGCAATCGACAAGGTCCTTGTTGCCCGGCGCACGCTCCAATGCATGCTCCACTGCTTTCAGGACAGCGCCCCATACGGTGAGCTTGTTCATGACACGCGGGCCGTACGCTTCTTGCGGCGTCGGACCAATATGACCCAGCGACTTGTCCAACGCGGCGCGCCTGCCCGGATCCGACTCCGCATCGCGCGCAGCAATGAGCACATCGTGAGACGCTGAAATTGCATCAGCATGTGCACGCTGCTGATGCTTTCCGAGCGTGTAGGTCGACCTACACGGCGCCGACGGAGACGGCACGGCGCCTTCACGATTGCGGACTTCAAGCAGATGGATCCCGTTGCCCAAGCCCTTGAGCGCGCGCTCGGGCACGATGCGGGCAGCGCAAGCGTTGTGGATTGCACTTACTGTCATTTGTTCTGTAACTCCTGCATCACGTAATTGGTCACAGACCGCGCACGAAGCCCATGTCGGCTTCGGAGATCTTGTCGATGGTGGAGCTGAGGATCTTGACGATGTTGTCGTACTTCTGCGTCATCTCACTCAGCTTCTCGCCCAGCACCTTGCTGACGTGCTTGATCTGCTCCATGTTGCTGTCTTTGCCAGACACCCAGGCGTTGTATGCGGCGCTGTCGAATACCTTGTCTGCAGGAAACGGAACACCTTTACTCTGCTCCATGCTGGCGATCAGATCATTGACGGCCGACATGTCCATCTTGACGTGCCAGTTTCCGCTGGCATCCGGTCCTGTTACGGCCAGCCCCGGGAGACCTAGAGAGGTCTTGAAGGCCTCTGCGGCCTGCTTGCTCGGAAATGAAGCCAGAGCATTGACATCCATTCCGAACTCTTGCGCGAGTGCCTTGAGCTTGCTATGCACCGAGTTGAAGTCGATCTTGATATCGCCCTTGTCGCCATCAGCAACAGGCTTGAGCTGCTCCATGATGTCGGAGAACTTCTGATAGAACTCCAGGAACTTGCCCAGCGCATCCTGGTACTTGCTCAACCATTCGGTCTTCAGCAACCCGAGCATCGCGCTGATCTGCGCGTAGAAGTCGATATGGGAGTCCCAGATCAGACCACTGGTGTCCAGGGACGACGGGTCCTGCATCGGCGACTCGAAGCCCGGCAGCGAGATGCCGTCTTCCTCCTCACCGGGGCGGAGCTGCGGCATGAGGAAGACGAGCGCGCGCGACAGATCCGTCTGGCTGCGCTCCGAACTCGACAGTGCCCGCTGCGTGTTGGCCACCATATTGGCTTCACGCTGCTGCTTGCGCCTGAAGTCTTCCAGCAGCTCTGGGTTCTGGAGGACTTCGGTGCGGGGCGGATCTACCGTGCCCAGGCCTTCAACCGCAAGCTGGTTGCAGCGCGCAATCTGAGTAAGCGCTGCGCTGCGGGCCGCTTGGGCGAGGTGGCTCACCTGGAGGAGGCGAGAACGCAACTCCTTGGCCAGTACTGGAGATTCGGGTGCGATCTGTTGCGCTTCGGCCTGCTTGATGCTCGCGGGGCGCGGCATATTGGCGGCGGCGAAGGTGGTAATGCTGTCGGTCACGTGGCGGATCTCCTTAGAACTTGCTGATCTGGTGGCCGCTGGTACTGGCCATGAGGTTCATCAGGCTTTCCACCAGCTGGGCGGTGGCGTCGCGCATGTCGCGGGTCTTGGTTGCCTGGTCCTGCTGCTCGTCGGCGACACGCTTGAAGGTCTCGGCCACATTGAGCATCAGCTGGCGCTCGGACTCGGTCATTTCGGCTTCGATGTTCACGCCGGCGGCTACCGTGCCACCGATGGATGGGGCCAGCATGTTCAGCATCATCGCGTTGCTGGCAGGAATCTGGGCGAGTGCCCGGACTTCTGCGTCATCGGCATGGAGCGTGGCCGCTTCCGATTTGGTCGCCTGGTTGGTTGCGATCGTGCGCATCGGCGCCACATCCGCACTGGCATCTGCCTGCACGTCGGCGGCGCCCTTCGCCTGGACACCCTGCGCATCGTGCGCGGGGCGCATCTCATTGCTTGGCGTCTTGTTGGCCTTGATACCACCCCGGGCGTCATGCGTTGCGACATCGACTCGATTGGCCGTGTTGGTGTTCTTGACCGTGCTGTTGGTCTGCATCGAGGTCGACTTGAACGTCTGCTTCAGTGCCGCGCCGCCAATGGCGCCGGTGAGCACCGCACTGCCAATGGCACCGGCCAGGCTTTCACGGGCCTTCTGCACACCCAGGTCGCCTGCCACGATGGTGATCTGGCGCTGCATGGTCACCATCTGGGTGCTGTTGTCGCGGTCCAGCTTTTCGAACTTGAGCAGCAACTGGCGCAGCAGCGCCAGCAGGTTGCTGAACGGGCTGTCCTTGATCCATCCACCGGCATTTGCCGAACGTGCGCCGATGTCGGCGTCGACACCGGTCGCGGCAGACGCGCCGGCTACGGTGGCGGGGCTGTCGAGCACGGCACGGGGCTGAATCTGCGCAGCGGCGCCTTCGGTGGCGCGGGTGTCGCTACCCTCGTCGGTCTTGATCGGGTCGTTCCCGCCCACCAGCGCCGACAGCAGGACCGGCAGCTTGCTGATGACGCTGGTCAGGCGCGCCTGCGCGTCTTCCAGCGTGATGGAGGCCGCGCGCAGCTCGACCGGCGCGGCGGAGGTGCCCGTACGGCCGGTGTCATTGGCGGGCGTGAGCAGGCGCTTGGCCACCGCGTCGGTCAGGCTGCCCAGCGTTGCTGAATCCATGGGAACGGGCGCGACGGACGCGTTGCCGGTCGCAGTGCTTTTGCCAGTGATGTCGTTCAGTTGCGGCTGGTAGGCCGCGACGCGGCTCTGAATGGACAGGTCGGTCATGAGTGAGTTCCTTGAAGAATGGGGAGAGGAGACGCCGACCGGTCAGGCCGCCGAGGTGGCGCCGACGCGATGGGTCACGAACTTGGCGCTCTCGTCCTGGCTGGCCTGCACGTCGGTCATCTGACGGAACAGGTCGGCAACCAGGTTGTTGGTCTGCATGAAGTACTGGAGGATCTTCTGGATGAGGTCACGGAAGATCTGCGAGTCCGCCAGCCCAAGCTCCAGCTTGGCCAGGAGCTCGGCGGCGTTGATGTACATGTCGGCGATGATGACCGCGCCCACGCCCTGGCTGCCCTGGTTGGCGAACTGCATGACGTGCATGGCCTTCGTAGCTTGACCCGCACGCACGGCGAGGTCGTCGGCACTGCTGCCGCCTATCTTGGCGGCGGCATTGGACAGTGCCTTGGCCACGTCGTCCACGGTCTGGCTCGCCGTGCGCGCGATGGTCTTGAGCATCTGCGGCAGCGCCTTGCTGATCGCCCCGGACACAGCACGGGTGATGGCTTTGCCGATCTGTTGCACGGCCATGGTGCCGGCGACCTTCTTGCTGAGCACGACGGCGGCGATGATCATGGCGGCTACGGCGACGATGCCCAGCACATCCTTGATCTTGTCGGCGAAGGCCGAAGAGACGCCGAGCGAGGTGAGCACGTCGCCAATGACGTTGCCGATCTGCTTCACCAGTTCCATGATGAGTTTCATGATGGGCTCCATGATCTTGCCCATCACGTCCAGGCCCAGCTCCTCGCCGATGGCCAGGGCAAGGCCGATGCCGGCCAGGGCCATGCTGGCGCCGCCGGTAAACGGGGCCGCGACCACGGCCACCACCGTAATCACCCAGCCGATGATCTTGCCGATGCAGCCCATCTTCTTCTGGGCCTGCTCCGCCCTGGCCACTTCGTCCTGGTATTCCTGCGAACGGCGCATGTTTTCCGCTTCACGCAGCTTCAGCACTTCCTGGATCAGCTTGGTGTCGTCGGCGAGCTTCTTGTCGTTGGCCTTGCCAATGATCTGCTGCAGCAGCGCCAGAAGTTCACTCAGCTTTGCCTCATTGGTGAGGGCGCGCTCGTCACCCTTGGCAGTGAGGACGCCGGTAGGATCCAGCTTGTCGGCCTCGGCCTTGAACGCTTCCAGATCGCCGAGCGCGGCATCCAGGGTGGCCACTGCGGCGGCCAGGGTGGCAACGGCGGCATCAACCTGCGCCTGCTTCACGCCCACTACGCCCTTGGCGGCCTCGAGCTGGGCTCGCAGCGCCTCCTGCTCTTCCGGCGGTGCGTCGGCCAGCGCCTGCTCCAACCGGGCCACCTCCTCTTTGGCCTTCTTCAGCGCTTCGACGGCGGCAGCCAGCTCGCCTTCGGCGGTGCCGACCTCACCCAGTGATGCGTCGACCAAGGCTTGTGCCAAGCGGATGGCTTCGGAGAGCTCGGCGCTGGATGCGGCGCGTTGCGCCAGGCGCTGCTTGACCAGCTGCAGCTGCGAGGACAGGTTGCGGGTGTTTTCCTCTTTGAGCAGCTCGCTGAGCTGCCCTGCGAGCATGGACAGCATCGCTTCCGGCGTCAGCGTCGCGTGCGCCGGCACCGCCGCATGGCGCAGGATCGGGCTGTCTTTCACCGTCACCGTCGCCGCCTGACCGGTCCGCTCGCTTGCCGCCCTGGCCAGCAGCTCCATCACCTTACGGTCGATGGCTTCGATCTGCTTGAACGAGACCGCGCCGAAGCCAGCCGCCGCGGCGGACGCGGCTTCGGAACGTGCGGAAGATGCCTGGACAAACGGCAGCGGGGTGGCACCGGCGGAGGCGATGGCATTCATGGGCGTTACATTTCCTTGTTGGATTCGGGGGCGTCGTCGTCAGTGGGCGACAGCGCCTGCAGGTAGACCTTGGCGCGGGCGGCCAGATCGGGATTGGTGGAGCGCAGCAGGACGGTTTCGAAGCAGCCGCGTGCCATGGCGAGCTTGCCCAGCGCGAGGTGGCACTGGCCGACATGCAGCATGGGCCGCTCGTCGCGCTTGAGCAGGGCGTACGCCAGGGCATACATGTCGATGGCCTTGGCGTACTGCTTCTTCATCTGCAGCACGGCGGCCAGCCCGAGGGCGTAGTCACCGTTGTAGAAGTCGTACAGGTAGAGAAAGCGGAAGAAGGTTTCGGCTTCGTCCAGGCGACCGTCGGTATAGAAGCGGTGCGCGTAGGCGTAGACACCTTCCAGCATGTCGTCACTGACACCCTTGAGGTCCTTGATGGCGGCACCACTCTGTGCGCCGTCCAGCAGCAACTGGGCCATTTCGTCGAGCATGGCCTGGTCGGCATCGGTGCCTGTCGGGGTGTGGGGAGCGTCGGTCATTCGGGGTTACCTGATAAAGCCTCTTGTGCTGCAGGACAGGCACAGTTTGGCGAGCGGTGGGAAGGGGGGCTTTCGTATTTCACTCATTCCGGGTCGCCGGCGGGGTCCGCAGCGTGGTTGCTCTCCACGTCGCGCAGCCACTGCAGGATTCCAGCGATAGGCGTAGCCAATGCAACAGGCACGAACTGATAGCGACGGACTTGCGCATACACGGCGCGTGCGACGGCGATGTCGCGTACCACCGGGACGCCGGATTTCTCGGCCAGGGCAATGACCTTGCGCGCGCGCCTGCCGCGCTCGCGCACGGAAACGAACTGCAGCCCCGGATACTCCGGATGCGCGTAGATGCCCACGGCAATGTGGGTTGGGTTGGCCAGCACCAGCGACGAGCCGGCCACGTCGGACTGCACCTGCGCCGACAGTTCGTCGTGGATATCGCGGCGGCGCTGCTTGATTTCCGGGTTGCCGTTGTGGTCCTTGTGCTCCTGCTTGACCTCGGACTTGTCCATGCGCATCTCGCGGATGTACAGCCGGTACTCGACAAACGCGGCGGCCAGCGCGATGGGTATCACCACGGCCAGCAGCAGCGCGGTGCTGCGCCAGCCCACGCTGTGCCAGACCGCGGCGGCGGCCTTGTCGGGCATCTGTACCTGGGCGAACAGGGTGGGCGCGAACAGCGCCCAGGCCAGGATCACGAACACGATGCCGGCCAGCAGATAGAGGATGGCGGTGACCGCGCCCTTGACCACTTTGAGCGAGAACAGGTTCTTGAAGCCGGAGATCGGATTGACCCGCGCAAGGTCGATGCGGACGGCTTCGGCGGCGATGACGCCGCGGCTCTGCACCAGCGAGATGAGCACGGCGGCGAGGATGGCCGCCGCGCCTACCGGTACCGCCATCCACAGGAAGGCCACGGTGGCCTGCCAGGCGGCGTCGGCCGGGGTGAGGCTGAACCCGTTTTCGGCCATGCCACGGAAGAAGCCCACCACGGCGCGGCTGGACGTACCCACGGCAAGGGCCACCAGGCCAGCCACCAGCACGGCGGCGGCGGCCAGGTCCTTGCTGACAAAGCTTTTGCCCTTCTTCGATTCCTTGAGCAGGCGATGCGGGGTGGGCTTTTCGGTCTTCATGGCGCTGCGGGAGCCGGAACCAGCAACTGCAGCGCGTCAGTGCTGTCGCGGATCAACGGCACCTGATGGACGATGGTGGGCATGAGGTAGAACAGCAGCGCGATGAACGCGATGAACGATTTGATCGCCAGCGACAGCGAGAACGGGTTCATCTGCTGCGAGAAGCGCGACAGCACGCCCAGCAGCACCTCCACCAGGAACAGCAGCAGCAACACCGGGAGCGCCATGCGCACGGCGCCGGCGAGCAGCGTGCCAGCGAAGTCCTGCACACGGGGCAGGTCCAGCACCACGCCTGCGCCCATCGGCACCAATGCGTAGCTGGACTGGATGATTTCCAGCAGCACCAGCATGCCGTCGGTGGCCAGGAAGATCACCACGCTCATCAGCTGCAGCAGGTTGGCCGTTTCGGTGGCCTCGATGCCGCTGGTGGGATCAAGCATGGCGCCGATGCCGGCACCGCGCTGGTTGTCCACGATGGCGCCCATGCCGTGGAAGATGTGGAACGGCAATGCCACCACCAGCCCGATGGCAGTGCCGATCAAGGCCTCGCGCAGCAGTACGCCGGCCATGGACACCATGTCCTGCGGCACGGCGGCGCCGGCGGTGGCCGGCCACAACCCGATCAGGACCATGGCCGCCACGACCGAACGGGTCATCTTGGCGGGCATGACGCCTGGCGACAGGTACGGGATCCAGACCAGGCAGGCGCCGATGCGCGCGATGCCCAGCACGATCGGCACGGCATGGTCGCGCGCCAAGGCCACCAGTTCGGCATCGAAGGGAGAGAGCTGCACTGCCCTACCCCGCCAATGCGGTCTGCAGGGCGAGCCGGGCGAAGTCGAGCATGCGCGCGCCCATCCACGACATGAGCACCAGCAGGCACGCAATGACGGCCAGCAGCTTGGCGCCGTACGGGAGGGTCTGCTCCTGCAGCTGGGTGACGGTCTGGAACAGGCCGATGGCAAGGCCGACGATGGTGGCGACGGCCACGGGGGCTGCCGACAACAGCAGGATCAGCAGCAGGCTTTTGTTGCCCATGAACATGATGGCGTCCATGGGCTACATCGGCACGTCGAGGTACTGGCGCACCAGACCCTGCGAGAGCAGGCTCCAGCCATCCATCGCCACGAACAGGATGAGCTTGATGGGCGCGGAAATAGTCACCGGACTCATCATCATCATGCCCAGCGACAACAGCACGCTGGACACCACCAGGTCCACCACCACGAACGGCAGGTACAGGTAGAAGCCGATCCGGAAGGCGTCCTTGAGTTCGCTCAACGCGTAAGTTGGCATGAGCGCGAACAGCGAACGCTCATGCGGCTCCAGCGCGGGCAGCGGCACGCCCGGCTCGGCGTGGCGGGCACGTTCGAAGAACTCCAGCAGGTCCGGATCGGAATAGGTGGCCAGGTAGACCTTGTAGCCATCCAGGCTGCTGTCGAGGAAGCTCACCACGGACGCTACGGAGTTGAGGGGCGCGTCCAGCGCCAGGTAGGCGTCGTACATGTTCTGCACGATGGGCTGCATGACGTAGAAGGCCAGCATGAGCGCCAACGCGTTGAGCACCATGTTGGACGGCACCTGCTGAAGCCCAAGCCCGTTGCGCAGCAGTACGAAGACCACCGAGAACTTCAGGTAGCAGGTACCGGCCGCGATCAGGAAGGGCAACATCGCCGCCATCGCCATGACCGCGATCAGCGAGATGTCGTTGTTGACGAAGCTCATGGCAGCAGCGGCGCCTGGTGCAGCTGGATGCCAAGCTGCTCGCCCACCTGGACCAGTTCGCCACGCGCCACCACCTGGCCGTTGACGCGCAGCTGCAGCTGCTTCCACGCGTCCGGCGGCAGGTCGAACACGGTACCGGGCTGCAGTGCGGCCAGATCACCGACCGACTGCTGCAGCTGGCACAGCACCACGTCCACCGTGATCGGCAGGCGCGCTACATCGATACCGGCGGGGCTGGCAGCAGCGTCTGCCGGTGCGAGGGTGGATGAGGCGACGCCGAGGTCGGCATCGTCTTCTTCGTCGAGGAAGTCGAAGGTAGTGGTCACGGAGATGGTCTCAAGGGTGAAGTCGAAGGTGTAGAGGCGATGGCGGCCGCTGCGTGCCACCGGCAGGAGCTGGTCCACCAGCACCACGGCGCCGGGGGCAAGCGTGCGCAGGCGCTGCAGTGGCAGGCTGAAGCGCGCCACGGCAAGGTCTACCGGCAGACGCAGGTGCAACGCCTGTCCTTGCGGCGGCAGGGTCGCGGACGGGCTGGCATGCAGGATCCACGCGGGGCCCTGCGCGGTCTGCAGCGTGGGCTGGGGGATGGCGTCGTGCTTGAGCGCGGCGACCGGCAGCACGTCGCGGAGCGATACGCGCGCGTCGGCAAAGCCGCCCGCCAGGACATCCAGCAATGGACGCTCCGGCAACCAACAGGCCAAGGTGGCGCGATCGATCAGCTCGCTCCAGGCCAGGTCGGCCAGTTCGGGCAACATGACCGGGCACCAGTCATCGGCGGCGACGGCCAGATGCAGCTCGCCGACGGCGGCGGTCACGTCGAAGCGCAGCATGGCGCCGCGCGCAGGCAAGGCCTGGTGCCGCGGCATGAGACCCATGCGCGCGCAGGCGGTGGTCACCGCTGCGTTCGCCGCCATGGCCGGCGACACCGTGCTGAACGGCCAGCGTTGCGCGCTCATGGCGACGGCTGCTGGCCGCGACGGCGGCGGCGCTCGTCGGTGGCGTTGCTGGCCGGCTCCACCGCAGGCTGCAGGTCTACGCCGAACGGCAGTTCGGCGAGGGCCAGCGCCTGCCCTACCCGTGCGGTACTGGGCTGCACGATGGCCTGGCCGTCCTGAAGACGCACGCGCACCGAATGCGCACTGCCCGACGCATCAACGCCCCAACTGCGGAACGCGACGTTGACCTGCGATGCGGGCTGGGTACGCGCGGCCATCGTCGCCTGCAGCATCGTGGCCTGCTGCGCGGCGTGAACGATCTTGCGGGTAGTGACGTTGGCTTCGGCCCGCGCGGCGGTGAGCAGGGATTCGCCACCGGACTGCTGTTGTGCAGGAGTGTCGACGCCGGCAGGTGCGGCCGCGACCACGGGCGTGCTTGCCTGCGGGAGGGTGCCGTCACCCGCCGTGGGCTGCATCTGCTCGGAAACGGGTGCTGCGGGCGAGACGGGATACAACGTTGCCGCGGCAATGGTGTCCGCTGAACCCCGGTCGGCAAGCGCACCGTGTACGGCGCCAGGCGTGCCCCTTGGCGTGGCCGAGGCCGTCGCCGTGGCGGCGCGCGCAAGCATCGCCGCTGCCGACTGCGCTGCGGGCGAAGGATCCGCAGCGGTGGGGGCCGCGGCCGGGACTGCGGCACCGGTCGAGGGCAGCGGCGACCCCGCAGGCAGGATCACCGCACTGCCGGGCGCGGCAGGGGTGGTGTTGGCCGACGGGTTCACAGGCACCTGCGCGGCGACGGCAGGCTGGGGCCGCTTACCTGTCGCGCCACCGGGCGCGGTCGACTCGCCACCGGGAGGTGCAGCAGGCGTTGCGGGGAACTGGGCAGGCGCCTTCGCAGTGGCGGCGCCGTTGGGCGGCAGCCGCACAAGGTTCACCGCCACGTTGGGCGGAGCTACGGCGAACGCCGTCTCCGTGTTCTGCTCGCGCAGCGCGGCGCGGCGATCCGCCCAGTCTGTGTGGCAGGCATCGTCCCGCTGTTCCGGGAGCTGCTCGGCAGGCGGCGCGGGGGCGTGGTGCCGCGGATCGCCATTACCGCCGTGCCGATGCCGCGCCTCGACACGCTGGCTGAGTGCCACCGGCGCCACCGGACCCGGTGCCGCAAATGCCTCGCTGAGTGGTGCAACCTTTACCGACATGTGTATTCCTCTTGAATGGTTCGCTCGTGGCGGCGCCGTTGCGCCTGCCTGCGTTTCTGTTCAATGCGCTCGCCCACGGCCTGGAGCCGACGGGCGCGCGACTGCTGTTGGATGGCCGCCTGACGCAGTTCGTGCTCGCGCTCGCGCGCCTGCGCGGCCTGCTGTTGCAGGTCGCTGGCGCGCAGGTCGCACTCCAGGACGTGCGCGCGCGCGATGGCAACGGTGCGCAGGCGATCGAACAGGCGCTGGCGGTCCAGCCCGTGTTCCTCGCCCAGCTGCGCCTCGCGCAGCTGCAGGTCGGCCTGGGTGCGCAGGCCGTGGGCCTGTTGTTCGTGATCGGCCGCCTGGGTGGAGTGGCTCGCCGCTTCACGGCGCAGGCGCTGCACGCGCTGCACCACCAGGGTGGCCAGGCGTGCGGGGTCAGCGGGCGACGACATCGAGCGCCTCCACGGCCGCCGCCAGGCCAACCTGTTCGTGCAGCGGCTGGCGCAGGAACGCCAGCAGGCGCGGTTCGCGGGCGACCGCGTCGTCCTGGTCGGGCTGGACACCGGGCCGGTATTCGCCGATGTCACGCAGCAGCTGAAGATCCTCCAGGCGTCCCATGACGGTGCGCAGCCGGGTGGCGGCGGCACTCTGGCGCTCGCCCGCCAACTGTGGATACAGGCGGCTGGCGCTGCGCAGCACGTCGATGGCCGGAAAGTGGCCGCGCTGGGCCAGCCGGGGGCTGAGGTAGATGTGGCCATCCAGCAGCGACTTGACCTCTTCCCCGACCGGATCAGGATCGGCGTCGTCTTCCAGCAGCACGGTGTAGAACGCGGTGATGCTGCCGCGCAGTGCATTGCCCGGGCGTTCGACCAGGCGCGGCAATGCCTCGAACACGGACGCCGGAAAGCCCCGGCGCGCCGGCGGCTCGCCAGCCGAGAGCGCGACATCACGCAGCGCGCGGGCGTAGCGGGTGGCCGAGTCCATGACCAGCAGCACGTTGCTGCCCTGTTCGCGGAAGTACTCGGCGATGCGGGTGGCCACCATCGCCGCATTGACACGGGTGGCCGGCGAGCAGTCGGACGTGGCCTGGACCACGATGGTGCGGGCCGCCGTGGGCCCGTGCCGGATCGATTCGACGAAGCCGGCGACTTCGCGCCCGCGCTCGCCGACCAGCGCGACCACACGGACATCACAGTCGGCGTTGGCCAGCAGCATCTCGACCAGCGTGGTCTTGCCGCAGCCCGCAGCGGCGAAGATGCCCATCCGCTGGCCTTCGCCCACGGTCAGCAACGCGTCGATGGCACGTATGCCGGTCGCGAACGGGGTAGCGATGGGGCGACGCTGGCGGTAGTCGAGTGGCGCCGCCTGCACCGGCTCGGGGCGGGCGGCGGCGTGCTCGCACGTGCCTTCGCCGCCCTGCAGACGCTCTACGATCTCACCGAAGCCGTCCAGCACGCAGCCGAGCAGGTGCCCGCCGAGCGCCACCTGCAGCGGGCGGCCGGTGGGGACCACGACGACGTCCGACGCCAGCCGTACCGGCGCGCCGATCAGGGCCAGAGTGGCCACACCGTGGTCCACCCGGGTCACCACGCCATGCGTGAGCACCCGCGCATCGCTCGCGGAGCAGCGCACATGGCAATGCTCGCCGACGGCGACGTCGGGCAGCGGCACGCGCAGCTCACCCACGCGCATCGCCAGCGGCGAGGCGCAGGGTCGCCAACAGGGCACGGCCGCTGTCACCGCAGCAGCGCCTGCAGTTCCAGCACACGTGCATGGAACCCTTCGATGGCACCGGCCATGAGGCTGGATTCATTGCGGCAGTCGGGTTGCAGCGCGCCCCCGACCAGGCAGCCCTCATCGAGCTGGCGCAGGGCCAGGCAGCCGTTGGCGAAATGCGGCGCCGGCGCGGACAGTGCGGCGAGCAGGTCGTCGGCGCGGTTGCTGAAGCGGTCGGCCGGCGAGGTATCCAGCCGCCCCCACAGGAACACGGCATCGTCGACCGGGTCGAGCAGCAACTCGCCGATATCGGCAAACCCCATCACCACGGAGGAATGGGTGTCGAACTGGAAACGCGAGGGGTCGCACCCCAACTCGTGCAGCGCCGCGTTGAGGGTATCCAACAGGGTGGTCATAGGCTTCTCATCACATCAAGGGTGACCGCATCGGAGATCTCGGCGAACGAGAGCACCGGGGTGGAGGGGAGTCGGTTTTCGATGAACCGCTTGACGAAGCGGCGGATGTCCGGGGCCACCATCAGCACCACGTCGGGGCGATGTGCAGCCACCTCGCCCACATGCAGGGCGAAGCGGTCCATCAGCTCGTTGGATTCGGCCGGCTCGAGGTTGAGGTACGACGCGCCCTGGCTCTGGCGGATGCCGGCGCGGATCTGGTCCTCCACCGGGGTGGACACCAGGATGGCGGGGATGCGGCCGTTGC
The DNA here is from genome assembly GCF_050737075.1 of Stenotrophomonas sp. Lineage (GTDB taxonomy): Bacteria > Pseudomonadota > Gammaproteobacteria > Xanthomonadales > Xanthomonadaceae > Stenotrophomonas. The sequence goes on from NZ_JBOHXV010000003.1 coordinate 54,030, forward strand.
GTGCGAAGTGGTCGGAGATGTAGCGCGCCAGTGCGCCGCGCACATGTTCCACCAGCAGGATCACGTCCTTTTCGCGCTGCCCCCACTGGGCCAGCGTTTCCAGCACCACCTTCATGTTGCGGATTGACACGCCTTCGCGCAGCAGCCGCTGCAGCACTTCGGCCACACGCTGGATGGGCATGTGCCGGTAGGTTTCCTTGACCAGCTCGGGGAAGCGCTTTTCCAGTGCATCCAGCACGTGCTTGGCCTCCTGGATGCCGAACAGTTCGCCGATGTTGCGCAGCACGGCGCCATGCAGCAGCCGGCGCAGTTCGTCGTAGTCGCTGGAGGTCTCGCAACCGAGTGCCAGCACGTCGGCGTGCGCGCTTGCAGGCACCCAGCGTGCGGTGTGGCCGTCGTGCGGCAGCAGCAGACCCAGGTTCAAGGCATCCAGTTCGTCCTGGCGGCCGAACACGCGCACGTGACCATTGACCACGCGCGCACCGCCGGCGGGAATCTCATTGATGAGCACCTTGACCTCATGCTCCTGCGCCGGTTCATGGCCGCGCATGACCAGCGGCGCCAGCTGCATGCCGGTGTTGATGAAGGCGTCGTGGCGCAGCTGTTCCTCCCACTTGTTGGCCACCGCGGATTCGTGCAGCGGAAGCGGCATGAGCAGGATCAGCGGCAGGGTTTCGCTGGTGAGGCGCGCTGCGCCGGTGTCGCCGCCGGCGGCAGCGGTGCCCGGGGCACCTGCCGAGCCGGTGCCGGCTTCAGCGCCGCTACCCCCGTCGAGCTTGCCCTTGCGCAGGCGCCAGACCAGCATGGCGGCCAGGCCCACCGCGAGCCCGGCAAACACCGGCAGCGGGAACCCGGGCAACAGACCCAGCAGCAGGATCAGCACCGCACCAATGGCCAGGACGATGTTCTTGTTGAACAGCTCGCCGACGATGTTGGCGCCCAGGTTGTTGCTCTCGCCGCTGACGCGGGTGACGATGAAACCGGCACTGATGCAGATCAGCAGGGCGGGAATCTGCGCGACCAGCCCGTCGCCGATGGTCAGCAGGGTGAAGGTGTTGAGCGCCTGCGAGAACGGCATGCCGTGCTGGAGCATGCCCACGGCGATGCCGCCGAACAGGTTGACGAACACGATGACGATGCCGGCGATGGCGTCGCCCTTCACGAACTTCATGGCGCCGTCGTAGGAGCCGTACAGCTGGCTTTCGCGTTCGACATCGCGGCGACGGCGCTGCGCCTCTTCGGAGGTGATTGCCTCGGCGCGCAGGTCGGCGTCGATGCTCATCTGCTTGCCGGGCATGCCGTCCAGCGAGAACCGGGCAACCACTTCACCGATACGCTCGGAGCCCTTGGTGATGACGATGAACTGGACCAGGGTGATGATCGCGAAAATGACCGCGCCAACGACCAGGTTGTCGCCCACCACGAAGTCGCCGAAGGCACTGATGATGTGGCCGGCGTCGGCATCGAGCAGGATCAACCGGCTGGTGCTCACCGACAATGCAAGGCGCATCAGGGTGGTGAACAGCAGCACCGAGGGGAACGTGGAGAAACCCAGAATGCGTTCGACGTAGAACGAGCTCAGGAAAATGATGATGGCCACGGCCATGTTCAGGCCGATCAGCAGATCGACCAGGATGGTCGGCATGGGGATGATGAGCATGGCGATGACCACGGCCATCAGCACCACCAGCACCAGCTCGGGCCGCAGCATGCCGCGCATGCGCGCGGCCATGCCGGTTTGCGCGGCGGCGTTCACGGCGCTCATGCCATCACCCCGCTGGCGCGGCCAGGCTGCCAGCGCTCACGGGCCATGCTTTCCACCACGATGGCCTCCAGGCCTTCCACCGCGACGTCGCGGGCGCTGGAGTCGATCCAGATCGCATCGGGCAACCCGGCCAGCGCGCGGCGCAGGGCCTGCACCAGGCGGGCGCGCTCGTGCATGGCCAGCACGACGCGTGCGTTGGCCAGCGGGCCGGTGAACAGGCCGGACCAGTCTTGCAGGCCACGCACGACGTCGAGCAGGCCGAGGACCACCGCATCCGCCGTGGTGGCCATGCGCGCGAGCAGGCCGGTGCGGGTGGTTTCGCGGACCAGCAGCTCGTCGACCGAGCGCAGCCCGGTGAGATTGCGCACCTGCCGCAGCAGGCGACCGAATTCCACGTGCGAGCCGCTAGGGTCGAGCGAGAACATGTCCGCGCCCAGCGCCTGCTCCATGAAGTCCAGCACCTGCGCGCGGTTGTTGAAACCGAACTGGCTGATCCACGCGGAATATTCGCCGACGCAGTCCTGCGGGTTGCCCAGCAGGTCGCGATAGCTCTGGCGGAGCTGGCGCGCCGACATCTGGCCGCTGCGGGCCGCCAGGCGCGCCTTGATGGCAGCATTGAGGCCGCCCTTGAGGGCCGCCGCGTTGCCCTGCGCCGCCTGCTCCTGCAACAGCTGCTCCAGCGACTGCTGCAGTAGTTGCTGCAGTTCCTTCAGCTCGTCGTCGGCCAGCAGCGCGCGAAGCACGGCCAGCATGTCGCTGGGATCAGCGAACATCTGCTTGAGCAGGCCCAGCAGCTGCACGGGGCTGCGCATGCCATCGAGCAGTTGACGCAGGTCGGAAAGTTTGTCGTGCACCTTGTCGTCCAACACGTGGTCTATCCACGACTGCGAGGCGCCGGAGACACCGCTCCCCTGCCCGTCGCGTCGGCGCTGCAGCGAGGCGACCAGCGCCCCCAGGTCGTCCTGCATGTTCAGCGCGGTATGCAGTACGCCAGGTTTGCGCGGCGCGGCAGCATGCAGCTCACGGGAGGCGTCGTCGCGGTCGCCCTGGGTATTGGCCTGCCGCGGCGATACGGGCAGCGGCGCGGTAATCGGACGATTAATCGCGGGAAGTGCCATGGGCGGCCTCCGGCAACAGCAGATCACGGTTGAATGCAGGCAGTGCCTGCTGGAAGGGCGCGCCGATACCGGGGCCGTAGATGTCCGGCAGCTGGCCGGCGTCCAGCGCGTCGCGCTCGCCCAGCACGCGCGGCTGGATCAGGAACACGCGGACCAGGTTCTCTTCGGACTGGGTGTCCTGGCCGAACAACTTGCCCACGCCCGGAATGCGGCGCAGGCCGGGAATGCCGGTGCGGCCGGCATCCACCGCGCTCCGGCTGTAGCCGCCCACCAGCAGGCTGAGCTGGTGCGGCACGCGCGCCACGGTGTCGATCATGGTGCGGTTGACCATCGGCACCACGTCCACGGTCTGCTCGCCGCGCGAGGTGCCGTCCTCGATCTTCAGCTGCATTTCCACTTCGTCATTCAGGGAAAGGCGCGGACGCACGCTGACCAGCGTGCCGTAGGTCACCTGTTCCAGCGACACCGCACGCTCGCCCACCAGCTTGGTATAGAAGGTCTGGTTGCTGTCGAAATAAGCGGGGATGTTTTCCTGGGTGAGCAGCACCGGGCGCGAGACGATGTGCGCGTTGCCCTTGCTGGACAGTGCCTGCACGGAGGCCAGGAAGCGCGCGCCGTCCAGGGTGCTGACCGGCTGCGCCTGGTTGATGCCGATCGACAGGCGGTTGCCGATGTTGATGCCGCCGCTCCAGTTCACGCCAAGACGGTCGAGCTCGGTCTTGTTGATGTCGATGATCCACAGCGAGAGCTCGATCTGCCGGCGCGGCACATCCAGTTCGGCCACGAGCCGCTTGATCTGCTCGATCTGCGCCAACGTGCCGCGCACGATCAGGCTGTTGGTTTCCGCATAGGGCAGCACCACCGCGTTGGTGGCGCTCACCGTCGCGCGTTGCGGCGCAAGTTCACGCGGTGCCTGCAACGGCGGCAGCGGCTCCTCGACGACACCCGAGGGGTCCGCGGGCGCCGGCGGCAGCGACGGCTGCTTGACCACGGCACCGAAATCACCGAGCCGCAGCACACCGGCGAGCACGTCGGCCATGCCGGGCAGCATGCTTTCTTCCGAGCGCAGACCATACCGGCGACCATTGACGAAGCTGTGTTCGAGCCGGATGACTTCGACATGGTGCGGGCTGGCATCGGCGCCCTCGTAGAGGTCGTCCAGGTAGCTGGCGGCATTGAGCACGATGTCGACATAGACCGGCGGACCGGCCACGTAGAAGGTGCCGTCGGCACCGCCGCCACGCAACGGGTAGCGCGCGTCGGCCAGCCGCGCCTTGCGCAGGAAATCGGCCAGGGTGGCGACCGAGGTGGAACGGAGCCTGCCCACGGCGTTCTTCTGCTCGCTTGCGTCGTAGACATAGATGGACTGGCCGTCGCTGTACCAAACCAGGCCGACTTCGCTGGCCACCTTGGTCAGCACGTCGAACGGGCGCGCCAGGTCGAAGTTGCCGCTGACTTTCTTGCGCTGCGCCTTTTGGCTGACCACCACCGCCTGGCGCATGCGCGCGCCGATGGCATTGAGCAGGTGGTCGGCACTGTCGGCACGGGAAACGAAGCCGGCGGCGTGAGGCACGTCGGCACGGTCCTGGATGGCGGTGCCCTCCAGCGGGGTCTGCGCCGACGCAACGGCGACGGGCAGCAGTAACAGGAACAACGGCAGGAAACGCATGGCTTACTCGGTGGGCGTCGTGACGGCGCGGTAGACGGACAAAGGGGAACAGCCGATCAGGGATTTGATGTCGGTGCAGAAGTGCGACAGCGACGCGTAGCCGTGATCGGCGGCAAGGTAGGTGAACGAGCGCGTGCGTCCCGGGTAGTCGAGAAGCGCGCGCGCGGCGCGCATGATGCGAAGCTCGCGCTTGAGCGGCCGCCCCAGCATCTGGCGGCAGCGCCGGTGGAACTGGGCCGATGAAAGGCCGTAGCGTTCGGCCAGCTCGGCCACGCTCAGGTCGGCGCCCTGTTCAAGCAGGAACTGCATCAGCCCATAGCTTTCCGTGCGGGCAAGATGGCCGAGCAGGCGCGACAACTGACTGTCCCGCGCCTGGCTGCGATCACGCGAGAGCTGGTTGATCAGCCAGCCCGCCGCGAGCTCCGGAACCTCCAGTTCCGCCTGCACCACCCAGTGCAGCGGCAACGGCTCCGGCAACACCGGCGGCGCGCCGCAGACGTGGTGGAAGTGCGCCAAGGCACGCGCCATTCCGCTGCCCGGCAAGGGCACAATGGAGAGGCCGGGCACACGCGGCAGCGGAATACCGGCATGCAGCAGCCGCTCACCGGGCAGCAGGTGCATGGCGACGCCGTCAACGCGGATATCGGCGCGTTCCTGTCCTGCATTCACGATGACGTACACCCGACTACTCCCGTTCAGCCTCGGCCGCAGTAGCGCTGGCGCGACCTCGGCGTTGAGGCGGCATCATGGGGAAGGGTCGGGGTGATAGCTCTACAAGAAATTCGAAAGCAGACACGATTTCGAGTATTTCTAACGGTCTCATTCATGTGCGCGGCGCGTTGCACGCCGCCAGGAACCCGCAATGCATACTCCCCTGCTTGGCATCCATCACGTCGCGCTGATCTGTTCCGACTACGCGCGCTCGCGCGACTTCTACGTGCGCGTGCTCGGGCTGAAGGTGAAGGCCGAACACCATCGCGTGGAACGCGATTCGTGGAAACTGGACCTGGCCCTGCCCGACGGCGGCCAGCTGGAGCTGTTCTCGTTCCCCGCGCCGCCGCTCCGGCCCAGCCGCCCGGAGGCCCAGGGCCTCCGCCACCTGGCCTTCCGGGTTGCCGGGCTGGAACCGGTGATCGCCCGGCTGGCCGCCGAGGGGGTGCCGTGCGAGCCGATCCGCACCGACGAATACACCGGCCAGCGCTTCACCTTCTTTGCCGACCCCGACGGGCTGCCGCTGGAGCTGTACGAAATTTGCTGAATGCGGCCCTGATGTCGCGACCGACGCGTTCCGTACCGGAGCGAATGGGTATACAGTCCGGCTGTACCGGCCCCGCGCCGGCATTCACGGACATCCCTGGGAGGGGAACATGCGCAAGACCTTCAAGACCCTGCTGCTGGCACTGCCGCTGATGATGGCCGCGATGTCGGCCAGCGCCGCCGACGGTGCCGCCGGCCGCTGGAAGACCATCGACGACAAGACCGGCAAGGTGAAATCGATCGTCGAGATCACCCAGGCCACCAACGGCACGCTGACCGGCAAGGTGGTCGAGATCCTCCATTCGGACAAGGGCCCCAACCCGGTCTGCGACGGCTGCGAGGGTGCCAACAAGAACAAGCCGGTCAAGGGCATGACGATCCTGTGGAACCTGAAGCAGGACAAGGGCAGCAAGACCGAATGGTCCGGCGGCACGATCCTGGATCCGGGCAATGGCAAGACCTACAAGTCCAAGATTGAACTGCAGGCCGGTGGCGCCAAGCTCGATGTCGCGGGCTGCATCGCCTTCATCTGCCGCACCCAGACCTGGGTGCGCGAGTAAATCCCACGCGGCATAAAGCGCTGGAAGATCAACGGCCTGGGGCCGGAGCGGGGTGACCGCTTCGGCCCTTCGCCTTTCCGGGGAGCATGCGATAATCCCGCGTTCCCCTGGCCCCCCTGCAGATCATGACCCGCACCGCTCTTGTCACCACCGCACTGCCCTACGCCAACGGCCCGCTGCACCTGGGCCATCTGGTCGGCTACATCCAGGCTGATATCTGGGTGCGCGCGCGGCGAATGAGCGGCGGCAAGACCTGGTTCGTGTGCGCCGATGACACCCATGGCACCCCGATCATGCTGGCTGCGGAAAAGGCCGGGGTGACCCCGGAAGCCTTCATCGCCAACATCCAGGCCAGCCACGAGCGGGATTTTGCCGCCTTCAGCGTCGATTTCGACCACTACGACTCGACCAATTCGGCCGGGAACAAGGCGTTGACCGAAGCGTTCTACCTCAAGCTGGAGGCGGAAGGACATATCGCGCGCCGTTCGGTGGCGCAGTTCTATGACCCGGCCAAGGGCATGTTCCTGCCCGACCGCTACATCAAGGGCATCTGTCCCAACTGCGGCAGCGCCGACCAGTACGGCGACAACTGCGAAGTGTGCGGCGCCACCTACGCGCCGACCGAGCTGAAGGACCCGCGCTCGGTGATCTCCGGGGCGACCCCGGAAATCCGCGATTCGGAGCACTTCTTCTTCGAGGTCGGTCGCTTCGAGTCGTTCCTGCGCGAATGGCTGGCGGGCGATGTCGCGTTGCCGGGCGTGAAGGCCAAGCTGGGCGAGTGGCTCAATGCCGAGGGCGGCCTGCGTGCGTGGGATATCTCCCGCGACGCGCCGTACTTCGGCTTCCAGATTCCCGGCCACCCGGGCAAGTACTTCTATGTGTGGCTGGACGCGCCGATCGGCTACCTGTCCAGCTTCCAGGCGCTGTGCGCGAAGAACGGCGAAGACTTCGACGCGCATCTGCGCGCCGGCACCAGCACCGAACTGCACCACTTCATCGGCAAGGACATCGTCAATTTCCACGGCCTGTTCTGGCCCGCCGTGCTGCATGGCACCGGCCACCGCGCGCCGACCCGGCTGCACGTGAACGGCTACCTGACGGTGGAAGGCGCCAAGATGTCCAAATCGCGCGGCACCTTCGTGATGGCCCGCACCTACCTGGACGTCGGCCTGGAGCCGGAGGCGCTGCGCTACTACTTCGCGGCCAAATCCTCCGGCGGCGTGGACGACCTGGACCTCAACCTGGGCGACTTCATCGCGCGGGTCAACGCCGACCTGGTGGGCAAGTTCGTGAACCTTGCCAGCCGCTGCGCCGGCTTCATCAGCAAGCGTTTCGACGGCCGCCTGGCCGACGCGCTGCCCGACGCAGGCCAGTACGACCGCTTCGTCGCGGCGCTGGCGCCGGTGCGCGAAGCCTATGAGCGCAACGACCCGGCGGCCGCGCTGCGGCTGACCATGGCGCTGGCCGATGAAGCCAACCGCTACATCGACGAACAGAAGCCGTGGGTGATCGCCAAGCAGGACGGCGCCGACGCGCAGCTGCAGTCGGTGTGCACGCAGGGCCTGAACCTGTTCCGCGTGCTGGTCACCGCCCTCAAGCCGGTGCTGCCGTCCACCGCCGCGCAGGCCGAGGCCTTCCTGGCCGCGCCGGTGCAGACCTGGACCGACATCGCCTCGCCGCTGCTTGCCCACACCATCGCCGTGTACAGCCCGCTGTTCACGCGTATCGACCCCAAGATGATTGATGCCATGACCGACGCTTCCAAGGACACCCTCGCCGCCCCGGCGCCGACCGCCCCGGCCAAGCCCGCCAAGCCGGCGGCGCCCGCTGCCGCACCGGCCGCCGCGCCCGCCGCTGCTGCTGAAGGCCCGGCCTACATCGGCATCGACGATTTCGCCAAGCTCGACCTGCGCATCGGCAAGGTCGTGGCCTGCGAGTTCGTGGACGGTTCGGACAAGCTGCTGCGCTTCGAGCTGGACGCCGGCGACCTGGGCACGCGCCAGATCTTCTCGGGCATCCGTGCCAGCTACGGCGAGCCGGAGAAGCTGGTCGGCCGCAGTGTGGTGTTCATCGCCAACCTGGCCCCGCGCAAGATGCGCTTCGGCCTGAGCGAAGGCATGATCCTGTCGGCCGGTTTCGATGGCGGCGCGCTGGCGCTGCTGGACGCCGACAGCGCAGCGCTGCCGGGCATGCCGGTTCGTTGATTCGGGACCGACGCGGAGGGTAGACATGGAGTTGGCCCTGATCGACTTCGACAACACCGTCACCACCTGCGATACGTACGCGCGGTTCCTGCGCCGCGTGGCCACGCCTGAGCAGCTTGCCCAGGCGTGGTGGAAGGTGGGCCCGTGGCTGCTGGCCTATCGGTTGAAGCTGATTTCCGCCAGGCGCATCCGCGCGCGCGTGACCTGGCTGGTGATGCGCAACCGCCATGCCGACGATATCGCCGCCCAGGCCGCCGGGTTTTCCCGTGAGGTGCTGCCCGACGTCGTGCGTCCGAAGATGCTGGAACAGATCCGCTGGCACCTGCAGCAGAAGCACACGGTGGTGATCGTGTCCGGCTCGCTGGACCTGTACCTGCGCACGTGGTGCGAGGCATTGGGGCTGGACCTGATCTGCAACCGGCTGGAAAGCCGGGATAGCCGCCTCACAGGCTGCTACGCGGACGGCGACTGCGGACCGCACAAGGTCGACCGCATCCGCGCGCGCTATGACCTGTCGCGCTACGTCCGCATCCATGCCTACGGCGACAGCAGTGAAGACCGCCCGATGCTGGCCCTGGCGCACGAACGCTGGTACCGCGGCAAACCCTTGAAATGAAGCACCCGCGCAGCCGACGCCACGCATGACATCCTCTTCGCTTCCCCTGGTTGAACGCCTCGACCGCCTGCTGCCGCAGACCCAATGCGGGCAATGCGGCTACGACGGCTGCCGCCCGTATGCCGAGGCGATTGCGAGCGGCACGGCCGGCGTGGAGCGCTGCCCGCCCGGCGGAGACGCCGGCGCACGCGCGTTGGCAAAGGTGCTGCAGGTGCCTGCGGTGCCGTTTGACCGCAGCCGGGGTGAGCACACGCCCGCCCAGGTCGCGGTGGTGATCGAAGCCGATTGCATCGGCTGCACCAAGTGCATCCAGGCCTGTCCGGTGGATGCGATCGTGGGCGGCGCGAAATTCATGCATACGGTCATCGCCGACCTGTGCACCGGTTGCGGGCTGTGCATTCCACCTTGCCCCGTGGATTGCATTGATCTGGTGGTTACGGCAACGCGGCCGTAATCACGATCTCCACCTTCCAGCTCGGATCAGCCAGCTTGGCTTCGACCGTCGCACGCGCCGGGGTCATGCCGTTGACCACCCATTCGTCCCACGCCGCGTTCATGCCGGCGAAATCGCCGATGTCGGCCAGGTAGACCTCCGCGCGCAGCACGTGCTGCTTGTCGCTGGCCACCAACGCGAGCAGCTTGTCGATCTCCGCCAGCACCTGACGGGTCTGCCCGGTGATGTCCTGGCTGGTGTCTTCGGGGATCTGCCCGGACAGATAGGCGACCTTGTTGTGCACGGTCATCTCGGACATGCGCGGGCCGACATCGAAACGTTCCAACATGGCGATGGCTCCTCTGTGATGGTGTGGCCATTGTCACCGATGCGGCCACAGACCGCACAGTCACCCCGCTTGGCAAGCGCGGGCCAGAAGCGCACGATTCGCCCGCGAGGCACCGTGGGTGCCTTGACCCTTTCGTCGCCTGCGCCGGAGCATGCTGTCCCGATGACCGAACCCTCCCCTGCCCCCTCGTCCCGCGTCGGCTGGCGCCGCGCGGCGACCGTCATCTTCAGCCTGGGGATCCTTGCGCTGGCCCTGCGTGGCCTGGCGAACGAGTTCGACGATCACGGATATCGTGCCATTCGCGACGCGTTCCACCAGCTCGGTGCCGGGCAGATCGCGCTCACGGTGGTGCTGGGACTGGCCAGCTATGCCTGCCTGATCGGCTTCGATGCCATCGGCCTGCGCCGCAGCGGCAAGCGCCTGCACCCGGCGCGGGTCGGTATCACCGCGTTCCTGGCGCACACGCTGGGGCAGACGCTGGGCTTCGCGGCGCTGACCGGCGGCGCGGTGCGGCTGCGCGGCTATGGCGGTGCCGGGCTCACGCTGGCCGAGATCGGCCAGGTGGTGCTGATGAGCACGCTGGGCTTCATGTTCGGCGCGTGGTTGCTGCTGTCGCTGGCGTTCCTGCTGGAGCCGGGCGCCGCCGCGCTGGCGCTGCCGGTGTCGGCGCAGGCAGTTCGCGTGCTGGGGGCGGTGGGGTTGCTCGCCTACCTCGGCACGGTGCTGCTGGTCGGGCGCGAGGGCCGCAGTTTCCAGGTCCGTGGCCACGCGCTGTGGCTGCCCGACCGCCGCACCATGCTCGGGGTCACCGTGCTCAGCGTGGTCGAACTGGTGCTGGCCAGCGCCGCGTTCTATGTGCTGCTGCCGATGGATACGCCGACCGGCCTGCCCGGCTTCGTCGGCCTGTATCTGGTCGCGGTGCTGGCCGGCTTGATTTCCAGCGTGCCGGCCGGGCTGGGCGTGTTCGAGTGGAGCCTGCTGAAGCTGCTGCCGCAGGTGGCGCCCGCGGCGGTGCTGGCGGCGGCCCTGATCTACCGGGTCACCTACTACGTGCTGCCGCTGCTGCTGGCCACGGTGCTGGGCGTGGCGCCTGCGTTGCGCAAGCCGCTGCGGATCAGCGCCGGTGCTACCCGCGCCGGCTGGACCGCGCTGCGCCCCTGGCTGCCGCAGATCATCGCGCTGGCGGTGTTCAGCGTAGGCGCCGCGCTGGTGATCGACGGCACCCTGCCCACGCCGCGCCGGCACCTGCTGCACGCCTCGCTGCCGGTGCTGGAAACCTCGCACCTGATCGGCAGCCTGGCCGGCGTGGTGCTGCTGTTGATCGGCCAGGGCCTGCAGCGGCGCAGCCATGCGGCCTGGATGCTGGCGTTGGCCATCTGCGTGATTGCACCGCTGCCGATCTGGCTGCGCGGCGGCCAGGTGCTGATCGCGCTGGCGTCGGTGCTGGTGGCGGCGGCGCTGTGGGCCTCGCGGCGCGAGTTCTACCGGCAGGGCGCGCTGCTCGACGAAGCGTGGTCGTGGCCGTGGATCCGCAACCTGGGGCTGGTGCTGGTGGCGGTGATCTGGCTGCTGTTCTTCGTGTACAGCCATGTCGAATACCAGAATGAACTGTGGTGGCAGTTCGCCGCGCAGGGCAATGCACCGCGTGCGCTGCGTGCGTTGCTGGTGGTGGCCATCGCGCTGGCCATCTTCGGCCTGGCCCGGCTGCTGCACAGCACGCGCACGCCGCTGCCGTCGGCCGATGCCGCAACGCTGGACGCGCTGGGCCCGATCCTGGCGGACGCGCAGGACACCCAGGCCTGCCTGGTGCTGACGGCCGACAAGGCGGTGCTGCGCGACGATGCGCAGCGTGGCTTCGTGATGATGCAGCGCTACGGCGGTTCGCTGATCGCGATGGGCGACCCGGTGGGACCGCCGGAAGTGGCCCGCGCGCTGATCTGGCGGTTCCGCGAGGAAGCCGACCGGCTGGGGCTGCGGCCGGTGTTCTACCAGGTGGGTGAAGCCTACTGGCAGACCTACCTGGACCTGGGCCTGACCCTGGTGAAGCTGGGCGAAGAGGCGATGGTGCCGTTGCAGGGCTTCACGCTGGAAGGCCGCGAGCGTGCCGATCTGCGCCAGGCCTGGAACCGGGGCAAGCGCGGCGGGCTGAGTTTCCGCGTGGCGACCCCCGCCGAAGTACCGGCGCTGATGCCGGCGTTGGCCGCGGTGTCGCAGCAGTGGCTGGACGACAAGGCGGGCGATGAGAAGGGCTTCTCGCTGGGCAGCTTCGACCCGGTCTACCTGGCGCGCTTCCCGGTGGCGGTAGTCGAGGCCGAAGGCCGCATCGTCGCCTTCGCCAACCTGTGGCAGGCACCGGCCGGGCAGGAACTGTCGGTGGACCTGATGCGGCACGTGGACGATGCGCCCAAGGGCACCATGGATTTCCTGTTCATCGAACTGTTCCTGTGGGGCAGCGCGAACGGATTCCAGCGCTTCTCGCTGGGCATGGCGCCGCTGTCCGGGCTGGCCCAGCACCGGCTGGCCGGGCGCTGGAACCGCTTCGCCAACGTGGTGGCGCGGCACGGCGAACGCTTCTACGGCTTCAGCGGCCTGCGCCGCTTCAAGTCCAAGTTCGCGCCGGTGTGGCGCGCCCGCTACCTGGCCGCGCCGGGCGGCATGCACCTGCCTGCGGCGCTGCTGGATGCCACCCGGTTGATATCCTTGGATCCCCGCCGAGGAAAGAGCTAGGCGCCCCCCTTCACCGCTCGGGAATGTGCTCCAGCAGCGTCTTCGCCAACCGGTCGTAGTCACCCTTGAAATGATGGTCGCCAGGCAACCCGATGACGGTTGCCTGGCCGGCAGGCAACTCCGGGCACAGCGCGTCATCATCGTCCTGCCCGTACAGGCAGAGCGTGCGGTCGGCCGGCAGGCGGGCGATCTCCGGCGCAATCGGCAGTCCGCCGCCGCCGCTGCCCAGCCAGTTGCTGACGTGGAATTCGTAGTCGGCGGTACGCCCGACCGACATCAGTCCGATCAGCGCAACCGAATCACGCGTGGCCGGGTCGAGCTGGTTGATCGCGGCGGGCAGCACATCGGCGCCCTGCGAGAAACCGACCAGGACCAGGCGCTTGCGCTGCCACTGCGTACGGTAGTGGTGGGCGATGCGCTCCAGGTCGCGGGCGAAGCCCTCCGGCGTGCGTTCGGTCCAGAAGTAACGCAGGGAATCCACCCCCACCACCGACACCCCGGCGTAGCTCAAGGCAGACGCCACCTCCTTGTCCAACCCGGCCCAGCCACCATCACCGGAAACGAAGATGGCCAGTGTGTCGCCCGCGACGCGGGACGGAATTTCCACCACCGGCAGCCCCTTGAGGTCATCCGGCGGCGGCGCCAGGCTCACGCCCTTCTGCGCGCCGATCACCTGCGCCGCAGCCAGCAGCCCGGGCAGGTCGTCACCGGCCGTGGTGCGCCCGAACTCGCGCCCCATCGCCACGCCCCGCACGAAGGCAGAGGCCTTGCCGGTCGCACACTGGTGGTCACCGGCAGCGTTCAACCAGGGGAAATTCAGCTCAGCCGGCTGCAGGCGGCCATGGCTGACGCCCGCGCCGCAGACCTTGCGTTCGCGCACGCCCTCGGGGCAGAAGTCCGTCGTGAGCAGGCCGGCAAACACCTGGGTATCTGCCTGCGCCGCCACCGCATAGGCCAGCTCGGCACCCGCACCGTCCCCGCCGATCAGCGGCAGGTGGTAGCCAGGTACATGCAGGTAGGCCTGGAAGAAGCGCGAGAAGTTCTCCACATCGCCGGCGCCGAAGGCGCAGCCGCCACCGCCTTCGCGGGCCAGCACCTGGCGCAGCCGCGCCACGTCCACCCGCGCCACCAGCGCGCCCTGTGCACGCAGCGCGTCGATGCGCTGCTGGGTACGTTCGCCTTCGCGACCGCCGTCGAACCACACCACCACACGCTGCGGATGGCCGTCGGGCACGTACAGCGGGATGTCATTGAAGCGCCCGTGGCTCACCTGCTGCGGCGCCGCCGAGGCGGACAGCGCGCCCATCACCGACACCAGGCCCAGCACCACACCCAAAACCCTGCCCACACTGGCTCGCCGCATCGTCACGCATCCCGGAAAAGTCGCTCAACGATACGCCTGTCCACCGCCAACGGCATGTACACGGACAGGCCGCAGCGGTCAGCCGGCGCGCATCGATGCATCATGGCGCCCGCGTCGCCAGAGCTGGAACGCCGCCACCACCAGCCACAGCACCACCACGGCGATCACCAGTTTCTGACCGGCACCGCGCGGCGGGCCGCGCCACAGCACGTGCAGCCACAGCAGCGCAAAGCACAGCCACGCCCACCACCAGCCCGCCGTGGCCCAGCGCGCCCACTGCGGGTCGGCCCGCAGGTACCAGCTCTGCAGCAGCATCGCCACGCTCACGCACAGGAAGGCGGTGTTGGCCGCTAGACCGTGCACCAGCGGTGCCAGCAGGGGCGCCCGCTCGGGCAACCAGCTGTCGCCAATGGCCACACCCAGCAGCCCCAGCCCCGCCATGCAGAACAGCAGCGGCGCTGCAACGCTGCGCCGAGGCGAGCGGTGGGCGCCATGCAGCGACCAGGCCAGCAGCATGATGGCCACCGCCAGCACGCAGTACGCCGTGCGCAGCGCCAGCCCCCATGGCCCGTGCAGGTACAGGCTCAGGGTGGCCTGCACCCAGTCCAGGTCCTGGCGCGCCCACTGCGTCCACAACGCGGTGAGCACGAAGGCGGCCAGCGCCACCAGCGCCAGCGCCGCGATGCGGGCCTGCGCAGGCGGGCGCGGGCGGGCGTCGGCAGTACGGTTCATCGTCCGCGTCCCTCAGGGTTCAGCGTCGGGATGGCGCAACCGCCACGCTGCCAGCGCCGCGCGGTAACGCTGCAGCTCATCGCTGTACAGGTCCAGCACGCAGAGCGGGCAGCCACTGCCACAGCACTCGTTGGGGCCGGGTTCTTCCGGCGGCTGCGGGCGCGGATCGGTATCGGGAGCGGTGGGCAGGAAGGGAACGGGCATGGGCGCGGCGGGAAGGAATCAGCACGTGCAGTGTAATCGACCGCTCTCACAGCCCGAGGCGGCGCCGCAGGTTGGCGCGCGCGGCGGCATCCAGCCGCGCGTGGAAGAAATCGCTGAGGAAGATCCGCGGGCTGCGCAACAGGTGCTTGAGGAAGCGCCGGCGGTTGAGCCGGAACAGGAAGCCCGGCACGTGCCCGGCGTATTCCTCGGCGATGCCGCGGTCGTAGGCATCGAACACCTCGGCCGGCGCCCCCAGGATCGCCATGTCGCAATCCAGGAACAGGGCGGCGTCCGGGTCGCCGTCGAGGTCGGCTGCAGCCAGCGTGCCGTGACGGGCGGTCAGCAGGATCAAGGCCTCCACCTGCGCCACGTCCACCCCCGCGCCGGGCAACCAGCGTTCGATCTGCGCACGCGCCAGCGCCGCCGAGCGCGCCTCGTTGTCGCTGCGCCCGGCGTCGTAGATGGCATCGTGGTACAGCGCGGCCAGCTGGACTTCGCGCGGGCGGCGCCAGCCGGGACCCTCGGCCACGGTCTGGCAGTGCTGCAGCACCGCGCGTACATGCGGATAGCCGTGGTATGCCCGCGGCGGCATGGCATAGGCGGCTTCCAGGTCGGCCTGCATGGCCGCCGGCAGGGAGAGCGGTTCGAAGGACATGTCGGCATGATTGGCCGGCGCGGGCAGCGCTGGCAAGCCTGTCACCGGTGATTTTTTCACCACGGCCGCCAAAGTGCCGCGCGGCGGGCGCTGGCCCGGGTTACCCACAGGTTTGCCCCGCGCTGGTCCACACCCGCTGTGGATGGCCGCATACGCCGATAAGCGGCGTGCCGGTCACCGCTATTGGGCCTAGACTCGAATCGCGAACGATCCGCCTACCCAGCGAGGTGCGTGTGATGTCTGGCTGGAAATCCCTAGCCCTGCTGGCCCTGCTGGGCACCGCACCGGGCTTCGCCGCGCCCCCCTCCGTCACCGCCCCGGCCGCGATCCCCATGCCCGCCCCGGCGGCCCCGCAGCGCATCGAGCCGGTGCCCTCCCCCGAACAGATCCTGGCCATTCCGCCGGACCTGCGGGCGATGCTGCAGGCGCGGGTGATCGCCCCGGTGGGGTCGCGCGAACAGCGGGTGGCGCGATTGGTGCACCTGATCTTCGATGAGGATGCCATGCATCTGGAGTACGACCCCTACGCCACCCATACGCTGACCGAAACGTGGCAGACCCACCGCGCCAACTGCCTGTCATTCACCTTGATGTTCGTCGCCCTGGCGCGCGCGGCGGACATCGATGCGCGCGTGCAGGAGGTGGCCCAGGTGGTTACCTGGCACCAGGATGAAGGCGTGATCTACAACGTCGGTCACGTCAATGTGGGCCTGACGCTGGACGGGCGCACTGCCGTGGTCGACCTGGACCGCGACGTGCTGTACGACCGTTACGGGCCGCGGCCGATCAGCGATGCGCGCGCGCTGGCGCACTTCTACAACAACCGCGGCGCCGAACACATGGCCGACGGGAATGCCGTGCAGGCGCGCGCGTACCTGGATGCCGCGCTGGCGATGGCCCCGGCTTTCCCGGCGGGATGGAACAACCTGGGCGTGCTCGATACCCGCGAAGGGCATCTGGAGCAGGCACGGCAGGATTACGAACAGGCGCTGCAGGTGCAGCCACGGCACGCGGCGTCGCTGACCAACGCCAGCGCGCTGTACCGCCGGCTGGGCGACGAGCGCCGCGCGACGCAGCTGGCGAAGCGGCTGGAGCAGGTGCAGAAGGCCGACCCGTTCGCGCAGTTCCGTTTCGGCAATGAGGCCGAGCAGCGCCACGACTACGCCCAGGCCATCCAGTACTACCAGCGCGCGGTGCGGCTTTACAGCACCGCGCACCAGTTCCACTTCGGCCTGGCGCGGGCCTACTTCCTGGCCGGCGACACCCGCCGCGCGTCGGCGGAGATGCTGCGCGCACGCGACCTGGCCGGCGAGGATGCCGATGTGCTGCGGGCAACCTACCAGGCCAAGCTGGACACGCTGCAGAAGTGGCGCCAACGGTCAGCGACCAATTGAGCCCGGCGTGCCGCCGGCAGGTGCAACGACCAGCGGTCGTTACCTACGCCTTCTTCAAGAAGCAGGTCTTCAGGACCAGGCCTTTGATCTTGTCGGAATTGCCCTCGATGTGCTCGGCATCGTCCTCGACCAGGCGGATGTTGCGGATCACCGTGCCCTGCTTGAGTGGGATCGAAGAGCCCTTGACCTTCAGGTCCTTGATCACGGTGACGGTATCGCCACTGACCAGCGTGTTGCCGTTGCTGTCCCGTACGACCTGCGCCTGGCCCGCCGTATCGCCGGCCGCCCACTCATGGCCACAATCGGCGCAGATCCACAGCGCGCCATCGGCATAGGTGTTTTCCAGGGAGCATTGCGGACAGGCAGGAACGGCGGACATGGTGAAGCCTTCAGGGTCGGAACAGCGGATATTGTAACCGCCCGGCCCGTTCGGGCCTTGCACCGGCGGTCCGCTTGCCGCAAAGTGCGCGCCCCCTGACCCTCGGCCCGGCCCCGCATGAAAATCGGCATCGACTTTGGCACCAGCAACTCCGCCGCCGCCGCCGTGGTGGACGGCCGGGTCGTGCCGATCCGGTTCGGCGAGGCCGAACAGTTCCGCACCACGGTGTACTTCCCCGAAGTGATGCGCGACCCCAACGACTTCGAACTGACCCCCGCGCTGGAGCGCGAGCTGGCGCGCCTGGTGGACGCGGCGGCACGCGATGCACGCGCGGCCGGGCAGGAACGCGCGCCCGACGCGCTGCGCCGCGAGGCGCTGCGGGTGGTGCGCCGGCAGTGGATGGAAGAACAGATGAAGGCCCCGCTCAGCTCCACCAAGCTGCTGCAGAACGCGGTCTACGGTGACGAGGCGCTGGAGGCCTACTTCGAGGAGAACGAGGGCAACCTGGTGCAGAGCCCGAAGTCGATGCTGGGCTACAACCTGCATCCGCGCGCGCGCCAGACCATCACCGGCATCGCCACCCACATCCTGGAGCACATCCGGCTGACCGCATCGCGCCAGCTGGAAACGCCGGTGCGTACCGCCACGCTGGGTCGCCCGGTGCAGTTCCGCAGCTCGATCGGCGCGGCAGGCAACGACCAGGCGCTGGATATCCTGCACACCGCCGCGATCGCGGCCGGTTTCGACAGCGTGGATTTTCTTGAAGAGCCGGCCGCCGCGGCGATGCATTACCACGCCGAAAGTGCGCAGGAACACGACGCGGTGGTGGTCGATATCGGCGGTGGTACCACCGATGTGGCGCATGCGCGGGTGGGTGGCGCGCAGGCGCCGAAGATCCACCGCGCATGGGGTATCGCCCGTGGCGGTACCGATATCGACCTGGCCCTGAGCCTGGGCGGCTACATGCCGCTGTTCGGCCGCGGCCAAAGCCGGGTACCGGCACACCACTACGTGGAAGCGGCGATGGTGCAGGACATGACCCGCCAGCGCGACTTCCGCCAGCACAACTACCGCGACGCGGAAGCGCCGTGGGGCAAGCGCCTGCAGGCACTGCAGGACACCGGCAACACCGCGCGGCTGTACCGTGAGGTCGAGCGCTGCAAGATTGCATTGAGCAGCGATGAACAGCACGACAGTGCGCTGGGCTTCATCGAGCGCGACCTCGGCGTGCGGATCGACAGCCCACGCCTGCAGACCGCCGCAGGCGGCTACCTGGCCGAACTCACCGCGCTGCTGGAGCAGGTGCGCGCGGATATCGGGCATGACCCGGCGGCGATCTTCCTCACCGGCGGCATGTCGCGTGCAGGCTACCTGCAGGCGGCCGTAGGCGCCGCTTTCCCCGCTTCGACGCTGGTGCGCG
Organism: Stenotrophomonas sp.; assembly: GCF_050737075.1. Classification (GTDB taxonomy): domain Bacteria; phylum Pseudomonadota; class Gammaproteobacteria; order Xanthomonadales; family Xanthomonadaceae; genus Stenotrophomonas. The sequence goes on from NZ_JBOHXV010000003.1 coordinate 72,875, forward strand.
GCAACCCCTCGTTCGGGGTGGTGCACGGCCTGGCCTGGGCAGCGGCAGGCTAAACCCTTGCGGCGCAAGGGTTTCCAGCCGTGAAACCCTCGCATTAACAAAACGTTACGCCGAAAGCGCTATCATCTTTCGGCTTCGATGCGCAATGCGCGTGTCGCTCCGGGCCTAGTACAGGCCACCCTCCTCGTCGATGCTGCCGCCTGCTGGATCCGTCCGGGGCGCCGGGGTCGTCTATCGCTGTCAAGAGAGATTCGATTGGGCGAACGCCTGGCTTCACCAGCCCCTGCCTCACCTGCCGAGCCGGACCCCATCGACTGCCGTCGCTGCGACGCGGTGTGCTGTCGGCTCTCGGTGACGGTGATGCCCGATGACGCGGTTCCCGGCCATCTGCTGGATACCGACGAAATGGGGCGGACCGTCATGGCCCGCAATGAGGAAGGTTGGTGCGCCGCGATCGACCCCTACCATCTGCGCTGCACGATCTACTCGCAGCGTCCCGCGATCTGCCGCCAATTTGCGATGGGCGGCGATGACTGCCGCCTTGTGCGGCACGACTACCGTCGACAACAGCACGATGCGTCGACGATCTTTTCCACGTTACACCCATGACAGGAGCATCCATGGCCGGTAAGCCAAAGACCTCCCCCAAGGCAGCCAACACCGTTCGCGTTGACCGCAAGCAGGGCTCCAACACTGCACTCAGCAGTGCCAGCATTGCCGCCGATCTGGCCTTGTTCCGCAAAAGCGGCGGCAAGATCGAAGTTCTGGGCAACACCCTGGCGCTGAAAAGGGCCGGCTGACGCCGCAGCCGTCCGCACCGGCCCCAGGCCGGTGCGGGGGCCGCACTCAGCGGCCGCCCAGCGAGACCCGCACATTGCCCGAATGGGCGTTGATCGAAATATCGCCGTCGCCTCCGCCCAGCCGCGTATCCAGGCTGCGGCCCGGACCGTAGCGCGGCCGCTCCACCTGGCCCGCATCCGACTGGATGTCGCCACTGAAGGTCTTCACCGCCAACTGCGCCGATACTTTGGCCGGCAGCTTCAGCGCGATGGAACCGCTCACCGTCTGCAACGTCACCTTGCCGCCCGGCGCCAGCCCCGTTGCGCCCACCGTCAGGCTGCCCGACACCGCTTCCGCGGCAAGCCGCTGCACCTGCGCGGCATCCAGGCGGATGCTGCCCGAGACCGTCTCCGCCGCCACTTCGCCGGCAATCCCCCCGCCCGCCTGGATGGAACCGCTGACCGCGCGCAGCGCCATGCGCTGGGTACTCACCTGCGAACGGATGCTGCCGCTGACCGTGGTCAGCGCGGTCTCCGCACTGCGTCCGGCTGCGGCGATATCACCACTGACCGCGTTGGCCTGCAGCCGACGCAGGTCGACATCGGCCACGTCGATGTCGGCGCTGACCGTGCCCAGCTGCACCTCCACCGAACGCGGCACGCGCAGTTCCAGCGTGGCACCGCCGTTGTTGCCGTTGCGCGGATAGATCACTTCCCAGCGCACCCGGTTGGTGCTCTTGTCCTGCTGCAGGCGCAGGCCGTCGGCCATGCTGCCGCTCAACGCCACTTCGTTGCGGTCCCAGCCGCGCACGCTGACCTTGCCGGCAATGTTGCTGATTTCAACCCGCCCGCCCGCGGCCAGCGGATGGCGCTCGTCGACGCGGGTGTCAGCCCGCGCCGCCAGTGGCAGCAGCAGGCCCAGGGCAACGATCAGACGCAATGGGGTATGCATGGGACTCTCCTTCAGGATGGCAGGCCAGCGGCAATCACTGCCTGCTGGGTAAGTTCAAGGCGCAGTGCATAGGTGCGCTGCAACTGGTTGAGCAGATAGCGCGAGCGCGGGTTCTCGGCGATCGCGGCACGGATGTAGGTGGCGCTGGAATCGAGTTCGTGCAGCGCCGGTTGCCAGTCGGCACCGATCTGCGCCGCCGGCAGCGTGGCCATCGCCTGCTGGTACTCGGCGGCGATGGCGTCGGCCTGCCGCTGCAGCGGCGACGGACGCGGCGTCGGCGGCGTCGGGGTGGGCACCACCATCAGCACCGCCAGTGCGGCGGCCAGGCCAAGCCCCACGCGCAACGGCCAACGCCGCGCTCGCCGGGTGGGCAGCATCGTCGGGCGCTCGGCCTGCCGCGCGGGCAGCTGCGCGGCAATCTGCTGCCAGGCGTGCGCCGGCGGCACCCGCTCGGTGGGCAATGCGCGCAGGCGCGCCTGCAGGTCGGTATCGTGATCGTGATCGTGGGTATTCATGCGGGTTCTCCCAGACGCGCACGCAGCAAGCCGCGTGCGCGATGCAACTGTGCCTTGGAACTGCCGACCGCCATCTGCAGCTGCTCGGCGATTTCATGGTGTTTCCAGCCTTCGATGTCATGCAGCACCAGCACGGCGCGGGCACGCGGCGGCAGGGTTTCCAGCGCCCGTTCCAGGTCCAGCGTGGTGCCGGCGCAGCGGTCTACCGACGGCACGGCGGCCAGCAGTTCCCAGCCATCGTCGCCGGCCTCGCTGGCCTCGCGGGTGGCACTGCCGCGCAGCTCCATCAGTGCCGCATTGACGCCCAGCCGGTGCAGCCAGGTGCCCAGGCTGCTGTCGAAACGGAACCCCGGCAGCGCGCGCCAGGCCTGCAGGAAGGTTTCCTGCAGCGCGTCTTCGGCACGCGCGGCGTGCCCGCCGCAGAGCCGCCACAGCACCGCATACACGCGGGGCGAATGCCGCCGGTAGATGCGTTCGTACGCGGCGGTGTCACCGGCTACCGCGGCCCGGACCAGGCTGGGGTCGTCGGCGTGGTCGGCGTCGGTGGCGGCGCGGCTGGCGGGCATGGTCGTGTCGAGCATATCCCTTGGATGCGGCGGGGGGCCCAAAAGGTTTAAAGCGATTGACACGTTCCCGGTATAAACCTTTTCGGCAGTGGCGGCATCCAATCCTGTGTCCCCCGCACGGCGCCGCCCCAGGAGTTCCCATGTCGCCCAGTTGTCTTGCGCTGCTGCTCTCGCTGGCCAGCGCCTGCACCGTGCCGTGGAGCCCGGTGACGCTGCGGGTATCGCTGCCGCCGCGGCCGGACCTGTGCATGCAGTACCAGCAGCACGCCCCCCTCTGCGTTTCCCAGCTGATGGCCGCGCTCGAACAGCCCCACGGCCTGCCCTGATCCAGCGCGCTAAAATGCGGTTCCCCCGGCATTACCGCTGCAAGGAACCACGCCACGCATGAAAGACCACCTGCCCGTCTGGACCCACGAGTGGCTGCAGTACGGCGCCCCTGCCGTGAAGATTCTGATCACCCTGCTGGTGGCGTGGCTCGTGCGCCTGATCGCGCGGCGGCTGCTGCGCCGCGTCGGCGAGCACTACACGCTGCCGCCGGAAATGGTGATGGGCGCGCGCCGCGTATTTACCTTCGTGGTCTATTTCACCGTGCTGCTGGTGGTGCTGCAGATCATCGGCGTGCAGGCCAGCGTGTTGTGGACCGCGTTCACCGGTTTCGCCGCGGTGGGTGCGGTGGCGTTCTTCGCGGCGTGGAGCGTGCTGTCCAACATCTTCTGCACGCTGCTGATCTTCACCACCCGCCCGTTCCGCCTGCACGATTACATCGAGATCCTGGAGAATGGTGAGAAGCCGGGGCTGAAGGGGCGCGTCATCGACGTCAACCTGATCTACACCACCCTGCAGGAAAACGGCGGCGGCCACGAAGGCACCGTGCTGCAGATTCCGAACAACATGTTCTTCCAGCGCACGGTGCGCCGCTGGCGCGATCCGTCGCAGGCGCCGGGCGGGATCCAGGGCGATGGTTGACGCAGTCAGCGAAGCTGACTGTCCTTGCTGCCTCGCCGGTTGAACGTACCGGCATCCTGTTGCGCGGCGTCTTCGGCCTCCTGGCAGCGCACGCACAGACGCACGCCGGGCACGGCACGGCGGCGCGCCTCGGGTATCGGCGCCTCGCATTCCTCGCAGTGGGTCAGCCCCGGACCTTGGCGCAGCTGCGCGCGCGCACGCTGGATGGCCTCGTCGACGGTTGCGTCGATCTGGTCCTGGACGGCGCCGTCGCCTGCCCATCCTGTCGCCATGCGGTGTCTCCCATGCCGTTGCCGGACGGCCAGCATAGAACCGTCCGGTCGGCACCGGTTTACGGTCGGCTGAACACGCGTGCCATGGGCTGAACCCTTCAGCCCCGCATCACCAGATCAGGTCGTCGGGCACCTGGAACTGGGCGTAGTAGGCATCGTCGTCCGGGTTGCCGGTGCTGGGTTCGGCGGCAGGCGCGCGATCCTTGCCGTTGTCGAGCACGATGGCGGTCGCATCCCGCTCGCGGATCTTCTCGGCCGCAGGCCGGGGCACCAGCTCGAAGCCCTCGCCCAGGCGCACGATGACCAGGCTGCCCACGGCCAGCTGGCGGCGCAGGGCCTCGTTGACCAGCATCGTGCGGATCACGGTGCCGTCGTTGAAGCGGTATTCGCTTTCGCCTTCGCGCTTGACCCGGTTGCTCTCGACGATCTGGCGCACCTGCGCCTGCAGCTCCTGCAGGCGGTTCTTTTCCTTGCGTTCGGCTTCCAGCGCGCGGTCGCGCTCGGCCTTCTCCACGCGCAGGCGCTCGGTCTCGCGCTGGCTGTCGGTGGGGGCGGCCGGGGCCTTGCCATGGCGGGCCTTCACCTGCTCGCGCGCGGCCTGCGAGACCTGGGACTTCTTGACCAGCCCGGCCTTGAGCAGCTGTTCCTGCAGGGGATTTGCCTTCGCCATTGCCTTTGCATCTGTTGGTACGGGATTCCGGGGGCCATCATACTGCCCTCACCGCCGCTCCCCAACCGCCGCATGACCGCCCTGAAGTACCTCGCCGGCTACCCCGACGCCCTGCAGCAGCAGGTGCGCGAGCTGATCGCGGCCGACCGCCTGGGCCCGTGGCTGGAACGCCGCTATGCCGAGCTGCACACGGTGCGCAACGACCGCCAGCTGTACGACTACACCCAGGCGCTGAAGGAGCGCTACCTGCGCCAGTCGGTGCCGCTGTCGAAGGTGATCTACGACAGCCGCCTGCAGGTGCTCAAGCACGCGCTGGGCACGCATACCACGGTGTCGCGGGTGCAGGGGAGCCGGCTCAAGGCGAGCCGGGAGATCCGCATCGCCAGCGTATTCCGCGAGGCGCCCGCGCCGTTCCTGAAGATGATCGTGGTGCATGAACTGGCGCACCTGAAGGAATCGGACCACAACAAGGCGTTCTACCAGCTGTGCACGCACATGGAAGCGGACTACCACCAGTTGGAATTCGACCTGCGCCTGTACCTGACCCACCTCGAACGGGCCGGCGGCTGACCCTCAGCCGATACCGGCCCAGCGCAGCAGGGCGGCGGCCACCGCCCCCAGCACCACCACCAGCAGGAACGGCGCACGCAGCAGCAGCGCCACGGCGGCCACCGCCAGCGCCCCCAGGCGCGCATCCAGCGCCACCGACGCGCCGGCCGCCACCGCATTCATGGCGGTCAGCGAGGCCAGCAACCCGATCGTCAGCGTGCCGGCCACACGGGTCATGCGCGGTGATTCCAACCAGCGCGCCGGGACCAGCCAACCGGCCAGCTTGATCGCATACGCCGCCGCGCAGCCCAGCAGCAACCATCCCCACACGCTCATGTGCGCTCCTGCGTCGAACGCGGTTCCACATCCGGCTCCAGGCCTTCATCACGCGGACCGGGCACGAAGGCGCCCCACAACGCGGCCACTGCGGCGGCCAGCAGGATCGGCACGCCCGGCGGTACCCACGGCAGCGTGAGCACGGTGACCAATGCGGCCACGATGGCGATGGCCACCGCGTCGCGCTGGCGCAGCCGCGGCCACAGCAGCGCCAGGAACGCCGCCACCGCAGCGCCATCCAGCCCCCACTGGCGCGGGTCGCCCAGCGCATCGCCGGCCATCGCGCCCACGGCGGTGAACAGGTTCCAGAGCAGGAACACGCCGATGCCGGCCGTCCAGAAGCCGCGGCGCTGCTCCAGCGGCACGGTCTGGCTGGAGGCGGTGGCGGCCGACTCGTCGATGGTGACCTGGGCGCCCAGCGCGCGCCGCCAGCCGCGCAAACCCAGCATTCGGTTCATCTGCATGCCGTACACCGCGTTGCGCACGCCCAGCAGGGTGGCAGCGGTAAAGGCGGCCGAACCGGCGCCGCCGCCGGCAATCACGCCGATGAACGCGAACTGCGAGCCACCGGTGAACATCAACAGGCTCAGGGCCTGCGCCTGCCACGGGCTCAACCCGGCCGCAACAGCCAGGGCACCGAAGGAAATGCCGTACAGGCCGGTGGCCACGGCAATGGAAAGGCCGACTTTCACGGCGGGGGAGGCATGCCAGTTCATGTGGCGATGATGCCAGTCCCGGCCCGCCGCCGCAGTGACCCGGCGCGCAGTGCCGGCGCCGAGCCAGTACACTCCCCGCCCGCGTCCCGCTTTGTGTTGCCTGCCTCATGAATGATCCGATCCGACTCGACAAACGCCTGACCAGCCTCATCGGCTGCTCCCGGGGCGACGCACAGCGTTACATCGAAGGCGGCTGGGTCACCGTCAACGGCCAGGTCGTGGAACAGCCGCAGACGATGGTCACCGACGAAGTGGTCGTGCTGCGCGACAACGCCGAGGCGACACGCGCCGAAACGGTAAGCATGCTGCTGCACAAGCCGACCGGCATGCGTGCCGACGAACTGACCGCGCTGGTCACGCCGGACAGCCGCAGCGAACTGGACGCCACCGGCGTGGCACTGCTGCAGCGTCATTTCCATGCGTTGCAGCTGGTGATGCCGCTGGCCGACGAAGACAGCGGGCTGGTCGTGGTCAGCCAGGACGGCCGCGTGATTACCCACCTGAAGGATCGCGGCGCGACGCTGGAGCAGGAATACCTGGTCGAAGTCAGCGGCGAACTGGTGCCCTACGGCATGAAGCGGCTCGCCCACGGCCTGAGCTTCCGCAACTGGCCGTTGCCGCCGTGCAAGGTGAGCTGGCAGAACGAAACGCGCCTGCGCTTCGCGATCAAGCCGGTAGCCCCGGGCCAACTGCGCGACATGTGCCGCCAGGTTGGGCTGGAGGTGGTCAGCGTACGCCGCCTGCGCATCGGCCGGGTGGCGATGGGCAAGCTGGCACCGGGCCAGTGGCGTTACCTGGCGCCGGACGAGCGTTTCTGATTTTCGCGCGGCCCGCTTAGGATCAGGGCATGACCGACAAGAAGCCGTTGTGGCGCCGATGCCTGCGTGGACTGTGCGTTGTGCTGGCGCTGCTCATCCTGCTCGTGCTCAGCGGCCTGCTGCTGGGCGACCACCTCACGCCGAAGGCGATGGGGCCGAGCAGCAGCGTGCTGCCGCTGCAGCCGGCGCAGAGCGTGATCGACCGCGAACTGGTGCGGCTGCAGGCCGAGCATCCGGACCAGTCCGGGGTGGCGTTCCTGTCCGAGGGCCTGGATGCCTATGCCGCCCGCGCGGTCATCACCCGCCACGCGGCGCGCAGCCTGGACCTGCAGTACTACATCTGGAAAGACGACCTGATCGGCCACCTGATGGCGCAGGAGCTGTACCAGGCGGCCGAACGCGGCGTGCGGGTGCGCCTGCTGCTGGACGACATGAACGCGCAGGACAAGGACGCGTTGATGATGGCGCTCGATGAGCATCCCAACATCGAGATCCGCCTGTACAACCCGTTCCGCAACCGCGACGGACTGTGGCGGGTGGTGGAGATGGTGCAGCGGTTCTTCAGCGTCAACCACCGCATGCACAACAAGTCCTGGATCGCCGATGGCCGGGTGGCGATCGTCGGTGGGCGCAACATCGGCGAGGAATACTTCAGCGCGCGCAGCGATGTGAACTTCCGCGACCTGGATCTGATCGTGGCGGGCAAGGCGGTGACGCAGGCCAATACGATCTTCGACGAATACTGGAACAGCGAGGCTGCGGTGCCGGTCGGCGCCCTCGCCTTCCATACGCCTGCGCAGCTGCGGCTGTTGATGCTGGAATCGGCGCACGAGGCCAAACTGGCTGCGGCCCAGCCCTATCTGCAGCGGGTGGAACGCTCGGCGTCGGCACGCTCGTTCTACCGCAATGCCGTCGATCTGCACTGGTCACCCGGGGTGGAGATCGTGTCCGACCCGGCGATGAAGCACCGCCGCGACGACAAGGCCACCTGGCTGGTCACGCGGCTGGTGCGCCAGCTGGAGGCGACCGAGCACAAGGCGTTGCTGATCTCGCCATACTTCGTGCCCGGCGAAGAAGGCACGCGTGGAATGGGCGCGATGGTGAAGCGCGGGGCGTACGTCGGCGTGGTGACCAATTCGCTGGCGGCCAATGACGTGGCGGCGGTGCACAGCGGCTACATGCGTTACCGCGCCCCGCTGCTGCGCGATGGCGTGCACCTGTACGAGCTGCGGTCGCGCCGGCATGAAGGCGGCGGCAGTGGCGGCCTGTTCGGCAGCAGCGGCGCCAGCCTGCACACCAAGGCGTTCATGATCGACGACCAGCGCGGCTTCGTGGGCTCGTTCAACCTGGACCCGCGCTCGGCCTACCTCAACACCGAGATGGGCGTGCTGTTCGACGATCGCGAACTTGCCGCCCAGCTGCGCGGGGAATACCTGCGCCTGGCTGATCCGAAGCAGAGCTACTGGCTGACGCTGGACGCGGATGACGAGGTGCGCTGGCTGGATCGTGCCGAACAGCCGCCACAGCTGCTCGACCGCGAACCGGACACGTCATGGCGGCAACGTGCCAGCGCACGCGCGATCAGCTGGCTTCCCTTGGAATCGCAGCTTTAACCCCCCTCACCCCTCCACCATCTCCTCCGCATCCAGCGTCTCCACCGACCGCCCATGCAGCCGGCGCCAGATCCACTGCAGCGCATGCGCAGGCGTGCCCTGCCGCTGCTCCAGCAGGGCCAGCGCCTGGGCCTGGCTGATGCGCCCGTGCCGGCACAGCAGGCTGGCCGAGGCCGCCGCACGGGCAAACCGCAGGCTGGCCGCCAGGCCGCCCCCGGACGCCTCGGCATCGCGCAACAAGGCCTCGTGCACCGACGGCGGCAGCTCCCACGCGGCCGCGATCCGGCTGGCCACCGGCAGCGTCCAGGCATCCAGCAGCTGGCTGGCCACCGCCTGCGAGGGCGTGGTGGCCTGGTCATGCGCCGCGTCCAGCAGGTGGCGCATGACCAGCGCCGCCCCGAGGCCCTGGGTCAGCCCCATCCATTGCGCCGCGAAGGCATCCTCGTGGGTCACCATGCGGGCGTGGTCGGCGGCGGCGCGCGAGGCAAGCAGGGCGTGCTCCCAGATCACCGTGCCGAACTGCGGGAACGCCTCGCAATGCAGCTGCATCACCGGCTGCACCAGCACCGCGCTGATGATCTGGCGGATGCCCTCGGTCCCCACCAGGGTCACCGCCCGCTGCAGGCTGTCCACCGGTTTGGCCTGCAGGCGGTAGATGGGGCTGTTGGCGATGCGCAGCAGGTTGCCGGTCAGCACCGCGTCCTGGCCGATGATGGCCGCCATGCTGCGGGCAGACGCATCGCTGTCATTCACGGTCTGGATCAGCTGCGGCAACAACTGCGGCCGGCGCGGCAGATGCCTGGCCGACCAGTCCCGTGCCTCCAGCGCGGCGGCGACCGCCGCTTCCAGCGGCGCGTCCTGGGAGACCACCGCAGGGCACGCGCCGCCGCTGCGCGGCACCAACGCAAGCGCGTGGAAGCCCGCCTGCAGGATCTGACCGGCGTCGCCATCAGGCACGCCGGGAATCGCCGCGGGCGGCACCTGGCGCTCGCCGGACCTGGCCGCAGCACGCTCCCGCTCCGGCGCCGCTGCCCGGCGGCCCTGCAGCCACCAGGCCCCCACGGCGGCCGCCAAGAGGGCCATTACCCCCACCAGCACAGCCAGCATCAGCTCGCGCCCCTGCTGGCGCCGCACCGCATCCGCATTGTCGCCCCTGCACCCACGTGATCCATCCTGGCCATACCGGTACCGCGCACCGTTGCCACGGCATCGGCCCGGTTCCGCGCAACTTTAGCGACACCCCCTCGCAGGGGTAGGTGACGGCCCCGGCGCGCTGACAACACCGTCCGGCGGAATGCACTAGAATGGCGCCGCGCGACCCGTCCCTCCGATCAGACGACGTCGCTTTTTTTGTTTTGCACCCTTCTTTTTGCTGGTACGTTCGCCGGCGTTGGCCACCGTTCGCACCATCGGAGTCACCATGTTATTTGAAACCCTCGAATCTACCGGTCACGAACAAGTGGTGTTCTGCCACAGCCGCGACGCCGGCTTGAGGGCGATCATCGCCATCCACAACACCACCCTGGGCCCGGCCCTGGGCGGCGTGCGCATGCGCCCCTACGCCAGCACCGACGACGCGCTGGCCGACGCACTGCGACTGAGCCGCACCATGACGTACAAGAACGCCCTGGCGGGCCTGAACGTGGGCGGCGGCAAGGCGGTGATCATCGGCGACCCCCGCAAGGACAAGACCGAGGTGCTGTTCCGCGCCTTTGGGCGCTATGTCGATTCCCTGGGCGGGCGCTACATCACCGCCGAGGACGTGGGCACCGACGTCAATGACATGGAAAACATCTACCTGGAAAGCGAGTACGTGACCGGCGTGCACCAGGTCCACGGCGGCTCCGGCGACCCGGCGCCGTTCACCGCCTACGGCGCGCTGCAGGCGCTGATGGCCGCGCTGCAGCACAAGCTGGGCCACGAAGAAGTCGGCAAGACCAGCATCGCCGTGCAGGGCCTGGGCCACATCGGCATGGAACTGGTGAAGCTGCTGCGCGACCGCGGCGCCAAACTGTTCGTGACCGACCTGGACAGCGCGCTGGTTGACCGCGCGGTCACCGAATACGGCGCCGAAGCGGTCAAGCCGGACGAGATCTACGACGTGAATGCCGACGTGTTCGCGCCGTGCGCGTTCGAAAACGCGATCAACCCGCAGACCCTGGCACGGTTGAAGTGCAAGATCGTCTGCGGCACCGCCAACAACCAGCTGTCGAGCCTGGAAGTCGGCGACGAGCTGCATGCGCGCGGCATCCTGTACGCGCCCGACTACGCGGTCAACGCCGGCGGCGTGATGAATGTGTCGCTGGAGATCGACGGCTACAACCGCGAACGCGCCATGCGCCTGATCCGCAGCATCTACCACAACCTCGGCCGCATCTTCGCGCTTTCGCAGCAGGAAGGCATTGCGCCGCAACGCGCGGCCGACCAGATCGCCGAAACGCGCATCCAGTCCATCGGCAAGTTGAAGATGCCGCTGGGCCGCGCACGACCGCGACTGGGCACGCTGCGCGGCGGCTGATCGCCGGCCCGGAGCAGAACGAAAAAGGGCGCGATCAGATCGCGCCCTTTTTCATTGCCTCGGCGGCCGTTGCCGCCGCCTGATCAGAACGCGGCCGAGTAGCGCAGGGCCACCTGGCTCAGGTCGCCACGCGGGCCGAAGCGCTGGTCATAGCCGAACGACATCTGCGCGTTGCGGCTGAGCATCGCCGCCACCGAGACCCCGAACAGCCCGCCCGAACGCGTCGGCTGCAGGCCCGCCAACGGCGCCCACGCGTCCACGCCGACGAAGCTGGCGTCAAAAGCGGCCCCGTTGCTGGACAACATCTGCTGCCATTCGGCGTACCCGCGCACCGACCAGGTGCGCCCCTGGGTTTCGGCGCGCAGGCCGGCCAGCGCCTGGCTGCGGCTGGCGGTGTTGCGCTCTGCACGCAGGCCGAAGCCAAAGCCACCGCTTTCGCTGAAGCGGTCGTTGTCCACGCGGGCGTAATCCGCGCCCAGGTACGGGGTGAGCGAGGCGACCGCGCCACCGAACCGGTAGCCGGACTCCACGCTGGCCGTGCTGAAGGTGCCGCCATAGCGCGAGCTCACGCCGTACTGCCCGGCCCCCAACAGCAGCTGCCTGTCGAGCTCGCGGGTGAACTGGCCGGCGCCGAACTGGGTCAACGCATACGCGCCGCCATGATTCCACCCGGCATACAGCTGTGCCTGCGACTGGCGGTCGCGGCCATTGTCGCCCGACCATTCGCGGCCGCTGCTGGTGCGGGTCTCGCCGAAGGCGAAGCCCATCACGCCGTTGCTGCCCAGCGCCATGTCCTGACCCAGCATCCAGCCCTGGGTCTGGAACCCGGTGCCGGCGAAGCTGCCCTGCCCGGCCTCACCCAGCGCGCCATGCCAGGCGCCGCGAAGACGCGGCGCGGCAGACACGTCGTCGAAACGCGACGACAGGGCTCGCCGATTCATGTCGAGCGTATCGAAGGTCATCGCCGTGGCCAGACCGTGGGCCTTGCCGGAGAGGCTCTCCAGGCTGGCCTGCAGCGCCGATGCGCCTTCGACGCGCTGCAGGTCGCCCGCCGCGTCGATAAAGCCGGGGCCACTGCCGTAGCCCTGGTCGAGCTGGACAAACGCCTCCTCCACGCGCCCGGCAGACGCCGTGGCGATCGTGCCCAGACCGGCCGTGGTGGCCGTCGCGGTGACATTGGCGCGACGGATGTTGAGCGACGCGCTGTTCGCGTCGTACACGAAGGACGCGTCCAGCAGGGACACCGTGCCGCCGCGGCGCGCTGCCCCGAACCGACCGGTCAGGCCTTGTGCGGCTTGGATGATGGGCTGCACCTGGTTGTCGATCGGTACATAGCCGGCCACGGCCTGCTCCACGACCAGGGTGCCCCCCTGTAGCGTGGCCGTGCCCGTCACCTGCAACGGCGATGCACCCAGTGCGGTGATGAACTCGGCAGTGGCACGCTGCAGGTAATTGCCGTCGATGACCGCCGTGGTGTTGGCGGTCACCAGCGCCACGCGCCCATTGTTCTCGACGTTGCTGGTGATCCTCGTGGTGCCCGCGCCGAACTGCAGCGCAGGCAAGGGGTAGCTGATGTCGTACGGCGTGATTGTGACCGGCGCGGTGAGCGTCGCACCATCGCGAAGTGCCAGTGTTCCGCGGACGACATCCACCGAGCCGGTGAAGGTATTCTTGCCAGCGAGCGCCAGGATGCCGTCGCCGTCCTTGTACAGCCCGCGGCTGCCGCCACCGCTGATGTCATTGCTCCACACGCTGGTTCCCACACTGGTCGGCACGGAGACGGTCAGCGTTCCGAAGTCCGTGGTCGCCGGACCATTGAGCGCCTTGGCAATGTTCAGCAGGCCGTGCCCGAACACGGGGTCCACGCCCGACTCGCCGAGATCGGTGGCGGTGCCCAGCAGGACGCGCTGCACGTCGTAGTTCTTGAAATAGGGGTACTTCTGCCACACCAGCGCAGCCGCGCCGGAGACCAGCGGTGCCGCGTAGGAGGTGCCCGCGCCCCACAGATACTTCGGGTTGGCCGCGCCCTTGTTTTCGGGGTCGATGAACACCGCTTCGCCGGGCGCGGCGAGGCAGTAGTCGGCCGCCACGCCGCACGCGTTTGCGTAGGACGCCAGTTCATTCGGCTTGCTGGCATTGACCGCGGTAACCGCGAGCCAGCCTTCCGCCAGCTCGCGTGCCAACGTGCTGCCCGCAGGCGCAGGCTGGCTCGGCAGCGCCGCCATGTCGGACGGGTTGGCCTTGCCCTCGTTGCCGGTGGCGAACACCACCAGGCCCCCGTGCCGGAACACGAACGGGGCGTATTCGGCGGCAATCGCGTCCGTGGTGCTGGCGTTGTTCCAATACAGACCGCCCCACGAATTGTTCATCACCTTGACGCCGCTGGCGATCAGGTCGGCATGCACGCCGGCCAGGCCCAGCGCGCCTTCCACGGCATTGCCCTGCCCCGTCCCGTCATCCACCGGCGCCTTGTCGGCAATGATGCGGGCCGAGACGATCTGCGCGCCGGGGGCCACGCCGCCCGGCCAGCTGCCGGACGCGCTGCCCGCCGCGAGCGACGCGACGGTGGTGCCATGGCCGACGACATCATCGACGTTGAGGTTGTTCGTGGCGGGGTCAACGTAGCTGTAACGCTGCACCACACGCCCGGACAGCGTGGGGTGGGAGCGGTTGACACCCGAGTCCACGATACCGATGACCACGCCTGCGCCGGTCAGCCCCTGGCGGTCGCCCGCGTTGGTGATCGACAGGTGGGCATCGATCGCCGGCTGCTGTGGCTTTGCCCCGGTCGGGGGCGGCGTCGTCGGCGGCGTGACCGGGGGATTGGTCGGGCCGGGGGTGGTCACCGGCGTACCCCCGCCCGGACCGTCGACGCGGACATTGCCCCCACTGCTGCCACCGCCACACGCACTCAACGCCAGTGCAAGCGCAGCTGCCAGCACCGTCCTGCTCAGTTCGACCTGCTTCATCCCTGTTCCCCCAAACGTTTATGGAACCACGCCTGGCATCCTGCCTACCCCGAGGACACCCGTGGTGATCGTTGACCCGCTCCTCCGGGCTACCGGCGGAGTCTGACTGGAAATCTGAAAGCTTTCCATCGCCGGGAGAGGTTTCGTTCGCCCCCTGCTGGACACCGGTGGTAAACCGGGACCCTCTATACTGGTATTCCCCCGCAGTCTGACGGGAATCGCGCCATCATCCTGAGGCGCGGGTCCCGAATCCGCTCACGCAACAACGAGATTGCCATGTCCAACATTGTCATCGCCGCCGCCAAGCGCACCGCCATCGGCTCGTTCCTCGGCCAGTTCACCGGCGTGCCCACCCCTACCCTGGGCGCCACCGCGATCGCCGCCGCCCTGGAGCAGTCCGGCGTGCCGGCGGCCGACGTTTCCGAAGTGATCATGGGCTGCGTGTTGTCGGCCAACCTGGGCCAGGCCCCGGCCCGCCAGGCCGCGGTCGCTGCGGGGATTCCCTATTCGACCGGCGCCACCACGCTGAACAAGGTGTGCGGCTCGGGCATGAAGGCCATCATGCTGGGCCACGACCTGATCAAGGCCGGCTCGGCCCGCATCGTGGTGGCCGGGGGCATGGAGTCCATGACCAACGCGCCGCACATGCTGCCCAATTCGCGTACCGGCAACCGCTTCGGCAACTTCCAGGCGGTGGACCACATGGCCCACGATGGTCTGGTCAATGCCTACGACGGCAAAGCCATGGGTGAATTCGCCGAATGCACCGTGGACAAGTACCAGGTCACCCGCGAGGAGCAGGATGCGTTCGCGATCGAATCGGTGCGCCGTGCGCAGGCCGCACAGGCCGCCGGTGCGTTCGACGACGAGATCGTCGCGGTGAAGGTCGCCGGCCGCAAGGGCGAGGTTGAGTACAGCCAGGACGAACAGCCCGGCCGTTCGGACATCGCCAAGATCCCGACCCTGCGCCCGGCCTTCAAGACGGACGGCACGGTCACCGCGGCCAGCTCGTCGAGCATCTCCGACGGCGCTGCCGCCGTGGTGCTGCTGTCGGAGGAGGACGCCGCCGCCCGTGGCCTGCAGCCGCTGGCCCGGATCGTGGCCCATGCCACCCATTCGCAGGAACCGGAATGGTTCACCACCGCGCCGATCGGCGCCATCGGCAAGCTGCTGGAGAAGACCGGCTGGAGCCTGGACCAGGTGGACCTGTTCGAAATCAACGAAGCCTTCGCGGTGGTGGCCATGGCCCCCATCCGCGAACTGGGCATCCCGCATGACAAGGTGAACGTGAACGGTGGTGCCTGCGCACTGGGCCACCCGATCGGTGCCTCGGGCGCGCGTCTGGTGGTGACCTTGGTCAATGCCTTGCGCAAGCGTGATGCAAAGCGCGGAATTGCCACGCTGTGCATTGGCGGCGGGGAAGCGACGGCCATTGCCATCGAATTGATTTGATTGGATTTAACGCGCATTTCTCAAAACTGAATGCGCGATCGCTTGACAGCCAATCGTGGCTTGTCATCATGTTGCCGGGCGCGCAATAGCGCGTTGCCTAATCTAACGACGAGGATTCACACAAATGAGCATCAACAAGCTGCTGATCGCAATGGCCCTGGGCCTGGCTCTGACCGCCTGCTCGAAGCAGGAACAGGCTGCTGACGCCGCTGCTTCGGCCAACGAAGCTGCTGCCGACGCCCAGGTCGCTGCCGACCAGGCCGCTGCTGCTGGCGCCCAGACCGCCGACGCTGCCCAGGCTGCCGCCGACACCGCCACCACCGCTGCTGACGCTTCGGCTGACGCCGCTGCCCAGGCTGCTGGCGCTGCCACCGACGCTGCTGCCGGCGCTGCTGCCGACGCTGCCAAGGCCGGTGAAGCCACCGCCGAGCAGGCCAAGGACGCTGCTGAAGAAGCCAAGAAGTAATAAC
Source organism: Stenotrophomonas sp. (assembly GCF_050737075.1). Lineage (GTDB taxonomy): Bacteria > Pseudomonadota > Gammaproteobacteria > Xanthomonadales > Xanthomonadaceae > Stenotrophomonas. Next base: position 89,036 of record NZ_JBOHXV010000003.1, read on the forward strand.
TTCTTTCTTCAAGCAAGTCTGAAGAAGCCGCTGGTTCGCCAGCGGCTTTTTCTTTGGGCGAACGTTTAGCAAGCGGGTACCTACCGCGCCTTCACGGATGGGTGAATAGGCTGTCAGACCTATCCCAAACCTTGGAGAGCGCCATGAAGATTCGTTCGATCACGCCCGCATTGATGGCCGCTTCGCTGCTGCTGGCGCTGGCCGCCTGCAAGGGTCCGGAAGCCGAGAAGGCGCGTGCCGATGCCGCGCAGGCCGCCGACAGCACCGGTGCGGCCGCGCGTGAGGCGGTCGACCAAGCGGCGGCATCTACCCGCAACGCCGCCGATGAAGCTGCTGCTGCCTCCGAGCGCGCTGCCGCCGACGTACAGCCGGCGCTGGACCGGGCTGCCGATGCCAGCGCCGCTGCCGCTGCCGATGCGAAGGTCGCGGCGCGTGACGCGGCCGCCCATGCCAGCGACGCGACCGCCAATGCAGCGGAAAAGGTGGCCGACAAGGCTCGCGAAGTCGCCAATGATGCCAAGCAGAACGCCGACGCGGCCAAGCACTGATACCACGCAGTGGGGC
>NZ_JBOHXV010000004.1:0-84484 GCF_050737075.1 Stenotrophomonas sp.
CACTTGCAGGAGTGTGTTCGCTCGAGTACATTTCTGCCATGGCAAAGTTCAGGACAGCGGAAGATGTCGGCAACATCATCCGGCAGCGCCGAAAGGCACTGGGATGGGACCAGGCGCGCCTGGCCTCTGAATGCGGCGTCAGCCGCCAATGGGTTGTGGATATCGAAAAAGGCAAGCCGCGAGCAGAACTGCAGTTGGTACTGCGGGTCATGAACGTGCTCGGCCTGAAGCTGGCTGCCGTGGATCAGCAGGCGGAGGCCGCCCGTATCACGATCCCCAGCGCCGGGCTGGATGAGATCCTCGACCACCACCGCGCGGTACCTGCAGCATCGCCCGGGGCAGGTCCGCATCGCACGCCGTTGTCATATGCCCAGATCCTCGAACGCGCGCGCGTCGCTACAGGTAGCCAGCGCACCGAGCAGACGCCGAGCGTCCATGAGACGCCCAAGCCGTATTCGGGTAAGCGCCGGGCTCCGAAATGAGCCTGCACGTGCTTATGCAGGGTGTCCCCATGGGCACGTTGCGCCAAGATGCACATGGCAACCCACACTTTGCGTACAGCCGGGATTGGCGAGGCGCTGCCGGAGCCTTCCCGTTGTCGCTGTGCCTGCCGCTGAGCGCGGCGTCCCATCCGCCGGCCGCGGTAGCGGCCGTCGCGTGGGGTCTGCTGCCTGACAACGACACCACGCTGCAGGGTTGGGCGTCGCGCTTCCACGTTTCGCCACGCAATCCGGTGTCCCTGCTTGCGCACGTGGGTGAGGACTGCGCTGGCGCCGTCCAGTTCGTTGCATCCGACCGCGTCGAGGCGGTCATTGCAGGCGAGGCCGATGGCATCGAACCCCTGACCGACGCGCAGGTCGCCTCGCGCCTTTCACAGGTCCGACGCGACGTCGGCAGTGGGCGTTGGCTGGGAGATATCGGTCAGTTCAGCCTCGCCGGTGCGCAGGCCAAGATTGCCCTGCTTAAACTGGGTGATGGATGGGCCGTGCCCAGCGGTCGCATTCCCACCACGCACATCCTCAAACCTCCCGGCGGCGATTACGGCGGCTTTGTCGAGAACGAGATGTTCTGCCTGCGTCTGGCCCGCGCGATGGGTATGCCGGCCGCCCATTCGGAGAAGATCGAGATCGAGGGCGAGTCCGCCATCTGCGTCGAACGCTACGACCGCACGCGCACCACCGACGGATGGACCCGCGTTCACCAGGAGGACTTCTGCCAGGCACTGGGCGTCATGCCGCAGATCAAATACCAGAACCAGGGCGGGCCGGGCGCGGCAGACCTGGCCGATGTCCTCTGGCAGCACGGCAGCCAACCACAGCAGGACGTGGCAATGCTGTTCAACGCGTTGGCATTCAATTATCTGATCGGTGGGACCGACGCCCACGCCAAGAACTACTCGCTGCTTCTGGACAGCGAGCAGGTCCGCCTCGCGCCGCTGTACGACATTTCCAGCGCCCTGCCCTACCCACAGCTTCAGAAGCGCAAGATCAAGCTCGCCATGAAGATTGGCAGCCACTATCGCTGGTGGGACATCACGCTGCGTGATTGGCAGGCCACCGCCACCGCGATGCGCCTTGCGCCAGCCATGGCCATGGAGATGCTAGCGCGCATGGCGCTGGAGCTGCCTGCCGTTGCCGAGGAGCAGCGCCTGCAGTTGGAAGACGAAGGTATCGCGCATCCCATCCTGGAGACGCTGGTGCAGGAGATCGTCGCCAGCTGCGCGCGGTGCCTTGCCAGATTCTCCAGCGAAGCCTGATCACCCGCGCCGCCACACCCGCAACCGGTTGTTCGCCGGCATCGCGACGTCCTCGATCAACGCCAGCCCCTGCGCAGCGGCCAACGCATCCACCGCCTCGGCGTCACGAATGCCCGATTCCGGATCGCGCGCCTTCAGCCATGCATCGAACTGCCGGTTGCTGTCACTGCTGTAGTTGCCGTTGTCATTGAAGGGTCCATACACGCACAGCAGCGCATCGTCGGCCATCACGCCCGGCAATCCGGCGAACAGCGCCTGTACGTGCGGCCAGCTCATGATGTGCAAGGTGTTGGCACTGAACACGGCATCGAATGCCAGGTGCTCTGCCGGCAGTGGCGCCAATCCGGGCATTGGCACCAGCACCGCCTGCAGCGGCCAGGGGGCCGGGGCGTTTGGCAACCCTGCCTCGGCCAGGCGCTCGGCGATGCCCGGCAGGTAGTCCGGATGGTCGCTGGCCTGCCACAGCAGATGTGGCAGGCCGGCCGCGAAGTACGCCGCATGCTGGCCGGTGCCACTGCCGACCTCCAGCACCCGCCGGCGGTCATGCAGGTGGCGGCGCAGCACCCCCAGGATCGGGTCGCGGTTGCGCTCACAGGCCTCGGACCAGCGTTGTTGGGTCATATCGGATCGAAATTGTCGTGACAACCTGCATCCAACCATGACCGCAGTCACTTGTGCCACCGCCGGGCGCCACCGAAAGTCGAGGGCTGTTCATTGTCGCCCGCCGTTCGCGGGCGCCTACCCGGGGAATCGCAAGCTGTGCAACGCCGTGAGTTTCTGACGCTGTCTGGAATGGGCCTCGCCGGCCTGATGCTGCCGCATTCCCGCCTGATTGCCGCCGAGCAGCTGCTCGAGCCCGGCAACGTGGTCCGCAACAAGGCCCTGGCCGAGTCGGCGCTGGCCGCCGCCAAGCGGGCCGGGGCCAGTTACTGCGATGTGCGCATCGGTCGTTACCTCAACCAGTCGGTGATTACCCGCGAGGCGCGGGTGCAGAACATCACCAACCGCGAATCGTCCGGCATCGGCATCCGGGTCATCGTCAACGGTGCGTGGGGCTTTGCCGCCACCCACCAACAGACCCCGGCCGCGGTCCTGGCCGCGGTCGAGCAGGCCGCGGCGATCGCCCGCGCCAACGCCAGCATCCAGACCCGCCCGGTGCAGCTGGCCCCGGTCACCGGGGTGGGCGATGTGAGCTGGAAGACGCCGATCCGCAAGAACGCCATGGCGGTGCCGATCCAGGACAAGGTCGACCTGCTGCTCAGCCTGAACGCGGCAGCGATCAATGCCGGCGCCGACTTCATCAACTCCACGCTGTTCCTGGTCAACGAACAGAAGTACTTCGCCTCCAGCGACGGCTCGTTCATCGACCAGGACGTGCACCGGATCTGGCTGCCATTCACCGCCACCGCGATCGACAAGAGCACCGGCAAGTTCCGCACCCGCGCCGGGCTCTCCTCGCCAATGGGCATGGGATACGAATTCCTCGATGGCCAGGCCAGCGGCAAGATCCAGCTGCCGGGCGGCATCACCGCCTACCGCGATTCCTACGACCCGGTGGAAGATGCCATCGCCGCCGCGCGGCATGCCCGCGAGAAGCTCAAGGCGCCGTCGGTCAAGCCGGGCAAATACGACCTGGTGCTGGACCCGTCCAATCTGTTCCTGACCATCCACGAGAACGTCGGCCACCCGCTGGAACTGGACCGCGTGCTGGGCTACGAGGCCAACTACGCCGGCACCAGCTTCGCCACCCTGGACAAGCGCGACGCCGGCTACCGCTGGGGCAGCGAGCGGGTCAACTTCTTCGCCGACAAGACCGCGCCGGGCAGCCTGGGTGCGGTCGGCTACGACGACGAAGGCGTCAAGACCAAGCGCTGGGACCTGGTCAAGGACGGCATCCTGGTCAACTACCAGGCCACCCGCGATGAGGTCCACCTGCTCGGCGAAACCGAATCGCACGGCTGCAGCTACGCCGACTCCTGGTCCAGCGTGCAGTTCCAGCGCATGGCCAACGTGTCGCTGGCGCCGGGCAAGACCCCGCTGAGCGTAGCCGACATGATCAAGGACGTGGAGAACGGCATCTACATCCACGGTCGCGGTTCCTATTCCATCGACCAGCAGCGCTTCAACGCGCAGTTCGGCGGGCAGCTGTACTACCAGATCAAGAACGGCAAGATCGCCGGCATGGTCGAAGACGCGGCGTACCAGATCCGCACGCCGGAGTTCTGGAATGCCTGCAGCGCGATCTGCGACGAGCGCGACTTCCGCTTTGGCGGCTCGTTCTTCGATGGCAAGGGCCAGCCGGGCCAGGTCTCGGCGGTGTCGCACGGTTCGGCTACCACGCGTTTCGATGGCATCAACATCATCAACACCGCACGCAGCCTGGGCTGAGTGCACTCACATGGAGAGCGGCTTTGCAAAGACGTAACTTTCTTGCCCTGACCGGGCTTACTGCGGGCGGCCTGATCGTGCCGTCGTTCTTCGGCAAGGTGATCGCCGCCGAGCAGCTGCACAGCACGATGGACCCGGCGCTGAAGAAGCGCCTGGCCGATGCCGCGCTCGCTGCCGCGCGCCAGGGCGGCGCGACCTACAGTGATGTGCGCATCGGGCGCTACCTGCGCCAGTTCGTGATCACCCGCGAGGACAAGGTCCAGAACGTGGTCAACACCGAATCCACCGGTGTGGGCATCCGTGTGATCGTCAACGGTGCCTGGGGCTTTGCCGCCACCAACCAGCTCAACCCGACCGACGTCGCCCGCGCCGCGCAGCAGGCGGTGGCCATCGCCAAGGCCAACGCCGGGGTGCAGACCGCCCGCGTGCAGCTGGCTGCCACGCCGGGCGTGGGTGAGGTGAGCTGGAAGACCCCGATCCGCAAGAACGCCATGGACGTGCCGATCAAGGAGAAGGTCGAGCTGCTGCTGGACGTCAATGCGGCGGCGATCGGCGCCGGCGCCAGCTTCGTCAACTCCATGCTGTTCCTGGTCAACGAGCAGAAGTACTTCGCCTCCACTGATGGCTCCTACATCGACCAGGACGTGCACCGCATCTGGGCGCCGATGACGGTCACCGCCATCGACAAGGCCAGCGGCAAGTTCCGCACCCGCGAAGGCCTGTCCTCGCCGATGGGCATGGGCTACGAATACCTGGACGGCGCGGCGGCGGGCAAGGTGCTCACGCCCAATGGGGTGGTCAACTACGGCTCGTCCTACGACATGAAGGAAGACGCCATCGCGGCGGCGAAGCAGGCACAGGAAAAGCTCAAGGCGCCGTCGGTGAAGCCGGGCAAGTACGACCTGGTGCTGGACCCGTCGCATACCTGGCTGACCATCCACGAATCGGTCGGCCACCCGCTGGAACTCGACCGCGTGCTGGGCTACGAGGCCAACTACGCCGGCACCAGCTTCGCCACCCTGGACAAGCGCGAACAGCACTTCCAGTACGGCAGCGACCTGGTCAACATCTTCGCCGACAAGACCCAGACCGGCAGCCTCGGCGCGGTCGCCTACGACGACGAAGGCGTCAAGACCAAGCGCTGGGACCTGATCAGCAACGGCAAGCTGGTGGATTACCAGACCATCCGCGACCAGGCCCACATCCTGGGCAAGACCGAATCGGACGGCTGCTGCTATGCCGACTCGTGGTCCAGCGTGCAGTTCCAGCGCATGGCCAACGTTTCGATGGCGCCGGGCAAGACCCCACTGAGCGTGGCCGACCTGGTCAAGGACGTGGAGAACGGCATCTACATCATCGGCGACGGTTCGTTCTCGATCGACCAGCAGCGCTACAACGCCCAGTTCGGCGGCCAGCTGTTCTACGAGATCAAGAACGGCAAGATCACCCGCATGCTGGAGGACGTGGCCTACCAGATCCGCACGCCGGAGTTCTGGAACGCCTGCAGTGCCGTGGCCGATGAACGCGACTACCGCCTGGGCGGCTCGTTCTTCGACGGCAAGGGCCAGCCGGGCCAGGTCTCGGCGGTCTCGCATGGTTCGTCCACCGCGCGCTTCAACGGCATCAACGTCATCAACACCGCGCGCAGCCTCGGCTGACCGGTCAGGAGCCTTTATTCCATGAGTATCTTCACCGAAGCCCAGGCCAAGGCCATCCTCGACAAGGTCATCGCGCTGTCCAAGGCCGATGAGACCACCGCGGTGCTGGCCGGCTCGATCAACGGCAACATCCGTTTCGCGCTGAACAACGTCTCCACCAGCGGCATCGTCGACAACACCGAGCTGGCCGTCACGGTCGCCTTCGGCAAGCGCGTGGGCACCGCCTCGATCAACGAGTTCGACGACGCCGCGCTGGAACGGGTGGTCCGCCGAGCCGAAGACCTGGCCCGCCTGGCCCCGGAAAACCCGGAGTTCCTGCCGGCCATCGGCAAGCAGGCCTATACCGCCAGCCCCACCTTCAGCGCATCCACCGCCGCCATCGACCCGGCGTTCCGCGCCAAGGTCGCCGCCGATTCGATCGCCCCGTGCCGTGGCAACGGCCTGATCGCCGCCGGCTTCCTGGAAGACGGACAGGGCTTCTACGCCACCGCCAACAGCAACGGCAACTTCGGCTTCCAGCGCACCACCAACTTCGACTACACCTGCACCGTGCGCACCGAAGACGGGCGCGGCTCGGGCTGGGTCGGCCGCAACCTCAAGGACGCCGCCGACTTCAAGGCCGACCAGGACGTGCGCATCGCCATGCGCAAGGCCACCGAGTCGTCCGAAGCCAAGGCGCTGGAGCCGGGCAAGTACACCGTGATCCTGGAACCGGCCGCGGCTGCCGGCCTGATCAGCTTCATGATGAATTTCTTCGATGCCCGTTCGGCCGATGAGGGCCGCAGCTTCCTGTCCAAGAAGGGTGGCGGCAACAAGCTGGGCGAGCAGGTCTACGACCCGCGCGTGAACATGTACGCCGACCCGTGGCATCCCGAAGCACCGGTGCTGCCGTGGGACCAGCAGGGTCTGCCGCGCAGCAAGCTGGCCATCATCGAGAACGGCAAGGTCGCCAACCTGGACTACTCGCGCTTCTGGGCGCAGAAGCAGGGCAAGACCGCCAACGCCACGCCGGGCAACCTGCTGATGAGCGGCGGCGACAAGAGCACTGCCGAGCTGGTGCGCGGTACCCAGAAGGGCATCCTGGTCACCCGTACCTGGTACATCCGCATGGTCGACCCGCAGACCGTACTGCTTACCGGCCTGACCCGCGACGGCACGTTCTACATCGAGAACGGCCAGATCAAGTACCCGGTGAAGAACTTCCGCTTCAACGAATCGCCGGTGATCATGCTCAACAACATCGAAGAGCTGGGCAAGCCGGTGCGTGTGGCCGGCGACGAATCCAGCTTCGTGATGATGATTCCGCCGATGAAGCTGCGCGACTTCACCTTCACCTCGCTGTCCGACGCGGTCTGATGGAACGCGGCAACGGCAGACGCTACGGAGGCTGCGCGCGGCGATGAACCGCGCGCAGTTCCTGCGGCTGATGCTTGGGGGGGCCGCGTTGGCGGCCCTGCCCTCGTTCGCCCGTGCGCAGGCCGGGCGGTACGACTTCTGGTTCACCCGCCTCAAGTACGACTCCGGCGACTGGGACGTGGATGCGCGCATGCCGTCCAACGTCATCACCTCGCTGATCGATTACACCTCGCTGCGGGTCGACCCGACCGAACATGTGGTCGCGCTGTCCGACCCGCGCATGCTGGAAGCACCGTTCTGCTACCTGGCCGGGCACAAACTGGTCGAGTTCAACGCGGCCGAGCGGCAGAACTTCGTGCGCTACGTGCGCAACGGTGGCTTCGTGCTCGTGGATGACTGCAACCACGATATCGACGGACTCTTCGCCAAGTCGTTCGAAGCGCAGATGGCCAAGCTGTTCGGGCCGGCCGCATTGAAGAAGCTGCCCAACAACCATGCGCTGTACCGCAGCTTCTTCAAATTCCCGGACGGTCCACCGGCCACCGGCTTCGAGCTCAACGGATGGGGCGATGACCTGGTGCACGATTACCTCAAGGGCATCGAGGTCGATGGCCGGTTGGGGGTGCTCTACAGCAACAAGGATTACGGTTGCGAGTGGGACTATGACTGGCGCAACAAGCGGTTCCTGGCCGAAGACAACACGCGCTTTGCCGTGAACATCGTGATGTATGCGTTGAACAATTAGGTTTCGCTTATTTCTTCAGCCACGCATGGCGTGGCTCTACATTCATTGTTGCGAGCGTGCCATGCAGACCGATAGCCCCATTGATGCCCTTCTTTCCAAGCTTCAGCCGCTGCGCGACGCGCTGGGCCAGGCCGTGGTGGGCCAGCACGACGTCGTGGAGCAGCTGCTGATCGGCCTGCTGGCCGGCGGCCACGTGCTGCTGGAAGGTGCGCCCGGGCTGGGCAAGACCCTGCTGGTGCGTTCGCTGGGGCAGGCACTGGAACTGCAGTTCCGCCGCGTGCAGTTCACCCCCGACCTGATGCCCAGCGACATCCTGGGTACCGAGCTGCTGGAAGAAGACCACGGCACCGGCCACCGCCACTTCCGGTTCCAGCAGGGTCCGATCTTCACCAACCTGCTGCTGGCCGACGAGCTCAACCGTACCCCGCCCAAGACCCAGGCCGCGCTGCTGGAAGCGATGCAGGAGCGCACCGTCAGCTACGCCGGCACCACCTACACGCTGCCGGCGCCGTTCTTCGTGCTGGCCACGCAGAACCCGATCGAGCAGGCCGGTACCTACCCGCTGCCGGAAGCCCAGCTGGACCGCTTCCTGCTGCACGTGCGGGTGGATTACCCCACCGAACAGGAAGAGCGCGACATCCTGGTGCAGACCACCGGCAGCAGCAGCGGCACGGTGCCCAAGGTGATGCAGGCCGATGACGTGCTCGCGCTGCAGGCGGCCGTGCGCCAGGTGCATGTCAGCGACGACGTGCTGAGCTGGATCACCCGGCTGGTACGCGCCAGCCGTCCCGGTACCGGCGCGCCCGACGCGGTCAACCACTGGATCAAGTGGGGCGCCGGCCCGCGCGCCGGCCAGTCGCTGGTGCTCGCGGCCAAGGCGCGCGCCTTGTTGCAGGGGCGCTTCGCTGCGACCCGCGACGACGTGCAGGCGTTGATGGCGCCGGTGTTGCGCCACCGCCTGCTGTTGTCGTTTGCCGCCGAAGCCGAGCAGAAGAGCGCCGACGATGTGATCGCCGCGCTGCTGCAGGCCGTGCCCTTCCCCGCCTGAGCCTGCCGTGAGCCCGCACGTTCCGATCGCCATCCCCGCCGATGTCCGCAGCCGCCTCAAGGCGCTGCGGCTGTTGCCGCGGCGCGCGACCGGTGCACAGGGCATCGGCCAGCATGCCAGCCGCAGCCGCGGCGCCGGCCTGGAGTTCGCCCAGTACCGCGCCTACGAACCCGGCGATGAACTGCGCCAGATCGACTGGAAGCTGTACGCGCGTTCGGACCGCTTCTTCGTGCGCGAATCGGAGCGCGAAAGCCCCGTCACGATCTGGATCCTGGTCGATGCGACGGCGTCCGCACGCCAGCGCGATCGCGCGCAGCCCACCCTGTCGCGGCTGGATCACATCGGTGCCACCGCCGCCTGCATCGTGGAACTGGCACTGCAGCAGGGGGATCGCTTCGGCCTGATCGCCATCACGGGCGACGGCGTGCAGCTGGTGCCCGCCGGCAGCGGCGCACGCCAGCGCGACCGCATCCACCTGCTGCTGCACCGCCTGCAGGCACGCGGTGCATGGCCCGGCGCGGATGCGCTGCGCCCGGTATGGGAGCGGGTACAGGCCAACGACATGCTGGTGGCGCTCGGCGACGGGTTCGACGACGCCGGCACCGTGCTGCTGGAGCGCCTGGCCGCGGCCCGCCGCGATGTCGTGCAGCTGCAGATCCTGACCGCCGACGAGCGCGACTTTCCGTTCCAGGACGGCCACCGTTTCCGCGATCCGGAAACCGGTGAGGAACTGCTCGGCGACGGTCGCGCGATCCGCGACGACTACCTGGCCCGCTTCGCCGACGCGCAGCGGGTGCTGCAGGCGCGGTTGCAGCGCGGTGGCGTTACCCATGTGGTGACGCACACCGACCAACCCCTGGACGCACCCTTGCGCCTGCTGGCGGGGAGCGCGCGATGACCCTGTCGCTGCTGTTCCCGCTGGGCCTGTTGGCGCTGGCGTCGCTGCTGGTGCCGTTGCTGATCCACCTGGCACGCCGCCACCAGTACGCGCCACTGGAGTTCGCCGCGCTGCGCTGGCTGCGCGCGAAGGCGCGCCCGCGCCAGCGGATCCGCTTCGACGAATGGCCGCTGCTGCTGGTGCGCCTGCTGCTGTTGGCCGCGCTGGCCGTGCTGCTGGCGCGGCCGCTGCTGCATGGCGCACCGGTACAGACACCACCGTGGGTGGTGGTCGCGCCGGGACTGAGCCCGCCTACGTTGCCTGCGGGTAGCGAGGGACGCTGGTTGGCCCCCGGGTTCCCACCGCTGCAGGACACCGCCCCGGCGTCCGCGCAACCGCTTGCCAGCCTGCTGCGCGAGCTGGATCAGTCGCTGCCCAAGGGCACGGTATTGACGGTGTACGTCCCCGATCCCATGCCGGGCCTGGATGGCGAGCGGCCACGGCTGTCGCGTGCGGTGCAATGGCGGCCGGTGGCCACGCCGGTTGTGGTGCCAGTGCAGAACACCGCGCCGCAGTTGCGTGTCGTCGGCACGGGCGCCACACCGTCGGCACTGCGCGTGCTCGATGCCGTGCAGCGCGCGTGGGGCGGGCAGGCGCTGCCGGCACCGCTCGCTACCGCTGCCGTGCCGGAAGCGGGACAGGTCGGCGTGTGGCTGGCCGATGCGCCGCTGCCGCCCGGCTGGCAGGCGTGGGTGCAGGCCGGCGGCAGCGTGCTGGGCGTCTCGCCCAAGGCGGCCCCTGGCACGGGGACCACGGTGCTTCAGGATGACCGCGGCAACGCCGCCATCGTGCGCCACGCACTCGGGCGCGGCCAGGTGCTGCGCTTCACCGCCGCGCTGTCGCCCGACGCGCTGCCGATTCTGCGGGAGCCGTCGTTCCCGCGCCGCCTGCTGGAACAGGTGCAACCGGTGCCGCCGCCGCAGCTGGCGCCTGCCGCCGCGCACGCGCCGCTGACCGGCGCCGCTGCCCCGTTGGCACAGCCGCGTGATCTGTCGCCTTGGTTGCTGCTGTTGATCGTGCTCTTGTTCGCAGTGGAGCGCTGGATGGCCACCGCGCCGCGCCGCGGGGCGAGCGCATGAACCGTATCCACGATGCATGGCAGCGCGCGCGTCGTCGGCAGTGGTGGATCACCATTGCACTTCTGCTGCCGCTGGCGCTGGCGATCACGGCGATCACCGCGCGCGTGGCTGGCATCAGCATCGCGTCCGTCGCACTGTTGGCGACCTTGCTGGTGGTCGCAGGTACCGCCACCTGGCGCGCAAGGCGGCTGGACCGGCACTGGCTGGTGCGGCAGCTGGACCGCCATGCCATTACGCAGGACAGCGCCGACCTGCTGTTCGCCGATACCGCCACGCTGAATCCGTTGCAGCAGCGCCAACAGGCGCGCGTCACCGCCGCGCTGCAGGCCGCGCCGCCGGATCTTCGCGCTGCGTGGCCCAAGCGCTGGCTGGCGCTGTCGTGGGCCGGCGGCATGCTGGTAGCGGTGCTGGCCGTGGGCTGGCCCGCGCCGGGCGCATCGCTGCCAGTGGTTCCCGGCCATGCCACGCCCGCCGCCAGCGTGGCGCAGCCGCCCAGCCTGCAATCATCGACACTGAAGATCCAGGCGCCGAACTACACCGGACAGGCCCTGCGTACCCAGACGGCGCTGGACGCGAAGGTGGTACAGGGCAGCGTGCTGGACTGGTCGCTGCGCTTCAGTGCGCAACCCACCCGGGCCGCGCTGCAGCTGCACGATGGCACCCGCATCGACCTGCGCCGCGACGGCGAACAATGGGTGGCGCAGTGGAAGGCCGCCAAGCCCACGCTGTATCGCATCGTCACCGAGCCGGCGTTGACCGCGCCCAGGCTGTATCGCCTGGATGTGGTGCCCGACCGGCCGCCGAGCGTGCGCGTGATCGCCCCGGACCGCACCCTGGTGCTGGCCACGCCCGGCCAACGGCAATGGTCGCTGGCGTTCGAAGCCAACGACGACTTCGGCGTGGCCGCCAACGCCGAACTGCACCTCACCCTGGCCCAGGGCAGCGGCGAGAACATCACCTTCCGCGAGCAGCGCATCGCGTTGGCCGGCACGGGCCCGGCAACCCAGCGCCGCTTCGCGCGCACGCTGGACCTGGCCGCGCTGGGCGCTGGCCCCGGCAACGATGTGATCGCCCAGCTGCAGGTGCGCGACAACCGCACGCCGACGGCGCAGACCGCGCAGAGCACCAGCCTGATCCTGCGCCTGCCCAGCGAAGAACAGGTGCTGGGGACGGACATGGAAGGCATGGTCAAAAAGACGCTGCCGGCCTACTTCCGCAGCCAGCGCCAGATCATCATCGACGCCGAGGCGCTGATCAAACTGCGCCGCCAGCTGCCGGCCGAGGAGTTCGTGAAGCGTTCCGATGCGATCGGCGTGGACCAGCGCATCCTGCGCCTGCGCTATGGCCAGTTCCTGGGCGAAGAGAGCGAAGGCGGGGCCAAGCCGCCGCCGACCAGCGACAACCTGCCGACCAGCGATGCGCCTGCGGCGGATCATCCGGATGACCATGACCACGAAACCACAGGTGCGCAGGCCGGTCACGATGATCACGACCATGGCGCCGCCAAGGCCGACGGCCCGCCCGTGTTCGGCGCCGCCACCGACGTGCTCTCCGAGTACGGCCACACCCACGACCATGCCGAAGCGGCCACCCTGCTGGACCCGCAGACCCGCGCGATCCTGAAGGCGGCGCTGGACCAGATGTGGTCCTCGGAAGGCGAACTGCGCCAGGGACGCCCGGAGCGTGCACTGCCGTTCGCCAACAAGGCGCTGGCCTTCATCAAGCAGGTGCAGCAGGCCGAACGCATCTACCTGGCCCGCGTGGGACCGGAGCTGCCGCCCATCGACGAGAGCCGCCGCATGAGCGGTGACCGTACCGATCTCGGCAGCCGTACCTCGACGATCACCCCGGTGGACGCACCCGATCCGGCCATCGTGGCGGTCTGGCAGCAGCTGGCCGACGCCGACACCACGCCGGATCTGGACGCGCTGAGCCAATGGCTGGGCCGCCATCAATCGCGGCTGTCCGATCCGCTCAGCCTGGCGGCGGCGGTCGAGGAGCTGCGCATGGCCCCCGACTGCGCCACCTGCCGCAACACGTTGCGCGCGCAGCTGTGGCGTGCGCTGCTGCGCCCGTTGCCGCAGCTGGAGCGCCGCAGCGCACCCGACCCGATGGCGCAACGTTACCTGGATGCACTGGAGGGCACGCGATGAGCATGGCAACGTGGATCGCCATCGCACTGGTCCTGATCATCGTGGTGGGCAGCGTGCGAATCCTGCGCGTGGCGGCGGGTGCTGCCCGCCCGCCGCTGACCAGGCGCATCGAACTGCTCGGGTTGCAGGCCCTGGCCTCACTGTTGCTCTACTTCACCCTGGTGCCGCCGCAGCGCAACGTGGACGCCGGCCAACTGATCGTGTTGACCGGCAACGCCGCCTTGGCTGGCACCGTGCCTGCCGGCGCGACCGTGATCGCCCTGCCCGAGGCGCCTGCCAACGCCGATGCCGTGCGCGCGCCCGACCTGGCCACCGCGCTGCGCCAGCATCCGGGCGGCAGCTCGCTGCTGCTGGTGGGCGACGGGTTGTCCGCGCGCGATCGCGATGTCGCGCTGCCGCCACAGGTAACCCTGCAATCGCCGAGCGCGCCACGCGGTTGGTTGGAACTGTCTCCACCGGCCGTCACCGCGCCCGGTGCGCTGTTCGAGATCAGCGCGCGCGCAGGCGGTGTAGACGCAGCACGCGCCGAACTGCTCGACCCGGCCGGTGTGGTGGTCGACCGCGCGCCGCTGGACGCTCGCGGCAACGTGTACCTGCGAGGCAGCGCGCGCGCCGTGGGGCGGAGCGAGTTCACCCTGCGCCTGCTCGATGCGCAGCAGCACACCGTGGACAGCGTGCCCGTGCCGCTGCAGACCGTGGCCGCATCGCCGCCGCGCGTGATGATTCTTGCCGGCGCGCCCGGCCCGGAACTGAAGTACCTGCGCCGCTGGGCCACCGATACCGGCCTGGCCGTGCAGGCCCAGGCCAGCGCCGGTGGCGGCGTGCTGCTGGGCGACGTACCGGTGGCACTGAGCGCGGCCCGCCTCGCTGCCACCGACGTGCTGGTGCTGGACGAACGCAGCCTGGCCGCACTCGGCGCCGCGCAACGCACGCTGGTCGGGCAGGCGCTGCGCGACGGGCTGGGCCTGGTGGTGCGCAGCAGCGGCCCGCTCAACGACAGCACGCGCCAGGCGCTGCGCAGCTGGGGCCTGCCGGTGAACGGCGGCAGCCGTGCGACACCGCTGCAGCTGCAGGCCGATCCGGAGGCTGCGCTGCTGCAGGCGCGGCGCGGCCCGCAGCGACCGTCCACCGACAGCACAGCCTGGATCGACGAGGCCGATGCAGCGTCGCACAGTGCGCTGCCGCCTGCGCTGGAGCAGTTCGACGCGGTGCTGCCGGGTGCGGATGCCCTGTTCGCCGATGCGAATGGCAACGCCATCGGCGGCTGGCGCGGCGTCGGTCGCGGCCGCGTGGCGCTGGTGCCGGTGACCGACAGTTATCGGCTGGTGCTCTCCGGCCGCGACGACCGCTACGCCGAACTGTGGTCGGGCGTGTTGGCCAAGGTGGCCCGTGCGCTGCCGGGCGCGCCGGCCGTTCGCCTGCAGTCCGCGACGCCCTGGTCGGGCGAGCGCCTTACCCTGTGCGAGGTGCCCAGCGGCAGCCGGGTCCGCGATGCCGAAGGCCGCACGGTCGCCCTGCAGATAGACCCTGCCAGCGGCAGCAGCCACTGCGCCGGCTACTGGCCGCAGCAACCCGGCTGGCACCAGCTCCAGCACGGCGACGCCGCGCAGGCGTTCTACGTGTTCGACCCGGCCACCGCGCAACCGTTGCATCGGCAGCAACTGCGCGCCGCCACCGCACGCCGGCTGGCCGAAACCACGGCAGGTGTCGCCGCAGCGCCCAGCAAAGCCCCCGGCCCCCGCTGGCCGTGGCTGCTGGGCTTCATCGCCATCGCCGGCCTGCTGTGGTGGCTGGAACGTCGTCGGCCAACGGCGCCGACGGCGTAGCGACTACGCTATTTCTTCAACCGATACACCCCGTTGAAGCGCACGTTCATGCCCCCGCATTCGGCGTTGTCGGCCACCAGCAGCGTGTCGCCGAGCCACTGCGCGCGCACTTCGCAGGTGTCTTCGCGGAACACGACGGTGCCACCGGTGGGGGCGGCGCTCGCCGCTACCTGGCCCAGGTTCGGCCCGCCTGGACGCTGTTCCAGGGTCGGGTTCGCCGAAGGCCAGTAGGCGTCGCCGTCCACCTGCAGCGCGTTGCCCTGCACGCGGATGACCGGGCTGTCGTCGCCGTTGCGCCAGTGCCCGGCCCAGTCCTTCAGCGCAGGGGTCCGCGTGGGCAGCGTCTGCAGCCGGGTCTTGTCGACCCAGCCGGCGCTGCCGCCGACCTTGTTGGGGAAGAACACGCAGCGGTAGTCGCCCAGGTCGCGACCGCTGATGACCGTGTCGCCGGTCACGACATAGGTGCCGTGGCGGCAGGCCGGCTCGCCCTTGGCGGGACACCCGTTCATGTCATCGAGCAGATACAGGCGCTGCGCCCCGATCACCTTGGCCTGCGCGAAACTGCTCTGCTCCGACGGGAACGCGCCGTTGCGACAGCTGCCGCCATCGGCCATGTCGCTGGCGAGTGCAGGCAGCGGAAGCAGCAGGGTGAGCAGACACAGTGGGCGCAGGGGCATGGGCGTCAGGATCGAAGAGGCGGTGGTCAGGATACCGGCTCAGTCCCCCGCCTGTGCCGCGCAGCCCTGTTGCGGATCACAGAACTGCAGCGCGCGGCGCTGCTGGGACGCATCCAATGCAGGCGGCGGGCGCGCGATGGCCGGCTGGATCGGGTCCGGTGCGCGGGTCACCGTGTGCAGGCCCTGCGCGGTCTTGGCGATGGCGTAGTTGATGCCCATCATCACGTATCCGCCGCGCATGCCTACCTCCTGCAGCGAGGGCGGCTCGCGCCAGCTGCGGTTGAAGGCATTCGGTTCGGGCTGCACCGGGGACGTGAAGCGATACAGGTCCACCGGCACATCGTCCTCGGGCTTGAGCGCACGCACCTCGCCCAGCGTGGTGACGTCGGCGTTCGCGCTATGGGCGGGATCGGTCTGTTCCTGCTGGGCGTGCAGCGCCGGGACAGCCAGCAGGCCGGTGAGCAATGTCGTTGTTGCCATCCTTGCGCGTAAGGCCACGTGTCCGTCCTGTCAGCAGCGTCCTGCGCGCAGGATACGGAGACGACCTTCAGATTTCGTTGGCCGGTCGCCGGCGCTGAATCATTCACCCCTCCAGCCACGGGTGTCTCAATCACTGAGACGCGTTTGTGCTTCCATGGCGTCCTTTGCTGACCGTTGTTCCCATGGCCTACGAACTTGCCAAGCGCACCGAAGATGCCGAGCGCCGCCTGTCCACCACTGACGGGCTGCCCTCGCGCAACGGCGCGCTGCTCACCGCGCGGCTGCAGCAGCGCTACGCAGACCGCATCACCGGCAGCTTCACCATGCCGGGCCGCGAAGGCCGTTACGCGCCGATTCCGGCCGATGTGCCGGCCGCGCTGACCGCCGCCCTGAAGGCACGCGGCATCGAACAGCTCTACAGCCACCAGGCCGAGGCGTGGGACGCCAGCCAGCGCGGTGAGCACGTGGCCATCGTCACCCCCACCGCCAGCGGCAAATCGCTGTGCTACACCCTGCCGGTGGTCAGCGCGGCCATGCAGGGCAAGGCCAAGGCGCTGTACCTGTTCCCCACCAAGGCGCTGGCCCAGGACCAGGTGGCCGAACTGCTGGAGCTCAACCGCGCCGGCGACCTGGGGGTCAAGGCGTTCACCTTCGACGGCGACACCCCCGGCGACGCACGCCAGGCGATCCGCCTGCATGGCGACATCGTGGTCTCCAACCCGGACATGCTGCACCAGGCGATCCTGCCGCATCACACCAAGTGGGCGCAGTTCTTCGAGAACCTGCGCTATGTCGTCATCGACGAGGTGCACACCTACCGCGGCGTGTTCGGCAGCCATGTCACCAACGTGCTGCGCCGGCTCAAGCGCATCTGCGCCTTCTACGGCGTGGAGCCGCAGTTCATCCTGTGCTCGGCCACCATCGGCAACCCGCAGGCGCATGCCGAGGCGCTGATCGAGGCACCGGTCACCGCCATCACCGAATCCGGCGCCCCCACCGGGCCCAAGCACGTGCTGTTGTGGAACCCGCCGGTGGTCAACGCCGACCTGGGCCTGCGTGCCTCGGCACGCTCGCAGAGCAACCGCATCGCGCGTATCGCGATCAAGTCCGGGCTGAAGACCCTGATCTTCGCCCAGAGCCGGCTGATGGTCGAAGTGCTGACCAAGTACCTCAAGGACATCTTCGACCACGACCCGCGCAAGCCGGCGCGCATCCGCGCCTATCGCGGCGGCTACCTGCCCACCGAACGCCGCGAGACCGAACGTGCCATGCGCGCCGGCACCATCGACGGCATCGTCAGCACCTCGGCGCTGGAACTGGGCGTGGATATCGGCAGCCTGGACGTGGTGGTGCTCAACGGCTACCCGGGCAGCGTGGCCGCCACCTGGCAGCGCTTCGGCCGCGCCGGCCGGCGCCAGCAACCGGCGCTGGGCGTGCTGGTGGCCAGTTCACAGCCGCTGGACCAGTACGTGGTGCGCCACCCGGACTTCTTCGCCGACGCCTCGCCGGAGCATGCGCGCATTGCGCCGGACCAGCCGTTGATCCTGTTCGACCACATCCGCTGCGCGGCCTTCGAGCTGCCGTTCCTGGCCGGCGACCCGTTCGGCCCGATCGACCCGCTGGTGTTCCTGGAAGCGTTGGCCGAAACCGAGGTGATCCACCGCGAGGGCGACCGCTGGGAATGGATCGCCGACAGCTACCCGGCCAACGCGGTCAGCCTGCGCTCGGTGGCCGACGGCAACTTCGTGGTGGTCGACCGCAGCGACGGCAAGCAGCAGATCATCGCCGAGGTGGACTACTCCGCCGCCGCGCTGACGCTGTATGAAGGCGCCATCCACATGGTGCAGTCCACGCCCTACCAGGTGGAGCGGCTGGACTGGGAAGGCCGCAAGGCCTACGTCACCCGTACCCATGTGGACTACTACACCGACAGCATCGACTTCACCAAGCTCAAGGTGCTGGACCGCTTCGACGGCTGCATGGCCGGCCAGGGCGATTCGCACCATGGCGAAGTGCACGTGGTGCGGCGGGTGGCCGGTTACAAGAAGATCCGCTACTACACCCACGAAAACATCGGCTACGGGCCGGTCAACCTGCCCGACCAGGAACTGCACACTACGGCGGTGTGGTGGCAGCTGCCGCAGGCGCTGCTGCTGACCGCGTTCGACTCCAAACAGGAGGCGCTGGATGGCTTCCTGGGCGCGGCCTATGCACTGCACATCGTCGCCACGGTGGCGGTGATGGCCGATGCGCGCGACCTGCAGAAGGCGGTAGGCAATGGCGATGGCGCCTGGTTCGCGGTGGCCGACCAGAGCGGTCGCGGCCAGCTGCGCGGCGCCGAGTTCGACGCCAGCGCGATCGAGCTGCAGCAGCAGTTCGTGCCCACGGTATATCTGTACGACAACTTCCCCGGTGGCGTAGGCCTGAGCGAACCGCTGTGGCTGCGCCAGGACGAACTGCTGCAGCGCGCGCAGGAACTGGTGCAGCGCTGCGACTGCAAGGCCGGTTGCCCGGCCTGCGTGGGCCCGGTGCTGGCAGGCCAGGAAGACGATGCCACCACTCCCAAGGCGCTGGCGTTGAAGGTATTGGCGCTGCTCGATGCGCAGGTACTGCCCGATCCGACGGCGCACGTGCACCCGGACACCGAGGTGATTCCGTTTTGAGCCTGAGCCTGGACAAGCTGCGCCTGCTGCGGCGGCAGGCCGGTGATGCCACGCCGCCATCGGCGGCGGCACGCCCGGCCACGCCGGAGCCGCCGGTGGCTCCGACGTTGCCGGCGGCGGCCAACGACACGCGCGCCCGCCGCCCCGCGCCCGACTCCGTGTTCGCCTGGGTCGAGCAGGAAATCCGGCACAAGCCGACCGGCGACGCCGCGCCTGTAACGGCATCACCCGCGCCGGTCGCGCTGCGCAAGCCTGATGTGGGTGGCCTGCATCGCCTGCTGGGCCTGCGCGACCGTGGCGCTGCGGCGGCACGCCCGCGTGCGAACGCGCAGGACCGCCACGTGCCCGGCGAGGAAATCGCGCCGGGCCTGTTCCTGATCGAGTCGTTCGTCCCGCAGGCCATCCCGTCGCAGCCGCTCTCGCTGGCGTTCGCCAAGCGCGAGGGCGAACAGGTGCAGCCGCAGGACCTGATGTTCTTCGATACCGAAACCACCGGCTTGGCCGGCGGCACCGGCACCCGCGCCTTCATGATCGGCGCGGCCGACTGGCAGTGCGATGCCACGCGCGAAGGCCTGCGCATCCGGCAGCTGCTGATGACCACCATGGCCGCCGAGAGCGCCATGCTGGCCGAGTTCGCCCGCTGGCTGCAGCCGACCACGGTCTTCTCCAGCTACAACGGCCGCTGCTACGACGCGCCGCTGCTCAAGACCCGCTACCGGCTGGCACGGCAGCGCTGCCCGATCACCCCGCTGGACCACGTGGACCTGCTGTTCCCCACCCGTCGCCGCTACCGGGGCACGTGGGAGAACTGCCGGCTGGGCACCATCGAGCGCCAACTGCTGCAGATCGTGCGTGACGACGACCTGCCGGGTTCGGAAGCCCCGGCGGCGTGGCTGAACTACCTGCGCGGCGGCAGCGCGCTGAACCTGCGCCGCGTGGCCGAGCACAACCACCAGGACGTGGTCACCCTGTCGCTGCTGATGCAGCGGCTGGTGGCCGAAGAGCGGCGCGAACGCGAGACGCTGGCGCTGCAAGGCGGTCCCGACCCGGGCTGAGCGGGCGTTGACACGACGTGCAGCCGGGGAGGTGCAAGCTGGCGCCACTTCCACCGTTGGAGAGGGCCATGCGCCTGCCTGTGTTGATGTTGGTTGCTGGTGTCCTGCCGCTGGCCGCGTGCGCCAGTCCCCCCAAGACCAGCAGCGCGCCGCCTGCGACCCTGGACCCGGCGCCAGTCGTGGCCGAAGGCGCCGGGAACTGCAACCCGGACAAGCTGACCGGCCTGACCGGCCAGGTCGCCACCGAGGCGCTGGTCAAGAAGGCCGTCGCCGACAGCGGCGCCAAGCATGCCCGGGTAGTGAAACCGGGCATGGCCGTCACCATGGATTTCCGTGAGGATCGATTGACGATCAACGTGGATGCGCAGAACAAGATCGAGCGGATCGGCTGTAACTGATCCCTGGTTGACGTAGAGCCACCCCATGGGTGGCTGGCGCGGTGCCCAGGCATTCCGCGCAGCCACCCATGGGGTGGCTCTACGTCCGGTTGCCTGTTCTACCGCAACCGCTGCGCGCTGCCGTCGGCCAGCGCCTTGTCGATCGCCGTGCGCACATCGCGCGCCATCTGCGCCGTGGCCACGCTCTGCTGCTGCGCCAGGCCTGACTGCTGGCGGGCGAGCTCGGCCTGCTGGCGGGAGAGTTCGGCAATGGCGCGGTGGTCTATTGCCGCCGCTGCATCCGCTTTCGCACGCAGCGCGGCCCGCTCGGCCAGCGCGGTATCACCCTGTACCCTGCGGGCCGCATTGTTGGCCATTTCCGCTGCGTCCATCGACTCCAGCGCATCGCGGCTGGCGCGCAGGGACAGCGCGGCGATGCGCTCGCCCAGCTCACCCTGGCGCTCACCAAGATCACCCATGCGGTCGCCCAGCGCACCCTGCTGCCGGCCCAGTATGCTCACCTGCCGCTGCGCGTTGGCCAGTGACTTCAGCAGCGCTGGATCGCGCACGAGGTAGCGCTCGTTGCCGCGCCGTACCCACAGCACCGGGTCGCCGCCCTTCGCGTCCCGCTTTGCCTGCTTGAGGTCGTCCATCGAGGCATCGACGAAGTTGTCGCCACCGCCCATCAGCACGAACGCCTGGCGCGGCTGGTGCGAGAAGTCCAGCCGGCCGTGGGTGATCATGGTGGTGCTCTCGTCATCCGGATGCGGCGGGGGTGCGGGCGCGGCCGGGGCTGCCGGCGGACGCGGTGCAGCGACCGGGTGCGGCGCGGGCGCCGGTCGGGGCACGGCCGGAGCGGCCGGGGCAGCTACTGCCGGCCGTGCTGCCGGTGCTGCCGGAACGGCGGGGGCCGCGGGGGCCGCGACCACCGGAGGCGCCGGCGGCGGCGGCGGTACCGCGGCCACCAGACGCAGCGGGGCCACGCCGATCACCACGAACAGCGCGGTGATCGCCACCGAGGCCACGCGCGGGAAGCTGCCGGTCTGCTGCAGGGTCAGCAGGCGGCGCTTGAGGCTGCGGAAGTTGGGCGAGGCGCTGGCCACGCCCACGGCCGGTCGCGGTGCCACGCCCAGCTGCACCAGCAGGCGGCCGTAGTCGTGCCGGCAATGCCCATGACCGGCCACCACCGCGCTGTCGCACGCCTCTTCCCGGGCCAGCGCGTATTCGCGCACGGCCACGTGCAGCAGCGGGTGGAAGAACAGCAGGTGCTGGGCGAGCGCGGGCAACAGCCCGAACCACAGGTCGCGGCGCTGCAGGTGAACCAGCTCATGGGTCAGTGCCATGTCCAGGTCATCGGCGGCCATCGCCGGCAGCTCGCGGGCGGGCAGCAGCAGCACGGGATTCCACGGTCCGATCAGCTGCGGCGAACGAATCTGCGCGGAGATCTTCAATTCCGGCGCGCGTGCAAGGCCGTGCGCTTCGGCGGCCAGCTGCAGCGCCTGCTGCAGGCCGGCATCGGTGCAGGGCGCTGCGTCGCGCACCAGCGCGCGGCTCTGCCGATACGCGCGCAGACTGTGCAGCAGCATCACCAGCGCACCGGCCGCCCACAACGCGAACAGCGCCGTCTGCCAGGACAGCGCGGGCAGCAGCGACACAGCAGCGGTAGACGGCGCCACCTCCACCAGGGCCCCGGTCAGTTCCAGCTGCACCGGCACCATCGGCTGCGCCGCCAGCGTGGCGGCGTCGATGCCGGGCGCCGGCAGCACGGCCAGTTCCAGCGGGCTGCTCCACACCAGGCCCAGCACGGCCTGCAATGCCACCAGCCACCACAAGCGGCAGCGCGTGGCCGCCGGCAAGCGCGGCAGCAGCCGGCACACGCCCCACACCCCTGCCACCAGCACCGCGCTCTGCACGCTGGTCCAGGCCAGGCGGGTCAGCATTTCCATCATGAAGGTATCCATGGCTCAGCCCTCCCGCTTGCGTGATTGCAGCTGCGCCACCAGCGCTTCCAGTTCGGCCAGTTCGCTGTCGCTGACGTCGGCCTTGTGCGACATGAAGGCCACGAACGGCGACACCGAGCCCTGCAGCGTCTTCTCCACGAAGCTGGCCACCGCACCCTGGACCACGCTGTCCTGTTCGCCGGTGGCCGAATAGCGGTAAACGCCCTCGACCTGTTGGCGCTGCAGGTAGGCCTTGCCGCGCAGGCGTTCCATCATGGTCAGCACCGTGGAACGGGCCAGGCCACGCTCCTCACCGAAGCCGGCCGCCACTTCGCCAACGCTGGCGTCTTCCTGTTCCGCTATGTACTGCAGCAGGGCCAGCTCCTGGTCCCCGATGGTCTTGCCGCGCATGACACTCTCCGATGACTACACGTGTCGCCACCATGCCCGTGACTACAAATGTCGTCAAGTGCCGGACGGCGTGTGCCGACGAACGGTCTGCGGCGGTCACGACCAACGGTCGTGATCGCGACGCAGGTAGCGGGTGCTTACCCCCGCGGCCCGCCCATGACGGGAAGGATCACCCCGCTGATGTAGCTGGCGGTGATCGGCGATGCCAGGAATACATACGCAGGCGACAACTCTTCGGGCTGCGCCGGGCGGCCCATGTCGCTGTCCTTGCCGAACTCGGCCACATCGGGGGCCTGCTTGTCGGCGGGGTTGAGCGGGGTCCACACCGGGCCCGGCGCCACCGCGTTGACGCGGATACCGCGCGGCAGCAGCTGGCTGGCCAGCGCCTTGGTGAAGGCGTGGATGGCCCCCTTGGTGGCCGAATAGTCGATCAGCGCCTTGCTGCCGAACAGGCCGGTTTCCGAACCGGTGTTGATGATGCAGTCACCTTCCTGCAGGTGCGGCAGCACTGCACGCGCCATCTGGATGTAGCCGCCGATATTGGTCTGCAGGGTTTCCTGCAGGTGCGCGTCTTCCAGGTCTTCGAGGCGCTCGCAGTGCAGCTGGAAGGCGGCGTTGTTGACCAGGATGTCGATGCCGCCGAACGCCTTGGCCACCTGCCTGACCGCCTTGTTGCAGAACGTCGGGTCGCGCACGTCGCCGGCGATCACCACGCAGCGCCCGCCTTCGGCTTCCACATGGTCGCGGGTGAGCTGGGCATCGTCGTGTTCGTCCAGGTGCAGCACCGCCACATCGGCGCCCTCGCGGGCGAACAGCACCGCGACGGCGCGGCCAATGCCCGAGTCGGCACCGGTGATGATGGCGCGCTTGCCCTTGAGTTTGCCGCTGCCGACGTAGTCGGGCGCGAGAAAGCGCGGTGCGAGCGTGAGTTCGTGTTCGTTGCCGGGCTTGGCAATGTGCTGGGCTGGCATGGTGTCGGGCTGCGTGCGGCTGCCGGCCTGGACGGCCTTCTTCGTGGCCTTTTTGCTGGCTTTCTTCTCTGCGGCGCGTGCGTCCTTGGCCTTTTCCTGGTCCTGCAGGCGGCGCTGGCGGGCCGCCACGCGCGCGGCGCGCGGATCGGTGGCAGCGGCCTTGCGGGTGGCGGTCTTCACTACCGGAGTGCGCGGACGTGCGGCCTTCGGTTCGGCGGCGGGCGCGGTGGAAGCGGTCGTGGTGCGTTTACGGGTCTTCTTGGCCGTGGCCATGGGCAACTCCTTCGTAGCAGTGCCTCGATGCGGGTGGAGGGCGAGGCAAGGGCAGTGTGGTCACCGCCGCCGTCGCACGCGGTGAATGCCATGTCGCCATGCCGTGTACGGCTTCATCCGCCGCATACGCGTGCAGCGGCATCGTGGGCACCAGAATCCCGCTGGAGTCGCCCCATGTTTCGTCCCCTGCTCGCGTTTGCCGCACTGACCGCTCTCACCGCCTGCAGCACCACGCAGGTCGCACAGGTACAGCCCATCGACGGCGTCATCTCCGGGCAGTGCCACGTGGACAAGGTGCGCGGCGCGGTCGGCCTGGCCGCCTCTTCCGCCACCGTTGACCGCGCCCGCGTGGACAGCGACAGCCTGCAGGTCAATGTGGTGCGCGGGCAGCGCGCGGCAAGTGGCGCCACCGCCAGCGGCGCGGGCAACCCGACGCCCGGTGCGGAGAGTGGCGGCGACCGCCTGACCATCGAAACCGGACGTACCAACAACATCACCGCGATCTACTGCGGCTGAGGTCCCGGCCGCGACTCAGCGCGCGGCCTTTGCGCGCGGCACCCGCCGGGCGCCGCGCAGGAATTTCAGGGTCGCCTGTTCCCATTGCCGGTCGCCGCGCAGCCCGGCAAGACCGGCCAGCGTGCCCGCACGCCAGCCCTCGAACACGCTCGGATCGATGTAGGCCTTGCGGCATACCGCCGGCGTATTGCCCAGCAGGGTGGCCACCTCGCACACCACCTCCTTCTGCAGCGCCGCCAACGCGCGCTCGCTGGGTTTCTCGGGGAGCGCGGTGGCGGCGAACTGGCGCAGTGCCGCCACGGTACCGCCCCAGGTACGGAAATCCTTGGCGCTGAAGTCAGTGCCCATCGCGTCGCGCAGGTAGGCATTGACCTGGCCCGAGTCCACCGGCTGCAGTGCACCCGCATCGTCGCGGTACTGGAACAGGGCCTGCCCGGGCAGCTGCTGGCACCGCCGGATCAGCTGCACCAGCCGGCGGTCATCGATCTCGACCTCGTGCTCCTGGCCGGACTTGCCGCGGAAATGCATGCGTGCGCGCCCGCCGCTGGCCAGCTCCAAGTGGCGGTTGCGCAGGGTGGTGAGGCCGTAGGAGCGGTTGTCGCGGGCGTACTCGGGGTTGCCCACCCGCACCAGGGTCTCGGCCAGCAGGGCCACCACGATCGCCAGCACCTTGTCCTGCGGGAACCCGGGCAGCTTGAGATCACGGCGCAGGCGGCGGCGCAGCGCGGGCAGGGCCTTGCCGAAGGCGATCACCCGGTCGAACTTGCCATCGCCGCGCACCCGCGACCAGTCCGGGTGGTAGCGGTACTGCTTGCGACCGCGGGCGTCGCGCCCGGTGGCCTGCAGGTGGCCGTTGGCGGCGGCGCAGATCCACACGTCCAGATAGGCCGGCGGAATGGCCAACGCCCGGATCCGGGCCAGGGTCGCAGCATCGCGCACCGCATGGCCGTCCGCATCGCGATAGCTGAAGCCCTTGCCCGCGCGGCGCCGGGCGATGCCCGGTTGCGCGTCGGTGACGTAACGCAGGCCGGCCTCGCGGGCGGCGGCGGCTTCGGGGGTGGCAATGCGTGCGGGCATGGGCGGGCAACAGGGCAGCGGGCCTGCAGTGTGGTTGCCGGCAGTGCGGCGCCGCGTCAATAACGCAACACAAACACCTCACACCCCGCTTGACGATATCCTCCTTCATTTCCTGCCTGGAACTCTGGAGTCCCGATGTCGTCCTTGTCGTCCCGCCGCGTGCGGCGTTCGTTTGGCCCCTCGATCATGGCCGTCGCCCTGGTCCCCACCCTGCTGTTGCTGGGCGCCTGCAAGGCCCCGCCGATGGACGAACAGGAAGCCGTGGGCACCCACGCGCAGAAGGCTGCGGAAGAAGCCGCCTCCCCGACCGACACCACCGGCAAGGCCACCGAAGCACCGCCCGTGGGCAACTGCGACGCCACCCAGGTGCAGAGCCTGATCGGCCAGGCCTACACCGACGACATCGGCGCCCAGGCGCAGCAGGATGCCGGCGCGCGCGACCTGCGCGTGCTCAAGCCCGATGACGTGACCACCATGGAATTCGTCGGCGAGCGGCTGAATATCGAGCTGGACGAAAAGAGCGTGATCACCGGCCTGCGCTGCGGCTGAATTGGGCGCGCGCGGAGCGGGTTTTTGAGGGGTTTGGTTGCGCCTGAAACCGTGTATTGCGGCGTTGCAACAACTATGCTCTAGTCGAAGCATCCGGTGCCTCCAGATGCGCTCAACGGATTGAGCGGGGACGAGTGTCGCCGCTCACCCGACTTTGAGGCAGAGATGGCCCCCCGCAACCGCCAAGGGCTTTACGACCCGCAAGACGAACGCGACGCCTGTGGTTTCGGCATGGTCGCGCAACTCGACGACCAGCCGTCACGGCTGCTGGTTGATACCGCCATTGCCGCGCTGTCGCGCATGACCCACCGCGGCGGCGTCGCCGCCGACGGTGTCACCGGTGACGGCTGCGGCCTGTTGCTGCGCCGCCCGGAAGCCTTCCTGCAGGCGCTCGCCGCCGAAGCCGGCATCACCCTCGGTCGGCTGTATGCAGCCGGTGTGGTGTTCCTGCCGCACGACGCGGCCGCCGCGCAGGCCTGTCGCGACCTCCTGGAGCAGCAGCTGCGCAGCGCCGGCTGCCAGCCGCTCGGCTGGCGCGTGGTGCCGACCGACCCCAGCGTGTGCGGCCAGCTGGCCCGCGACACGCTGCCGCACATCGAACAGGTGTTCGTCGATGCCGGCGATGGCCAGGACGAAGCCGCGTTCACCCTGGCGCTGTTCCTCGCACGCCGCCGCAGCGAACAGCAGCTGCGCGAGCACGCCGATTACTACGTCACCACGCTCAGCCCGAACGCGATCAGCTACAAGGGCATGGTGCTGCCGGACAAGCTGAGCCGGTTCTACACGGACCTGCAGCGCAACGACCTGGCGTCCAGCGCCATCGTGTTCCACCAGCGGTTCTCCACCAACACGCTGCCGCGCTGGCCACTGGCGCATCCGTTCCGGATGCTCGCGCACAACGGCGAGATCAACACCATCGAGGGCAACCGCCGCTGGGCGCAGGCGCGCAGCAAGGTGTGGAAGACCCCGCGCTTCGACATCGGCGAGTTCGACCCGGTGATCTCCATGCACGGCTCCGATTCGCAGAGCCTGGACAACATGCTGGAGCTGATGGTCAGCGCCGGCATGGACCTGATCCAGGCGCTGCGCATCCTGGTGCCGCCGGCGACCCAGTCGCTGGAATTCAAGGACGCCGACCTGGCCGCGTTCTACGAGTTCTACGGCCTCAACAGCGAGCCGTGGGATGGCCCGGCCGGCATCGTCGCCTGCGACGGCCGCTATGCCGCCTGCACGCTGGACCGCAACGGCCTGCGCCCTGCCCGCTGGATGCTCACCTCCGACCGCCACTTCCTGGTCGCCTCCGAAGCCGGCGTGTGGGAAGTGCCGGCCGAGCGCGTGGTGCGCAAGGGCAAGCTGGGGCCGGGCGAGATGATGGCCATCGACCTCAAGCGCGGCGACCTGCTCGACTCTGATGCCATCGACCGCATCAACCGTGGCCGCGCGCCGTACAAGCAGTGGCTGCAGCAGGGCGTGACCTACCTGCAGACCGAACTGATCGATCCGTCGCTGGTGGAAGAACCGTTCGACGAGCGCACCCTGCGCAGCTACCACAAGCTGTTCCAGCTCAGCACCGAGGAAGTGGAGCAGATCCTGCGCCCGCTGGCCGAGACCGAGCAGGAAGCCACCGGCTCGATGGGCGACGACACCCCGATGGCGGTGCTCAGCCAGCAGAGCCGGCCGCTCTACGACTACTTCCGCCAGGCATTCGCGCAGGTCACCAACCCGCCGATCGACCCGCTGCGGGAAGACTGCGTGATGTCGCTGACCACCCAGCTCGGCAAGGAGACCAACATCTTCCATGCCGGTGCGGAGACGGTGAACCACGTCATCCTCAATTCGCCGGTACTCAGCCAGCGCAAGCTGCGCCAGCTGATCAAGATGGAGCAGTACGTCGACCGCAACCGCCTCATCGACCTCTCCTACAGCCTGGACGAGGGCCTGAAGGCGGGCATCGAGCGCATCTGCGCCGAGGCCGAGGCCGCCGCGCGCGAAGGCATCGTCATGCTGCTGCTCAGCGACCGTTACCCGGTTGCCGACCGGCCGATGGTGCATGCCCTGCTGGCCACCAGCGCCGTACACCACCATCTGTCCAATGCCGGGCTGCGCTGCGACGTCAACCTGATCCTGGAAACCGGCACCGCCCGCGACCCGCACCACATGGCCTGCCTGCTCGGCTTCGGCGCCACGGCGGTGTACCCGTACCTGGCCTACCAGACCCTGTTCGACCTGGGCCGGCGCGGCATCCTGCAGCTGAAGAAGGGCGGCGAGCAGTCGCAGATCGGCCGCAGCTACCGCAAGGGCATCTACAAGGGCCTGTCCAAGATCATCTCCAAGATGGGCATCTGCACCGTGGCCAGTTACCGCGGCGCGCAGCTGTTCGAGATCGTCGGCCTGGACGATGAAGTGGTCGACCTGTGCTTCCCGGAAACGCCGTCGCGCGTGGCCGGCGTGGGCTTCGGGCGGCTGGACGACGAGGCGCGCGAACTCACCGTGCGCGCCTGGAACGACCTGCTGCGCCCGGACGTCGGCGGCGTGCTCAAGTACGTGCACGGCGGCGAATACCACATGTACAACCCCGACGTGGTCATGACCCTGCAGCGCGCCGCGCGCAGCGGTGAGGCCGCCGACTGGCAGCGCTACTGCGAGGCCGTGCATGGCCGGCCGGTGTCGGCGCTGCGCGACCTGTTGCAGCTCAAGGCGGCGCCCACGCCGACCCCGCTGCACGAGGTGGCCCCGGCCGAAGACCTGTTCCGCCGCTTCGATACCGCCGCGATCAGCCTGGGCGCGTTGTCGCCCGAGGCGCATGAAGCGCTGGCCATCGCCATGAACAAGCTGGGCGGGCGCAGCAACTCCGGCGAAGGCGGCGAAGACCCGGTGCGCTACGGCACCAACAAGCGCAGCAAGATCAAGCAGGTGGCCTCGGGCCGCTTCGGCGTCACGGCCGAATACCTGGTCAATGCCGAAGTGCTGCAGATCAAGGTGGCCCAGGGCGCCAAGCCCGGCGAAGGCGGCCAGCTGCCCGGGCACAAGGTCAACGAGCTGATCGCGCGGCTGCGCTATGCCAAGCCGGGCATCGGCCTGATCTCGCCGCCGCCGCACCACGACATCTACTCCATCGAAGACCTGGCCCAGCTCATCTACGACCTCAAGCAGGTCAACCCGGACGCGCTGGTGTCGGTGAAGCTGGTCTCGCATGCCGGCGTGGGCACCATTGCCGCCGGCGTCGTCAAGGCCGGCGCCGACCTGATCACCGTGTCCGGCCATGACGGCGGCACCGGTGCCAGCCCGGTCAGCTCGATCCGCTACGCGGGCGTGCCGTGGGAACTGGGCGTGGCCGAGTCGCACCAGGCCCTGGTGGCCAACGACCTGCGTGGGCGCACCCTGCTGCAGACCGACGGCGGCCTGAAGACCGGCCTGGACGTGATCAAGGCCGCGCTGCTGGGCGCGGACAGCTTCGGCTTCGGCACCGCGCCGATGATCGTGCTGGGCTGCAAGTACCTGCGCATCTGCCACCTCAACAACTGCGCCACCGGCGTGGCCACCCAGGACGAGCGCCTGCGCGCGCAGTACTTCACCGGCCTGCCCGAGCGCGTGGAGAACTTCTTCCGGCTGCTGGCCGAGGAAGTGCGCGGCTGGCTGTCCTACCTGGGCGTGCGTTCACTGGACGAGATCGTCGGCCGTACCGACCTGCTGCAGCAGCTGGAGGTCGCCCCGCGTCCCGGCGTCAAGGTAGACCTGTCGCGCCTGCTCAACCCGGCGCAGTACGCCGGGAGCCACTGCGCCGCGCAGCGCCTGTACGAATCACCGGACAGCCTGGCCACGCAGATGGACGGCCTGCTGGCCCCGGCCATCGCCGGCAAGCTCGGCGGTGAACACCGCTTCCTGATCCACAACACCGACCGCTCGATCGGCACCCGCCTGTCCGGTGCGATCGCGCGCGTGCACGGCAACCAGGGCATGAGCGATGCCCCGCTTACCCTGCGCTTCCGCGGCACCGCCGGGCAGAGCTTCGGCGCGTTCAACGTGGGCGGCCTGCAGCTGGAGGTCGAAGGCGAAGCCAACGACTACGTCGGCAAGGGCATGGCCGGCGGCCGCCTGGTGGTGCGCCCGCCGCGTGGCGCACGCTTCGAGGCACGCAACACCGCGATCATCGGCAACACCTGCCTGTACGGCGCCACCGGCGGCGAGCTGTTCGCCGCGGGCCGTGCCGGCGAGCGCTTCGGTGTGCGCAACTCCGGCGCGCTGGCGGTGATCGAAGGCGCCGGTGACCACTGCTGCGAATACATGACCGACGGCATCGTGCTGGTGCTGGGCAAGGTGGGGCTGAACTTCGGCGCCGGCTTCACCGGCGGCCTGGCCTACGTGCTGGATATCGACCGCGACTTCGTGGACCGCTACAACCACGAACTGATCGACATCCACCGCATCTCCGCCGAGGGCTTCGAGAATCATCGCCAGCACCTGCATACGCTGATCAGCCGCCACCGCGAGTTGACCGGCAGCATCTGGGCACAGCAGATCCTCGACGAGTTCCGCGATTACGTGGGCAAGTTCTGGCTGGTCAAACCCAAGGCCGCCAGCATTGAATCGCTGACCGAATCGCTGCGCCGCGCCGCCTGATTTCCTGGATTCCCATACATGAGCCGCAAGCAAGCTTTCCAGTTCCTCGACCTGCCCCGGACCATGCCGCAGCGCATTCCGGTCGAACTGCGCACCTCCGGCGACTGGGGTGAGCTGTACGGCAAGTTCGGCAAGGAAGACGCCCAGTACCAGGCGGGTCGCTGCCTGGACTGCGGCAACCCGTACTGCAGCTGGAAGTGCCCGGTGCACAACGCCATTCCGCAGTGGCTGCAGCTGGTCCAGGAAAACCGCATCCACGAAGCGGCCACGCTGTGCCATTCCACCAACCCGCTGCCGGAAGTGTGCGGCCGGGTGTGCCCGCAGGACCGGCTGTGCGAAGGCAGCTGCACGCTGGAAGAATTCGGCGCGGTCACCATTGGTGCGGTGGAGAAGTACATCGTCGATACCGCGCTGGCCACTGGCTGGCGCCCGGATATGGCCGCCGTGGAAGCCACCGGCAAGCGTGTGGCGGTGATCGGTGCCGGCCCGGCCGGGCTGGCCTGCGCCGACCGGCTCGCCCACGCCGGCGTGCAGGCGGTGGTGTACGACCGCTATGAGCAGATCGGCGGCCTGCTGCAGTTCGGCATTCCCAGCTTCAAGCTCGACAAGTCGGTGATCAGCCGCCGCCGCAATGTCCTGGAAGGGATGGGCGTGCAGTTCCGGCTGGGCGTGGAGATCGGCCGCGACATCGAGATGGAGACGCTGCTGGACGAGTACGACGCGGTGTTCGTGGGCACCGGCGCCTACCGCTACACCGACGGCGGCCTGCCCGGGCAGGACCTGAAGGGCGTGCTGCCGGCGTTGCCGTTCCTGGTCCAGAACAGCCGCATCGTCAGCGGCAGCGACGCGCAGGGCCGGCCCATTGCCGGCTGGGAAGACACCCTTGCCCTGCCCGACCTGGAGGGCAAGCGCGTGGTGGTGCTGGGCGGCGGCGATACCGGCATGGACTGCGTGCGCAGCGCCGTGCGCCTCGGTGCGGCGCGCGTCACCTGTGCCTATCGCCGCGACGAGGCCAGCATGCCGGGCTCGGCACGCGAGGTCGCCAATGCGCGCGAGGAAGGCGTGCGCTTCCTGTTCAACCGCCAGCCGTTGTCGATCGAGGCCGGCGCCGACGACGAGGCCATTGGCGTGACCGTGGTTGAGACCCACCTGGGCGAACCCGATGCGCAGGGTCGCCGCAACGCGGTGCCGATCGATGGCAGCGAATCGCTGCTGGAGGCCGACGTGGTGATCATCGCGTTCGGTTTCTCGCCCAGCGTGCCGGCCTGGCTCACTGCACACGGCGTGGAGGCCGGCAACAACGGCCGCATCGTGGCGGGGGGAACGGGCCGCCTGCCCTACCAGACCGCCCACCCCAGGCTGTTCGCCGGTGGCGACGCGGTGCGCGGCGCGGACCTGGTGGTGACGGCCGTGGCCGAAGGGCGCGATGCGGCGGCCAGCATTGTCCAGCTGATCACCGCGTAGAGCGGGGCTCTGCCCCGCTGCGGCTGCACCACCGACGTAGAGCGGGGCTCTGCCCCGCTGCCGTTGCACCACCGACGTAGAGCGGGGCTCTGCCCCGCTGCCGCTGCACCACCGACGTAGAGCGGGGCTCTGCCCCGCTGCCGCTGAACCTGCCGGGCAGAGCCCGGCGCTACGTCACGCGGCGCGCAGCCCGGCCCGCTCGATTTCCAGCGCCAGCAGCAGCTCGATCTCATCGAGCTGGGCACGGATGCGCGCATTGCCCGCATTGTCGCCGTGGCCGCACCCGATATGCGCGTCCAGCATGCGCGCCAGGCCTACCAGCAGCACGTCGGCATCGCCGCTGGCGGCATGGCGCAGCAGCCGGCCCAGCGTGCGGATGCGGGCGCCGCGGTCGGCAGCCAGGGTGTGCACCGACGGCTGGGCGCGGGAGGCGGAGAGGGGCATGAGAGGGCTGTCCTGATTGACGGGCTTGGGGGGCAACTGTCGGCTATGGCCCGGTTTGCGGCTATGCAACTAATACGAATTGGTGTGAAGGGAGGGGCGCCCGTTGGGCCGGGAGTTACGTGGGACACGCAACAGAAACATGCCCCGTAGCGACACGCCATGCGTGTCCCACGCGGTGCCGGACCGCAACGCGACACACGATGCGCCCTAGAATGTCGTTTACAGCCCACCCAAGGATCCCCATGCGCATCGGCCTGGCCGCCAACCGCCTGCACCACCACGACAAGCACGCCGCGCTGTTCCGCTGGCTCGGCGCCAGCGATGGCGGGCTGCGCGAGCTGGGGGTGGAACTGCATGCGGTCGGGCGCACCTTCGACGCGATCCAGCGGCTGGGCTTCCTGCGCGAATTCCCTGCCCTGCGGCGCTACCCGAACGGGCGCGAGGGGGGCCTGATGAAGCTGGTCGCCGAGGTCGTCGGCATGGGCACCCCCGAGCGCACCCTGGACGGTGCGATCTACCTGATGGATCCGGTCGATCCCTCCTCGGTGTTCCCCGAGGCCACCGCACTCAAGCGCCAGTGCGTGATCCACGGCAAGCCCTTCATTTCCACCGTGGCGACAGCACGCGACTGGGTCGAGGTGGAGCGCATGCAGGCGGGCCTGGCCGCCGTCCCGGGCGCGGATGACCTGCACGCTTTCGAACAGCACACCCTCGCGCTGATCGCCCACGATGCGATGAAGCCGGCCATGCTGGCCTTCGCCGACGAACACTTCGCCCTGTTGTCGCGCTTCCGTACCCGGGTGGGCACCGGCACCACCGGCCAGCGTCTCAATGAGCTGGCCTGGAGCCGCGGCTGGCCCGCCGACCAGGCCTGGGTGACGCGCTACCAGAGCGGCCCGATGGGCGGCGACGCGCAGATCGCCGACCAGGTGCTGGAGGGGCGCTGCCAGCGCGCGATCTTCTTCGAGGACCCGCACGTTGCGCGCCAGCACGAGGCCGACATCCAGCTGCTGGAGCGCGCGGTCACCACCGTGACCGACCAGGCGGTGTGCATCACCGCGCCCCGCGTGGCCACGCGCTGGGCGCAGGCGGCAACGCTGCGCGCGCAGGCATCGCGCTAGAAACATCGCCGACGTACATGGCCACGGAACGCAGAGCAGCCACGCATGGCGTGGCTCTACAGCCCAATCGTCCTGCGCACGTAACGGGTCGTAGTGCCACGCCGCGCCCCATGGAACGTGGGCGCCGTTTCAATCAGCGCGTCGCCACGCGCCCGGGAGTGCCCGCAACAACGGAATATGCTTGGTAGCGTGGCAACCGCGCGCAGCGCGGCACAAGCCACCGCAGACGGGTCACCACCGTTACACGCATCGCGACCAACGTTTAAACCTTCCGAAGCCGTGTGTCAGACGTTCATGACCACGGAACGAAGCGCAGCCACGCATGGCGTGGCTCTACGATGCATTGCAGGCGCCCGCACCTACAACAACTGCCGCAACATCGCCTTCAGCCTGCGCCCTTCCACCTGGAAGTAATCCCGCTCCTCACGCCACGCGGGGAAGCGCCGCTCCACTTCCGCCCAGAACGCAGCCGAATGATTGGCCTGGATCAGGTGGCAGAGCTCGTGCACCAGCACGTACTCGAACGCCGACGGCCGTCCCAGCACCAGGGCCAGATCCAGCGCCATGCTGCCATCGGGTGCCAGCGAGCCCCACTGCGAGGACATCACCTTCAACCGCAACCGCGCGGGTGCGCGCGGCAGGCTGGGCAGATAGCGCGGCAACCACTGGCCGACATCGGCGCGGGTCTGGGCTTCGTAGAACTCGCGCAGCGCGCGCCTCACCGTGGCATCGGTACCGCGTGCCGGCAGGTACATGCACGCACCATCGGCCTCCAGTTCCAGGCGCGCATAGCGCCCGGTGTCCCAGCGCAGCGGCAACAGTTCGCCCCGCAACGGCAGCACCCCGGGTTCGCCGATCACCAGCGGCGGCGGCAGGTTCTGCGCCTGGTAATTGCGCAGCTGCGTGGACAACCAGTCGCGGTGCTGTTCCAGGAAACGTTCGCCCATCACCAGGCTCGCGCGCGGTGGCAGTGTAAGACGCACGCCGCGCTCGTCGACGCTGAGCTTGATCCGGCGCGCACGCGGATCACGCACGCGCAGCACGTCGATCTCGGCATCCTCCAGGCGCAGGCGCACGGTATCGCGCTGCAGGGTGGGGGCGACGGCCGGGGAGATCAGGCGGCGGAGGAATCCGGGCATGGGTACAGCATAGCGCCGACGGCGCCCCGCAGATGACTGCGGGGGCTCCGGGGACGGTAGAGCGGGGCTCTGCCCCGCTGCAGGGCTCTGCCCCGCTGCAGGGATCGCGCGCAGCGGGGCAGAGCCCCGCTCTACGGCGTTGTTCGGCACCGAGGGCAGAGCCCCGGTGCGGTCAGTCGGCCTTGCTGAGCTTGAAGGCTTCTTCCAGCAGCAGGAACAGGCGGCGCACTTCGCCGCTCTGAAGGGCGAAGCGGGCATCCAGTTCGGCACGGCGGCCGTCCTCGTCGGCGTGCTCGAGCTGGTCCAGCGCGCCGTCCAGGAACTTCAGCTTGCGCACGATCAGGTCGTCGCCCAGCACGAAGGACAGGTTGTCCTCGAACACCAGGGCCAGCTTGGTCACCTGCTTGCCGGCGTCCAGGTGCTTGTCGATCTCCTCGCAGCGCAGCTCCTGGTGCTGGCACTTGACGACCGCGCCGCCCTCGGCCGGATCCTTCATCTCGCACTCTTCGCCCAGGCTCAGCCCGGTGGGCAGTTCTTCACCGGCAATCCAACCGGTCAGGATCGAGCGCGGCGCCACTTCGGCGTTCAGCGGCATGGCCGGGAAGCTGCCGAGCAGACCACGGATGTCGGACATCATGTTCTCGCCCTTCTTGCTGCTCGAGCAGTCCACCGCCACGTAGCCGTGGGTCAGGTCGATCAGCGCGTCGGTGCGCGAGCTCTTCACGAACGCGCGCGGCATCAGCTCGTGCAGCAGGTCATCTTTGAGCCGCTTGCGTTCGCGGCCGCCGGGCTTGCGCCCTTCCTTCTCTTCGATTTCTTCCAGCTTGCGCGCCAGCAGGTCGTTGACCACCGCGCCCGGCAGGATCTTGTCCTCACCGCCCACGGTCAGCCACAGCGCATCGCCGACGCGGTGCGAGAACACGGCCTTCTCTTCGCGGCCGAACGGGGAAATGAAACCGCGCGAATTCATTTCGAGCGGGCCAACCGGCTTGAGCAGTACCTGCGGCAGCAGGGTGTCGACTTCAGAGAAATCCGTGGCGGTCGGGAAGCGGAACAGCGTCAGGTTGCGAAAGAACATGGAATTCCGGAGTAAAGGTGTGAAAGGGAAGGCGCGGTCGACGGCGTGGCTCAGGCCAGACCGACATCATCGCCCGAATCGGATGCCCCGTCGGCCCAGGCCGTCGGGGCGGAAGGCGGCGCCGCGGTGCGGCCCAGCGCCAGGAAATCAAACAGGGCCGGATCGGCCAGCTGCGAGGGATGGATGTTGCCCAGCGCGCGCGCGATCTGGTCGATGCGGCCCGGATGCTGGTGCTCCCACTGCTGCAGCATCTGCGCCACCTGGCGGCGCTGCAGGTTGTCCTGGCTGCCACACAGGGTGCACGGAATGATCGGAAACCCGCGCGCCTGCGCGTGTGCCTGGATGTCGGCTTCGCTGACATAGGCCAGCGGGCGGATCACCACATGCCGGCCATCGTCGCTGCGCAGCTTCGGCGGCATCGCCGACAGCTTGGCGTGGTGGAACAGGTTGAGGAAGAACGTGGCCACGCTGTCGTCGCGATGGTGGCCAAGCGCGATCTTGGTGAAGCCATGCTCGGCCGCGTGCCGGTACAGCGCGCCACGGCGCAGGCGCGAGCACAGCGAACACATCGTGCGCCCCTCCGGAATCACCCGGCTGACCACCGAATAGGTGTCCTGTTCGATGATCTGGTACGGCACGCCAATGCCGGCCAGGTACTCGGGCAGCACGTGCGCGGGAAACCCCGGCTGCTTCTGGTCCAGATTCACCGCGACCAGCTCGAACGCTACCGGTGCCTTCTTCTGCAGCTGCAACAGCACGTCCAGCAGGGTGTAGCTGTCCTTGCCACCGGACAGGCAGACCATGACCCGGTCACCGGCCTCGATCATGCCGAAATCGGCGATCGCCTGGCCCACCTGCCGACGCAACCGGCGTGACAGTTTGTCGCGCGCGGCGTCATCGTCGCGGCTGGCGCGACGGACGGGATCTGGCAGCGGCAGGACGGCGGGCATCCGGCCATTCTACCGGCTCGCATCGCCCCTCACCGGCGCCGCGAAGTGACTGCGTTCACTCCCGGGCGTCGCCGCGGATGTGTATGCTGCGTCTCTGTGGATACCTTCACGCCCGAGCAGATCAGCAGCCGCCTTGCCGTCCTTCGGCGGGAGCATCGTGAGCTGGACGAGGCGATCCAACGCATGGCCGCCAACGGCGACGACGAGCTGGAAGCCAAGCGCCTGAAGCGGCGCAAGCTGCAGCTCAAGGACTGCATTGCCAAGCTGGAAGACATGCTGATTCCGGACGAGCCGGCGTAACCGGGCGACCGGATGTTCCGTTGGACACGCATGGCGTGTCGCTACGCGGCCCTCCGCTCAAGCGTCATGAACGCCTGAAACGCGTCTTCGGACAATGATCAACGTCGGCCGGTCAATGCACGCCGCATTACCCGGAATACGGACGCTTGTGCCGCGCTGGCGCGCGGTCTCCACGCATGGCGTGGATCTACGAATTGCTGGCGAACGCGGTGCGCTTCGGATGCGCAGGATTGACGACGTGGTCGTCAATCCTGCGTTACCGGTTCCTCTGGTTTTGCCGCTTCAGGGCTGACCCGCTCGATCGTGTGGCGCAGCTCGCGGCCGAGGATGAACTTGGCATCCTTGGCCCATGCGTCCAGGCGCGCGTCGAACAGCAGCTTGCTGTTCTCGTCCGGCCATACCAGGCGCAGCTCGCGCAGCTTCTGGATGAAACCACGGAACAGCGTGCGGTCGAAGAACTCCGGTGCGGCCGGTGCGTAGAGCAGGCTCAGGCGCTGCGCGGCCTGCTGGCACAGGCTTTCCAGTTCGGCCGCACCCAGCGTGCCCGGGCCGTTCTTCACCAGCACTGAAATGGCGATGTAATAGCGCTCGAATGCCTGCTGCAGCGAGTGGCCGATCGCACGCAGGCGGAACACTTCGTCGGTCTGCCCGGTGTTGCGCGCCAGGATGCCGCCATCGTCGTCGTTGACGTTCTGCAGCAGGCCTTCGCGCACGAACACGTTGATGGTCTGCTCGATACGCTGGGCGAACTGGTCCTCGTCCCACGGCAGGAACAGCTCGGCCTGCAGGAACGGGTACACGGTGCGGCCCAGCTGGACCAGGCCGGTACGGCTCATGCGACGGTTGTTCTGGAAGCAGCACGCCACCCACGACGACGCCGTGAACAGGTGGATGACGTTGTTGCGGAAGTAGCTGAGCAGCACCGCGGTGTCACCGCTCACACTCAGCACATCACCCAGCGGGTGCTTGATGCGGGTGAGGACGTTGATTTCCTCGGCGTGGGCGATGATCCGCTCCGGCGAATGCGGCGTGACCGTGACCCGGTCCGAATACGGCATCTCGACCAGCAGCGTCTTGCACAGCTCGATCTGCGCGATCAGGTCGGCCTCGCCCATGGCGTGCTTGGGCGTGGACAGCAGCGCCAACGCCAGCAGGTTGATCGGATTGACGTCGGCGGCGCCGTTGATGTGCACCTGGATGCGTTCGGCCAGGTGATCGACCGTGCCCGACAGCCAACTGGGCTTCTCGTCTTCGCCCACCGGCGCGCCATCCCATTCCGGGGCCTGGCGGGCCAGCACGTCATTGAGCGCGATCGGTTCGCCGAAGTTCACCACGACCTGGCCGTAGTTCTGCTTGAGCACCTTCGGGATCGACCACAGCAGCGACCAGATCGATTCCTTCTCCTTGGGCCGGCCACTCAGTTCGTCCAGGTAGCTGCCGCCTTCCATCAGCTTTTCATAGCCGATGTAGACCGGCTGGAACAGCACCGGCTTGCGCGGCTGGCGCAGGAACGCGCGCAGCGTCATCGAGATCATGCCGCCCTTGGGCTGCAGCAGGCGCCCGGTCCGCGAGCGGCCGCCTTCGACGAAGTACTCGATCGAGTAGCCGCCGGCGACCAGCTGCGCCACGTATTCGCTCAGCACCGCCGAATACAGCGCGTTGCCGCGGATCGAGCGGCGGATGAAGAACGCGCCGCCCTTGCGCAGCAGCGTGCCCACCACCGGCAGGTTCAGGTTGATGCCGGCCACGATATGCGGCGGCACGATGCCACGGTCGTACAGCAGGTAGGACAGCAGCAGGTAATCCATGTGGCTGCGGTGGCTGGGTACGTACACCACTTCATGGCCCGGCGCGGCGGCCTTGAACTTGTCCAGGTGGTGGACCAGCACGCCGGCGTAGATGCGGTTCCACACGTGGCTGAGCATGAAGCTGGCCGAGCGCACCACCGGGCTGGAATAGTCCGCGGCGATTTCCCAGGCGTAGGCGTGCGCCTTCTTCCAGGCATCGGCCGGCTTGGTGTTGTCGCGTTTGGCCTGCGAGGCGATGGCCTCGCGTACCGTGTCCGCTTCCAGCACCTTGTCCACCAGCAGGCGGCGGGTGGACAGGTCCGGGCCGATCACCGACTCGCGGATGCGGCGGAAATGGGTGCGCAGCACGCGCTGCAGCTTGCGCACGGTGCGCTCGGGGTCGAGCCCCTCGTTGATCGTGCTGCGCAGCGAGATCGGCGGGGCGAAGCGCACGATGGTGCTGCGGCCATTGAGCAGCACGGCCAGCAGGCGGCGGAAGCGGCCCACCAGCGCCCAGTTTTCCGAGAACAGCACGGCAAACCAGCCGCTCTGCTTGTCCGGCGCGCGGCCGACGAAGATCGACACCGGCACCAGGTGCACGTCCAGCTCATCGCGCGCGCGATGGGCCTGCAGCACCTTGGCCAGCGAATCGGAATGGGTCTTGGCCCCGCGCTGCTCGGGAATCAGCGAGTTGCTGCTGCTCCGGCGCGACAGCGCCACGTAGGCACGCTTGCGACCGGTGGGGTCGCCGGCAATGGGCACCAGCGGCGACGGCAGGCCGGCGTCACGGCAGGCCTTGTCCAGGATCAGCGCGTTGGACAGACCGTAGTCCTCCAGCACGTAGACCACGGGGCGGCCGTCGTTGTACTGGCCGGGGTGTTCGGGTTCGATCTTCAGCGACAGCCACGGCTCGACCAGGCGGCCCAGCAGGCGCGCCCACCAGGGGCGGCGGCCGGCCGGCACATACGCGGCAGCGGTGGGCGTCGGTACGATCGCGCCCGGGTCGGTCGCACCCGGTGCGGCGGACGCAGGCGCCGCCTCGGCGGCCGGGTCTGCAGCGGGCGCGCTGTCGGGCGACGCGGACGGTGCGTCCGGCGTCTTGGGCGGCTCTTCGCCGGGGAAAGGCAGGGGATTCTGGTTCGGCATCGGCTTCATTATGGCTTAGCCGGTGCAGGAGCAGCGTCCTTGACGGGGGCGGCGGCCTCTGCTTCGGCGGCTACCGTGGCGTCATGTTCAGCTAGCGCGGCGGCCGCGGCGGTGGCGGCATCGGCCGCCAGCAGCAGCGCGTCGGTCTCTTCCAGCGTGCGCGCCAGGTACCAATGCCCATCGCGGCGGGTCATCCGCACCTGGGCCTCGATCTGCTCGCCGGCCAGCGGGTACTGGATCCTGACCACGGCGTTGTCGCCCTCCTGGGAGACCAGTTCGCCGCGCAGCCCGGTCAGGGCCGCGTCCAGCGACAGGCCATAGCTGGCCAGGGCGGTCTTGAACGCCTTTTCGAACGTCCCCAGCCGGCGCAGGCAGTCTTCCATGCCCGCCGCCTGCAGCTGGGCGTCGGTGGAGAGGCCGCTGGTGCGCGCGGTGGCCGTCAGCAGGGTGATGGTGGTCCGGGCGCGCTGCTTGTCGGTCAGCGGCGCGGCGGCGGCCCAGCGGCTGAGCACGTCCACCACCTGGCTGTAATGGGCGCGTTCGTCTGCGGTGTAGTCGGTCTGGTTGCGCAGGTACTGCACCCCGAACAGCCCCATCGAATGGGCGGCCTGGCGCACGCCGGTGGCCTGGCCCGCAATCTGGGTATCAAACGAACGCTGCAGGCGCTGCGGTGCATCGGGTGCGGACAGGGCCGCCATCATCGGCAGCAACTGGCCATCCAGCGGCAGGTCGGTGAGCGGCCAGCGGCTGTGCCCGTCGGCCCAGGCCGCCTGCAACCGGGCGTACTGCGCCGGCGGCACCGACGCCTTGGCGTACGCCACCAGATCGTTGTCGGCCACATGGCGCGCCAACTGCTGCAACGCGGCCACCGGTTCGGCGGCGGGCGCATCCGGATCGATCCGGTCACGCTTGCACGCCGACAGCAGCACCAGTCCACAGAGTGAGAGCGACAGCACCCAGGGTCGGTAACGCCCCGGCATCAACAGCATGGACATGAATTCGGACTCCCCGGACCGGTCCGCATCTTGCGGCCTGCGCTGCGCAGCGGCAAGCCGGTGGCCGCAGCGAGCGGCCTCCCCCAGGGGCAAGCCATTGAAAAACCTGGATAACAGCGGCGGGCGACGAACCGACGCAGGCAAGGCAGGGGCCGACCCCACGCGGGGCCGGCCCCGGTCACGACAGAGCGCTACCGATTTTCAGTCACGCGTCCAGGTGGCCTGCAGGAAATCCCGCACATAGCCCCCCGACAGGCGCGCGTACACGCCGGGCGCCCCGGCCTGCGCGCAGCCCTCGCCCCAGCTGACCGTGCCCAGCACGGTCCACCGGCCCTCCCGCTGCACCATCAGCGGGCCACCGGAATCGCCCTGACAGCTGTCCAGGCCTTCGGCGCCTGCACAGATCACGGTGCCGGCCTGCACGCCCGGGTAGGCGGCCTTGCAGGCGTTGAACGGCACGAACGGGACCTGCACGGTCTGCAGTGCGGTCGGCAGCGGGGCGTCCGGGTGGCCGGTCACTCCCCAGCCAATGACAGTGAAGCCCCGCCCGGGGCGCAGGTAGCTGGTGTCGCCGCCCAGCAGCGGGTCGGCCGGTTCGAGACGGGTGATGGGGCGCTTGAGCTGGATCAGTGCCACATCGTTGACCAGCCCGCGCGACTCGAACGCCGGGTGCACGTGGATGGCCTTCACGTTCGACACGCGGCGGCGCGGGGTGTCCTCCAGCCGGGTCTGGCCGACCAGTACGGTGAATCCGGCCGGCGCCTGGCCGGCCACGCAGTGCGCGGCGGTGAGCACCCACGACGGTGAGATCAGGGTGCCGCCGCACCAGTGCCGCGCGTGGTCCGAGTCCCCCCGTCCCAGCTGCTGCAGGCTGGCCATGAAGGGGTATTCGCCGGGCGGGGCATCAGTACCGCCGATGATGCGCGGCGCTTGGCCGTCCAGCGGCGGGGTGGCCACGGCGGACAGGGACAGGGTGGAGAAGA
The DNA here is from genome assembly GCF_050737075.1 of Stenotrophomonas sp. Lineage (GTDB taxonomy): Bacteria > Pseudomonadota > Gammaproteobacteria > Xanthomonadales > Xanthomonadaceae > Stenotrophomonas. The sequence goes on from NZ_JBOHXV010000004.1 coordinate 41,963, forward strand.
TCAGGCCCACAACCCAGGCCGGTTGGTAACGGGTACGCATACAGCAACTCCTTTGCGGTGAATGGAATCGAACGGCACGCGGCCGGTGGCTCGCGCCAGGTCGATTCGACGGCAAAGGAGGCGGATCAACTGCGTCGCGGGTCCCGTTTCACCCGCAAAAACAGGGAGCCAGCGATTGATGGATGCGTTTCTGCGAACGGGCGCATGGCGGCATCGAGACGGAGGTCCGTCCCGATGCGCGATGTGTCCACCGCGAATCAGCGCTGGGCGCTGCGGATCTCCGCCTGGATCGCCAGGGCGGCGGCGCGCGGGTCGCTGGCCAGTCGGATCGGGCGGCCGACCACGATGGCATCGGCGCCGTCGGCGAAGGCCTGGGCCACGCCCACGGTGCGCTTCTGGTCATCGCCGACCGGCCCACCGGGACGGATGCCCGGGCACACGATCGAGAACCCGGCACCGGTGGCGGCGCGGATCGGCCCTGCTTCCTGGCCCGAGGCGATGACGCCGTCGATGCCGGCGGCCTGTGCGGCCAGCGCGCGCTCCACCACGACATCCACCGGCTCGCGGTCGATGCCCATGCCGCGCAGGTCATCGCGCCCCATCGAGGTCAGCACGGTGACCGCCAACAGGCGCATGTCGCTGCTGTTGGCGGCCGCGCAGGCCTCCATCATGGCCGGGTGCCAGCCGTGGATGGTGGCGTAGCTGACCGGCCACTCCGACAGCCGCCTGATCACCGCCGCGGCGGTGGCCGGAATGTCGAAGAACTTCAGGTCGACGAACACGCGCTTGTCGCGCGCGGCCAGGGCGTCGAGCACCTGGAAGTACTCGCCCGACGCCAGCAGTTCCATGCCGATCTTGTAGAACGACACCGCGTCGCCCAGCCGGTCCACCCAGGCCAGCGCGTCCTCGCGCCCCGGCACGTCGAGCGCGAAGATCAGGCGTTCGTCCTCACGCAGCGGCAGCGGGGCGCGGCTCACGGCGCGTAATCCAGCGCGGCGCGCTTGGCATCGTGGCGGGCCTGGCGCGACTGGCTGTAATCGTTGTTGAACTGCGCCGGCTCGAAGCCGCCGTAGGTCGGGTTGGGCAGCATCCACCAGCGCTCGCCGAACCAGTCGTGGTACTGCTGCAGCAGCGCGTCGCGGCCTTCGTTGGTGTTGGCGGTGACTTCCACGAAGTCGCCCAGCTGGTCGCCGAACTGCATCAGCACGCGGTAGTTCTGCCCGGCCAGGCGGCGGCGGCAGTTCTTCTCGCTGCCGGCCTGCTCGCAGTCCTTCACCACGGTGCCCAGGCCCAGGAACACGCTGTCATCGGCCACCGGCAGGCCTTCGGCGCGCAGGTTGGCCAAGGTGGCCTCCTTCAGATGCACGGCGCGGTTGGAGATGTACAGCAGGGTCACGCCCTTGGCATTGGCGGCCTTGGCGAAGTCGACCACGCCCGGAATGGCCTTGGCCTTCTTTTCGGCTACCCACTGGTCCCAGCTCATTTCGTCGTACTCGCCGCCGTCGCGCACCAGGCGCGCCTGGTAGGGCGAGTTGTCCAGCACCGTTTCGTCCACGTCCAGCACCACGGCCGGCTTCAGGCCCTTGGCGGCATTGCCGCGCTCTTCGGGCACCAGCGCATCCCAGTTGGCTTCCTTCAGCGCCTTGTCCAGGTGGTCGGCGGCGGCGCGGTAGGTCTGCTCGGTGATCGCCCGGTATTCCTGCGAACGCTGCATCCACAGCACGGCGTTGAGGTTGTCGTTGGCGGCGACGGCGGCATCGCCGGTGGCGGCCGGCGCGGCGGTGGTCGCAGCAGGTGCCGGGGCCGCGGCTTCGGCGGGGGTTTCGGTGCGCTTGCACGCACCCAGCGCCATCACGGCACAGGCAAGCACGGACAGGGAAACAGCGGTATGACGCATGGGAATCACCAGAACTGAGTGGCGCCAGTTTACCGGCTTGGCCGCCTGCGTTCATGCCCGGGACGAGCCTCGGCTATGCTGCATGCCCCAGAAACACCCCGGAGCGCCGCGTGACCGACGACACCCAGACCCCTGCCCTGCCCGTGCTCAGCGCGGCCCAGGCCCGCGCCCTGGGCTGCCTGATCGAGAAGGAGGCCACCACCCCGGATGCCTACCCGCTCACCGTCAATGCCGCCCAGGTGGCCGCCAACCAGAAGACGGCCCGCGAGCCGGTGCTGCAGCTGTCGACCGGCGATGTGCACCATGCGCTGCGCCAGTTGGAGACGATGGGCCTGGCGCGCCAGCAGTTCTCCTCGCGCGCCGAGCGCTATGAACACCGCGCCGGCAGTGCGCTGGACCTGACCCGGCAGCAGCTGGCGATCCTGGGCCTGTTGCTGCTGCGCGGCCCGCAGACGGTCAACGAACTGCTCACCCGCAGCGAGCGCCTGTTCCAGTTCCAGGACGCCGACGAACTGCGCCACCACGTGGAGCGCATGATCCAGCGCGGCCTGGCGGTGATGCTGCCGCGTGCCGGCGGCCAGCGCGAGGACCGTTACATGCACCTGCTGGCCGGCCCGGTAGACGTGCAGGCGTTGGCCGAGCAGTACAAGTCAGCGCCCGCGAGCGGCGGCGGCGGCGGCAACGCGGCGCTGGAAGCGCGCGTGCAGGAACTGGAAACCACGGTGGCCGCGCTGCAGGAACAGCTGGCGGAACTGCGCGCGCAGCTGGGCGGCTGAAGGGCAGCCGGGCAGAGCCCGGCTCTACGGCGCCCGCGACCCGGCTGGACGAAGCCGCCCGTCAGGCATTCATGCCCCCACCACCGCGGGCGCCCCCGGCGTAGCGAACAGCAGCAGCACTTCTTCATCGCGCGGGCCCGGCAGGCGCAGGTCGCCGCGGTCTTCCATGCCCAGCTTGCGCAACAGCGCCGCCGAACGCAGATTCTCCGGCGCCACGATGCCGTACAGATCGGTGTAGCCGAGCACGTCGCGGGCGTAATGCATCACCGCGCGTGCGGCTTCCAACGCGTACCCGTTGCCTTCGTATTGCGCCCGCAACGCGTAGCCCACATCCGGTGCCGGCAGCCCGTCGCGGCGCACCAGGCCGGCGTTGCCCAGCCACGCTCCGTCGCTGCGCCGGATCACGGCGTACATGCCGAACCCGTTGAGCGTGTAGCTGCCCAGCACGCGTTCGGCGGTGTAGTCGCGCGCCTGCGCCAGCGTGCGCACGCCGCGGTCGGCGATATGGCGGATGAAGCCGGGTTCGTTGAGCAGGGCCAGCATGTCGGCGGCATCATGATCGGGATCGATCAGGCGCAGATGCAGGCGGTCGGTCTGGATCAGGGCGGACATGGCGTTCCTCGCAGGCTGGATGAGTGGGATTGTAGAGCCGACTGTTAGTCGGCTGCCCCTGGGCGCCCGCGCGAACGGCAGCCGACTAACAGTCGGCTCTACCCAGTCGGTTCTACCCAGCCGGTTGTTGCCTAATCGAAAAGTGCCTCGATCGCCGCCAGACCCGCGCTCGCGCGCTCTTTCTTGCGGGCGGCGTCGGCGACCGGGTCGGCGCCGTCGCGCTGCATTTCCTCGGCGGGAATCTCATCGAAGAAACGGCTGGGCTTGAGCCGTATGTGTTCGCCGAACTTGCGCGTGAGCTTGCTGTAGCTCATCCACAGCTGCACCTTGGCCCGGGTAATGCCCACGTACAGCAGCCGGCGCTCTTCCTGCAGGTTGCCTTCGTCCAGGCTGACCTGGTGCGGCAGCACGCCGTCTTCGCAGCCGATGATGAACACGTACGGGAATTCCAGGCCCTTGGACGCATGCATGGTCATCATGCGCACCTGGTTGCCGCCATCGTCCTTGTCGTTGCGCGACAACAGCGCCAGCTGCGCGGCCAGGTCGGCGGTGGTGGCGCCACGCGGGCCGCCTTCGAACCATTGCGCCAGTTCTTCCAGGTTGCCGACGCGGCGCTGATACACCGATTCTTCCTTGCACGCCCCGCGCAGCTCGGACACCAGCCCGGAGTCCTTCACCAGCTTGCGCACCAGGTCACCCGAGCTGAGCTTCGGCATTTCCGCGCGCAGGTCGCGCAGGATGTCGGTGAAGCGGCTCAGGCCATTGGCCGCGCGCGGCGGCAGCTGCGACAGCGCGCCGATCGCCTCGGCCGCATGCGCCATCGGCAGCTCCTTGTCCGAGGCCAGTTCGGCCAGCTTGGCCAGGGTGCCCGCGCCGACTTCGCGCTTGGGCGACTGCACCGCACGCATGAAGGCGGTGTCGTCGTCCGGGTTCACCAGCAGGCGCAGCCACGACAGCGTGTCCTTTACTTCCTGGCGTTCCAGGAACGCGGTGCCGCCGGTGATGTGGTACGGCGCGCGCACCAGCTGCAGCGCCTTTTCAAGGGGCCGCGACTGGAAGTTGCCGCGGAACAGGATGCAGAAGTCGCTCCACGGAATCTGCTTGGAGGTGGCCAGGTAAGAGATCTCGGCCGCGACCTTTTCCGCTTCATGTTCGCTGTTGCGGCACTCCCACACGCGGATGCGCTCGCCGTCGGCCTGGTCGCTCCACAGCTTCTTGAGATGCTCGTGCGGGTTGTTGGCGATCAACGCGTTGGCCGCGCGCAGCACGCGGTTGGAGCAGCGGTAATTCTGCTCCAGCTTGATGATCTCCAGCGCGGGATAATCGCGCGCCATCTGCTGCAGGTTTTCCGGGTTCGCACCGCGCCAGGCATAGATGGACTGATCGTCATCACCCACGCAGGTGAAGTTGCCCACGCTGCCGGCCAGCTGCTTGAGCAGCCGGTACTGCGCATCGTTGGTGTCCTGGCATTCGTCGACCAGCAGGTAGCCGATGCGCTCGCGCCAGGCCAGCGCGATCTCCGGGTTTTCCTCCAGCACCTGCACCGGCAGCCGGATCAGGTCGTCGAAGTCCACCGCGTTGAACGCGCTCAGGCGCAGCTGGTAGCGCTCGTAGACGCTGGCCGCTTCCTTTTCGCGGTTGCTGCGCGCGGCGGCCATCGCCTGTTCGGGCGACAAGCCGGCGTTCTTCGCCCGCGAGATCAGATTCTTCACGTCCTCGATGTCGTCCGGCTTGGCACCGTACATCAGGTCCTTGACCTGCGAGGTGGAATCGTCGGCGTCGAAGATCGAGAAGCCGCGCTTGAGGCCGACGGCGGCGTGTTCGATCTGCAGGAACTTCAACCCCAGCGCATGGAAGGTGCAGATGGTGACGTCTTCGGCGTCGCCACCGTGCAACCGCTTGGCCACACGCTCGCGCATTTCCTTGGCGGATTTGTTGGTGAAGGTGATCGCCGCGATCCGCCGCGCGGGGTAGCGCTTGCTGGCGATCAGCTGGGCGATCTTTTCCACGATCACGCGCGTCTTGCCGCTGCCCGCGCCGGCGAGCACCAGCAGGGGACCTTCGCAGTGCAGGACTGCCGCGCTTTGGGGGGGGTTGAGACCGTGCATGCCTTCTCCGTAGAGCCACGCCCTGCGTGGCTTCGCGAGGTCGAACCCGCGCGCGCAGGGAGCGGCATTGTAACGGGGTCCGGGGCACAGCTGCCGGTGCGAGCGGAGCGCCCTGCTGCTGAACCGGTTCATGACGGCGACGGCGGGCGGGCGGACGTTTAGAATTCCGGCATGGCCAAGCTCTATTTCTATTATTCGGCGATGAACGCCGGCAAGACCACCACGCTGCTGCAATCGGCGCACAACTACCGTGAGCGCGGCATGCGCGTGGCCATCCTGACCCCACGCCTGGACGACCGCGCCGGGCGCGGTGTGGTGGCCTCGCGGATCGGCTTGAAGGCCGATGGCGTCGCCTTCGACCGTGATACCGACCTGGAACAGCTGATCCGCGCGGACATCGCCAGTGCCGGGCCGTTGGGCTGTGTACTGGTGGACGAGGCGCAGTTCCTGAGCCGCAGCCAGGTCTGGCAGCTCAGCGAAGTGGTCGACCAGCTGCGCATTCCGGTGCTCTGCTACGGGCTGCGCACCGACTTCCGCGGCGAGCTGTTCGAGGGCAGCCAGTACCTGCTGGCCTGGGCCGACGAGATGCAGGAGATCAAGACCATCTGCCACAGCGGCAAGAAGGCCACGATGACCGTGCGTGTGGACGAACACGGCCACGCCGTGCAGGACGGCCCGCAGGTGGAGATCGGCGGCAACGAGCGCTACGTGTCGGTCAGCCGCGCCGAGTTCAAGAAGATCACGCGGGGCGAGGGCCGGATTGATCCGGCCCAGGCGCGGTTACCGCTGTAACCGCGCCGGTAGGTACCCACCGTTGGTGGGTACCCGTCATCAATACAACGTTCGTTCCGGCGCCCCCGCCGGCGGCGGCGAATATTGATACAACCACGTTTCCGTCAGCGTCTTGCCGCCGCTGCGCAGGTAGAGGCGGATATCGATCTGGTCGGTCTTGTCGTCCGGCGGCACCAGGTCGAACATGGCGCGGTAGCCCTTGATCTCGCGCAGCGGACGCGCCGACACGGTTTCGGTGCGACCACGGCTGGTCTGCACCACGGCCTCGACCTCGCCCTTGTCGATCAGCGCAGCCAGCTCGCCGCCCTGGAAGTCGACGGCGAACCGCCACGAGAAGTACTCGCGCTTCTTGCCGATCACCCCACCCAGTCCGGTGCGGGTAGCCACGGCCTGCGCCAGCGGCGGCCGCGCGGGCGGCTCGGCGCCCCAGTACAGGCGGTAACCCAGCAGCATTTCCTGGCCGGGCTGCGGCTTCGCTTCCGGGTTCCAGAACGCCACGATGTTGTCGAAGGTCTCGTCCACGGTGGGAATCTCCACCAGCTGCACCGAGCCCTTGCCCCACTGCCCCTTCGGTTCCACCCACAGGCACGGGCGCTTCTCGTAGAAGACTCCGTCGTCCTGGTAGTGGTCGAAGTTGCGGTCGCGCTGCAGCAGGCCGAAGCCGCGCGGATTGTTGTCCACGAACATGTTGAAGCGCAGCTGGCGCGGGTTGGACAGCGGGCGCCAGATCCACTCGCCGGCACCGGTCCACATCGACAGGCCATCGGTGTCGTGGATCTCCGGGCGCCAGTCCCAGGCCATGCGGCGGTCGTTCTCGCCCACCTGGTACATGCTGGTGCACGGCGCGATGCCCAAGCGCTCGATGGTCTTGCGCGGATACAGCGCCACGTCCACGTCCATCAGCAGCACATCGCCATTGGTGATGGCGAACCGGTACGCGCCGGCCACGCTGGGCGAATCCAGCAGGGCATACACCACCAGCGTGTTGGAATCGGCCGCCGGCTGCTCCAGGAAGTAGGCGATGAAGTCCGGGAATTCCTCCGGACGGTCCATGCCGGTGTCGATCGCCAAGCCGCGCGCGGACTGGCCGTACTGGCCTTCCTTGCCCACCGCGCGGAAGTAACTGGCGCCGAGGAACGCGGCAAAGTCGCGGTCGGTGTCGGCACGGGTGTTGAGGCGGAACCCGGCAAAGCCCAGGTCGGCCGGCAGGTGGCCGTTCTTCAGGCCGCTCTTGCCGTAGTCGAATGCCGCCGGGTCATACGCCAGTTCCTGCGCCTTGCCGTCGACGATGTCGAACATGCGCACCGGCGAGTGGAAGTACAGGCCCAGGTGGAAGAACTTGGCCTGGAAGCGGCCGGGCTGGTCGGCCCACAGCGCGTGGTCCTGGCGGTAGCTGATCGACTGGTACTGGTCCCAGTCCAGCGCCTCGAGCGGACCTGGCAGGGTGCGCCGGTGGGTCTTGTACGGCGCCTCGGACAGCGCGCGCGCCTGCCCCTTGAGCGTGGCGAAGTCGAAGGGCTGCGGTTGGCCGAGCCGGCGCAGGCCCACCTGGCTGCCCTGCGCGGCACAGGCCGGCAGCGCGGGAAAACCGATGGCGGCCAGGGCCAGGGAGGCGTTGCGGATGAAGTCGCGTCGTTGCATGCAGGCAGCGATGGCAGGAGAGGGCCGGCCATCATAGGCACGCGGACGTTAATTCGCCGCTGTGGTGGCGACCCGTCGTTCAGGCTGCCCTCTGTGGGCCAAGGTGCCGCGGGTGGGACAGGCCTGCAGCGCGGCCTCGATCCGGCGCTCCACCCGGCCGCCCTGCGGACGCTGCTGCTTCACCTCGGCCTGCAGCCGCAGCAGCATCTCACGGCCCCGCGCCGGCGACTCGGCGCAGGCCAGTTCGCCCAGCGCGGCGCGTGCCAGCCAGCGCAGGTGGATGTTGCGCGGGTCGGGCGACTCGCCCTGGGTGAGTGGCTGCAGCGCGCGCTGCGCCTCCACCGTCTGGCCCATGCGGATCAGGTTGCGGCCCCACGCCAGCTGCACGGCCTGCTGCTGCATCAGCGCGTCCGGCCCACCGCGCGCGGAGTGCCGCATCAGGGCGGCCAGGCGGTCGCCGGCCTCCCGCGGGTCGTCGTACTCACCGATGATCTCGGCCATCTTGCGGTCTGCGCGCCGCACGTCCGGGTCGTCCTCCCCCCGCTGCGCGGCCTGCCACTGCCGTCCCTCACGCAGCGCGGCCAGCGCCTCCTGCCAGCGGCCCGCCTCGGCCAGTGCGCTGCCCCAGTCGTACAGGCCCTGCGGCAGCAGACCGACGCAATCGGGTTGTCGCCAGATCGCCACGGCATGCGCGAAGTCGGCCACCGCCGCCTCGGTGTCGCCGCGCTCCAGTGCCGAACGCCCCAGCGCGTGCCAGGTCTGGCCGGTGTCGCGGTGCTGCTCGCCCAGCGCGAGCAGGGTCAACCGGTGCACCTGCTGCAGGGTGGCCTCGGCCTGCTCCAGGTCGCCGCGTTGCAGGGCCAGGGTGGCGCGCAGGCGACGGATGTTCAGCGTCTCCGGGTGGTCGGGCCCATACAGGCTGACCGCGTCGGACCAGGCGATGTGCAGCGTCTGTTCGGCGGCATCCAGATCGCCCTGCGCCGCCAGCGTTTCACCCAGGTGGCGGCGTAGCGTGACCAGCTGCGGATGGCGTTCGCTGGAGCGTACCTGCAGCAGCTCCAACGCCTGGCGATAGCCGGACAGCGCGGCCTGCGGATGCCCCTCGTCGTTCTCCAGCGCCGCCAGATCGGCCAGGCTCTCCGCCGTGCCGGTCACGTCGTGGACCGCACCGCGCCGCAACGCCAGTGCCAGCTCGAAGGCGCCGCGTGCCTCGTCGCGGTAGCCCAGCAGTTGCTGGCAGCGCCCCAGCTGGGCGTGGTATTCGGCCACCTGCGCGGGCAGCGCCTCGCGCTGGGCCAGGGCCAGCGCCTGCATCGGCGTCATGTGCGCCACGCACTCGCGGGAGCGGCCGAGCATGCGCAGCACGCGGCCGCGCTGGGTGACCGCTTCCAGCTGCAGGCTGGGCGGCACCTCCTCCAGTTGTTCCAGCAGCGCGCGTTGCCGGTCCAGGGTCTGCAGCGCCAGCTGGTAGTCGCCCATGCCGATGCGCAGGCGCCCGATCACCCCTTCCAGGTCGGCCAGCGGCAGCGGCTGGTCGGCCAGCTCGGCTTCGCCGCGCTGCTGCCCGGTGGCCAGCAGCTGGCGCACGTCGAAACTGCCGTGGCGCACGCTGGCGGCACGGTCGAACAGGCCGATGGTGAAGTCCTGCATGGCCTGCGCGCGGGCGATCTCACGCCGCGCCTGCTGCATCTGCCACAGCGCCAGCACCGCCAGCGCGACCAGTGCCAGCACGCAGATCGCACCCAGCACCACGCCCCAGCGATGCCGCCCCAGGTACTTGCGCAGGCGGTACAGCGCGCGCTGCGGCCGCGCATGGATGGGGCGACCCTCGAGGAAACGCCGCAGGTCCTGCGCCAGCGCCTCCACCGAGGCATAGCGCTGCGCCGGCTCCTTCTGCAGCGCCTTGAGCAGGATGGTGTCCAGGTCGCCGCGCAGGCGCCGGGCAAGGCGGCGGGTGGCGACCGACGGCGCCGCATCGGCGGTGTCGCCGCGCAGCACCACGCTGGACGCGCGCGGTGCGGAGACCTCCAGGATCGACCGTTCCCACTCGGCATCGCTATGGCGGCGCAGGCGGTAGGGCTTGCGCCCGGTAATCACCTCGAACAGCACCACCCCCAACGAATACACGTCGGTCAGCGTGGTCACCGCCTCGCCACGCACCTGCTCTGGCGCGGCGTAGTGCAGGGTGAAGGCGCGCGCCTCGGTCGGCGGATGTGCTGCATTGATGCGGGCTTCTTCGTCGTCGAGCAGCTTGGCGATGCCGAAATCCAGCAGCTTCACCTCGCCGTCGGCGGTGACCAGGATGTTGGAGGGCTTCAGGTCGCGGTGCACGATCAGGTTGGCGTGCGCGTGGCTCACCACCGCGCACACCTGCAGCATCAAATGCAGGCGGCGCTCCAGCGGCAGCTGCAGGCGCTGGCAGTAGTCGGTGATCGGCTCGCCTTCCACATAGGCCAGCGCAAGATAGGGCTGGCCCTGCAGGTCCACACCGGCGTCCAGCAGCTGGGCCAGGTGCGGGTGCTGCAGGCGGGCCAGAATTTCGCGTTCGCGGCTGAAGCGCTGGCGCAGCCCCGGGTCGGCATAGCCGCTGCGCAGCAGTTTCAGCGCCACCTGGCGCTGGTACAGGCCGTCGGCGCGTTCGGCCAGCCAGACCTCGCCCATGCCGCCCTCGCCCAATTGCCGCAACAAGCGGTAGGGGCCGATGTGGCTGCCGGCGCGGCTGTCTTCCGGCGCGGCGGTCCACAGCGGCTGCGCCATGAACTCCTGGCTTTCCTGCTCATGGTCGAGCAGGCGCTGCAGGTCGGTGGCCAGCGCGGGATCGGCCGCGCGCAGGTGCGCCAGCCGCGCCGCGCGCTGGTCCGGAGGCATTTCCAGCAACTGATCCAGCAGCATGGACACCTGCCGCCAGCGCACTGCGTCCATTGGCCCGCTCCCGCCCCTGGCCCCACGATCGTGTCATTGCCCGCACGCCTGCGCGGGCTCCCAGCCTGCCGGTGTCAGTCCTCGCGGACCGAGGCCAGCAGGAACATGCGCGCCTTCTGCCAGTCACGCCGGATGCTGCGCTCCGAGCGCTGGCACAGATCGGCGATTTCCTGTTCGGACAGCCCCGCGAAGTAACGCAGCTCCACCACCTTGGCCAGGTGGCCATCGACCGCCTGCAGGCGCGCGAGCGCGACATCCAGCGCCAACAGGTCTTCGTCCAGGCGCACGCCGCTGCTGCTGTTCTCGGGAATTTCGGCCACCCGCTTGAGGTCGCCACCGCGCTTGCGGGCCAGCCGGTTGCGCGCGTAATCGACCACCACGCTGCGCATCGCCGAGGCGGCATAAGCGAAGAAGTGGGCGCGGTCCTCGAAGCGCGCCGCGCCGCGTGCGCCGAGCAGCTTGAGGTAAGACTCATGCACCAGCGAGGTGGCATCCAGCGTGCGGCCCTGCTGGCCGGCCAGCTGGCGCCGGGCCATGCTGTGCAGTTCCTGGTAGAGCAGGGTCAGCACCCGGTCCAGCGCCGCACGGTCGCCCCCCCTGGCCGAGTCCAGCCATACGGTGATATCCGGGCTTTCGTCCATCGCACACCCCCGCCGGTGACGTTGGGCCGACTATAACGCCCGTAGGTACTCGTGCGTGCGACGGTTCAACGCTGGCAGTGGCCGCACCAGACGCTGGCGCGCTGGCCGATTGTGGCGTGGCGCAGCGGGCGCCCGCACTGGCGGCAGGGTTGGCCTTCACGCCCGTACACCAGCAGTTCCTGCTCGAAATAGCCCGGCGCGCCGTCCGGGTTGATGAAATCGCGCAGGGTGGTGCCGCCGCGGGTGATGGCGTGGCCCAGGATCTGCTTCACCGCCGTGGCCAGGCGCTGGTAGCGCTCACGCGAGATCTTGCCGGCCTCGCGCAGCGGGTTGATCCCCGCCATGAACAGGCTCTCGGCGGCGTAGATGTTGCCCACCCCCACCACGATGGCCTGGTCCATCAGGAAGGTCTTCACGGAGGCGCTGCGGCCGCGACTGCGCCGGAACAGGTAGTCGCCGTCGAAGGCGTCGTCCAGCGGCTCCGGACCGAGCCCGGCCAGCAGGTCATGGGTTTCACCGGCCGGCTGCCAGAGCAGGCTGCCGAAGCGGCGCGGGTCGTTGAAGCGCAGCAGGCGGCCGTTGTCCAAGCTGATGTCGACGTGATCGTGCGCGCGCACCGGGGTGTCCCCCGGTAGTACACGCAGGCTGCCGGACATGCCCAGGTGCAGCAACGCACTGCCGATGGCGGTATCCAGCAGCAGGTACTTGGCGCGGCGGCGCACGCCCTGGATGGCCTGCCCCGGCAGCAGCGCGCTGATTTCGTCGGGAATCGGCCAACGCAGGTCGGGCCTGCGCAGGATCACGCCGTGGATGCTGCGGCCTTCCAGGTGCGGGGCCAGGCCGCGGCGGGTGGTTTCGACTTCGGGGAGCTCGGGCATGGGGGGATTTTAAGGGGTCTCCCGGTGAACCGCCGTAGAGCGGGGCTCTGCCCCGCTGCATGGCGCACGTGCAGCGGTGCAGAGCCCCGCTCTACGGTTTCCAGCAGCGCAATGCTGATCAGGGAAGGCACGCGCGCGACTTTGGGTACTGTTTGCAATAGGCGCCGTTCAACCGCCTTTGGGGATCGGGTGTCGGAATATCTTTCCCCGACAGACACGCATCTGTCGCCTTCCAGCCGCTGCTGCGGCAGATCGGCTTGTCATGTCCTCCCGGAGAATGGATATAACCAAGCTGCTCCATGCAGATCATCGAGCCTGCAACCTGGCTGAGCGTTCTTGGCACGCGCTCCTTCACCCGCAGGCCGCCGAAAGGGCTGTCATAGCCGCAGTTCAGCAGGTCCTTCCATAGCACCACCTGCTCGGTCCCTGGCTTCCTCCACATTTCCCAGTTGTCCGGCGGCGGCGCGAACGCATTCCGAGGAAGGCATCCGGCCATCGTAATGACCGCGACAATCACCATGATTTGCCGGATCACTTGAACGCTCCCCGACGCTTCTCGAACTCGTACCAGAACTTGTTCGCGTTTGTCATGTCAATCTGGTTGATCGGGATCGGAGCGGACTGAAGGCCAGGCGACCCCTCCCACAACCTTTGGCAAGCCTCAGGCGCAGCACCATAGCAGTTGTGCGGTGTATTGGTGCCGCCCAGAACGCGAAGCTTCTCCCAAAGCGACGACGAGTCGTCGGGCGTGCCGCCCCCTGTAATCGGATTCTTTCCGATAAAGCGACCGACAAGATCGTTTGCATGGTTCTGCAGGGTCAGTACGCCTTCCTGCGGAACCTCCCAGGAATTTCGGTCCTGCAACTTGGACAACAGGTTGTCAGCGGCGGCGGCGTTGTATGCCGGGCCCAGGAAGCTGATGGTGGTGCCACTGAGCTTTCCGACGGGGTTTTCCATGTTCAACAGGGATTCCATCGCGTTTCCGATGGTCAACGACCCGCGGCTGTGGCCATCAAGATGGAGCCCGGTCTGACCGTACTCGAGCATGTACTGCTTGGTCAGCTCGGTAGCATTGGCCAGCCCAAGCAGGTCACTTTCCATGTACTTCTGATAGCCGGCGATCAGCAGTTCGGACAGGCCGTTGGTTGCCTTGGGGAAATGAATGAAGTACTGCGGACCGTCCGCCGTGGAGTGCTGATCTGCGTACTTTTCGGCACCTTCAAGTACGTTATTGATCCCGTTGTCCGCGATGTGGATCTTTCCGTCCTTGCCCGGTTTCAGGTTCTTCTTCTCGTCCCCCGTCAACTCACGGATAACGGCCTTGCCTTCTGCATCCCTCCTGACATTGCCTTCTTCGTCGCGGTCGACCACGTAAACCTTCGCCTCCTCCAGGAACATGGTCCTGTAGGCCTCGTCGGTGAACTTCTGCGCCTGCTCATACACCAGCGCCTTGCCGATCTGCTCGGCGGCCGCATTGTTCTGCAGCTTCTGCAGATCGATCTGCTGCAGCGATTCGGCCGGCGTGGTTGCGGTGCGCTCCATGCCATCCAACGCGGTGGTATCGCCATTGCGGATGACCACGGTGCCGGCCGCGATGTCGCTGCGGGTGGTGCTTGAACGGCCCTCGCTGTCGCTACCCTCGCCCATCGTGTTCTTGATGATGCCCATGGCCGCACCGTACTTGCTGCCGCTCAGCATGTCGTTGCTGACCGAATAGCTGGCGCTGCTGGCTTTGCCGCTGGCTTCGTTGGCCAGGTCCGACGCGGTGAGGCTCCCGGTAGACAGGGAGTTCCTGCTCGGGTCGGCGGTGCTGGCAATCACGGCACCCTTCAGGTCGGTGTTGCCACCGACGCGGATGTCGAAGCCACCATCGCCGGCGAACAGGCCGGACTGACCGTTTACGCCGGTGTAGTCGCTGTTGGCCTTCGACGAGCTGGCGCTGCCGCCGGCGCTCCAGGCAGTACCGAAGGAGATCTGCACACGACCACCCACTTCACTGCTCTTGGACTCCTGGGTGATGCGGTCCTGCAGCGACTCGATGTTGAGATCGCCGCCGATGTCCGCCGAGATCGTGTTTGCCTGCGCGGAGGCGCCGCGCAGCGTGGTGTCGCCCCGCGAGGTCAGCTGCAGATTGTCGGCGGTCAGCTGCGTGTTCTGGTAAGTGGACGACTGTCCGTCGCTGCGGCTGCTGCCCACGCTGGCCTGTGCATAGACGTACACGCCGGTCTGTGCGCCGACCGATGCGCCCACGCCTACCTCGGCACCGGAATAGCTGCTGCGTGCCTTCTCGGCCGCTTCATTGCGCGCCGCTTCCAGCAGGATGTCGTTGGCCGAATCCAGGCTCAGGGTGTTGCCTGCCTTCAGATTCCCCTGCACCACGTGGATGTCCCCTGCGGTGCTGGTCATGCTGACATTCCCGCCACCGCTGATCGTCGAGCCCTGCGAGGTCTGGTAGTTGGCGTCGTACTGGCTGTTGCTGGTGGCAAAGCCGACACCGGCCTCGGCACTGGCCAGGGTCCCGCTGGTGGCGGCCTTGTAGGTATTCCACCCCGTGGCAACAGCGGCGAGCGCCTGCATGTTCTGCAGGCGTCCATCGGCCTGGCGCGCGGCGTCCACGTTGTTCACCAGATCAATGAGTGGCGAACTGACGCGGGCGAAGACGCCCACCTTCAGGCTGTCGTCGCGGCTCATCTGGCTGCCGCTGTTCTCGGCCGTCAGCAGCTGGATGTCACGCGCGGTGACGTCCACGCTGTTGGCCGCCAGTACGTTGGAGGCCTGCTGCGTATAGGTGCCTCCCGCCGACAACGACACATTGCCGCCCAGGCTGGCCACGTTGCTTGCCACCTGGGTGACCTGGTCGTTGGCGTCGCGGTGCCGCTCGGTGTGGTATCCCGAGAAACGCTCGGTGTCGGACACCACCACGGTACCGATGGCCTTGTTGTCGGACTGGTTGGCGTTGCTGCGGGTGTCCTGGCCACTGCGTATGGTCAGGTCGCCGGCAGCATGGACGTTGACATTACCGTCAGCGGCAATGTTGCTGCCGGTCAGGCTGATGTCGCCTTGCGTGGTAGTGAGGGTCGCGTTGCCGCCTACCGACAGCTGGGTGCCGGTGATGGTGTCACTGACGCCGGCACCGTTGCCCTTGTTGTTGTGCATGCCAACCGGAAGGTGGGCGGTATTGTTGGCAATGCCCCAGCCCTTGCCGTCGCTGTTGTTGCCACTGGCGGCGGTATTGTGGGCGACGTCGAAGACGATGTCCTTGCTGGCCGCCAGCACCGCGTTGCCCTCGGCCGACATCTGCGCGCCCTGGCTGGTGATGGAGCCGTCGGTGGCGATCAGGGTGAGGTTGCCGCCGGCGGTGAGCTGGCTGACGCGCGCGTCGCTGGTGCTTCCGTTCTCGGCGCTGTTGGAACGGTGGCTGCCTGCCTGTACCACCACGGCCGTCGTGGCCGCGCGGTAGCCGGCGATCATGCCGTCCGCGGTGCGGGTGGTTTCACCGATGAACGACCCACTGTCTTCGCGGTTGGCCGTTTCAGCATCGCGGCCGGCACGGTACGCCGCACCGGGGTCCAGCGTGATACCCACGGAGAATCCGCTGGATTTGCTGGACTGGCTCGACTGCGAATCCACCGTGTCCTGCCGTGCGAGCAGCTGGATGTCCTTGGCGGCCAGCGCCATGTCCTTGCCTGCCGCAACGTCGGACGCCGCGATGGTCAGCTGGTTGCCGGCGCTGATGGCCACATTGCCGTCGATGGACCCGATGGCCGACCCCACCTGGGTGGTGGTGTCGGTCGAACTCTGGCTGTTGTTGCGCGACTTGTTGTAGCCCACGCTGGCCACGCCACCGGAGAAGCCGGCCGAGAAGCCTGACTTCTTCTGGCTGAAGCTGTGGTCTTCGCTGAAGGTGTCCTGCGCCGACTCAATGGTGACGTTGTTGCCGGCACCGATACGGATGTCGTTGTCGGCGATCACCGCGGAGCCAACGATGCCGACGTTGTTGCCGGCCACGATGTTCACCGACTCGCCGCTCAGGACCGTGCCGACGTTGCGGGTGCTGCTGGCCTCGTCATGGCTGGTGGTGGTCTTGCTGGAGAAGGTTCCCTTCTTCTTGCTCCACTCATCTTTTTCGTAGGCGCTGGTTTCTTCGGCAGTAGTCAGGGTGACGTCACGACCGGCAGAGATGCTGATGCCGCCCGTTTCGGCGTACACCGTCGCCGCCGTCAGCGTTGCGTCACGACCGGCAATCAGCGCGACGCCCTCGCCAGCCTGCAGCACGGTGCCGTGCGAGGTGTCGCTGTGTGCCTCGCTCTGCATGGAGTAGCGCTTGCGGCGGATGTCTTCTTCGCTGCTGTCGGTGGTGGTGATCTGGTCCAGGTTGATGTCGCGCCCGGCAATGGCGGCAATGCTCTTGCCGGCCTGGAGATCAGCCGCCTGCAGGTTGATGTCCTGACCCGCCTCCAGTGCCATGTTGCCGCCGGCATCCAGCCCGCTGGTTTCCAGCGTCTGACGGGTCGACGAGCCATTGCGCGTGGTGGTGGTCTGGGTGGTGGTCAGCGCATTGAGGTTGATGTCGTTGCCGGCCACGACGCTGAGGTTGTTGCCCGCCTTCACCTGCACCGCGGTGAGGGTGAGGTCATTGCCCGCCTGGAGGCCCAGGCTGCCGCCCACGTCGAGCGTGGTCCGGTTGAAGTTCTCACCGGAGGCACCGCTCTGCTGGGTGGTCAGGTTGAGGTCGCGCCCGGCAACCAGCGCCGCATTGCCCTTGGCACTGGTCTGCGCGCCGACCAGCGACAGGTCGCGGCCGGCGACCATGGCCAGGTCACCGGTCGATTCGATGCGCGCCACGCCCAGGCTGGCCACGCTCTGCAGGTCGCGGCCGGCAACCAGGCTGATGCTGCCGCCCTGGATCAGGCCGTCCCGGTTGATGATGTCTTCGACCGCCGACACCCGCAGGCTGCCGCCGGACGTCATCGCACCGCGATCGTTGAGCAGGCTGCCGGCATCGATCGACAGGCGGCTGTCGGCCGCGATCATGCCCTGGTTGTTCACGTTGTTCGCGCGGATGTCCACGCTCTCACCGGCGATGGCCGCGCCGCCCAACTGCAGGCGGTCGGCGGTGGCCTGGCTCAGGTACACCACGGGCACCAGCACCTGCTGGCCGCCCACTTCCTGGGCCACCATCCACACGATGTCCTCGTCCAGCGCGGCCATCTGCGCGGCCGACAGTGCGATGCCCACGGTGAGCTGCAGGCGCCCGGCTTCGGTCACGCCGCCGTCCATCATGGCGCGATACTGGTCCATGCCGTTGTCGAGGTCGGCATCGAGATACTTGCGGCCGGTCAGGCCGGTGATCTGCTCCAGCACCAGGCGCTGTTCGTAGAAGTCATCACCCAGGCGCTTGAGGCGCTGGTCCGGGTTGAGGTTGAGCTTGTCGAACATGTAGTCCGAGCCCAGCCACTGGCCGTAGTTGGCGAAGCGCGGGTCGGTCTCCACCAGCCAGCGCTGATTGCCCGGGTCCACGGCGTACAGGCCGGAGTTCGGCGGCAGCAGACCGGGCAGCGGGTTCTGTGCGGTTCCCACCACCTGCGGCGGCTTGACCACGCCGCTGGTACCCGGTGCCGGCACGCCGACGTTGGGACCCTGTCCGTTGCCACCGACGGTGCCGGTGGTCGGGCCCGTGGCAATGCCGGTCACCGGGTCCGGTGCACCGGTGCTGCCGGTGGCCGCGCCGGCCTGGCTCCCGTTGCCCAGGGTGGGCACGTAGGCGCCCACGCCGTTCCAGCCGCCGATGTCGGCCGCTGCGCCTCCGTTGCCAACGTTGACCACGGTGTTGTTGACGTCGCGCGCTTCGATGGTGACGTTGCGGCCGGCAGTGATGCTGGCATTGCCGCCCGGCACCGCAACTTCCTTGGTGACGGTGGTGGTGCCAAGCGTACCGCTGGCCCAGCGGGGCTCTTCCTGGCACGTCAGGCCCGAGCGACAGGTCTGGTACTCCACCTCGTACTCGGAGACGCGCTGGATCGTCTTTGTGGCGGTCAGGCCGACGTTGTTGACCACACCGGCCCAGTCGGCCGGATTGTCGCTGTTGGAGGAACCTCGGCCGTTGATCGTCAGGTTGGTACCCGCCGCGATGGCCGAGTAGATGTTGTCGACGCTGCCGCCGCTGATCAGCATGTCGCGACCGGACAGGAACTGAGCGGCCGCGCTGGCAGCGATCACACGCGTGCCTTCAAGCACGGTGTCGGTATGGGTGACGCCGTGATCGCGCCAGATGAAGCATGGCGACTGCGAGTTGCTGCAGTATCGCTGGTAGATTTCGTAAGGCGTATCGCCGCCATTGAACCGCCCGGCATCCGGATCACCGGCCTGGTCGGCCGCCGTATAGGTCTTCTGCTCGTACTGCATCACGCGCCGTTCGTTGCGCACGCCCAGCGCCAGCAGCACCAGGTCGCGCTCGGCCTGGATGCGGCCGGAGCGGTTCACGATCGCCTGTGCATTGCCGCCCCAGCGGCCGCCGATGCGGATGTCGCCGATGCTGTACAGCTCGCCGTCGAGGTTGTTGAAGACGTCGGCGTTGATGGCCAGCGTGCCGGTGGTGGCCAGCAGGCCTTCGTTGTAATCACGCACGGGCACGGCGGTGCCCAGTTCGCGGCCGTTGGTGACGGTGCCGGCGCTCAGCGTGACCTGGTCACCCATCACCGTGCCGGTGTTGGTGAACCAGCTGCTGGTGGTCTGCACACGGTCGCCGTCGATACGGCCGGTGTTGTTGATGCCCTGGCTGGCGTTGAGCGACGCACTGGCCGTACCGGCACCATTGCCGGCGCTGATGGTGCCCGCCGCTGTGTTGTCGATCTGGGCCGCGTTGAGCTCCAGGCTGCCGTTGGTTTCAATGCGGCCCTGGTTGGTCAGCGTGCCTGCAACATTCAGCGCCAGGCGCCCGTTGCTCTGCAGCTGCTGGCCGTTCTGGTGCAGGTAGTCGCCGGCCAGGTGCAGTTCCAGATCGACGCCGCCGAACAGACGGCCGTTGCCTTGGAACATCTGCAACTGCGCCCACAGCTGCTGGTAGGCGCTGATCTCGCCGCCCGCATTGTTCAGTGCGCCCAGGTAGAGGGTGCTGCTGCGGGTGATGAGGCGGCCAGAGGTGTTGTCCAGGCTCGCGGCGCGCAGCGTGAAGCGATTGCCGGCAGAGAGCTCGCCGGCGCCATTGAGCACCGTGGCCGACGCGTTATCCAGGCTCAGATCGTTACCGGCGTAGACGCGGCCAGAGCGGTTGTCCAGCAGGGCGGTCTGCAGGGTGGCGTTCTGGCCGGCGACCAGCTTGCCGCGCTGGTTGGTGATGTTGGCGGCGGTGAGCACGATGTTGCCCTGGGTGCTGCCAAGCACGCCGTCGCTGTTGTCGAGCGCACCGCCCGTGGTGACGGTCAGCGTGTTGTTGCCATCCACCACCAGGCGACCGCTGCGGTTGTCCACCGAGCCGGCGGTGATGCCGGCGGCGGCATAGGCTTCGATGCTGCCGCCCTGGTTGTCGAGTACGCCGTCGGCGTCCAGCTGCAGCTGCCCACCGGAGTAGAGCAGGCCACCGCCGTTGCGCAGGTCGCCGTTGATGTCGAGGGTCAGGTTCTGCCGCGCATAGAGATTGCCGCCCTGGTTGCCCAGGCTGGCCGTGGTCACGCTGGCACTACCCTCGGCACCGATCAGGCCATTGCGGTTGTCCACGCTGGCCGCCTGGATCTGCAGGGTACCGGCCTGGCGCTGGGCCACGGTGCCGGCCACGTTCTGCAGCGCCTGCGTGGCGCTCAGCTGCAGGTTGCCCACGGCGTCGATGCGGCCGCCGCTGTTGTCGATCTGGCGCGCCCGGATATCGGCGTTGCGGCCGGCGCTGATCTGGCTGCCGGTGGTATTGGTCAGGCTGTCGGAGACCTCGACCCGCAGCGCACCGTTGCCGACGATCAGGCCCGCGTTGCTGTTGTTCAGCTGGCCGGCGCGTACGGTTGCGGTGCCCGCTCCGGCGTGCTCGATGCGGCCGCCGTTGTTGTCGAGCGTGGCCACGTCCACGGTCAGGTCGGTGGCGTTGGCGGCAATGCGGCCATTGTCGTTGCGCAGCGCGCCGCTGAAAGCGAGGGTCAAGGCGTCGTTGCCGGTCTGGATCAGCTCACCGGCGCGGTTGTCCAGCGCAGCGGCAAGCAGACCAAGGCGCGCGGCCTGCAGCGAGCCACGCTGATTGATCAGCTCGCCACCGGTTTCCAGTTGCAGCATGCCGGTGGCCACCAGCGTGCCATCGCTGTTGTCGAGCGTGCCGCCGGTGGCGCGGGCCACCAGGTCACCGCCCGACCAGACCAGGCCGTTGCGCAGGTCCAGGCCACTGCCCTGCAGCGCCACGCGCTGGCCGGCATGTACCTTGCCCGATTGCAGCAGCAGGCCGTTCGCGGTCAGGCTGACCTGGCCGGTGCTGCCCAGGGCGCCGTTGGCCGCCAGGCCACCGACGATCTGGCCACTGTTGTCGACGGTGTCGCCGCTCACGGTGACGTTGCCGCTGGCCAGGAGACGGCCGCGGTTTTCTACCGTGCCCGCCTGCAGCGTCACCGCCACTGCCTGCATGCTGCCGGTGTTGCGCAGCAGGGTGCCCGCCTCTGCGCTGATCGCGCCGGTGGCGTACACATCGCCGTCGCTGGTCAGCGCCTGGCCGGCATGCAGGGCGATGCCCGCGCTGCTATCCAGGTTGCCCGCCAACTGCAGGTCGCGCTCGGCGCGCAGGGTCACGCCCGTCGCGGCGTAGGCCTTGCCACTCTGGCGCAACGTGCCGCCCGCCTGGGCGTTGAGTTGCCCGGCGGCGATGGTCTTGCCGGTCAGGGCCAGATCACCCGTAGTGGTCAGGCGTACATCGGACTGCTCGCTGCCCAGGTCGCCGCTGCTTTCCAGCGTGCCGGACTGAACGGTCAGCGCCTGCACGGACACCAGGCTGCCCTGGTTGGTGAGCGCATTGCTGGCCGTCAGCTCGGCGCTGCCGGCACTGTAGACGGCACCGCTGTTGTCGATGCGTGCCGCGCGCAGTTCCAGCGCGCGCCGTGCGTACAGATTGCCGGCGTTGCTGGCCGCCTGCAGCGTCTCGATGTCGAGCAGGTCCGCGCTGGAGATGTCACCGCCGGCCAGGTTCTGCAGCGCCTGCGCGCGCAGTGTGATCGCGGCATCGCTGGCAATGACGCCGGCGTTGCGCAGCGTGCCGGTGCTGTCCAGCTGCAGGCCGTTGGCGCTGTAGATCGTGCCGCTGTTGTCCAGGCTGCCCGCGCCGACCGTCATCCGCTCGGTGGCATGCAGGCGCCCGGCGTTGTCGAGCTGGCCGGAGGTGGTCACCGCCAGCTGGCGGCCGATCACCAGGCCGTCGCGGCTCTGGGCGAGGGTGCGTGCGTCCAGCTGCACCTGCTGCGCCGCTTCCAGCCGCTGCCGGTTGACGATGTCGTCGGCGCGGATGCGCAGGTCGCCATCGCTGACGATCTCACCGGCGTTGTCCACCTGCGCCGAGCGCAGGGTGATTGTCTGGCCCGCGCGCAGGCGTGCGGCGGCGGCATTGTCGATACGGCGCGAGGCGTCGATATCGAGGGTGCCGGACGCCAGCACCACGCCGCGGTTGTCGAGGGCGCCCACGTTGAGGCGGGTGTCGCTGGCGGCCGCGGTGCCGGTGTTGGTCAGGCGGTCCGCGCGCACGTCCAGGGTGCGCTCGGCGATCAGCTGGCCGGCGTTGGCCAGCTCGCCGCTGACATCCAGGGCGACGTCGGTACCGGCGGAAAGCTCCGCCGAGGCCGACTGCTGCAGCGTACCGGCGTTCACGGCCAGGTTCTGCGCCGCGCCGATCAGGCCGCTGTTGTCGATTTTCCCGCTGACCATCAGCGCGGTATCGCGCTGACCGTAGATCTGCCCACGGTTGCTCAGGGAGCCTGCGTCGATACGGGTGCCGGTGCTGCCGATCACCACGCCGGCGTTGTCGATGCCAGCGTCTGCCTGCAGGCGCAGCTCACCCTGTGCCGCCAGGCGTGCGCCCTGCTGCTGGACGATGCGCGCGGCGCGCGCCTGCAGCTGGTTGGTGGCGATCACCTGCGCGCGGTTGTCCAGCTGCTGACCCGCCCGCAGGTCGATGTCGCCGCGGCTTTCGGCCTGCCCGGCCAGGCGCAGGTTGCCGTCGGCGCCCAGTTGCAGCCGTCCCGCCAACACGCTGCCCGACGCGTCCAGATCGCCGGACGCGCGCGCGTCCAACACGCCTGCCGCGTAGGCGGTGCCGGCAAGCTGGACGTCGCGGCCGCTCAGCCGCATGTCCGCACCGGCCTGCGTGGCGCCGGTGCTGGCGAGGGTGCCGGCGCTTTCCACGACGATGTTGCCGGCGGCCGCAGTGCGACCGGTCAGCTGCACGTCGCCGCTGCTGGTCAGCACGAAGTCGCCCCCGGTGGCGACCAGCGCACCGGCGCTGCGCACGCCGACGCCGGCCTCGGTGCCGACCAGGCGGATCTTGCCTGCATACATGCCGCCGAGCGCGGCCACGTCAAGGCCGTACCCGGTCGTGGTGCCTTCGCCCTGGATCGCACGTGCGGCCAGGCTTTCGTAGTCGATGTGGTTGGCCCCCACCACCACGTTGGCTTCCTTGGCCCACAGCCCGGCATTGATCTCCACCGCGCGCGCCAGCAGGTCGATCCGCTGCAGGTTGTCGGCGTCCAGGCCCGCACCTTCGATGCGGATGCTGCCCCGGCCTACCTGGAAGGCGGACAGGCTGCCGTCGCCGCCAAACAGCGGCGTGCCGGTGGTCAGTACGCCACGGGTGGTGTTGATGAAGCCACAGCCATCGCAGGTGATGCCGTTGGGGTTGGCGATGATCACCTGGGCGGCCGCGCCGGCCACTTCAACGTGGCCCTGCAGCAGCGAGCGGTTGCTGGAGGTGACTTCATTGAGGATCACGCGCGCCGATTGCCCCGGCTGCAGGTTGCTGTTGCCCTGGATGTAGCCGGCCAGCTGGGTCTGGGTGGTGACCGCGCTGTTGTTGAGTACCTGGCCTTCCCGCCCGACGTTGTAGCTGTCGTAGCGGTTGTGCGACACGCCGCCCGGGTTGGGCGCGGCGATCTGCACCACCGGCACGCCGTTGCCCGAGGCTTCCTGCCGGGTCTGGCCGCCGGCCTGCGGCTGCACCTGCGCGAACGAACTGAAGGGCCCGCCGAACACCGCGGTGACCATGGCCGCCAGTACGCCCATTCGCCAACGGGCGCGGGAGGGCGACGGGACGGACGAACGGTGCGAGGCTTCGGGGCGTGTCTTCATGACGGATCTTCCATGTCGGATACGGGGTACTGCCGTTTCACCTGCGCTGCCTGCGCGGGGTGCTGCTGCGTTGCGCCGAACTAGAACTGCGTGGCCAGGCGGAACCCGACGACGCGCGACGGGCTCTGGTCACGGATGGCGCGGGGTGCATCGAGCGGGAAGCCGACGAAGGCGTCCCAGTCCAGGCCCACGGCCTGGCCACGCGCACCCACGTGCACGCCACTCATGTTTCCGCCGGCAATGCCCTGCGCGGCGTTGCTGGCAATGTGGCCAACGTCCACGCCGGCATACGGCGAGAAGCGCCGGTGCAGGCTGAAGTTGAGGCTGTTGCGCCAATAGCCGCCGGTCGCACCACCCATCATCAGTTCGCCATCGAAGCCATTGACGGTGTAGCGGCCACCGATGCTGATGAACTCCGAGCCGTACAGCGGATCGGAGGTCCACTGGTAGCGCAGCGCGCTGTTCCAGTAGATCGGTCGCGGTCCTTTGAGCACCGGTGCGCCAAGGCCGATGTCGATCACGGTGATGCCGTAGCGGAAGGTGGGGCTTTCAGGGTCACGGCCTGCAACATCGTCATCACCGCCCAGCCAGGGCAACCCGCGACGGTGGGCCAGACGCAGGTCGGCCTGCGCCGCGCCCAGGTACTGGCGGTGCAGCAGCGCGAGTTCGGCCGAGGTGGTGCGACGGCGTTGGCCGCGCAGCTCCACGCCTTCAACGAAGCTGCGCGAGTTGCGCTGCGCCACGCGCAGTTCCATCCCGGTGCGGTAGCTCTGCCCGCGGGCCAGCAGCCGCTCGACGGTCAGGTCCACGCTGCGCGAACGGCCGGTGCTGCTGAAGTCTTCGTTGTTGCCCTGGATGATCTGGGCGTAACGCGAGCCGTAGGTGCTGGTGCTGAAGCGCCAGTTGCCCAGCGGAGCGGTCCACGATGCGTTGTAGCCGTGGGTGCCCTTGCCGCGCTCGGCGCTGCCGTCGCTGTTGACGCCCACGCTGAGCATGTCGTTGATGCCGAGCAGGTTGTCGGCCCAGACCGTTGCGCCGGCCTGTTGCTTGCCGGTGCCCTCGCTGCCACCGTCGTCCAGCGACAGCGCGCCACGCCAGCGGCGGGCGGCCTTGAGCGTGATCACCACGTCCGACTCACCCGGCTGTGCACCGGGAACCAGCTCCATCTCCACGTCCTGCGATGGCACGCGCTTGAGCTGCTCCAGGCCCTGCTCCAGGCGGCGCAGGTTCAGCACATCGCCCGGACGCGCCGGGAAGGCGCTCTTCCACATGGCGTCGCCGTGGTTGCCATCGGCGAACCGGATCTGGCGGATCACCCCGGGCACCAGTTGGAGGCGCAGGGTGCCTGCGCCCAGGTTCTGCTCGGGCAGGCCGATGCGTGTGGTCACGTAGCCCTTGGCCAGCACCAGGTCCGACGCGCGTCGCACCATCAGCGCGATGCCTTCCTGGCCGATGCAGCGTCCCTGGTACTGGTCGAGATAGTGCTGGGCGAATGCAAAGGTGTCGCGATGCGCGCCGTCCAGGACGATCGCGTCGATCCGGAAACACGGCGATTCGTCGGGAAGCTCGGTGGAGCGATGATCCGCAGCGCCGGGCGCAGCAGGCGCGGTGACTTCGGGAATCGCTTGGCGCTCGGCACGCTCGCGCGCTTCACGCTCGGCGCGATCACGCAGTTCCTGCTGGTCGGCAAGCGTGGGCTGGCCCTGCTGGGCCCATGCAACGGCCGGTGCGGCAAGGCAGGCGCCGGTGATGATCACTGAGGCGCTCAACCGGCGCCAACGTACTCGTAGTACTGCATCCATTCGTTCTGCTCGTCCCTGTCAGAGCCTGACCTTCCTGGCCAGTGCGTGTACCTCACCGCATGAACACCCTGCGGTGCCCGCCCTGTCAACCGAAACCGGTCGGACACGGGAGTAGCGATGCACACTCTAGCAAAAGTTAAGAATATGTAAACCCTCTCGATCGCACTGGACCATGGAGGGGACTGCACACTGTGTAGCGGCAGCGGGCGGGGAAACTTGAACCCGGCAGGTCGTGGCCAATCAACGCGGCGGCGCGGACAGTTCCTTCGCGCTCAGGAACCCGTCGCCATTGGCATCCTGCTTGTGGAAGCGCTCGATGATGGTCTGGCGCTGCTGGTCACGGGTGATCGGCCTGCCCTTGCCCCCGGGAAGCTCATCGGCGCTCAACACGCCATCGCCATTGCGGTCCATGCGGTCGAACGCATAGAGCATCCACTGCACATATTCCTCGACGCTGACCTTGCCATCGCCATCGGTGTCCATGCGCTGCAGGTAGGTGCCGGTGTCGGTTACCTGGGCCTGCACGGCCGCAGCGAGCAGCAGCAGCGACAGGCAGGAAAAACGCCGCGCGAGGCGGCGTTTTCCTGAAGCACGATGTGCGGTGCGCACCGGTCAGTGCGCCGTCAGCGCGTAGCCCTTCAGGCGCGCGGCGTAGTTCTGCAGCGCGGCGATACCGCTGGCTTCGGCCTCGTGGCACCAGGCCTGGAGCAGTTTCAGACGCTCGGCGGCGTCGTTGCCACGGGCCTCGAGCAGGGCCGCCAGACGCGCGCGGTGTTCCACCAGCACGCGGATGCGCGGACGCTGTTCAACCCAGGTGCTGAGCTCGGCACGGCAGTCGGGCTTGAGCCAGCGACCGTCGTTGACCAGGCCGCGCTGCATGCGGCGCGGCAACAGCTGGCGCAGCTTGGCCCCGGCCATGGCCGCCTCTTCGCGCAAGGCTGGCACGAACACGTTGCGCTGGTAGTCGGTCATGGCCTGGAAACGGTGCGAGAGCAGCGCCTTCAGGGTTTCGGCATCGGGCACGGCAATGTTCGGGCGCACATCCATGCTGGGCGCGACGCGCAGCACCTTGGCCAGGCCGACGGCCTGCAGGCCACGGATGGCGGTCCAGCCGATGTCGAATTCCCAGCGGCGCATCGAGAAGCGGGCCGAACTGGGGAAGGCATGGTGGTTGTTGTGCAGCTCTTCGCCGCCGATCCAGAACGCCCACGGGGTGAGGTTGGTGGAGGTGTCGGCCGACTCGAAGTTGCGATAGCCCCACCAATGGCCCAGGCCGTTGACCACGCCGGCGGCCCAGAACGGAATCCACGCCATCTGGATCGCCCACAGGGCCACGCCGGGCAGGCCGAACAGCAGCAGGTTCACCGCCAGCAGCGCGACGGGGCCGAGGTTGGCGTGCGGGGTGTACAGGTGGCGCTCGATCCAGTCATCCGGGGCGCCGCGGCCGTACTGCTCGATGTCCGCGCGCATGCCGCGGGCTTCCCGGTACAGCTCGACGCCGCGCCAGAACACCGTGCTGATGCCCTTGGTAACCGGGCTGTGCGGGTCTTCCTCGGTTTCCACCTTGGCGTGGTGCTTGCGGTGAATGGCCACCCACTCCTTGGTGATCATGGAGGTGGTGAGCCAGGTCCAGAAGCGGAAGAAGTGCGCGATGACCGGGTGGAAGTCCACGCCGCGGTGCGCCTGGCTGCGATGCAGGTACAGCGTGACGGCAAAGATGGTCAGCTGGGTAAACACCAGCAGCACCAGGCCCATGCCCCACCAGCCGAGGCCGACGACGCCGCCGGTCAGGAAGTTGAGGAGCGTATCGAGCATTGCGGGAACTCCGGGCCGCGACGGCCAGCAGGGAACGGGTACAGTTCCGGACATGATGCGGCCAGAAGTTGCAAACTTCATCCGTCTGATGCGATTTTTGTGCAGTCATTCAGTTGTTCTCTTCCTTCGTGAGCATCGCCCCCGCATTCATGACCGTTGCCCCCCTACTTTCGTCTGACGCCGCCCCCCTGATCGAGCTCGACCGTGCCTGCGTGGTGCGCGGGCAGGTCCGCGTGCTGCACGACCTCAGCCTGCGCATCGCCCAGGGCCAGCACACGGCGCTGCTGGGCCCCAACGGCTGCGGCAAGTCCTCCTTCATCAAGCTCATCACCCGCGAGCTGTACCCGCTGGCACATGCCGACGGCACCGTGGCGGTGCGGGTGCTGGGCCAGAACCGCTGGCAGGTGGATCGGCTGCGTTCGCAGCTGGGCATCGTCACCGGTGACCTCAGTAGCAACCTGTCGGACATGCCCGGGCTGACGGTCGAGGAGGCCGTGCTGTCCGGCTTCTTCGCCAGCTTCGTGGTGCCCGCGTTCCGCGAGGTCACCGATGCCATGCGCGCGCGGGTGCGCGAAACGCTGGCGTTGACCGGCGCCTTGCCGTTGCTGCAACGCGGCTATGCGGAGCTGTCGGCCGGGGAAACCCGGCGGGTGCTGATCGCGCGCGCGCTGGTGAACCGGCCGCAGGCGCTGCTGCTGGACGAGCCCTCCACCGGGCTGGATCTGGTGGCGCGCCAGCACCTGATCGCCACCATGCGCACGCTGGCCGCACAAGGCATCACGCTGGTGCTGGTGACCCACCACATCGAGGAAGTGATTCCGGAAATCGAACGCGTGGTGCTGTTGCGCGGTGGGCGGATTGTCGCCGATGGCACCCGCGCCGAACTGCTGCGCGATGCGCCGTTGTCGGAGGTCTTTGGCGGGCCGATCCAGGTGGTCGAGCACGAGGGGCGGCTGAGCGCATTCGCGGGATGAGTCCGGGGGGCGCGGGCTGCGCCCCCCGGCGTCGTTCAGAACCGCACCGCTACCGCGCGGCTTTCAATCGGGGCCATCCGGCTCTGGTCCTGCAACTGCAGGTCGCGCAGCTCGAACGGAGCGGCGTAACCGCGCGGCAAGGCCACCGTGTCGAACGCCAGCAGCAGCTCGCCTGCGCCTGCCGCGTCGAACCAGGCCGCACTGTGCGCCTGCGCGACCGGGTGCAGCTTCCCGTCCGGTCCGGTGGCATGCAGCGTGCCGCGCGCTTCGTAGCGGCCGGGCGCGCCGATCTGGACGGGCAGCCGCACCTGGCGGCGTGCGGCATCCACCTCGGCCTGGCCGCTGAAGCGCGCGGTCGGCTGGGCCACGGCGAAGGCGACCTTGGCATCACGCTGCACGCCCTGGGCGGAGACGAAGGCCTGCAGTTCCCACAGCCCCTGCGCCTGGCCAACATCGGCGGGAAGGGTCACACGCGCGCTCAGCCCGTCCTTGCCGGCCACCAGCGGCACCGGCCAGCTGCGGCCATCGGGGGCCACCAGCAACGCCTCGCCGCCGGCCGGCAACGCGCGCGCCACCGAACGCCCGGCCGCCAGTGCAGTGGTTCCGCCGTCATGTTGCAGGCGTGCGCTCAGCACCACCGTGCCACCGGCCAGCACCTGCTGCCGGTCTGCCTGCAGCTGCAGGGAGATCGGGCTGTTGGGCTCGAGCACCTGCACCACGTAACGACCCTGCGCCTGGGGCGCCTGCAGGCGGTAGGTGCCCACCGCCGCACTGGCGCCGGTGCGGGCCATGGCCGTTCCTGCGCCCACCCCCATGCCCGCCGCGCGCAGCTGCTGCGCGTCGACCACCTTGTCCACGGCCAGCACACCGGCCGGGTCGCGCACCTGCAGCTGTTCCACGTCCAACGCGCGCGCACCCTGCACCGGGCTGACCTGGATCACCGCGTCCGCGGCGGTCAGCGGCAGCTCAACGCCCCGCTGCAGGCTGGCCGCGTCCACGGTGTTCCAGTAGCTGCGGCTCAACGCGGTAAACGGCGCCGGCGCGGACAGTGCCTGGTCCGGGTCCAGCGCCCAGGCGAAGCTCACCGGCGCACGTTCGATCGTCGCATCGGGCATGGGCGCGCGTTCCACGCGCGGGGCGACCTGGTCGGTGCCGCGCGCGGCCTGCAGCGGTTGCGCTGCATGCAGCGGCAGTGCGAACAGCGCCGAGGCCACGGCCACTGCAATCGTCAGTCTTGAAGTCATGGCGTGCTCCTCACAGGGTCAGGTCGGTGCGCAGGATCGCGCCCAGGCCGAAGCATTCACGGCGGCTCTGGTTGTGGCTGAGCGGCTCGGCACCCTTGGTGCGCGCCTTGTCGGTGAACAGCACGGTGCCGGCGGCCTTCTGGCTGCTGCATTCAAGGAAGCCGTCCGAGCAGCTGTTCAACCAGTTCTGGGTCAGCTCCAGGCCCACGTTCTGCGCATAACCGCCGCAGTAGCTGTTGCTGTCCCACACGGCCGACTCCACATCCGAGCCCACCACCGCGCGGAACGGCTTGGGCAGCGCCGGGCGGCCGGCGGTGCCGTACAGGTTCTGCGCGTTGTAGGTGGCCATCCAGCCGACCTGCTGCATGCGCACCGCATCGTTCTGGTAGCCCAGCAGCCAGCCCACCGAGGCCTCGAACGCATTGCCGTTGAGGACCGCGTCGGCCAGCGGCGTACCGGCCGAAGACGGCGCCAGCGCGGTGACCTTGCTGATGGTCTGGATGATCTTCGGGTAGCGGCTGTCGTAGGTGGGGTTGGAGAGGATCCAGGCACCACGTTGCCACCATTGGAATGGCTGATGATCACCAGCTTGGTGATGCCCTTGCTGTTGATGAAGGTGGTCAGCTGTCCTGCCAGGCAACCCGCCGCTTCGGGCCTCCACATGTACTGCTCGAAATCGCAGTTGATCACGGTGTAGTTGGCGCTGTTGGGCAGCCCCTGGCGCACCGTGTCGATGATCGCCGGCTGCCAATAATCGGTGCGCGCGTCGGTCTGCTTGCCGGTGCCGTGCACGAACGCCACCCCGACCACGTCGGCCGCGTGTGCGCTGCCACACGCCAGCATCAGGCCCAGGGCCAGGCCAGCGCCCTTCCCCACTGCATTGCTTTGCATTCTGTGTCTCCCTTTGAACAGCGGGGCAGAGCCCCGCTCTACCGGTGATTCCCCCTGATTGCTGGCGCCCCCTCGCCCATGGGCTTCATCTATCCAGATCCCTGTGACAAGTGATCGCACCGAAGGAGAAGCTATGCCGGCTGGATATCTCAATCCGTGAACCAGTAGAGGGTTCCTAGCATTTGAAACGACTCCCACGGCTGCGCTGCAGTGCGTCATGCCGGATCTGGCGGCATGACCAGTGGCCGCTGGCAGGGGTCGGCGAAGCTGCGATCATGCGGACTTCACGATGTTGAGATCTGCCGATGCACGCTGCCGCTTCCGCCTCTTTCCTGCGCCCCCTGTTGGCCACCGCCCTGATCGCGGCGCTGGCCGGCTGTACCACGGTGGCCGCGCCGACCACCCCGGTAGAGGCGTCAGTGCTGACCAAGGCGGTGGGTTACCTGGCGGCGGACGCGGTGCCGGACAGCCTGGCGCTGGTACCGGCCCCGCCGGCAGCCGGCTCGGCCGGGTTCGCGCTGGATGAGCAGGTCAGCCGCGAGGCACGCGCGCTGCGCGACACCCCACGCTTCGCGCAGGCGCATCGCGATGCGGAGCTTGGCTTCCCGGAAGGTGCGAATCAGTTCGCCTGCGCGATCGGGCTCGACGTGGACGCGCAGAAGACCCCGGCCCTGTACCGGCTGCTCGAGCGCAGCCGCATCGATGCCAGCGCGGCCACCCGCAGCGCCAAGCACCAGTACCAGCGCGCGCGCCCGTTCATGGTCAACGGCGAACCCACCTGCACGCCGGAAGATGAGGAAGGCCTGCGCAAGAACGGTTCGTACCCGTCCGGGCACACCTCGATCGGCTGGGCGTGGGCGTTGATCCTGTCCGAGATCGTGCCGGAGCGTGCCGACGCCATCCAGGCGCGCGGCCGCAACTACGGCGAGAGCCGGCTGGTCTGCAACGTGCACTGGCAGAGCGACATTCTGGAAGGCCGCTTCATGGGCGCGGCGGCGGCGGCGCGGTTGCACGACAACGCCGAGTTCAACCGCGACCTGCTGGCCGCGCGAAAGGAGATCGCGGCGGCGCGAAAGGCCGGCGCAACCGTCAGCCGCGATTGCGCGGCGGAAGAGACCGTGCTGAAGGTGAGGCCTGCAAGCGCGCTCTGATTGTTGGAGGCCCGGCAATGAAAACGGCGCGGAGAAATCCGCGCCGTTTTTGATGCGTACCCACCAACGGTGGGCACCTACCACGTTGTCACGCGATTAGAACTTCGCCGTGAACTCCACGCCAAACGTACGCGGCTCGTTGAGGAAGCCGGTCAGGTTGTTGAAGTCGATCGCACCCACCACGCGGGTCTGGTTGGTCAGGTTGCGACCAAACACGGCCACGTCGTACTGGCCGTAATCCCAGTTGTAACCCAGGCGCAGACCGCCTTCCAGCGACGAGCGGCTGCGGAATTCCGGCGACTCGTACAGGAAGAAGTTCACCGCGCTGCGGTAGGCCCAGTCGGTGTAGACGTACAGCTCGCTGGCATCGGTGATCGGGAAGCCGGCGCGCAGCGTCATGTTGTGGATCCACTTCGGCGCCTGCGGCAACGGGTTGCCGTTGACCAGCGCGTAGGTGCCACCGTTGATCACCGTGGTGGGGTCGGTGATGGTGCAGCCGCCACCGCAGATCGCCACCGCCAGGTCGCGGTCCTTGATCTCGGTGTCGTTGTAGCTGCTGCCCAGGGTGAGCAGGACGTGGTCGGTGAGATAGGCCTCGAAGTCCAGCTCGGCGCCCTGGCCGATGGTCTTGTCGGCGTTGAGCAGGGTGGCGGTGTTGTTGCTGCCGCCCACCGCGATCAACTGCTGGCCATCCACGTTGTAGCGGAAGATGTTGAAGCCCAGGCGCGCGCGGCGATCGAACAGATCAGCCTTGACGCCGATCTCGTACGAAATCACCTTCTCCGAATCGGCCTGCGAGACGCCACCGAAGGCCAGGCGACCCTGGATGGACGGCGCACGGAAGCCCTTCGCAACACGCGCATACGCATTGAAGTTGTCGGTGACCTGGTACACACCGCTCAGGTCCCAGCTGACGTCGTTGACGTCGGTGTTGGCCAGGTACGGGCCACTGACCGGCGTACCACCCGGCACGGCCTGCAGCACGCTGGCGGTGAAGTCCTTCTTGTCCTGCGTATAGCGCAGGCCGCCGCGCAGCTTGAACTTGTCGGTGACGTCGAAGTCGCCCGAGGCGAAGGCGGCCCACGCCTTGTTGCGCTGGCTCTGTACCGCGTGGCCGGTCTGCGGGTTGCCCGGGGTCAGCGAGTCGTAGTTGAAGCTGTCGATGGTGACGTCTTCATCGAAGTAGAACACGCCTGCCTGCCAGTCGAAGCGGCCCCATTCGTTGGATTCCACGCGGAATTCCTGGGTCCACTGGCGGTGGTGCGGCAGGCCGTCGGCCGATTCGGACGGGAACGGAATGAAACCCGGCCCGTAGTTGCCCGCGCCGAGGAAGCTGGCGCCGTAGCCGCCGTCGATGTCGCCGTGGTTGAGCGATTCGGCGGTTTCATAACCGGTGATCGAGTGCAGGGTCACGCTGCCCAGGTTCCACTGCAGGCGCGCGCTGCCGCCCCAGGTTTCCAGCTCGGAGAAGTTTTCGCCGTCGTTGGAGACCTTGTCGCGGTCGAAGTTCTCCACCAGCGCGTTGCTGCCCGGCTGGATGATGTTGGCGCGGAACAGGCGCGCCGTGCCGTTGAGCTTGCGCTTGTGCAGGTTGAACAGCGCTTCGAACTCGTCGCCTTCGTACAGGAACTGCACGCGGCCGGCGGATTCGTCATAGCCTTCAAAACCCTGCGCCGGCGCATTTGCGCGGGTGTTGTCGACGTAGTTGTCGCGGCGCTGGTACAGCGCCGACACGCGTGCGGACCAGCGGTCGGTCAGCGGGCCGCCGTAGGCCGCCTGGGTGTTCCAGGTGTCGTAGGTGCCGTAGGACACCTTGACGTAGCCATCGGCGTCCTGCGACGGCCGGGCCGAATCGAACTTGACCACGCCGGCC
Source organism: Stenotrophomonas sp. (assembly GCF_050737075.1). GTDB lineage: Bacteria > Pseudomonadota > Gammaproteobacteria > Xanthomonadales > Xanthomonadaceae > Stenotrophomonas. The sequence goes on from NZ_JBOHXV010000004.1 coordinate 75,278, forward strand.
GGGGTGTTGCGCCCGAACAGGGTGCCCTGCGGGCCGCGCAGTACTTCCACGCCGGCCAGGTCGAACAGCGGGAAGCCCTTCAGCAGCGGGCTTTCCTGCACCACATCGTCATACACCAGCGACACCGGCTGCGAGGCATTGAGATCGAAATCGGTGTTGCCCAGCCCGCGGATATAGAAGCGCGGGAAGGCACGGCCGTAGGACGATTCGATGTTCAGGCTCGGCACGCGGGCCGACAGGAAGCGGATGTCGTCGCCGGCCGAACCGAGCACATCGAGCTTCTCGCCCTGGATGGCCGAGATCGACACCGGCACGTCCTTGGCGTTCTCGACGCGGCGCTGGGCCGTGACCTGCAGGGTGTCGAGGGCGACCGGATCCTTGGCGGCGGGGGCGTCCTGGGCTGCGGCCGTCAATGGCAGCAGGGCGGCGAGAGCGACAACAAGGGGGTGCACGGACGCGGTGCGGCCGTGGGCAGTGCGGTTCGGGAACATGGCGATTAGGCTGTGTTGGGAGGGGTGGTGGACCGGCGCTACCAGACAATTGTTGCAGTACAACAACACCGTCGCAAATGAGATGTTTGATTACCAAGATTCTCGACGCGAGATGTGAAGGCATTCCGCCCCTTGAAGATGAACGTCTTCAGCCAAGCCGACGCCGGCTTACACTGTGCACCGCGACCCGGACGTGGAGTAACCCAGATGGATCCTGTTGATGATGAAGCGGTGGCCTCGCACTCACTGCGCATTGGACTGGCCGTTGTGGCGTGGGTCTTTTGCCTGCCTGGCCTGTACTTCCACGTCATGATCGTAGGGCTCGCATTGTTGCCGGCAATGCTGTCTGGTGAAGCGCAGAGACCCCTCGAGTATCTCGTGGTGGGGCTCGTGATCCTCAGTCCGCTTTCATGGCTCGCGCTGGGCAGGATGAGCTTCGACTGGATCATGGACCGGCCCTCGCATTGGGCATGGCCCGTGGTAGGCACCGCGCTGACGCTGCCGATACTGGTACCTACCTACTTCACTGCGGCTATCTTTGTCCTGCCCGGCGTTGTTCTGGCCCTCTACCTGTGCATCTGGCACCTCTGGCAGGCGCGCCGGCGTGGTGATCGCCAGCTGGGCCGTCCAAGCCCAGGCCAAGCCTGAGGAAGGCACGCGAGGAATCGTTGCCCGGTTGCCGGCCGGCAACCGCATATAACCGGGCGTCGTGGGAGTGCCCGCCATGGGCAGGCTCTACCGGTATGCTAGCGCCCATTCACTTTCTGCCACGCCCATGACCGCCTTCCGCCGTACCCGTCTTACGCTGTCCGTTGCCCTGCTCGGCCTGCTGGCTGGCTGCGGGGGTGAAGCCGTCCGCCCGACCCCGCCGCCGGTGGCCACGCCCGTGGCGCCCGCCAAGCCGGTGAAGATCGGCATCGCGCTCGGCGGCGGTGCGGCCAAGGGCTTTGCCCATATCGGCGTGATCAAGATGCTGGAGGCCAACGGCTTCGAGCCGGTGGTGGTCTCCGGCACCAGCGCCGGCAGTGTGGTCGGCGCGCTCTATGCCAGCGGCATGGACGCCTTCCAGATGCAGTCCAAGGCGGTGGCCCTGGACGAAGCGAGCATCCGCGACGTCCGCCTGTTCTCCGGCGGGCTGGTGCAGGGCCAGAAGCTGCAGGACTACGTCAACGCGCAGGTCGGCAACCGCCCGGCCGAGAAGCTGAAGAAGCCGTTCGCGGCCGTGGCCACCAACCTGGACACCGGCGACCGCGCGGTGTTCGTGCGCGGCAATGTGGGCCAGGCCGTGCGCGCCTCCAGCAGCATCCCGGGTGTGTTCGAGCCGGTGAAGATCGGCAACAACATGTTCGTCGACGGCGGCGTGGTCAGTCCGGTGCCGGTGGATGCCGCGCGCCAGTTGGGCGCCGACTTCGTCATCGCCGTGGACATTTCCAGCAAGGCCAGCGGCAAGTCGCCGACCGGCATGCTGGGCATCGTCAACCAGTCCATCTCGATCATGGGCCAGCGCCTGGGCGAGCAGGAACTCGCGCGCGCCGACATCATCATCCGCCCCAAGGTGCTGGACATCGGTGCGGCCGATTTCAGCCAGCGCGGCTACGCTATCCTGGAAGGTGAGAAGGCCGCGATGGCGGCCATGCCGCAGATCCGCGCCAAGGTGGAACAGCTCCGCCGAGCGCGTGCGGCCGCTGCGGCTCCGCCACCGCCGGCTCCCAAGTGCGACGAACCTTCGCGCGTGGGCAAGTTGATGGGGCGCAAGGAGAAGTGCGCCTGACCCCTTAGTGGCGGGCTCTGCCCGGCACCCTGAGGCTGTGATTACGCGTGCATCATCGGTGCGCGCACCATCTGTTCCTGCTCACGCGTCTGTTGCTGCGCCTGTTCGCGCGAGCGCACCTGATCCATTTCAGCCAGTTGCTGGAACGACTGCGCCGGCGGCGTGGCAATGGCTTCTGCGGTCGGCATGTGTGCACGGCGATGTGCCGGGTCATTCAAGTCGCCCTGCACCACGAACACGTGTTCACCTGGAGCGCTGCGGGTGCTCTTCTCGCTCAGCAGCACGTGGTCAGCACGTTCAAGGTTGCTGCGTGCCGCCAGTGTGGTCAGGCTTGCCGCCATGCATTCGCTGTGCTCATCCCATGGCTTGCCCAGGCGGGCATCGATGGACTGCACGCCGGCGATGCATTGCTGGTGCAGCGCGTGGCGGGGGTGGGAAGGGTCGCGCGGGTCGAGATCCGGACCCGTGTCGGTTAGCAACACTGGGCTTTCTTTGATGGGCCGATGCTGATTCTGGTCGTCCGGGTGGAATTGGCTGCGCAATTGCTGGCGTTCAAGACGCACTTCGCGTGCGTCATTGAGCTGTTCGAGCAGTCAGGCATTGGTAACCGGGAGATCCCTTGATATGCGCCCTTCCACGTGAGTTCTGGTGAGCCACTGGCCATCATCGGACCGGACGTAGTTGGCGTTGCCAAGCGTTACTCGATCAGGATCGGTGTTGGGGATTGCCATCGGCGCGGCTTTCCCCCGTGCACTCGCCATGTCATTGAAGTATGAGCTGGCGTTCAAGGCTCCGTCGTTGTATTCGATCGCAAGATTCTTGAGGGTTGCGATGCCTCTGGTCACGCCCCTGTACTGGTTATCCAGCATCGTCGACCAGACCTTTTCAGCCTCTGGCTCACCGCCGTGACGACGACCAGCCTCCAGTAGCTGGCGTGGCGTCCACGCGTCGTTCTTGATGTCGTTCAGCGCAAACGTGCGGTCATGGGCAAGCTGAACATCCCGAACCGGAAGATTCAAGGCCAGGTCTGGACGTTGATTGTTGAAGTGGCCCTCTCGAAGGATGAAATCCTGCTCGATCAGATCTTCCCCCACCTTCTGCCAGGCCCTCTCTCCCAGATGTAGTGCTTTCTCGCCTCCCTGCGCCCTGGCAAAATTGTTCGCCGTCGCACCGGGTGCGTTGTCGTTCCTTACAACGCCAAGGGCAAGGGTTCCGTAACCATCATTTCCCTCCATCTGTGCGAGGTAGTTGAAGTAGAGCTCCCGGTTGTCGGTATCGGCGTAGTATCTGAGCATTTCCAGATCGTGTTTGGTGAAGTCCGCCATCAGTGCGATTCCTTTCGTTCTTCAACATTGAACTTCGTCAGCAGGTTTTGAGCACGCTGCTCGATCTCCTTCCAGTGCTGGAGTCCTTCCCGCGGGTAATCGACAAGAACCAAGGTTCTCAGTGGCGAGATCATGAACGTGTGGCTGCACTTCGCGAATCCATAGCCTCTGCTCTTGACCAGCTTCCCTTCTCGGTACTCAACTCCAGATGACGCCACTTCGCGAGAAGTACATTTGATCACCGTCTGTACTGCGCCGGCGTCATCTTTACTGATGTACCAGTCTGTGTGCCGGTCGGGTGACATGACGCGTGCATCCTCGTTGTACCCTCTGCTTCCGTAGTACGCGCGGACCAGATCCATATTCACGAAGTACGGCGTCAGGCCGTAGAGCTTCTCGCCCGCGATGCGCGTCTCAAGATTCTCCTGCGGCTCGTCCTTCTCGTAGTCCATAGGAACATAGCTGCGCCGCATGGCTTCACTCAGTTCAATTCGATCGATGTACCTGTAATCAATTGTGACCGTGCGGACGGACACGTCCGTGGTCAGCCCCATCCGCTCCCCCGGTTTGAAGGGCTCCAGCGACGGATATTCCAACGCCAGTGCATAGCTGCCGTCGTGTTCAGCGCCGATCTGGTTGTAGAAATAGTTCTGCGGAATCTCCAGCAGATACGGCCCCAGGCAGGCCTGCTTCAACGGCGGCGGATCCTTGTAGGGATCCTGCGGGCCGATGCTGCGGATGCGGGTGCAGCCCTGTTCGTTGGTCATGGTCTTGGCCGGGCCCTCCTGCTTGGCACAGGCCAACAGAGGCAGCAACAGGCACAGGGCCCAGCCGGTTCGCATGATCTGTTTCGCGGTCGTGTGCAACGCGCTTCCTTGAGGAGAAGTATCAACCCGTAGTGCCACAACTATCGCCGAAGGCAAGGTCAGGCGCAAAAGCCGATGACGACAGTGTGGTCGGCGCGTATGACCGGGTATGCGGCGCGGATGGCGAGGTAGCGCCGACTGTTAGTCGGCTCTCATTCAAGCTGCGACAATGGCAGCGCCTTGAAGTCCTTCACTGTGCGCAGCACGAAACTGGAATTGACGTCGGCTACGCCCGCCGCGTTGAGCAGCTTGTCGAGCAGGAAACTGGAGAAGTGCTCCAGGTCGCGCACGTAGATGTGCAGCAGGTAGTCCATGTCGCCGGTCAGCGCATGGCAGGCCACCACCTCATCCCAGTCCACCACGCTGTCGGCGAACACGCCGATGGCGTGCTGGTCGTGCTTCTCCAGCTGCACGCGCACGAAGGCCTGCAGCCCCAGGCCGATCCGGCGCGGCTCCAGCCGGGCGCCATAGCCGGCGATCACCCCCTCGCTCTCCAGCCGCTGCACCCGGCGCAGGCACGCCGACGGGGAGAGGTTCACCCGTGCCGCCAGTTCCGCATTGGTGGCGCGGCCATGTTGCTGGATCTCCGCCAGAAGACGCAGATCCGTGCGGTCGAACTGGGCATCTCCGGACATTGCTGCTCCGCAACATTGATTGGACGCAACGATATTGCGCCAGATCGGAAGATCCGTGCAACTTTGCAATCCTCTTGCGCGCGCCCTGCCCTAGCATCAGTAGATGACTTCCGAGGAGCCCACCGTGATGGAAACCGCCACCGCCCCACGCCGCGTCGAACACCAGCAGACCGACAAGGGATACGTGCCGGTGTATACCACCGCCGTGGTGGAACAGCCCTGGGACAGCTACACCGCCGACGACCACGCCACCTGGAGCACTCTGTACCAGCGCCAGCGTGAGCTGCTGGAAGGGCGTGCCAGCAGGGAGTTCCTGCAGGCGCAGGACGAGATGGGCATGAATGCGCACATGATTCCGCGCTTCGACCAGCTCAACGAAGTGCTGGGCGCGGCCACCGGCTGGACCCTGGTCGGCGTGGAAGGCCTGCTGCCGGAGCTGGACTTCTTCGACCACCTGGCCAACCGCCGCTTCCCGGTGACCTGGTGGATCCGCCGCCCGGACCAGATCGACTACATCGCCGAGCCGGACATGTTCCACGACCTGTTCGGTCACGTGCCGCTGCTGATGAACCCGGTGTTCGCCGACTACATGGCCGCGTACGGCCGTGGGGGTGTGAAGGCCCACGCCATCGGCCCCGAGGCGCTGCAGCACCTGACCCGCCTGTACTGGTACACCGTGGAGTTCGGCCTGATCAATACGCCCGAAGGGCTGCGCATTTACGGCGCGGGCATCGTCTCGTCCAAGGGCGAATCGCTGTACTCGCTGGAATCGGCCGCGCCGAACCGGATCGGGTTCGACCTGGAGCGCATCATGCGCACCCGCTACCGCATCGACACGTTCCAGAAGACCTACTTCGTCATCGACAGCTACGAGCAGCTGATGCAGGCCACCTCGCCGGACTTCACCCCGATCTACGCGGCGCTGGAAGAACAGGAGCATCTGCCTGCGGGTGACGTGCAGGACGGCGACCGGGTGTTCCACAAGGGCACCGGCGAAGGCTGGGCGGACGGCGGCGACGTGTGAGGTTGGGGCGTCACGACCAACGGTCGTGACCTACCGCGTGGCACACGCGGCACCGGTAGCGCGCGACCGTTGGTCGTACGCCGACGTAGCGCCGGGCTCTGCCCGGCTGCTGCTCAGCGCGGATACGCCAGCAGCACCACCAGGTCCTGCTCTCCCACCTGCTGTAGCGCATGCAGGCTGCCTGGCCGGGTCAGCAAGGCATCACCCGCCGCCACGTCGTACTGCCTGCCATCCAGCACGTAGCTGCCTTGCCCGCTGACGATGTAATAGATCTCGTCCTTGTGCTGCGGGTGCAGGCCGATGCCCGCCCCTTTGTGCAGCACGCGCTTGCGCAGCACGAACGGCAGGTCCTTGTCGTCGGCGAAGAAGGGGTACGCGGTGGTCGGGCCGGCGCCGCCGTGCGGGCCGGGCTGGGGGATGGCGATGTCGCGCTCGTGGACCACGCGCGACAGCTTGGCCGGATCACTGCCCTGCCCTGCGGGCTGGCTCACGTCGCAGTCGATATCGCGCTTCAAGGCCGCTTTCAGCTCGGGCTTCAGCGCCACCCAGTCGCGCACCACCAGGCAGGCCACGGCCGTGGCGCCCGCCACACTGAAGTGGGTGCCGTCGGCCTTGTTCTGTTCGGGCACGAACAGGAAGTACGGCTTCGCGCCCTGCTCGCCCAGCGCGCGGATCCAGCGGGTGGAGCTGGCGTTGAGATCGATCAGCGCCACCTGCTCGCGTTCGGCCAGCTGCTTCACCGTCCGGGTGTACAGCCCATGCGTGTCCAGCAGTGCGCCGAAGTCATACAGCAGCCGCGCCACCGGCGTGATCAGCACCGGCGTGGCGCCCTTGTCACGCGCCAGCTGCACGTAGCGCAGCAGGTACTGTGGGTAGGCGGTGACCGGGTCGTTGTAGCGGGTGGGGTCTTCGAACTTGGCGTCGTTGTGGCCGAACTGGATCAGCAGCACGTCGCCCGGTTGGATCTCGGCGGCGATGGCATCGAGGCGTTTTTCCTCGATGAAACTGCGCGCGCTACGGCCGCCCTTGGCGTGGTTGCGAACGTCCCACACGGCCGGGTCGAGATAGCTCTGCAATGCCTGCCCCCAACCGGCCTGCGGCGCACGCTCGGGGCCGTATTCGGCGGCGGTGGAGTCCCCCGCGATGAAGACGCGGTGGGGTGCAGCATGCGCGGTGCCGACCGCGAGCAACAGCAGAAGCGGGAGCAGGACGCGGTGCATGTTCGGGCCCCTGAAAGAAGGCGGCCGGCCAACGGCCGGCGCTACCGTTTGGATATTTCGCGGTAGGTATCGACCGTTGGTCGATACCCGCACGTCATCTCGCCAGCCAACCACCATCAACCGGAATGACCGAGCCGTTGACGTAGTCCGACGCACTGGATGCCAGGAACACTGCCGTACCGGCCAGGTCTTCCGGGGTGCCCCAGCGACCGGCCGGAATGCGATCGAGGATCGACTTGTTGCGGTCCTCGTCGGCACGCAGCGCGGCGGTGTTGTCGGTGGCCATGTAGCCCGGGGCGATGGCGTTGACGTTGATGCCCTTGCCTGCCCATTCGTTGGCCAGCAGGCGGGTGATGCCGGCGATGCCGCTCTTGCTGGCGGTGTACGACGGCACGCGGATACCGCCCTGGAAGGACAGCATCGAGGCGATGTTGATGATCTTGCCGCGGCCCTTCGCGATGAAGTGGCGGCCGGCGGCCTGCGAGATGAAGAAGGCGGACTTGATGTTGACGTTCATCACGTCATCCCAGTCCTGCTCGCTGAAGTCCACCGCGTCGGCGCGACGGATCAGTCCGGCGTTGTTGACCAGGATATCCAGGCCACCGAGCCCTTCGATGGTTTCGCGCACGACGCGCTCAACCGGTTCGATGCTGATCAGGTTCGCTTCCACCGCCAGGCAGCGGCGGCCGAGCGCGGTGATCCGGGCGATGGTGTCGGTGGGTGGCGCGATGCCGGCCACGGCGACGTCGGCACCGGCCTGTGCCAGCGCCACGGCGATGCCCTGCCCCAGGCCCGTGTTGCCACCGGTGACGAGGGCGATCTTGCCTTCCAGACTGAACGGATTAGCCATTGCGGTTACGGTCCTTATCCAATGCGGGACGCGCGCCGCCCGCGCGCTGCGGGCGGCGCGGGTGGGTCACTTGAGCTGGCAGATGTCCAGCACGTGCATGTCGGTGTAATCCAGGTTTTCGCCGCCCATCGCCCAGATGAAGGCGTAGTTGCTGGTGCCGGCGCCCATGTGGATCGACCATGGCGGCGACACCACGGCCTCGTTGTTCTGGATCACGATGTGGCGCTGCGCGTCCGGCTCGCCCATGAAGTGGTACACGCGGTCGTTCTGGCCCAGGTCGAAGTAGAAATAGACCTCGCTGCGGCGGTCGTGCAGGTGCGGCGGCATGGTGTTCCAGACGCTGCCCGGCTTGAGCACGGTCAGGCCCAGCAGCAGCTGCGAGGACTGGCAGGTGGCCGGCACGATGTACTGGTAGATGGTGCGTTCGTTGCTGGTTTCCAGCGCGCCGCGCTCCAGGGCCACCGCGTCCTTGATCGACAGTGCCTTGGTCTCAAAGCGCGCATGCGCCGGGGTCGAGGCCAGGTAGAACTGCGCCGGCGTGGCGGCGTCATCGGAGGCGAACACCACGTCGGTGCTGCCCATGGCCACGTACAGGCCGTCCTTCGGACCGAGCTTGAACACGGTGCCGTCGACGGTGACGGTGCCGCTGCCGGCGCCGACGTTGATCACGCCCAGCTCGCGGCGCTCCAGGAAGGCATGGCCGGCGGCCGAGGCCGGTTCGGTCTGCTTGGGCAGTGCGACCGGGCCGGTGACCGGGGCGGCACCGCCGAGCACGAAGCGCTCGTAGTGGGTGTACTTCAGGGTCACCGCGTCGGCATTGAACAGGCCGTCGAGCAGGTACAGCTCGCGCAGGTCGTCGTTGCTGGCGCCCTTGATGGCGTCGGGATGGGTGGCGTAATGAGTCTTGCAGTACATGGCGTCTCCAGAGCAGGGGTGGGCCGACGGGGCGGCCCCGGCGCGATTTCGGCTGATTGTACCCAGCTGGGAAACCGGTGTCATTTTGCATCGCGGCACTGGCGAGAAGG
>NZ_JBOHXV010000005.1:0-84091 GCF_050737075.1 Stenotrophomonas sp.
GGCGCAATGTCGTTTCATGGTGTTCCGCCCATGACCGTCTTCTTCCGGGTTCTTCCGGCTAGATATCTCGGTGCGTCCCCCTGATATATCTCACCCCTGCACACCTGACACCATCTTCGGCTATCGTGAAGGCCCGCTACCGCCCCCCGCCCCTTCCCCACCATGCGCCTGTTGCCTGCTGCCGTTGTGCTGTCCCTGTTGCTGTCCGCCTGCGAACGCGCGCCGGCGCCCCCTGCCGGCGCTGCGCCTCTGTCCGCGCCGACGCAGGTCCCGCCCGCAGCCGATCCGGTCCAGGCGGTGCTGGCAGCCAGCCAGCGCTTCGGCGAACTGCGCAGCTTCCACGCCACCCTGCAGATGCAGGGCCCACGTACGCTGAAGGTGGCCATGGACTTCGTGGCGCCCGACCGCTACCGGCTCGAGACCGACGAGGGCGTGCAGACCATCATCGGCGGCACCTTCTTCCTGCAGCGTGCCGGCGAGGTCCGCCAGGTGCCGGTACCGCCGGGCCTGCTTGCCCAGTGGCGCAGCCCGCTGCCGGCCGACGCCGCGCCCGCCGACCTGCAGGTCGAGGATCTCGGCAGCGAGCGCTTGGCCGGCCAACAGGCGCGCAAGTACCGCGTCCGGCACGCCACGGCGGCGCCGGATGGCCTGCTGTACTGGATCAACGGAGCGGGCTTGCCGGTGCGGATCGAACGGCAGGGCCAGACCAACGGACAGGCCTTCCAGGCCACGGTGGACTATTCGCGCTTCAACGATCCCGGCCTGCGCATCGATGTCCCCTGAACAGGCGTGGAGTCCGAACCTCTGCTAAAGCGAGGGGGCGAGATGGAAAAACGGCGTGAAGGCATCAAGTATCATCACCCGTTGCTCCTCCCCCCTGTCTGATCCGGAGAACCGTTGATGTTCCTGCGCGTGACGTTGCTTGCCTCCCTGTTGCTGAGTGCCCCGGTGGCCTTTGCACAGGACACCATCGATCCGGCCGCGATGACCTCGCCGTGGAGCGGCAGCGGCGGCGAATTCGGATTCGCCTCGGCCCGCGGCAACAGCAACACCGAAAGCGCCAACGGCCGCCTGCGCCTGCGTTACACCGACGACGACTGGGTGCACAGCCTGGACCTGTTCGGCCTGCGTTCGCGTTCGGAATACACCGAAACCAACGACGACGGCACCGTCACCAAGCGCAGCAACACCACCGCCAACCGTTACACCGGCAGCGCCGGCAGCGCGCTGCAGCTGGGCGAACACCGCCAGCTGACCGCCACGGTGCGTTACGAGCGCGACGATTTCGCCACCTACGACCGCCAGGGCTCGTTCGGTCTGGGTTACGGCACCCGGCTCGTGGAAGGTGACCGCTTCTACATGGACGCCCAGATCGGCCCGGGTGTGCGCCGCACGCACAACACCGAAGACGATGAAACCCGCACCGGCCTGATCGGCCGCGGGCTGTTCGATGTGAAGTATTCGCTGACCCCGAACACCGACCTGGTCAACACCCTGCTGGTGGAATCGGGCTCGTACAACACCTTCGGCCAGAACGATTTCGGCGTGTCGGTGAGCATGAACGCACATCTGGCGCTGAAGGCCGGCTGGCAGGCGCGTTACAACAGCGACGTGGCCGAAGACAAGCGCAAGACCGATACGTTGACCACGATGAACGTGGTTTACAAATTCAAATAACCGACGCGAAGCGCACCGAAACGTAGCGCCGGCCTCTGGCCGGCGTTTTTGTTGGTAGGTACCGACCGTTGGTCGGTGCGCTCTAAACGGCGAGCAGTTCGCCGGCGCCCCCGTCCAACAGACCCTGCGCTACCGCCTTACCGAGCGCGTCCGGATCTGTTCCCGGGCCGCGCGCCTCGGCGCGGATCAGGCGGCCATCGGCCACGCCGCCGACCAGCCCCTGCAGGAACAGGCTCTCGCCTTCCCATTGCGCGTAGCCGGCAACCGGCACGTGGCAGCTGCCGTGCAGCGCGCGATTCATGGCGCGCTCGGCCTCCACACAGGCACGCGTGCGGGCATCGTCGAGGGCGGCAAACAACGCCATCACCTGGGCATCGTCGCCATTGCATTCCACCGTGACCGCGCCCTGCGCCGGCGCCGGCAGCCAGTCCGGCGCCGCCAGCCGCGCCACGATGCGCCCGCCCAGGCCCAGCCGCTCCAGCCCGGCCACGGCCAGCACGATGGCGTCGTAGCCGCCGTTGTCCAGCTTGGCCAGGCGCGTGTTGACGTTGCCGCGCAGGTCGAGCAGCTGCAGGTCCGGGCGCAGCGCGCGCAGCTGGGCTTGGCGGCGCAGCGAGGACGTGCCTACGCGCGCGCCGATCGGCAGCGCATCCAGCGAGGCATAGAGGTTGGAGATGAAGCCGTCGGCAGGGTCGTGGCGGGTCAGCATGGCCGGCAGCGCGAACGGCGCGTCCAGCTCCATCGGCACGTCCTTGAGCGAATGCACCGCGCAGTCCGCATCGCCACGCAGCATGGCCAGTTCCAGTTCCTTGAGGAACAGGCCCTTGCCACCAATGGCGGCCAGCGAGCGGTCCAGGACTTCATCGCCGCGCGTGCTCATCGGCACCAGCACCACGTCCAGCCCCGGGTGGGCCTGGCGCAGGCGATCGGCGACGTGTTCGCTCTGCCACAAGGCAAGCGGGCTCTTTCGGGTGGCGATGCGCAGGGTGTTCATGCGCCCATTATTACAGGTGTTTCAGATCCTGCTTCAGGCTCGCCACGCAGCGCCGGCTGACTTCCAGCGGGGCCTTGCCATGCCGCAGCACGGCCTGGACCTGGCCTGCGCCATTCCGTCGCAGCTCGACCAGTTCGTGGCGCGCCACCAGGCAGTTGCGATGGATCCGCACGAAGCGGCTGGCGAATTCCTCCTCCAGCGATTTCAGCGACTCCTCGATCAGGTCCTCGCCGCGCGCGTGATGGACCACCACGTACTTTTCCTCGGCCTGCATGTAGTGGATATCGTCGATCGGGATCAACCGCAGGCTGCCGCGCAGGCGCGCGCACAACAACGTGCGGGCCTGCTGACTGGGCGTGCTGGGCTGGCCATTGCGCCCGGCCAGGAAAGTCCGCGCGCGCTCCAGCGCAGCGGCCAGGCGCTCGGGACGCACCGGCTTCATCAGGTAATCGATGGCGGCCGCCTCGAACGCGGACAGCGCGTGCGCGTCGTAAGCGGTGCAGAACACCACGGCCGGGCGCGGATCGAAGGTAGCCAGGTGGCGCGCCGCCTCCAGTCCATCCAACCCGGGCATGGCGATGTCCAGCAGCACCAGGTCCGGCTGCAGCTCGGCGCAGGCATGCAGGGCCTGTTCGCCGTTCTCGGCCTCCGCCACCACCTCCACGCCGGGCTGTTCGGCCAGCAGGCTGCGCAGGCGCTCGCGTGCGAGGGGCTCGTCGTCGGCGATCACCACTTTCAAGCAGGCTTCCTCACTGGACGGGCACGAAGATGTCGCAGGCATAGTAGCCGCCGTCCCATGCCCCCGTCATCCGCGCCGCCGGCCCGAACCGCCAGGCCAGACGGTGGGCGATGTTGCGCTGGGCGTGGCCGGCGCCCTGCATCAGCGGCAACGCGCGGGCGTCCGGGTCCGGCGCCGGATTCTGGATGCGCACATGCAGCGTGCCGCCGTCGCAGGACAGCGCGATGACGATGGTGCCGCCGTCGGGCAACCGCGAAATGCCATGCAGCACGGCATTTTCCACCAGCGGCTGCAGCACCAGGCGCGGCATCGCCAGCGTCCACGGCAGGGGTTCCTCGCGCTGCCACTGCACCTGCAGGCGCTCGCCCAGGCGCAGCGATTCGATCGACAGATAGGCCTCGGCCAGTTCGCACTCGGCCTGCAACGTGGAATCGCCCTCGCCCGCGCCCAGCGCGGCGCGGAACAGGTCCGACAGGTCCAGCACCGCGCGTTCGGCAACCACCGGATCGCGTCGCACCAGGCTGGCGATGAGATTCATGCTGTTGAACAGGAAATGCGGGCGGATGCGCGCCTGCAGCGCGTCGGCCTGCGCGCGCGCATTGGCCACGGTCTGCGCGCCCCAGCGGTCGCTGACATAGAAGTAGCGCAGCGCCAGCGCCACAATCAATGCGGTGACCGTCGCGCAGCCCAGCGTGAACCGCCAGAAGCCGATGACACCGGCGAAGCCCTGCACGTCCAGCACCGCATACAGCGCGTGCACGATGCCGGTGCAGAGCGCCGCGATCAGCGCGGCCATGCCAACCGCCAGCGCGGTGCCCAGCATTTCGGGCAGGCGCGACAGCGTGGCGCGTGCCGCGCACAGACACACTGTCACGGCCAGTGCCAACCACAACGCCAGGCCGCTGGCGGACAGGAAACCGGAAACGCCCCAGTGCCGGCTGCCATCCGGCACCAGCGCCACCACCACGACCACCAGCTCGGCCAGGCCGAGCATCGCCGCCAGCCGCGGCAGTCGGCACAGGTCGGGCAGCCAGGGTTGCTGGCGCAGGTCGTTCATGGCTCAGGGAGCCTTGAAGCGCGCGTCCAGCCAGTCGCCCAGCGCCTGCAGTTCCTCGGCGCAGACCTGGTGGGCCATGGGATAGGAATGCCACTCCAGCGGGAAGCCCGCGTTCTTCATGCGTTGGGCGGTGTCGTCAGCGATGGCGTGCGGAATCACCGGATCCTGCATGCCGTGGGCCATGAACACTGGCGGGCGGGCACCGTTGGGCCTTGCCGCATCGATAGCCGCCTGCGGGTCCGGCAGGTATGTGGACAAGGCGATCAAGCCCGCGATGGGCCGGGTCGAGCGCAATGCAGCGCTGAGGATGACCGCCCCGCCCTGCGAGAAGCCGGCCAGCAGGATGCGTTCGACAGGAATGCCGCGCGCCACTTCGGCATCGATCAATGCGTCCAGCGCCTGCACCGAGGCATCTACGCCGGCGGCATCGGCGCGCGAGCGGAAATCCATGCTGACGATGTCGTACCACGCGCGCATGCGCACGCCATTGTTGATGGTGATCGGCTGCACCGGCGCATGCGGAAACACGAAGCGGATCGCCGGCCAGTGCGGGCGCAGCAGCTCGGGCACGATCGGCGCGAAGTCGTTGCCGTCCGCACCCAGCCCATGCAGCCAGAGCACGGCCCATTGGGGGTTGGCGGCGGTTTCGTTGACTACGGTTTCCAGCGTTTGCGACATCGTGCGGCTCCAGTACGTTCTGGCCGCATTATGCGTCCTGGAGCACAGCCACGCATGGCGTGGCTCTACAAGCGCGAGGCGGTAACCGTCGCCAGTCGCCTGCGCGGATCAGTGGGCGGCGCGTTCGGCGGCGGCGCGGCGCAGCTGCGCCGCACGCACCAGGATGGTCGGCGGGGCCGACTCCTCGGGAATGTCCATCAGTCCCAGGCGATGCAGCAGATCGCCGGCACGACGGCCGGAGGTGAGCGCGACCACCGGAATGGCCAGCACCATGCCGATCACCACCGGCGCCATCCACGCGGCCAGGGCCGGCGATACGGCATACGCCAGTATGCCCATGAACAGACCGAACACGCTCAGGCCACCGTAGCCCTTGATCAACGCTGGCCAGGAAATTCCGCCGTCATCGCGCTGCTGCGCGTCCCAGCCCGAGTCCTTGCCGGCCAGCACTTCGGCCACGCCGCGCGACTGCACGTACATCACCACCGGCGCCATCAAGGCCGCCAGCACGGTTTCCAGCAGCATCGACACGAATGCGCGGATACCACCGCCGCACCCGCGCCGCTCGACCGGGTCCAGCAGCATCGCGAAGTACCCCAGCACCTTGGGCAGCAGCAGCACCGCCATGGTGATGGCGAACATGCGGATCACCTGGGTCTCGTCCTGCTGGCGCCAGTACACGCCCGGCGAGAGGTGCAGCATCTCGCTGAAGTCGATACCGCCCTGGAACAGCGGAATGGCGATGCCGATCAGCATCAGCATCGCCCACATCGGCGCGGTGAAGTAGTGGCCGATGCCGATCATCATATGCATGCGGCTGACCCAGTGCAGGCCCTTGGAGCCCACTACCTTGGCGTGCTGCAGGTTGCCTTGGCACCAGCGGCGGTCACGCACCAGCATGTCGGTCAGGGTCGGCGGGCCTTCTTCATAGCTGCCGCGCAGGTAGGGCACCATGTGCGTGGCCCAACCGCCGCGGCGCATCAGCGCCGCTTCCACGAAATCATGGCTGAGCACGTGGCCACCGAACGGCTGCCGGCCGGGCAGCGGCGGCAGCCCGGCGTTGTCGGCGAACGCCTCGGTGCGGATGACCGCGTTGTGGCCCCAGTAGTTGCTTTCCGCGCCATGCCACCAGGCCACGCCGCGGCCGATCACCGGGCCATACACGCGCCCGCCGAACTGCTGCATGCGGGCGAACAGGGTGCGCCCGCCAATCACCGCCGGCAGCGTCTGGATCAGGCCGACGTCGGGGTTGTGCTCCATGCCGGCGACCAGCCGCACGATGGTGTCGCCGGTCATCAGGCTGTCGGCGTCCAGGATCAGCATCTGCGGGTAGCCGGCACCGAAGCGGCGCACCCAGTCGGCGATGTTGCCGGCCTTGCGGCCAGTGTTGTCGCCACGGCGGCGATAGAACAGGCGCTCATGCCCGCCGACGGCGGCGCACAGCTCATCGAACGCCTGCTCTTCGGCGGCGCCGATGTCGTCGCGCCGGGTGTCGCTGAGCACGAAGAAGTCGAACTGTTCCAGCTGCCCGGTACTGGCCACCGATTCGTAGATGGCCTGCAGGCCGGCGAGCAGCCGGCGCGGGTCTTCGTTGTAGGTCGGCATCAGCAGCGCGGTGCGGGTGTGCACCTGCGGCAGCGGCTGGTCCGGATCGATGCCCAGCTTGTAGCCCCGGTCGAACACGGCCGTGAGGAAGCCCGCGACGGCACCGGCAAAAGAAAGCGCGATCCAGGCGAACAGGGCCACGAACAGCACCAGCAGGCAGCCTTCCAGTACGGAGAGGCCGTTGATGGACAGCACCTTCCACATCATGTGGGTGGCGGCCGCGGTCATCGCCGCAGTGCCGCCGAAGATATAGAAGCGACGCAGCGCGATCATGCGCGGCGCGGTGCGCTGGCGCGGTACCTGCAGCCGCCCGTCGCGGAAGGTCTGTTCGGGCATGCCCAAGGGGGATTCGGCGGGCAGCACCGAGCGCCCCGCGTCGAGCGTGGCGTTGACTGTCTGCACACTCATGCGCGGTTACCCTGCGTGGCGCAAATCCAGTGGGCGCTGCTGTGTCCTGCGCGGGCCTGGCCGTGGTCGGCGCCCCGCTGATGTCTGTGACTACCGGAACCCACGAACTCTCCAACCGCTTGGGACGAAAAATGCGGCCCAGCATAGGGGGGCAAATGTAAGGTGGGCGCGAAGGGGTCTCTCGGCGATTTCTCCCCATTCAGCAAATTCAACCGGACGGCCGGCGGAGCCAGTTGCGACAATTGGCCGCAGGCCTTGCGGCATAAGGATTTCCCTATTCAGCACGCCCCGCCCAGGTGCGCTGCACCGGTGGCGGCGCAGGGGCGAGCCGGAGAGCCGCCGCGATCACGGCGTCCCCTGCCCTGCGCAATGCGGGCCTGCCGAACCGGCCGGCTGCACCCCGATCGCCGGGGCAGCTGGACCGGCAACAGGCCGCACGCCGGCCCGCGCACGCGTCAGGCCGGGGTGACCTCGACGGCGACGTCGGTTTCAACCGGCGGCCGCGCCAACGCGCGCGAACCGACGTGGGAATACTGCAGCTGTGCCAGCAGATGCTGCGCCTGGGTGGCGATCGGGCACGGCGCGATCCGCGGGCCGGCCTGAGGGCGCTCAGGGTAGATCACTACACTCGACATGGTCTGGTTTCTCGTGGCATTCCAAATACGCCGCGGGGCTCCCTGCCGCGCGGAATGCGAACCCTATATGAATTTTCGGACGAATGTGTGACGTCGTCCTGGCGGCGGGATCTCACCGCTGACTGGCGTCAGAGAACTGGCGCCAACTGATAGCCAACGACTATCATGTAAACGTTTTCAAACTAGCTAAGTGGATATGGATTCCAACATCGCCTCACCCCGCAGCCCCAAGTGGCAGTTCCGTTTCGACTTCTTCAACACCCACGGCGCGCCCAACTCGCCCGCGTTCAAGGCGGCCTACAAGGCACTGCCGTTCGGCCAGAAGATCAAGGTCAACTTCAACTTCTTCGCGCTGTTCTTTGGCTGCATCTACCTCTTCATCCTGGGCATGTGGCGAAAAGCGCTGACGATCGTCGGCCTGACCGTCGTGCTGGCCGTGGTGGTGGCATTCCTGCCTGATGCGATCGGCCGCGGCGTCGCCATCGCATGGTCGTTGTTGATCGCGCTGACCACCAACTACAACTACTACCTGGAACAGGTGAAGGGTGACACCAGCTGGAATCCCTTCCAGGGCATCCGCTGGTAAGCGGTGCCGCTGGAATCACCCAAAAGGGCCCGGTCGAAAGACCGGGCTTTTTTGTTGCTCAGGCGGCTGACGCCAACCGAACTGCAGCAGGCGCAGCCGCGGCCGTGCGGAAGCTCGCCACGGCGGTGCCCAGATGCTGGGCCTGCTCTTCCATGGCACGGGCGGCGGCAGTGGCTTCTTCCACCAGCGCCGCGTTCTGCTGCGTGGTTTCGTCCATCTGGGTGATGGTCTGGTTGACCTGCTCGATGCCGGCGGACTGCTCCTTCGAGGCCGCGGAGATCTCGGCCATGATGTCGTTGACCCGGCGCACGCCGGTCACGATCTCCTGCATGGTGTTTCCGGCGGTCTGCACCAGCGCCGAGCCCTCTGTCACCTGCGCGACCGAGTCGTCGATCAGGTGCTTGGTCTCCTTGGCGGCGCCCGCCGAGCGCTGCGCCAGTGCGCGCACCTCGCTGGCCACCACCGCAAAGCCGCGCCCCTGCTCCCCCGCACGCGCCGCTTCCACGGCGGCATTGAGCGCCAGGATGTTGGTCTGGAAGGCAATGCCATCGATCACCGAGATGATTTCGGCGATCCGCTTCGACGACGCTTCGATGCCCAGCATGGTGTTCACTACCCGGCCCACGACCTGCCCGCCCTGTTCGGCCACGTCCGCCGCACCGGCCGCCAGCCGGTTGGCCTGCACAGCGTGATCGGCGTTCTGGCGCACGGTGGACGTCAGCTCTTCCATCGACGCCGCGGTCTCTTCCAGGCTGGCCGCCTGCTGTTCCGTACGACGCGACAGATCGCTGTTGCCCGAGGCGATCTCGCCGGCGGCCAGGTTGATGCTGGCGGTGGCCTGCTGGATGCGGCCGACGATGTTGGTCAGCTGGGTCACGGTGGTATCGGCATCGTCACGCATCCGCGCGAACACCCCGTGGAACTGCCCCTGCATGCGCGCCGTGAGGTCGCCGGCGGCGATGGCGCGCAACAGCGCGGAGATCTGCTGCAGGTTGTCGTCGCTGACCTGCATCATGGTGTTGAGGTTCTCCACCATGGCACGGAAGTCATGGTCGAAGCGGACCACGTCGCCGCGCTGGGTGAAGTCGCCCAGCGCCGCCGCGCCGGCCAGCTCGCGGATCTGGGTGTTGATCGCGCGCAGGTTGGCCTTGGTGGTATCCATGGCATCAGTGAAAACGGCCTGCTCGCCGGGGAGGCGGTCCATGTCCTGCGACAGGTCGCCCACCGCGTACCGCTGCATCACCTCGACCAGGCGACGCGTCACGGCGATGTTGGCGCCAACCAGTTGGTTGGTGTCTTCGACCATGCGCCCGTATTCGCCGGGGAAGGCCTGTGCGTCCATGCGATAGCCCAGCTCGCCGGCGTCGTGGCGGTGCGCCATCTCGCCCTGCGCGGCCATCACCGCACGCAACTGTCCGCGCATGCGCTGCATGGATTCGAGCAACCGGCCGACCTCGTCATCGCGCGGCGGCGGCAGCGGCGTGTCCAGGCGGCCTTCGGCCACTTCGGCCGACAGCCGTACTGCATCGGCCAGAGGGCGGATCGCCTGGCGGCGCAGCAGCACGTACACGCTCGCACTGAGCACCAGGGCGGCGCCAAAGCCCACGGCGAGGATGATCCACAGCAGCGCGCGCGCCTGTGCGGTAATCAATGCGTACGGCACGATCACGCCCAGGGCGAAGCGTTCTTCGCTCGCCCCGATGCGCAGTGGCACGTAGGCCTTCACGTTGCCGGCGGCATCGGGCGTGAAGGCTTCGAAGCGCTGGTCTTTGGCGACCGCCGCCAGCACCTGCGCAGTCAGCGCATCGTCGCGGCGCTGGCCAATCTGCTTGGCATCCTGTGCAGCCAGCACGATGCCGCCGGGCGAGATCAGTTCCACATGGCCCTCGCCCATCGGGCGCAGCGCGGCGAGACGCTCCTGCAATGCCGCCAGGCCGAAGTCGACGGTGACCGCGCCGAGGAACTCGCTGTTGTCGAGCACCGGCGTGGACAGGGTGGTCATCAGTACCTTCTTGCCCGCGATCTCATACTCGTACGGCTCGCTCACTGTCTGCCGCTTGAGCGCACGCGGACGCAGGTACCAGTCGCCATCGCCGGGCACGTCGTAACCCTTCAGGACATCCTGCACCGGCGTGCCACTCTGCCAGGCCCAGTAGCTCATGAAGCGGCCGGTTTCGTCGTGGGCCTCGGTGCCGACGAAGTCCGCGTCCTTGCCATCGAAGGCCTCCGGCTCCCACAGCGTGCCCATGCCCACCCATTCCGGATGGGACTGCAGCTGCTGCTGAAGTACCTGCGCGGCGGTCACGCGCGACAGGCCGCCGGCACGATGCTGCACCACCAGGCTGTCGGCCAGCGCATGGCTGGTGGCGAACGCCGCCGCCAGGTCTGCGCCCACCCGGCGCGACTCGGCCTCGGCCTGGCTTTCCATGGTCCGCCGGGAGGCGTCGAGCAGCGCCTGGCTGGCCTCGCGGTAACTGAGGGCGGCGGTCACGCCGAAGCAGAGCATGGCAATCAGGGCGGTGCCCAGCATCAGCCGGTTGGCGATGCTGCCGGGGCGCTTGGAAGCGGTCGAGCGGGACGCGGACATGGGGGTGTTCCAGGCAGGAGTACAGAACAGCGCGCGCCGTGGGCGCCGCTACTACGTCACGCAGTCCATTGCGGCCCGGCGGGCCGGGACATCAGCTGGTAACGGCCCTGTCATGGCAATGTTGAGCGCCGAATCCTGACCCGGTTCAGCGAAGGTTGCCGCGCATTGACCGTCGCACCCGGGCGGCGCACGCTGCGCGTTCTTCCGCAGGCAGGCGCACGCCCATGTATGGACTGATCGGCAAGATGAACATCGCTCCCGGCGAGCGCGACGGGGTCATCGCGATCCTGCTGGAGGGTACCCAGGCCATGCCGGGGTGCCGGAGCTATGTGGTGGCAAAGGATCCCGCCGACGCCGATGCCATCTGGATCAGCGAAGTCTGGGACAGCGCAGAGCTGCACCATGCGTCGCTGGCGTTGCCCGGCGTGCAGCAGGCCATTGCCCGCGCCCGGCCGCATATCACCGGTTTCGGCGAGCGCTTCGAGACCGAGCCGGTGGGAGGCCATGGGCTGGCCGCAGGCGACTGACGGCAGTGCGGCCCCACTGGGGCCGCTACGCGATCACGCCGGACCGAACATCGCGCGCACGCTGCGCAGCAGCTCGTGCACGCTGAACGGCTTGGGCAGCAGCGACATGCCCTCGCCGAGGAACTCGTGCCGCACCGCGGCGCTTTCCGTGTAGCCGGTGATGAACAGCACCGGCAGCGTCGGGCGCAGCGCGCGCGCGGCATCGGCCAGCTCGCGGCCGTTCATGCCCGGCAGGCCGACATCGGACAGCAGCAGCTGCACCTCGCGGTCCGAATGCAGTTCGAGCAGCGCCTGCTGGGCGTTCATCGCCTCCACCACCTGGTAGCCGGATTCGATCAGCATCTCGCGCACCATCATGCGCACCGAGTCGGTGTCGTCCACCAGCAGGATGCGCTCGGCCTGGCCGCGCTGCACCTGCAGCGGCGACGCCGCCTCTTCCTTCATCTGCTGTTGGCCTTCGGGCAGCAGCAGTTCGATCTCGGCGCCTTCGCCCTGTTCGCTGGCGATGCGGGCGCTGCCGCCGGACTGGCGGGCGAACCCGTAGGTCATCGACAGCCCCAGGCCGGTGCCCTCGCCCTGCGGCTTGGTGGTGAAGAACGGCTCGAACACCTTGCCCAGCAACTCCAGCGGGATACCGCTGCCGTTGTCGATCACCTTGACGCTGATGTACTGCCCCGGCGAAAGCTCATGGTCGCGCTCGATCAGGGTGCGCCCGGCGCGGATCCGGATCAGGCCCGAACCGGCCAAGGCATCGCGTGCATTGATGACCAGGTTGAGCATCACGTTCTCGAACTGGTTGGGGTCGGCCACCGCCACCAGCGGTTCCGTCCCCAGCTCTAGTTCCAGTTCGATGTTCTCGCCGATCGACCGCCGCAGCATGTCTTCCAGCGAACGCACCCGGGCCACCACGTCGAAGGCCTGCGGGTCCAGGGGCTGCTTGCGGGCGAAGGCCAGCATGCGCTGGGTCAGCGCCGCCGCGCGGTGCGCCGATGCGGTCGCGATATCCACATAGCGCGCGGTCTTGTCCCACTTGCCGGCGCTGGCCGACATCTCGATCATGTCCAGCCCGGAAATGATGGTGGTCAGCAGGTTGTTGAAGTCGTGCGCGATGCCGCCGGTGAGCTGACCCAGCGAGTCCATCTTCTGCGACTGCATCAGCTCCATCTCGGTGCGTTCGCGTTCGGCGATCTGGAACGCCAGTTCGCTGGTGGCGCTCTCCAGTTCCTGGCGCTGCTCCAGTTCGCGCACGTGGCGCTCGGTGATGTCCTCGACCAGCACCAGGCCCAGCCCGGGCGCGCTGTAGGGCGTCACCCGCCATTCGGTCACGCGCCGGCTACCCTGCACCTGCAGCGCGAACGTGCCCTGCCAGCGCTCGCCTTCGGCCAGCGCGACCTTCAACGCGCTCAGCGGCGCGACCTGGTTTTCGAGCAGCGACTCGACCCGCCCGGTACCCAGGTCATCGCCGAGCAGGCGCTTGAACGCGTCGTTGGCCTCATGCACCTGCAACTGCGCATCGAGCACACCGATCGGCGCATAGATCTGGCGGAAGATCTCGCCGAAGCGTGCTTCGGCCTCCCGCAATGCCTCTTCGGCACGGCGCGCGCGCAACAGGCTGCGCAGCGTGGCCAGCAGCACATCCGGGTCCACCGGGTGGATCAGGTACGCATCGGCGCCGGCGTTCAGACCGGTGATGAGATCGCCGGTGGCGATGGACGCCGCCGACACATGCACCACCGGGAGCAGCTGCATGCGCGGATCGGCGCGCAGCTGACGGACCACGTCGAAGCCGCTCGTGTCGGGCAGATTGACGTCCAGCACCAGCGCACCGAAGTCCTGCTCGGCCAGCCGCAGCAGGCCTTCGCCGCCGGTACCGGCCTCCTCGACGCTGAAGCCGTGATGTTCCAGCACCCGGCGCACCGAGTAACGGGTGGCCGCGTTGTCGTCCACCACCAGGATCGTGTCACGCATCGGCATCGACGGTCTCCGCGGCCAGGTTGAGCGGCAGGATGACATGGAATTCCGAGCCGACGCCGACCGCGCTGACCACGCCAACCCGCCCGCCCAGCAGCTCGGCGAAGCGCTTGCACAACGACAAGCCAAGGCCGGTGCCGCGCAGGCGCTTCTGCAGCGGCGAATCGACCTGCACGAAGTCCTCGAACAGGGTGGGCAATACGTCCTGCGGAATGCCGACACCGGTATCGCGCACACTGAAGCGCACCGAGTGGTCGTCCACCAGCCGGGCCGACACCACCACCTGCCCGTTCGGGGTGAACTTGAGCGCATTGGAAATGAAGTTGCGCAGAATCTGCGCCAGCTTCTTGTCGTCGGTATACAGCAACGGCAACGGCGGCGGGTCCTCGAACAGCAGGTCCACCTGGTTGCCTTCGACCAGCGGGCGGAACATGCCGCGCAGGGCGGAGAACAGGTCCATCAGGTCGAACCAGGCCGGCGAGATGGTGATGCGCCCGGCTTCGATCTTGGCCAGGTCCAGCAGGTCGTCGACCATCTCGCACAGCTCGCTGGCCGAGCCGCTGATGAAGCGCACCTGGCGGCGCTGCTCGTCGGTCAGCGGGCCGTCCATGCCGTCTTCCAGCAGCCGGGTCATGCTCAGGATCGAGCCCAGCGGGGTGCGGAACTCATGGCTCATGTAGGACAGGAACCGGCTCTTCAGCTCGGACACTTCGCGCAGCTGTTCGGCCTGCTGGTCCAGTTCGGCGTACAGGGCGAGCACGCCCTGGTTGGTTTCTTCCAGCTCGGTGCGCAGCGCCTCTGCCTGCGCGCGCAGCTGGTCGAGTTCCTGTTCGGGTGAAAGCGCGTTCAATGCAGGTCTCCAAGCCGCAGGGCGATGATGCCGGTGTCGTCGCGGCCGCGATCGAAATCGCGCTGCAACACCGCCACGATCAGGGCCGGGTGGCGGTGGAACAGGCCGGGGTAAGCGCGCAGGCTCCAGCGCGCCTGCAGTCCATCACTGTGCATGAGCAGCAGCGTGCCTGCGGCCGCGTGAAAATGGAATGGCTGGGCCTTGCGGAATTGCACCCCGACGATGCCCGGGTGCGAGGCCAGGCCGCGGGTGGTGGTCGGTTCGCACAGGGTGGCCGAGATGTTGCCGATCCCGGCAAACTCCAGGGAGCCGCTGCCCACATTCACGGTGGCGACGGCCGCGGCGCCGCCGCGGGTACCGGACATGGCCGCATGCAGCGCACCAATCACGTCCGCCGCCGCAGCATTGCCACGCTCGGCCGCAGCGGCCACACCGGCCTGCGCCGCATCCGAGGCGGGCAGCCCGTGGCCGAGGCCGTCGATCAGGGTCACCCCCACGGACTGGCTGTCCGCACGCAGGTGCCAGGCGTCGCCACAGGCCACCTCGTGCCGCATCGCCAGGCGCAGGGCGCCGTACGGGACATCCACATCGCGGGCCGCGCGGCTGGCGTAGATGCGTGCCACCACCACACTGCCCTTGTCGTCCGACCAGGCATCGAGCACCGTGGCCTGGCGCCGGATCGCGCCCAGCCCGAGGCCCTGGGTGCCCCCGGTCGAATAGCCGTCCGGCATGGCCTCGGCCAGCGAGAAGCCCGGCCCGGCGTCCAGCGTGCACAGTTCAATGCCCTCACCGCCACGCCCGCACACCACGGACAGGTACATGCGCCCGCCGCGTCCGTGCTTGAGCACGTTGGTGGCCAGCTCGGTGGCCGCCAGGGCCACACGGCCCGCATCCATCTCATCGAAGCCGATGGCATCGGCCATGGACAGCGCTTCGCGACGGGCCTGGCCCACCTGCGACACTTCCTCCACAACCACGACCCGGGTGACGCGGCCGGCAAAGTTCAGATCCATTTGGTGATGGCGACCCGCGTGCCTTGGCCGGGCGCACTCTCCAGTTCAAACACATCCACCAGCCGTTTCGAACCGGACAGGCCCAGCCCCATGCCGTTCCCGGAGGTCCAGCCATCGGTCAGCGCCTGGGCGACATCGGGAATGCCCGGGCCGTTGTCCGAGAACACCAGGCGCAGGCCACGACGCACGCCGCTGTCCACCACGTCCCAGGTCATCTCGCCACCGCCGCCGTAGATCACGGCATTACGGGCCAGCTCACTGGCCGCCGTGACCAGCTTGGTCTGGTCGATCAGCCGCAGCTTGCAGGCCACGGCCGCCTGGCGGGCGGCCTGGCGGGCCAGCACCACGTCCTGTTCGACGCGGATCGGCAGCGATCCACTCACGCTGGTCATGGCGCCTCTTCGTCAGGCTGCCGCAGCAGGTGCATGCCACGCTCGACGTTGAGCGCGGTACGCACGCCGGTGAGGGTAAGCCCCAGCTCCACCAACGTGATCGCCACGGCCGGCTGCATGCCCACCACCACGGTGGTGGCGTCCATGATCCGCGACAGCGAGGAAATGGTGGAAATCATGCGGCCGATGAACGAATCGACGATATCCAGCGCGGAGATGTCGATCAGCACACCACGCGCGGAGGTCAGCCGGATCTTCTCGGTCAGGTCGTCCTGCAGGGTCAGCGCAAGCTGGTCGTGCATGTCCACCTGGATGGTCACCAGCAGCAGATCGCCCATCTGCAGGATAGGGATGCGGTCCATTTCAGCGGGCGACCTTGGTCACCGTCTGGCCGGTGCGCTTGAGCGCCAACGCCAGTGCATCGGCCAGGTTGGCCTTGGTGACGATGCCCTGCAGGTCCAGGCCCAGGTGCACGATGGTCTGTGCGATCTGCGGACGCACGCCACTGATGATCGCATCGGCGCCCATCAGGCGGATCGCGGTAACGGTCTTGAGCAGGTGTTGGGCCACCAGCGTGTCCACGGTGGGCACGCCGGTGATGTCGATGATGGCGATCTCCGAACCCGTGTCGACGATCCGCTGCAGCAGCGACTCCATGACCACCTGGGTGCGCTGGGAATCGAGCGTGCCGATCATCGGCAGGGCCAGCACGCCCTCCCACAGCTTCACGACCGGGGTGGACAGTTCCAGCATTTCTTCCTGCTGGCGCTGGATCACTTCCTCGCGGGTCTTCTGGAACACCTTCACGCTGTGCAGGCCAAGGGTATCGATCAGTTCGGAGACCACCCACAGCTGATCGCCCAAGGCCTTGGGGTCATCGGCGAAGTTCTGCTGGATCAGCTCGAACAACGGGCGCTTGAGCGAGAACAGGAAGCTGGCGGTCTCTGCGGAGCTGAATCCCTTGAGCACGCGGTCGCGGGAGAGCTGTTCCAGGAACTGGCGGATGTCCTGCCATTCGTTGCCGGCCACGCTGCTGCCCGAAGTGGCGGTGGACAAGGCGGCCTGGAACAGGCGCCAGAACTCGCGCACCTGGCTGTCCAGTTCGCGCGCGCCCAGACGCCCGTCCTGGCCTTGGGCGGCCAACTGCTGGGCCCACTGCACCACCACGGTGTCCTGATGGGCGCGAAGAAGGTCGATCGTGCGCTGCTGCAATGCCGCCATGGGGGTGATTCCTGCAAGGAAAAAGTGGGAAAGCCCCGGCGCAACGGCGCGACAGGGCTTGTGTGCGCCTGAGCTTAAATGAATTCAGGTAGACGAACCATCACGACAACGGCTATCGCGTGAAGGCCGAATGCACAATCCTGACTAGTTCATAAAACCGCCTCTTCGAGCGCGTGACCGCCTGCCGAAGATCGCCAACGAAGGCGGCATCGCCGAGGGTTGTCCCTGCGTCCAGATCCATCACTTCCTCACGAAGGAAGTGCCACGGATATGCCAAGCTATTGGCGCAAGCACGCGCCTGCTGGGGAAAATCAACGAATGTCGTCCTGGAACACGAAAGAAAACGCCTTGGATCTCAACAGCTGTGCCAGAGAACCAATACGTACCCCAGGCGCCATCCAACCTTACGGCCTCATCCTGGTACTGGATCCACAGACCCTCCACGTGAAGGAGCGCGCGGTCGCACGCGCGGACCTGCTGGAAACGCTGGGCGATCCACTGGGCCAGCCCATTGACGTAGCGCTGGGCGCGGCGTTGATCAGCTGCAGGCCGGCGCTCGAAGCGCTCGCGCCGGACACGTCCCACTTCCTGGGTGCCCACCCCATCGGCAGCCATGGGGGCCACCACGTGGTCGCGCACCGCATCGGCGACGATCTGATCATCGAACTCGAAGAGCCGGTACCGGGCGAGCCCGGCTCGCTGGAAGACCTTTACCCGGCCATCCGCCGCTTCATGGGCGCGATCGAGCGGGTGGCCACCACCCGCGAGCTGTGCGAGCTGGCGGCGGTGCAGATCCGGGAGTTGACCGGCTTCGACCGCACCCTGGTCTACCAGTTCGACCCGGAATGGAACGGCGCGGTGGTGGCCGAGGATGGCAATGGCGTGCTGCCCAGCTACCTGGACCTGCGCTTCCCCGAATCGGACATCCCGGCCCAGGCGCGTGCGCTGTACCGGCAGAACCGGGTGCGCCTGATCGCCGACAGCGACTACCGCGCGGTGCCACTGGTGCGCAGCGCCGCCAACGCGGACGCGCCGCCGACGGACCTGAGCCCGGCGATGCTGCGCAGCGTCTCGCCCGTACACCTGCAGTACATGCGCAACATGGGCACCGGCGCCTCGATGTCGGTCTCGCTGCTGCGCGAAGGTGAGCTGTGGGGGCTGATCTCCTGCCACAACGAAACGCCCAAGCGCGTGCCCTACCACGTACGTACCGCCTGCGAGTTCATCGGGCAGATCCTGTCGCTGCAGATCGCGCTGAAGGAACGCGCCGCCGTGGTCGAAGAGCGCGTCGCGCGCCGCGCCATCCAGGTGCGGCTGCTGGGCCGCATGGCCGGCGACACGGACTTCATGGCCGCGCTGGGCCGCGATCATCAGAACCTGCTCTCGTTGACCCAGTCCGGCGGTGCGGCCATCGTGCACCGCGGCGAATGCATCCTGCATGGCGATTGCCCCAGCCAGGAGCAGGTGATGCAACTGGTGCAATGGCTGACCGTCCAGCAGCAGGAGGGCGATCTGTTCTGCACCGACCGGCTGCCGCTGGACTGGAACGTAGCGGACGCCTTCGCCGACGTCGCCAGCGGCGTGCTGGCCATTTCCATCTCCCAGATCCACGACAGTTTCGTGCTGTGGTTCCGCCCGGAAGTCGTGCGCACGGTGCGCTGGGGCGGCGACCCACGCAAGGAAGACACCGGCAAGCCGTTGTCGCCGCGCACCTCGTTCGAGGGCTGGAAGCAGACGGTTCGCCGGCAGTCGCTGCCGTGGAACGATGTCGACCGCGATGCCGCGCTGGAACTGCGCACCGCCATCGTGGACATCGTGCTGCGCAAGGCCGAGGAGATGGCCGTGCTCAACGAGCAGCTGCTGCGCAGCAACAAGGAGCTTGAAGCGTTCTCCTATTCGGTGAGCCATGACCTGCGTGCGCCGTTCCGCCACATCGTGGGCTATTCGGAACTGCTCTGGGCCTCGGCCGGCGAAAGGCTAAACGATTCAGAAAAGAGATTTCTCGACACCATCGTCGAGTCTGCACAATCGGCCGGAACACTGGTGGACGACCTGCTCAGCTTCTCGCAGATGGGCAGGTCCACGATGGGGCAGATCGCCATGGACATGACCGCCCTGGTCGAAGACGTACGGCACAAGCTGGACATGGAATACGAGGGTCGGACCATCCACTGGACGATCCGTCATCTGCCGCGCGTGCAGGCCGACCCGGGCATGCTGCGCCTGGTCTGGCAGAACCTGCTGTCCAACGCGATCAAGTTCACCCGCGACACCGCCCACCCCAGCATCGAGGTGGGTCACTACCGCACGGACACCGAGCACGTGTTTTTCGTCCAGGACAATGGCTGCGGTTTCGACATGCGCTACGTGGACAAGCTGTTCGGCGTGTTCCAGCGCCTGCACCATGCTGACGAATACGAGGGCACCGGCATCGGCCTGGCCAACGTACACCGCATCATCACCCGCCACGGCGGCAGGACGTGGGCCGAAGGGCAGTTGGGAGTGGGCGCCAAATTCTTCTTCACCATTCCCTTTGTTACTGGAGACAACGTATGAGAGATCTGCGGCCGATTCTGCTCGTGGAAGACAACCCCAAGGATGCCGAGCTGACACTGGCTGCACTGGCGCGCTGCCAGCTGCTGAACGAAGTGACCCACGTGCGCGACGGCGTGGAAGCGCTGGAGTACCTGCGCACCCAGGGCCGCTACGCCGGCGCCATGCACGGCGGCCCGGTAGTGGTGCTGCTGGACCTGAAACTGCCCAAGCTCAACGGGCTGGAAGTGCTGAAGGAAATCCGTACCGATGCCACGATCAGCAGTACGCCGGTGGTGATGCTCACCTCCTCGCGCGAAGAGCAGGACCTGGTGCGCAGCTACGAACTGGGCGTGAATGCCTTCGTGGTGAAGCCGGTGGACTTCAAGGAATTCCTGGAAGCCATCCAGGGCCTGGGCATGTTCTGGGGCATCACCAACCAACCACCGCCGCACGGCACCCTGTTCGGCGCCAAGAGTCGCAACGATGGCTGAAGCTTCATCGGGTAGATCGATCCGGGTTCTGATGGTCGAAGACAGTGCACTGGACGCGGAGCTGATCACCCTGCAGCTGCGCCGCGCCGGCCTGCCGTTTACCGTCGAACGCACCTGGTCCGACCAAGGCATGCGTGACGCCCTGGCCGCGCATGACTTCGACGTCATCCTCGCCGACCACGTGCTGCCCGGGTTCAGCGGCGACCGCGCGCTGGAGCTGGCCTGCGAGCTGGCGCCCGGGGTGCCCTTCATCTTCGTGTCCGGCACGTTGAGCGAAGAGCTCGCCGTGGAAGCGCTGAAGCGTGGCGCGCGCGACTACGTGGTCAAGGCGCGGCTGCAGCGGCTGCCCGATGCCATCCTGCGCGCCATCAAGGAGGGCGAGGAGCGGCGCCGGCTGCTCGAGGTGGAGAACGAACTGCGCGGAAGCCACCAGCGCCTGCGCCTGATCACCGACTCATTGCCGGCGCTGATCGCCTACCTCGACCGCGACCATCACTACCGCTTCGCCAACCAGGCGTATGTGGAATGGCATGGCCTGGCGCCTGAAGACGTGGTCGGCAAACATGCCCGCGAGCTGGTCGGCGACGACGGCTTTGCCGGCCTGCAGGAACAGTTCGACACCGTGCTGCGCGGCCAGCGGGTGAGTTTTGAAACGCTGGCCCCCCGTCGCGCCGGTCCGCCGCGCTACGCACAGGTGGACTTCGTGCCCGAGCTGGACGCCGAAGGCGCGGTGCTGGGTTACTACGCCATGGCCCGCGACATCAGCGAACTCAAGCAGGCACAGTCGTTG
Organism: Stenotrophomonas sp.; assembly: GCF_050737075.1. Lineage (GTDB taxonomy): Bacteria > Pseudomonadota > Gammaproteobacteria > Xanthomonadales > Xanthomonadaceae > Stenotrophomonas. The sequence goes on from NZ_JBOHXV010000005.1 coordinate 20,757, forward strand.
CTGAAGGCCAGCAACGAATCGCTGGAACGCCAGGTCAACGAGCGCACCTCGGCCCTGCACCGCAGCGAGAGCCGGCTGCAGGCGCTGTTCGAATCCAGTTTCCAACACCAGAACCTGCTCACGCTGGATGGGCGCATCATCGACACCAACTCCGCCTCGCTGGCCGCCATTCTGGCCACGAAGGAGGACGTGCGCGGTGCGGTCTACTGCGAGTCGGCCTGGTTTGCCGATACCGAGGGCGTGCCCGCCATCGTCTGCCAGGCGGTGCTGGAGGCCGCGGCCGGCAATGCCTCGCGGCACGAGCTCGAGCTGCGCCTGCCCACCGGCAAGCGCGCCTTCGAATTCTCGTTCCGCCCGCTGCTCGACCATCAAGGAACCATCACTGCGGTGGTGTCCGAGGCGGTCGAAACCACCGCCCGCCGCCAGGCCGAGGAAGCGCTGCGGCAGAGCCAGAAGATCGAGGCGGTGGGCCAGCTGACCGGCGGCATCGCCCACGACTTCAACAACATCCTCACCGTGATCGCCGGCAACGTCGAATACGCCAAGATGCTGACCGAGCGCCTCGGCGATGCGGCGGGCAACTCGTCGCGCGCCCTGGACAACGCGCTGAAGGGCGTGATGCGCGCGGCCAACGTGACCCAGCGGCTGCTGGCCTTCTCGCGCCGCCAGCCGCTGAAAAGCATGCCGGTGGACCTCAACGCGCAGGTGCGCGACATGCAGGACATGCTGCAGCGCGCGCTTGGCGAACTGGTCCAGCTGGAGATGGTGCACAGCCCGGACATCTGGTGCGTGGAGGTCGACCCCAGCCAGCTCGAGGCCTCGGTACTGAACCTGGCGGTCAACGCACGCGATGCGATGCCCGAGGGTGGCCGCCTGATCATCGAGGTGGACAACGCACACCTGGACGATGACTTCAGCGTCCAGAACCCGGATGTGCCACCGGGTCACTACGCGATGCTGCGGGTGAAGGACACCGGCCACGGCATGTCCGCCGAGACCCTCACGCGGGTGTTCGAGCCGTTCTTCACCACCAAGGAGGTCGGCCGCGGCACCGGGCTGGGGCTGTCCATGGTCTACGGCTTCGCCAAGCAGTCCGGTGGCCATGTGCTGGTGGATTCAACGGTGGGCGTAGGTACCACCATTACCCTGTTGTTCCCGCGCTCGGCCGCCGAGCTGCCGCAGGACGGCAAGACGGAGACCCGCGGCCTGGCCGGCTACGAGATGCAGGACGAGGCCACGGTGCTGGTCGCCGAAGACAACGACGATGTGCGCGCCTACACGGTCGAGACCCTGCGCCAGCTGGGCTACCGCGTGCTGGAGGCACATGACGGCGCATCGGCGATGCGTCTGCTCGAGCGCACCGACGTGAGCGTGGACCTGCTGTTCTCCGACATCGTGATGCCGGGCATGTCCGGCTGGGAGCTGGCCCGACGCGCATTGGCGCACAAGCGCGACCTGCGCGTGCTGTTCACCTCCGGCTACCCGCGCGACATCGATGCCAGCGGCGCGGTGGGCAAGAGCATCGCGATCCTGCCCAAGCCCTTCACCCGCAGCGACCTGGCGCGTTCGATCCGCGGTTCGCTACGGGACGCATCGGAATAGCGCCACCGGCGGCAGGTGCCGACCGTTGGTCGGCACCTGCCCTGTTCGACTCAGCCGGCCTGGCCCAGTCGCACCTGCAGGCTGTGGATTTCAGCCTCGCTCAAGCCGACTTCCTTCAGGAAGCCCGCCGCGCCGCCGTACTGCTGGTGCAGGGTGTCGAGGAACATCTCCATGTTCTCCGGCGCGGTACCACCCATGCCGGCCATCTTCCGTGCGATCTCCGGATGCTGCTTCAGCAGCGCCATCATCTGCACGTTCATGGCGCTGTCCTTGGGCTGCCCCTCCAGGTAGTGCGCCGACACCGCGTAGTTGTGCACGATGTCCGCGCGCGGCACGCCGGCCAGGTCCAGGAGGATGCCGGAGATGATGCCGGTGCGGTCCTTGCCGGCCGTGCAATGGAACAGCACCGCGCCATCGCGCTGCGCGGCCATGCGCTGGAACACCTCGCGGAACTGCGGCTGGTTGCTGCCCAGCCACTGCACGTAGGCCGCGCCCAGCGTGTCCGGGAAGCTGGTCATCATCTTCTGCAGGTCCATCTTCTCGGTGCCCATCAACGAGATGCGCTGGTAGTCGAAACGCGGATCCTTTGCGAGCACGTCGGGCGACTGCTGCTCCTCGTCACCAGTGCGCAGGTCGATGTCCAGCGCAACGCCCGCGGCGGCGAGCCTGTCCTTGTCGGCGTCGGTCAGGCGGCTGAGGTCCGCGGTACGGACGAAGGCCATGGCCGGAATGGGTCCGTTGCGCCCCTGCAGGCCCGCGAAGGTGCGCACGTTCCAGGCGCCTTCCAGTGCCAGCACGCGTTGCGCGTCATCGGCAAGCGGCTGCACGTTACGTACGGCCGGCGCGGCGCTCTGCGGCGCCGTGGTGGGGGCCGCTGCGGCCGCCTGCGGACTGGCCGCAGCGATCCAGGAAGACAGCGCCAGCGCGATGGCCACACTCAGGGTTACGGGATGCGAAGCATTCATGGGTAGGCTCCAGGAGGTCAGAAGCGCACGGCCAGTTCCAGGCCATAGGTGCGCGGGTCGTTGAAGATGCCGGACTGGCCGAGCGAGGCGTTGTTGAGCTTGTAGAACAGGTGCTCTTCGTCCAGCAGGTTGCGGGCCCACAGCGAAACGTCGAGGGTGGCGCCGTCGGCGTTGAGCGGCACGTCGACCAGGGCCACGCGCGCGTTCACCACGAATGAGCTGTCGGTGAGCATCTGGTCGTATTCGCTGGTGAAGAAGCCATCGGACCAATTGCCGTCCAGGTGGAACTTCAGCGCCGACATGTTCGCGAACGGCACCCAGTAGTCGAGCGCCAGGCTGCTGGCATGCTTGGGCGCGAGCAGCGGCTGCACGGTGACTTCCACGCCTGCGCCGAAGGGATCCTGCGTGGTCAGCGCGTCGATCTCGGTATAGGCGTGGGTGAAGCCGACGGTGAGGTTGTCCACCGGCATGATGCTGAACTCCAGCTCCGCGCCCCGCGAGGTGGTGCTGCCCTTGGCGTTGGTGGTCACCATGGTGGTGCGCGTCTCGCCGCTGTTCGGATCGAACGGCAAGGTGAAGTCCATCTGCTTGTGGTCGATCTTCGAATCGAACAGGGCCACGTTGAAGCGCGCGCGGTTGTCCCAGAACTGCGACTTGAAACCAAGCTCGTACGCGGTGACTTCTTCCGGGTCGAACGCGGTGTAGGTGGTGGAACGCGAATTGGCGCCACCTGCCTTGAAGCCGGTGCTGTACTTCGCATAGACCATCGCGTTGTCGCCGACGTCGTAGGCCACGTTGACCATCGGGTCGAAGCGGCCCCACGCGTCGTCGAAGGTCAGGTCAGTGGCGGCACCGTTGACGGTGTACAGGCTGCCGTTCTTCTCGTCGCGGGTATAACGCCCGCCCGCGGTGAGGTGCAGGTCGGGCAGCGCGGCGGGCGTCCAGGTGGCCTGGCCGAAGATGCCGAGACTGTCGGTCCAGGCCTTGCTGGCGCGGTCGATCCGCACGTTGGCCAGGTTCAGCGGGTTGGTGGCCGGATTGAGCGTGTAGCTGTTCCCTCCCGGTCCCCAGAGCAGCATGTTCGGGGTCTGCGCATTGTCGCCGGCGGTCTCGTGGTAGTAGAACGCACCGACCAGATATTGCACCTGCGAGGTGTTGCCAATCAGTTGGAACTCCTGGCTGTACTGGTGCTGGTAGACCTGCGCCAGACTGTAGCGGCCGAATGGGGTATTGGCGCCGCCGTAAGCGGAAATGGCATCGACCAGGCCCATGTCGAACTGGCCCTGCTCCAGTTCGCGGTAGGAGCTGATCGATTTGAATTCCAGGTTCTCGCCCAGCGTCCAGCCCAGGTTGAGCAGATGGCCGCTGGTGCGCCCGATGTTTTCTTCCTGCGGGCCACCCAGGATCGAGCTTTCGCGGCGGTCTTCGCTGGCCCCGGCCTTCTGCAGCGGGCTCAGGTAGGGGCCCGGGACCAGCACCTGCGTGTGGTACGGCGTGGTGGCGTCGTAGGAGCGGTCGAACGCGTACAACGCGGAGAAGGTGTCGCTCGGCTGCCACAGCGCACTGATCCGCGCGCCGCGCTTGTTGTAGCTGTTGAAGTCTTCCTCGCCGCGCATCGGGTTGTCGGTGGTGCCGCCGCGTTTGGCCTGCACCGCGTCGATCTTGACGCTGACGTCGCCCACTTTGGGCAGGTCCAGATGGAGACCGCTGGTATAGCCGCTGTAGTTGGACACACCGGCATTTACCGTGCCCCCAAACTCACCCGTGGGCGCTTTGGTCACGATGCTGATCGCACCGCCTTCCGTGTTGCGGCCGAACAGCGTTCCCTGCGGGCCCTTCAGCACTTCGATGCGGTCCACGTCGTAGAGCATCGTACCCAGGCCCTGCGAGCGCCCGAGGAATACGCCGTCGACGTACACGCCCACGCCGGCATCGCGCGCGGGCTGGTTGGCATCGCTTGAGGCACCGATGCCGCGGATACCGATGTTCAGGGCCGAGCTGCGCGTGGCGAACGGGGTGATCCGCAGCGAGGGAATCGAGCCGTCCGCGAAGCTGGCCAGCGAGATCGCGCTGCGATCCTTGAGCATGCCGGCGTCGATGACGCTGACCGAGATCGGCGTTTCCTGCAGATTGGTGGCGCGCTTCTGGGCGGTGACGACTACCTGGTCCAGTGCGACGACGTCGCGGGCGTCGGCGCTCGCTTCGGCGGCCGCATCGGCCGGCACCGCCGCCTCGGCAAAGGCCAGCGAGGGCAGCAACGCGCTGATGGAAAGGGCAAGCACCTGCGGGCGCAGGGCGACACGGGAAAGGGAGAGACGCATGAGGGTCCGGTCACGTGAAGGGTGGGCAAGCCGGCGCAGTCTGCGCACCCCCGATGACAAATGAATGACCGTTCATTCTCTTTTCTGGTGTACTACCCTATCCGCATGGATGACCGCACAGACCGACAATGACGCCTACCGAACCGCTCACCCCATCACCCGAGAATGGCGCTGCCGCCCGCGCCGAAGCACAGCGCCACCGCATCCTCGACGCCGCCCAGCGCTGCTTCGTGGCGAGCGGATTCCACGCCGCCTCGGTCAGCGGCATCGCCATCGAAGCCGGCATCAGCCAGGGGCTGATGTACCGCTACTTCGAGAACAAGCGGGCCATGATTCTTGCGCTGATCGAGCGCCAGCTCGACGCGGACCAGCGTTCGATCGGGCAGATGCCGGCATCGGTCGATCTGGTCGAATCGCTGCTGGCCTGCTACCAGATATGGGCGCGTGGGGAGTCGATCAGTCGACACGACACCGCCATTGCCAGCGTCGCGCTGTATGCGGAGATCACCGCCGAGGCGCAGCGCGATCCGATGGTGGCCGAGGTGCTGCGCCGGCACGACAAGCTCACCACCGAGGGCGTCTGCGCGTGGTTGCGCACGCACGACCGGGCGCGCGGCGTGCCGATCGACGAGGCCGCCCTTTGGCAGCGCACGCTGCTGTTCCGCATCACCGTGGAGGGGCTGGCGATGCGCGCGGTGCGCGACCCGGATCTCGCACCGGACGTGGTCCGCGCGCTGCTGCATGAGGCGGTGTTGCGCGTGGTTGGCCGCTGACCCCTGACCCACTCTAGACGACCGGTCTAATTGAGCGTAGAATGCGCCCCATGAACTCCGCCTCCGCCCCTGAATCCAGCGATGTCCGCGAAAAGATCCTGGCCACGGGCCAACGGATCATGGGCGGCAAAGGCTTTTCGGCGGTGGGGTTGAACGAGGTGCTGACTGCCGCCGGGGTACCGAAGGGATCGTTCTATCACTACTTCGGTTCCAAGGACGCCTTCGGCGAGGCACTGCTGGAGGACTACTTCACGTCGTACCTGGCCGATATGGACCGCACCTTCAGTCACCCCGGCCAGACCAAGGCCCAGCAGCTGACTGCCTATTTCCAGGCATGGAAAGACAACCAGTCCTTCGAGGACTGCCAAGGCAAATGCCTTGCCGTGAAACTGGGGGCCGAGGTGGCGGACCTCTCGGCGAACATGCGCGCCGCGCTGAAGCGTGGCACTGCGGGTATCACCGCGCGGCTCGCACAGGCGATCCAGCAGGGCATCGAAGAAGGCTCGCTGACCTTGGACGATGCGCCTGACACGTTGGCGCAGAGTCTGTACCAGCTCTGGCTGGGTGTCAGCATCATGGTCAAGATCGTGCGTACCCCCCAGCCGTTCGACAACGCGTGGCGCACCACCGCCGCGATCCTGAATCTTTCTCCCTGACAGCAACACCCGCTCGGCACTTCACGTACTGCAGTGCCTTTTTTCACGATCTGTTTCTAGACGACCGGTCTACTGTTACCCGCCCACCCAAGGAATCGCGCATGAAAGTCCTCATCATTCTGACCTCCCACGACAAACTCGGCGACACCGGCCGCAAGACCGGCTTCTGGCTGGAAGAGCTGGCCGCGCCGTACTACACCTTCAAGGATGCCGGCGCGGAGATCGTGCTGGCCTCACCCAAAGGCGGGCAACCGCCGCTGGACCCGAAGAGCAATGAGCCCGAGTCCCAGACCGAGCACACGCGCCGCTTCGAGGCCGATGCCGCCGCCACGGCCCAGCTTGCCAACACCGTGCGTCTGGACAGCGTGACCCAGGCCGACTTCGATACCGTCTTCTATCCCGGCGGCCATGGCCCGCTGTGGGACCTTGCCGAAGATACTCATTCCATCGCGCTGATCGAATCGTTCATCGAAGCCGGCAAGCCGGTCGCACTGGTCTGCCATGCACCGGGCGTGCTGCGCCACGTGAAGGCCGCCAACGGCACTCCGATGGTGCAGGGAAAGAAGGTCACCGGCTTCACCAACAGCGAAGAAGAAGGCGTAGGCCTGACCGACGTGGTGCCCTTCCTGGTGGAGGACGAACTCAAGGCCGCCGGCGGCCTGTACTCGAAGGGACCGGACTGGGGCTCGTACGTGGTCAACGATGGCCTGCTGATCACCGGCCAGAACCCGGCCTCGTCCGCCGAAGCGGCAGCGGCGCTGGTGAAGAAAGTGGGCGACACCTCGAAAGCCTGATGGGCGATGGAGGTTCATACAGGCACGCCATCCCGGTGATGGCGTGCCAACGTTGAAACGTCTTGCGGAATCAGACCCTGCCTTTGCAGGCTTGAACACCTCCGGCTCACGGGCAGCCCCGTATGCTGACATTGCGCCGTTCTATCGTTGATACGGCAATAAAGCATATGACCCAGCACTGACCACGTTGAGCCGCGTGCTGAGGCTTACCCTATGCCCTATATCGGCATGTTCCATCGCCATCATCGCGTGCGCGTCGCACGGCAGCCGGGCAAGGACGCGTGAGCGGCATTGTCGGCATACCCGACTTCCAGGGCAATGTCCTCGTGGTCGAGGACGAAATCGAACTGTCCAGACTGTTCGTCGAGGTGATCACAGACGCCGGTTACACCGCCGTGCCCACTTATTCGCTTTCGGACGCGCTGGGCGTGCTGTCGCAACAGCACTTCGATGCGGCGGTACTGGATATCGAACTACGCGATGGCACGGTCTTCCCGGTCGCCGACCGCCTGGCGGAGCTGGGCACGCCGTTCCTGTTCGCGTCTGCGGTGTACTCGCAGATGGTGCCCCAGCGCCACCGGGACGTGCCGTTCGTCGCCAAGCCCTTCCGGATTGAAGACCTGCTTGCGGGAGTCAAGGCCGCGATGCAGGGCGGCGCATAAGCTCCGTCGAACGCATCGGATCTGCCGGGACGCCTTCGCGGGTCATCTTCACCGGCAGGATGTGCCCCTGCGCATCGAAGACCATGCGGTCGATTGCGGTAACCCGGTGGTTGCGGTCGGTCTCGCCGAGCGGGCGACGGTGGTAGACGATGTACCAGTTGTCGCTGCCCGGGGCGTGGATAAGCGAATGATGGCCGGCGCTGGTGGCGATCTCCGGGTCCTGCTGCAGGATCTTGCCGATGCGCTTGAACGGCCCGGTCGGTGACTCGGCGATCGCGTAGGCCACCGAATACTCCGGCTCACCCCAGCCGCCTTCCGACCACATGAAGTAATAGCGGCCGTCGCGCTTGAACATCAGCGAGCCCTCCACGTACTCCGGCGCCGGGGTGATTTCCTTGTAGAGGCTGCCATCTGCCATCGGCACTATGCCGCTGAAATCGTCTTTGAGCCGCACCATGTTGGCGTGCCGCCATCCACCGTAGATCATGTACCAGGTGCCGTCGTCATCCTTGAACACGAACTGGTCGATGGGCTGCGCGCCGTTGTGGAACTCGCCGATCAATGGCTTGCCCAGCAGGTCGCGGTACGGCCCCTCGGGCCGGTCGGCGACGGCCACGCCGATGCCACCCACCTCGTTGTCGTTCTGGATATCGTTGGCGGAGAAGAAGACGTAGTACCTGCCGTCTTTCTCCACCACTGCCGGTGCCCATAGCGCCTGCTTGGCCCAGCGAATGGACGCCATCGACAGCACGTTGGGGTGCCGGGTCCAGTGGACCAGGTCGGGTGAGGAGAACGCGTCGAACCCGACCTGCTCTGCGTAGGGCTTGGAGGTGGTGGGGTAGATCCAGTAGGTGTCGCCGAATACGGCCGCCTCCGGATCGGCGTACCAGCCCGGCAGGATCGGGTTGCCGGACGTCTGCCTGATCTGGACATCATCCCTGGGCGGCGCGGACAGCGCCGCGAACGGAACCGCCGCCGCCAACACGGCCGCCATCATCATCCTGCGCTTCACCATGCCCTGCCTCCACTGCCTCGATGAGCCTGCAGTTTAGATCGATTTAATCAGCTTGTTTTGTGCGGGGCACAAGACTTCGTCCGCCACTGGGCCGCTCCCGCCCTGGCGCACTACCGAGCTGGCGGTAGTCTTTCGGAACCGACGCCGTCAGCCGCGACGCTTCAACTGTTGGGCCACTGCCCGCGCCGGCAGCAACAGCGCAATGCCCAGCACGATGCCGCTGAGCCGCTCCCAGCCCGGTGCGCTACCCAGCTGGTGGTAGTCATCGGGAACGAATACCACCAGGAAGACCAGCGCGAACTGTGTACCCACATATGCGAAGGACATGCCGCTGTTTTCAATGTGGCGGCCCGCCCACACACCGATGCACAACAGCGCCACTGCGGTGGGTACATGGTGCCGGGAAACGAACAGTGCAAACGCGGCCGCCAGGGCTCCCAGCGCACAGCCAAGAAAGCGATGCGCGACACGGGTGCCCACCACGCTGGCATCGCCACCCAGCGCGGCCAGTGGCACGGTCATCACGGCCATGATGGTGATTGCCGCCTGGGTCAGCGCGCCCGCGCTCAGCCACGGTGTGAGCAGTGGCAACAGGGCAAGTACGCCACCCGCCAGCAACGCGTGCCTGGCCACTGCCGGTTGCCAGACATCCACATCGGCGGCGACGCTACGCGCGAAGAAGTGCTGTGCACCCTGGATGCGCGGGCGCACCGTCCATGCCGAGGCCAGGTTGACCAGGATCCCGGCGGCGGTACCGGCCGCAACCTCCAGTACACGGGTCAGCGCGAACGCATGCACTGCTGCGTGCGGTTCCTTGAGGCTGTCCAGCACCACCATCGCAAAGGTCAATCCGGTGAACAGCCATGCGTGGCTGTGTCGCCGCGCGATCGCTGCGTACAACGTGGCCGAACCGACCGCCATCAGCGCCGCCGCCACAACCAGCGGGGTATCCGCCGCATGCACGATCAGTCCCCAGGCCAGCCCCGCCCCCAATACCGTGCCCAGCAGCCGCAGCGTGCTGCGTGCCAGGGTCTCGGCCAGTTGCGCGCGCATCACCATATAACCGGTGAAGGCCGCCCAGCCGATGTTGCTCGCGCCGATCGCATGCGCGATGACGATGGCAAGCAGCACCGACAACAGCGCTTCGAGTTCGTCCAGACCACGCTGTGGCCATCGCTCGCGCGAGCCGAGTTCGCGCGTGATCGCGCCGAGCAGCGAACCGGCGCTATGCGCGATCTTGGTTGCGCGCATGGCGGCAGGTCAGGCAGCGGACTGGCGTGGCAACAGACTGGACGGCGAGCGAAAGCATGCGGAGCTGACGACAGCTGGGGGATGGGCGCGAAGCACAGTATCGCCCATGTAGGCCGGAGACCACCCCCACCATCCCTGTGGCCTGAGCGCCAACACCGTGCTCCTGCGCGCCGGACCGTTGGTCCGGCAAATCATTGCGGAGTGCCCTGCCGTGCCGCCTCCTCCCTCATCAGCTCCTCGCGCTGCGCCCGGTGCCAGGCCTCGCCGGCGGCACGGGCGCGGGCGTCTTCCTCGCGGTTGTGGCGATCGATCTCTTGGTACGCCGCCCACGTCTCGGGCGAAATCGTCTTGAGCTTATTGTCGGGGCGAAGGCGGATCGAAGCGGTCGGTGCCGCGGACACTGTGAAGTTGTCGAGCAGCCACTGTTGCCGCTCCTCGGCCGAAGCGCGCAGCAGCTCGGGCTCGGCAAACTGCGACATGGGCAGCAGCTGCTCTGCCAGCATCTCGCCAGAGGATATCCGCGCGAGCTTTACGACGAGGCGCTCGCGCTCCTTCTGCTCCTGGTACAGCGCGACCACGTCACCCTCGATCCACAGCGGGTACCAGTAGCCCGCCATCGTGTAGACATGGAAGGGCTGCTCGCGCACCAACAACAGATTGCTGGACGCGTCATACAGCGCCCGCCATCCGCGTGGCGCGGTGCGGGTGGTGCAGTCGATGCTGCCCTTGTCGATGGTTTCCGCCGTTGCAGTTCCGCCACTGGCGGTCAGTCGCGTGCTCCAGCAGCGCGTGCCGTCCCTGGTCCTGGATGCCAGCAGAACCGACGTGGGATCGAGCACGATCGCTTCGTCATGCACGAACTGTTCGTTGGCCGCGTCCGGTTCTCGCAGCAGCGTGGCAAAGCCCTCGTCCGACAGCTTGTCACCATCGAGGTACAGCGCATAAGAGGTGTAGTGCCGGTACTTGCTGACGTTGATGTCCAGCGTGCTTTCCGTCACCGCCACCACCTTCAGCGGGCCTGACGAAAACACCTGCTCGTGGCTTGTCCTCCCACATCCAACAACCAGCAGTGGCGCGATGGCAAGCAGTGCAGCCGAGCGGAGGGGGAGACTGCATCTGGCACGCATGGCATTCCGGAGTTGCGGCGGATGGGATCAACGCTACTTCTGCGGAGCGTCCCGACGGAACAGCTCCCACTCATCGATCTTGTCACCGTTCGGCAGGTGGCAGATACCCCGTTCGCCGCCGTTCTCATCTTTTTCGATGACGACCTTGCCACCGCGCTTTACGCAGTGCTCAGATGCCGGATTGGCCATGCCGGTGCGGACCCCGTTCTCGCGCGTCTCCTGGCTCTGCTGGGAACACCCGGCCGCTGCGGCGACCGCAAGGCTGGCAATGAGGACTGCGAGGTGGGTGGGCAGACGCATGGCACTTTCTCCGGGACGGGCCGATTGGCTGGAGGCAGTGTGGAATCCCGGTCGTGAACGCGTTGTGGGATGGCGCGACCACCGAACATGGGTTCCCGCAGGGGCCGTCACCCACCCCCTGTTCAAGGTCCTGCGGCTTGTCTAAGCTGCCCAACGCGACGCGTTGACGCTTCCGAGGCTGCCGATTCTCCGGCCACCCTGGCGGTGCCACACGCCCGGACAGGAGCACGGATATTGCTCATGGGCCGGGCCTGATTGATCAGGTGCAGAGCATTCCATCGGAGAGTTACATGACGGATCCATACAACTCGTACCAAGGGCCCACCGTGCCCGCCCCCGTTGTTGCAGCACCCCCTGCACGGCCCACCCGTGATGCGATCTCAGGGCTGGATGTCTCGGACAAATGGAAGGACCGGTTCAGGGTGATCGAGCGTGCCGGCGGCCCCAGCCTGCCGCACTTTCAAAAGCTGTCCTTTAGCGAGCGCAGTTCCATCCAGTTCAACTGGCTGGCCTTCATTTTCGGGCCTCTTTACTTCCTGGCCAAGGGTCTCTGGCGCCAGGCCATTGCCTACGTGCTGATCAGCATTGCGCTGGTGCTGATGCTCGACGCGCTCGGCCTGGACAAGGTGATCCGGGCGCTGGGAATGGGCTTCAGCGCCGTCTACGCCATCCGCGCCAACATCAGCTATTACAAGAAGGTGGTGGAGGACGAGGCGCCGTGGCTGTGATGCCTGACGCCGGTTGCACCGCATGGGAATGTGGTGGCCCACCAGCAACCGCAATATGACGCTATCGACCTGATTTACATACCTTTCTTGACTTCCACTCCGGCGATTGACTCGCATTTCGACTCACTTCCCTAAAGGCATGGGGCAGGCCCGCCCGAGCCGTTACCGCAGTAGAGGCGGTCGCTGCGGTGGGAGGACGTCGCCCGGTGGCGATAAAAAAGGCCGCCGAGCGTCAGCTTCGGCGGCCTGGGATGGGCAGGGGGCCTATCGGCGCCCTGAGTCGGCTGCAGCGAGAAACCCAAGATGCTCGGCAGGTCAGAGTGCGACTCGGAACTGCGGAGCAAAGGTGGCCTGGCGCGGGGTCTTGATCCCTCCGTAGGTGCCGTTACTGCAGCCGAAGGTACGGGCGCGCGCCCCCGCACGGAAGCGCAGGTACAGGTCCACCTTGGTGAGGTAGCGCATGGCTTCCTCTAGGTATGCCCACTTGGTGTCGTCAGTGCGGGCAACCATGCCGATGCCGCAGTGCTCGTACGCCTCCTTCTTCTTGTTGCAGTTGAAGTACATCCCCTTCCCTTCAGTTACCTCGTCCCTCCAGTGCGCACCAATGGCATCCGCAATGCTGATGTCCTTCAGGAGTTGTTGGCCATCGAAGAAGAAGGCCATGTGGAAGTGGTAGCCCTTCTCAAAGCCGTACTCCATCTTCCACATGTAGCCAGCCAGGTGCTTCGAGTACGGCCCCTTCCGCACAAACTTGAGCAGCTTGTCGCGGTGCACCTTGGCCTGCTCAAACGTCATAGCCTGGCCCCTGAATCCGACCCTGGGACAGAAGGTCGAGATGTACCCGAAGTCGATCCGGAGCGCGAGGACCTTCGAGTAGTGCTTTCGCAGATCGTCGAGGAGCTCCTTACAGGCCACCGCGTTCTTGCGCTCGCTGCGCTTCAGATCCTTCAGGTGTACGCCAAGCGCCTTGCCCTTCGCGAAGGCCCTCACCTTCGCGATGGCTTCATTCACCCGAGGCAGCTCTTCGGGGTACACACCCTCCCCCATCAGCTGAAGTCGACCGAAGAAGCGCTTGAAGAGCGTGTACAGCGGACTGTGGCGATGACGCGGGAAATGCTCGTCGATAGCCCGAAGGTCTGCTTTCATGCAGAGGAGAATCGAGTCGCCCAGTTGGGTACGCTGAACAAACTTCTTCGTACTCATCTCTACCGCCTTAAATAGCGGCCCTTTGCTCCTGATTAGCTTCGCCATCATGTCGACGATGCGCTTTACTTCCATCACGTGGGTCATCTGATGAGTGATGTACATCGTTCCATCTTCACCCCAGACGTATGCCCGCTGATGCATTAGCCCGCTAGCCTTAGCCTTGTTCATCCGTCACACCTGTTAGTTCCATGTACAACTCAGTCCCATACAGCTCCATACAACAGTGTTCATTCCTACATCGCGCCCGCCGCGATTCGCCACATCACCCCTTAGAAACTCAAGAATATTTGTCATTTCCAGCGACTTTTCACTGTCGTTTGGACGGAAAGTTAGCGCTCGCGCGTGACCTCCCTGGCCTGCATCAAGCCGATGACAAACGAATCGATTTCGTGCTCAAGAAACGCTATCGTTGAGCCAAGCCGAACAGGCTTCGGGAACTCCGGAATATGGCTGGACGAGCGTTCGTCCAGGTACGCATAGAGCGTCGACCGCGCGATGCCCAGCCGTGCTTGCACCTCTGCTCTGCGGAGCATGCGAAGGGTTGTTGTTGAGGGCTTGTCCATTGCGCTTCATTGCGTGGAGGAAGTGAGGCCAGCGTACGAACAGAACTGCCACCCCCGCCAGACCTCAAGGGCGAATACGTGCCCGAAACCACCTAAGTCATTGAATCGTGGTCCCCATTCATTGCGAGGGGGAACTAGCTTTCTTTGGGGGGAACCAACTTTCAGTGGGAACGGAGCCCGGCAGGCGGGCCCCGCGGTGTATCAATCCAGCTTAGACTGCACCAATAGGCCGACCAGGAAGACGACCGCGAAGGCGGCCAGGTACTCAAGGGGGGGGGTGGGTCGTTCGTTGAACACGATAGTCTCCTAGACAGTAGGGAGCCGGCATTGCGCCGGCATAGAAGAGAGGCTGCTGCCTCTCCCTATCGTGTTATGGGTTTGAAATTCACTTACCTGGGGCTTAGCCGGGCTAAGCCTTATTGGGCTGCCACTTGGGCACTTTCGGCTGCGGCGGCGGCTCAGGATCAGCTCCCACCGCCGCACGCAATACCACTGGCCAGCCCTTGCCGTCGATGTAGTGTCGGATCCCATTTTGCCGGAGGAAGCGGAGCTGGCGCTCCTTCAGTGGGCTGCGGGCCATCGCTTTGATCTCGTCGCGGGTCAAGCAGAGCTTGTCTGACATCAGCGCACTTCCTTGTTGGAACGCCAAACTGGTCGGGGAGAGTCAGGGCGCACCGGTGCTCCGACCGCCGTCCGAAGAACGATGACGCGGTTGTACTCGTCTATGCGATGCCGGATCTTGTTCCGCTCAAAGAATGCCAGTTGGCGCGCCCTGATCGGCGTCCTGCAGAGCTCTTCGACTTCATCGCGCGAAAGGAATTCTCCGGCCATCAGCTATCCAGACGAGGGACCCTGCCAATCATGCCTGTGTCGAGGTAGTCTCGGCTATACCGCCCAGGAGAGCCCATGGACACCTCATCGCCTGCCCGCTCACTTGAGGAAGAGATCGCAAGCCTACGCAAGGAGCTGGCGGTGTTCCGGGTCAACCTCTCGGGCAAGGACTGGCTGACCGTCGAGGAGGCCTCGTTCTACTGCGGCGTCAGTGTGGCGCAGTTCTACGCCAAGGCACCAGAGCTCGGTTTGGCGCCGCGCAATTTCATGGGCAAAAAGCTGTACGAGAAGGCCGCTCTGTACCGGGCGATCTACGACGCTACGCCTTGGGCAAGAGGAACGCGGCAAGGACTCCCCCCTGCTCCAATCTCCTCTGACCTTGCAGACGCGATGGCCAGGCTGGCGCGGTACGAAAGAAAGAAGGGCCTGACTATGGGAAGGCGGAAATGAGTGAAGCCGGGAAGCTGCTAACCGTGGCCCAGGCAGCCGAGCTTTCCGCCTGCTCCACCAAGACGCTGCGTCGGGCAATCGATGCTGGGCAGCTGCAGGCCTGCCGCCTCGGACAGGGTGCCAAGTCCGACAGAATTCACCCCAACGACCTGGAGGCGTGGTGGGCACTGTCTAGAGTGGTGGTGCCGTAGCCCTCGTTCCCCGAGCCTTCCCCGCTCCATATTCCGTTGGACACGGCGGACGAACGTATCGCAAAACTCCTCGGCATTGGAGGCGCAAAGGCGCGCACCACGACGAAGTCATCCACCAAGAAGACTGCCGCGGCGAAGGGCCAGAGCTAGGGCGGTCTGCGACAGCACCGTTGGACCTCTACCAGCGCGGCGCAGCCGCATGTGGGTCACATCTGGGTATGGACCGCTGGGCTCGCAGCCGGTCAATCTCTGCCCTCAGACGGTCCTGGTAGCGGGAAACCCACATCTCGGCGCCCATAGCCCCCTTCTCGTAGCCGCTGCATTCCCGAACCGTCCAGTGCGCCCTCTCGGGCCGCTGGGTGTTGAGGTCTACGAACCAACCGCCGCCGTTGATGCGCTGGCAGAGCCGCAGCACTTGGATGCCATCGCAGAATACGCTGTCGTCCTTCCCGTCAGGGCGGGAGGCAACGGAACGCCAGTGGAAGTCGGGAGGGAGCATGGCGCGGAATCCTACTGATCCGGCTCTCAGATCCTGCGACAGGGGCACAAACCTAGTCCGAGCCGCGGACCCGCAGGAAAAAGGCCGAATCTGTTACCGACCTCGCCCTGCGGATCCGCGCCGCGTCCAGCTGGAGCCCGCCCACGTTGGGCGGCGTCTCCCCCGTTGTCGGGGCAACGATCGCTCTGCAACAGTGAAGGCAATGAGAACACGGCCCAGCTCCTCAATTGCTTGGGGTCCTCCATTCGCAGGAATCGCGGGAGCCCTGCGACTGCTCCCCAAACGAAGCAGTATCGCCCCAGTCCATTCAACGCTGGCTTCGCAACCGCAGTCTGGGCCCGTCAATATGGCCAGCAGTTGCCCGGGGAGAGGGCCAGCGTGGCCTCGAGGTCGCGTTGGTCCTCAAGGTATGTCCGGAAGAACGCCATCGGGCCACTTCCCAACACGCATCCATTCTCGCCCTTGGATGGCATCAAGCCTCTTCCTTCCTTTGTCTGTGACGCGGGAGTCATTCCCAGAATTGACGGTTACGCCTCGAATGAGATCTCTGGCAAAAATTCGGTCATCCGTGTTATGCCAATCGAAACGCCACTCAACCACAACCTCTTCTCCATTTGACGTCCGCACCGTCTTCACCGCAGGACGGACAGAGCTTCCATAACGGATGGCCGCAACGAGCTTTAGGGCGTCGCGAAACCCTTTTTTCCCACTGACCGCGATCACGGAAATGCTAGCACTGCTACTCCGCTCAATTATTTGCATTCGGGTCCATCCATTTGTATTCAGGCCGAGGGCTACTTACGCCATCGCATCAACTCTTTAGGGGGGGCGCCGCGTCAAAGCGTGCCGTAGCGGTGACTCTATTGGCGAAGTGCTGGCGCCGGAACCGTTTTGCAACTGTTCTGCAACGGTTGCTGGGCACTAGCTACGGCTCGCCCAACGGCAAGGCCCTCATTCGATTGATTTGTTCAGCCGCACTTCGTCCGGGTCAACATTGACAGCCAAGTAGCCCAGCTCATCCGGTCTGATACCGGGCAAGCTGGTCGTGATTGTGTTCCAGGACGCGGGGAGGAGGGGCTTTAGGATCTTCGTCCTCGTCGTTCGCAGACCGTTCCTCCACTCTGCCGAGCCCACGTACCTAACGTTGTAGTCAATCTGAGCCTCTGCACCTACGTAGATTGCGGATGACGGATTGCCAATCTCTAGAACAAGCTCCGTACCATCAGCCTTCGGCGAAACGCGGGACACGGAGACAAGCAAAATTCCGACATTGGTCTGCACCGCGCCGTACCCGCCGTTGCCAGACGGGTCTAGGTACGCTTTGTGGTCCCCGTTGAGCTGAATGTATGTCGTCAGCCTAGTGTCCAGGCTTTTTGACTGAGACTCCAGTACCGCGGTGCGCCTCTCAAGATCGGCCAAGCGGCCCTCGTTCCGCTGAGCGTCCCCGTTCCCAAGCGAGCACCCGACCAGCGTAACGATCACCGGCAAACCGCAAAATGGGTGAAAACCTTTCACCTCTACCTCCTCCTATCGGCGTACTGGGTGCGACGCTATACCAGGGATATCTTGCCCTCCACAGAGTAGCGGCGAAGCACGCGTAGCCTCCGGTAGTAGGCAAGCAGCATTCGCAACTGTGTAAGCGGATCGAGCCCCAATCCCTGAAACTCGTCCTTGTAGTGCGCCCAATTTACAATCTCGAAGTACTGATCAACGAACTTCGAAAGTGCCTTCCGTTGCATCGACGTCAAGCGCTGGGAGGCGGAACCGCCATCTGAATCGAACCCACTGAGCTGTTCCTTTCGGAAGTACACATAGATATCCGAGTACAGCTTTTCGGATTTCCCATAGCTTGCTGCGGGCACGATCTGCTGACAGGTCCGCGCGATGTCCGCTGCGAACTCCTTCAGCAGCTCCAACTCAATATGGCCTGGTGAGGCGTAGTGCAATTCGAGCACACGCGCCCGATGGATCGAGGGGGTGACACCCCGCAGGCCCGTAAACATGTTGACGGCGTTGATGCCGCCCTTCCAAGATGTGAGAAACCGGTTGAGCGCAGAGCGCACTGCCGCACGGTCTAAATTACCGAGGCCGTAATGGAAAGAGTAAAGCTGCTGGTAAACACGAGGCACGGCGGCGATGTCATCGATGTAGAGCTCTCCATCCAAGCCGATTCTGTACTTTCCTACGTCGGCAGACGCCAGCTGCAAAGCCGCGTCGGTCGCAATATTGTCGTAAAGAAATGAGTCTTGATCTGGCAGATACTCCTGCAGGAGTTTGGACGGCACTATGGTTCGTGCGTTCTTCCTTTGAGCCTGCTTAGTTGCCTCGAAGACTAGTAGTAGTTCCGCCCTATCGATGATGGACCTTAGAGAAAGGGTCTTCTCCAAATATTGGGCAAGGTCAGCTCGCCCAACGGGTGTCACCACCCACCTGTTATGCCGGGAATCCGCGTCTACCCAGAAGAAGATGAAGTCGTCGTCGTCCTTTTTGAACAGACTCACCAGCGGGCCGTCATAGAAGACTAAGTCCGCATTCCAGATGAAGTTCAACTTCTCGTTCTTCGGGATGAGAGCGCCCGGGAGGACCGGCAATTTGCTCATGGTATTTGCCCATGGAGCTGGAAGACCGATTTCACATTGACTCCTTTCATTGAGAAAAATGTGAAATGACCGTTCTGACCGGATGGGGGAGTTGTGGACCCATGCGCCGGAACGAGGTTCGCAACTGCCAAATGGTCGCCTATATGCGATCGGGCCTTCTTAATCGTTTTTTCAAGAGCCTGGAATGCAGATATCCCGTGCGCCTCCGTGTCATACACCGAAAGCCCCCAGGACAAGCACACCTGCGCCGACGAGTTGAGCTGGTGCAACCTTTTCGGGTTTCGCTCGGCCAGTGGCAAGAAGCATTCGTCAGTCATCGGATTTCGCACCCAACGCCATGCAGTCGCATCTTTGCTCAGCGCGTTTGCAGGCGGGCAAGTCGCCCCGAGCGCCGAGCATTCATCCAGCGACTTTTGATACTCGTACATAGGAGCTCCATTCCTCACGTCGGCGTAGCTTCCATACCCTTGCACCACGCTGTCAAGCGCCCGGTGCCATCTGGCCATACCCCAAACTGGCTCATTGAATGGAGTGGACCGCCTGTACCGCGTGGGACATGTCTACATAGGCCACCCACCGATCGTTCGTGAAGACGCTCACCAAGCCGCAGCAGCAGGGACCGCCGTCGATCCTGGGGCATGTGGGGTCGTGGAGGTCGAAGTGGCGCCATGGCTGGCCTATGGCCTGTGTGGCGACGGCTAAACGCCCCTCGTAGTCCTCCGGCAGGCACTGCCGCTCGGCCGCGAAGATGACGTAGGTGACCCCGTCCCAGCCCTCCATGGAGCTATCTACTTCTACAGTAGAAATGGGTTCCTGGTCCTCAGCCACGGCCATCCTCCACTTCCGAGCCGTCTGGCTTCACGAAGGTCACCGTAATGCCTTGGATCGGGACACCGCCGGCTTCGAGGCCCACAGCCTGCACCGGCTTCCCGAAGCCGCGATCCAGCAGCGACTCACAGGCCGCGCGGGCCAAAGGCAGGTTCTCGCCCCGCATGATCTCCACCAGCTTCTCTACCGCCTCCCGGCCGTGTTCCCGAGCCAGTTTCCGGACCTCGAAATCCACCTTGGGCCGCCCGTTCGGGTTGCCCGACTGCCCTGGTGCAAATGGCATAGCTCTCACCTATTGTTTTCAATTGTTACTAATGCGAGGCCCTGCTTACGAAAGGTCCGATCAGCCGCCTCGAAACCGACCTCTTCGACGTGCCGAGCGAGGAACCGCCCAGCCATCTCGGTGAGGTCCAGCCCGCCGAAGTGAACCCGCCTGCCGGCATTGGCCCGCAGCAGCACTGCGGCGATCCCCTTCACTGCGTCCGGGGAGAGTTCCTCCCCTGTGCTCTGCGATGCCATGTCCGCTCCCGCTTGAATCTTGGATTTAATTCATCCGCTCAACTGGCCGTCAGCCGAGGAGCAGCTACTTGCTCGCCCAACGCCTCTGGACGTCGAGCATCGAATCGTTTGCCAGCCGTCCACCGACGATGCCGCCCATACGGCTACCGCCCATGGAGGAGCCGCCACCACCGCCTCCGCCACCACCTCCAGCGAACTGCTGGGCGTTGTTGCCGAAGCCCAGGTTCGAGCCAGGCGCCGCGGGCTGCGCTGTGATCTGCTGACCCCACTGACTGGAAGGCGACCAGCTGCCCGGAACGCTGGCCATGCCGCTGCCGAACTGCGTGTTGCCGAAGTTGTTGACGGAGCCCTGACTCTGCAGGTATCCAGCCCAGGTGTTGCCGGGCGCCTGCGGACCGAGGCCCAAGTTGCTCGTGGGGGGCGCAGCCATCGGGGTCGGGGCAGTGAAGGCGGTCATTGCTGATTGCGGGGCGCCCCAGTCCACGGGAATCGGGATCGCTTCCGGCTGGACGAACTGAGGGTCTTTCCCGTACCGATCGACAAGCTTGCTGATGCCCCTACCCGCTACCGCGCCGATCAACGGCCCCCCAAAGGCACCGATCACCGTCTGCGCCGCGCGGCCAATAAGCCCCGGGACCACGTTCCGGTATTGCCCGGTCCGTGGGTCATAGTTGTTCGAGCCCAACAGGATGCGCTCCCCTGCCCTGCCGGTCGCCTGGCCGAACCAATTGCGTTGTGCCACGTGCATCTCCCTGGGCTACAGGTTGAGCCCATTCAGTGTTTGTCTTTGATTTCATCGGACGGGCCAGGTGTATGCTGGACCCGCCCTCCCGTGGACCTACTGCGATGGACGCCTGGAAAAAGACCCAGTACCCCCTGCCCCAGTCTTGGGACAGCGGGGCTGCATCTGACGACCGCAAGGGCGCCGGCTACGGGCTAGCGTTCCTGTCGCTCGTCGTCGGCATCCCGGTGCTGCTCATTGCGCTTGCCACGCTTGCGTACGCGGGTTTTGCGGTTGCCTCGTAGCCTCTAGCTGATCGGCGAACTGCGCCACGTCGTCATTTCCCTCCGACTCGGCAATACGTCGAAGCGTCTGCGCTTGGGAAACCAGCTCGCCGACAGGCTTCTCACCGTTCTGCGCCACCCACCGTACGAAGCCCGGACTGGTCATCAGGCGGCCTAGACCGTTGAAGGCCGCCGCAAGCGAGGCCGAGCTACTGACGATGCCCGCAGCCAAAAGTGGTCTCCCCGCCACCAGGGCACTTGCTGCGCTGCTGCCCGTGCCTGCTGTTTGGGTGATTAGCGAGATGAGCCGGCCAGAACCAGAGGGGTTGCGGAATACCGCACTTCCCTGACGGATCTTGTCGGTCATACGAGCAATCTTGTCCATGTCCTGGCGGAAGCCGAACCCGTGGCGGTCAAACAACACCCGCTTTGCCTCTGGGCTCATGTTTGCCCAGTTCGTCAGGAAAGTTTCCATGCTGAAGACGTCGTTGTCGGCGTTTTGCTGGCTACCAGTCGCCCGGCCCATTCGGCGGATAAAGGACGCTGACACTTCCCGCTGCGCTTCTTTCGGAAGCGACTGCATGACAGCGTGGAGCGTGGTCGCGCCCTCCTTCGTGTTGCCGAAAGCAGCCTTGTAGACGGCCTCTGGTCCGCCACTCTTGTCCACCACATGGGCAACGGCATCAATGCGATTGCTCCGGGCCGCGTAGTAGGCATTCGCTCGCTTCCAAGCCTGTTGCGCCTCCGGGGTGGTCGCGGCCGCCTCCATATCGCGTGTCAGGGCGCCGTAGAGTGCCTTCCACTTGTCCCGAGGCACGCTGTCAGCCAAGGAGTAGTTGTCCAGCTCCTTGCCCACGACCGTGCGGAGCTTGGTCAGCGCTTGGTACGGGATCTGGTTGTCCGCCATGCCCGCGATTGCCGTCTTGACCTGCTCGTCGATCTGCTGAGGACTTGCGACCGGCTGCGAGGCACGCATGCCCAGCGCTTGGAGACGCATGTTCTCCGCTCTTGCCTGCTGCGCCTGGGCGTTGAGTTGCTTGCGAAGGGCGTCCGCCTGCTGACGAACCTCCGGCCGTTGCAGCGCCGCGGCCGCACCACCAATGTCCTTCTCCAGGGCCGACTCGATTCCTTGGATCCGGGCGTTCTGGAAAAGCTTGGCGACGTTGGGGGCGCCTTCAATGGAGGCATTGAGCTCGGTCAGGGCCTGCTTGGTGTTTTCAACCGGCACCCGCGCGCCTGCGGGAATCTGCTTCGACACCCGGTCGTACAGTTCCTCCGCCCGTTTCGCGGTCTTCGGTACGAACGCCACAGGGCTCTTACCCTCAATCCCTTCGAGGATGGTCCTGCCGGCCTGCTCAGGGCTCATCGGGCGCCCGCGAGGAGACAGTTGTTCTGCGCGGCGCTCGACGGCCTGACCCGTGGCAGTGGCTTGCTTTGCTCCCAACCGCGCAATCGGACCCGCACCGCCCGGGACATTTCCAAGCATGGTTTCCATCGCCTGGGGAAAGCGCGCGCCAGTGGCCTGCCCAACGCTGGGGGTGGCTCCCACAGATGCGAAGTCTGCAAGGGCCTGCTGGATTTCGGTCGGCGTGACCGGCGCGCCTTGGGCGTTCCGTCCCCTCAACGCACCGCGCGTGCCTTGCGCCACAGTTGCCGGAACGATGCCACCGCGCATTCCCGGAACAGTCGCAGCGAGCGTGCCAGGCGCGAATCCGCCGACAAGGCCAGCGAGCAACTGGGCACCAGTGCCGCCGCCGGCCTCTTTGACCCCTGAGCTTGCTGCGGTCCCGGTAGTGGTTGCCGCGGTCTGCAAGATTGGGTTGGAGGCAAAAAACTGACCCGCCTGCCGCACAAGACCCTGCCCCCCGCTAGCCAAGCCGCCTGCGCCCAAGGTCAGTGCAGTGCCGGTCAGGCCTTCGCCCACATCCCCCATTATCCGGTCGCCGGAAGTCTGCGCCTGCGGAAGACCGACGCGATCGGCAAACGCCCGCGCCTCCTCCCGATACGGTTGCGCTTCCTGCAGTCCGACCGCCCTCGCGAACGGATTAACGATGTAGTTGTTGAAGGCATCGCCGCCAACCGCCCCAAGTAGGCTTCCCGCGCCCTGGATCGCCGAGCGCACACCGAATGCAGCGTCGCGCCCAACGCCGTACGCCCAGCCATCGGGCGCTACTTCCTGCGCGGTAGAGTCAACAGTGGCCGTTACACCGCTGAAGTCAGGCCGCAGGGCCTGCACGGCGGGAAGGTCAGTGATCGGCCGCTCGCTGCCCGCCGAGTCTGCCTGAGCCGCGTAGTTGGCCCACGGTCCCTCGGCGGTGCCTTGGTCGAGCTGATCTCGAGGCAAACCAGCAGCCTCCGCTGCCTGCTGGTACTTCTCCCACGGACCTGCCATCAGATGCGCTCCCAATTGTTCTTGTCAGCGGGGTTGCCGCCCTTGAAGCGGTAGCCTCCTTCCACAGTGCCCGGTGCAGGGCTGTTTGACCCCTGCCCTGCAGGAGCCGGCAGGGCGCTGCCCGCGGCAGACCGCATGGCGCGCTCAGTGACCTGGCGAGCTCGCGCTTTCTGAGCGATGACTGCCGGCGAGTCGCCCGGGATGGGGAAGTAGGTGCGGCGCTCCTGCTCCATCTCATCCTTGCCAATTGCTGCGCCGGATTCCTTGCGGAGGTTGGCTCGAACCCAGTTGTTCTGCGCCTGGCGGTACTGCTGACCCTCATCCGAGGCCAACGGGTTCAAGACCTCGCCACCCGCCGTGTAGTAATCACGCCGATTGGTTGCGTCGTAGCCCGCCTTCTCCAGTCGCTGCATCTCACCGTTGGCTTCGATCATCCGGTTAAAGAAGCCCGACGCGTTGCGTTCGCCCTCGCTGGTCTTACCAGCGGGGATGTAGGTGGTGGTGCCGTCCCCGTTGTCGATGACCTGTCCCGCACCACCTGCTGGCATGTCGCGCGGCTTGTTAACAATCTGGATCTGTCCGGTGGGGCCCATCTGGGCCACAGTTCCAGTCGGGAGACCGAGGGATGCAATCTCGTCGCCCTTGAGCGTGCGGTAGCTCTCGCGTTCCTTGTCTGCCTTTGCAGGCTTCCACCCGATCTGGGGCGAGCCCTGCCCACCCTGAGCGCGTGCCAGGACCTTGGGAACGTAGTCCCGAGTCTCGGCCGGCGCGTTGGCCAGAACAGCCTCTGCGTTGCCACCGTGAGTTTTCATCGCTCGGTCCACGTTACCGGGACCCCAGTTGTATGCAGCCAAGGCCAGACGCGGATCACCGTACTGATTCATCATCGCGGACAAGTAATCCTTGCCCACACGCTCCATCTCTGCAGGCGAGCCATCGCGCGCGGGCGCCACGCCATAGCCCGGATCGCGGAGAGTGCCGGGCATCGTCTGCATGGTGCCCATGGCGCCCTTTGGCGACACCGCGGCGGGGTTGCCGCCCGACTCGACCTGCATCACAGCCTGTTCCAGCGTCGGGACCATGTCCTGGGCAAGGAGGCCGCTGGTGGGCATCTGCTGTTGAGTGCCAAACGGATCTTGAGAGAGGAAACCTTGCGAAATGACGTTGCCCTGCAGGTCCCGCAGCTCCTGCGTGCCCAAGTTGCGCAGAACACTCAGGTAGCCAGGCTCACCGGTACGCGGGTTCTTGTAGGCAATCTCCATCGGATCCCACTTCGCCTGCGGCTGGGCCTTGTTTCGGAAGTCCACAGCACCATTCGGATCCAGCTGGGCCCAGCGGCCCCATGCCTCGCTGTTAAGCGTACCGTCCGGGTTCATTGCCCCCTGCTGCGCCTGCTCGATCGCAGTGTTGCGCTCCATGCCCTGACGGGTGCGCGCAAGAATCTCCTTCTTGTACCGGGCGTTCTCCATGCCCTGAACGCTCTGATCGACTGCGAGCAAACCCGACTGGATGCCGTCGCTGAGAGAGGCGCCGAAGTTGCCGCCATTCTTGGCGCTGAGCATCCCAAGTCCGGCTGCCAGCAGGCCGCGGCGCGTGAGCGCGCTTTGGTCCTGCTCGCTCATTTCCTGCCAGCCAGGGGTAATGCGGCCAAAGAAGTTCCGGGGGCTGAAATTCATGAAGTGGTGTCCTATGCTCAAGTTGCGCATCGCTCGCCGAGTACTCGCCGAGGACTCACTGAGTACTCACGGAGCGGTGCGTGACATGCGCGGGAAAGGGAAGGCGGCGCCACCGAAGTGGTCGCCGCCGGGGCCCGCCCTTGGGTAGTTGGAGCCCCTATTACTTTCACCGCTTGGCGGGTGTAAACCGCTCCCGGCCGAAATGCCGAATGCACCGTTCGTTGCGCATTACCGGACCCAGCCCCGGAAATTCCGGAACGAGCCGGGCACCCCTCTGATCCCCCTTCGAGCGTCTGACAAAGAACCCAGGGGTTACATCTGGGTTCCGTCTATGGGCTTGCCTGCGCCATGGCTCAACAAGCCCTCTCCAGCAGACCAGTTCTCCGATGCAGATCCGCCCAGCTCTTCCAGCAATGCGTAGCTCCCCCGCTCCAGCCAGTCCCACAGGACCCGTTCAATTGCCCGGATCTTCTCGCGGTATGCCGATTCGCGTGTGCCGGCGCTGATCGCACCATCCTTGTAGCTGCGGCCACGCCCCAGCAATCGCGCTGCAGCCTCCCGGGCGAACGCAGGATCGTGGCCAAGCGCGACCAAGTACGGCTCAACCTTAGGCCACCGCCAGAGCTGCTGTGCCGCGTAGAGCATCAACCAATCCTCCAGGGGACCGCCCAGCTCGGCATCAGCGAGCGCCATCAAGACGGGCCGGACAGGGCGAACTGCCGGGATTACCACCACGCCGGGGAACTTTTTGTTGTTCCAGGCGTGGACCCGTCGGGTCCGTGACGCGTGCAATTCTAGATTTGACGCGTCGGCACGCATGTTGGTCGCGTGGTCGAACTCTTCCACGGTCCGCTTTTTGTCCGCATCGAAAGCGGACAGGGCCGCCGCTCGCGCAGAGCGTCCCCGTGGCAGGTACTTCCTGGCGTCGTGCACAACGGCGCCTCGGGTGTGAATTGCTAAGCCCGCTGGATCTGAGGCACCGTCCTCCGCCACAGGCACCTCCACCCAGCTCGCCTGCCACACCATCGCCATGCAGGCGCCACAGCCGTAGGCCGCGGCCACTGCCCTGCAGGCGCGATCCACGTTCATCGACCCATCCCGCCAGGGACCGCCCTGCTTCGGGGCTGGAGCCGGCGCAGTCGATTCGTTCGCAGTGCCATCGCATTGCGATCGCATGCCGGAGTCTGCCTTCAGGTCCAAGAGGTGACCTCCCGGAAGCAGTGCTCCAAGAAAACAGCCAGAGACAGTGCGCAAGCCGCTCCGCTTGGTAGATTTATATAAGGGACCCCAGAATTAGGGGTACAGAAATCGCGCAAAGCTGGACTTATGCCCCTTTTTTTGCGGCATATCTCTAGGCTCATTGATCATTTACCCCTTTTTTTGGGGTACACAGGCCCGTTTTTTGGGGTACGGATTTCGCCATCCACAAGTGACTTGGCACCAACGAAAGGGCGACCTCGAGACACTTCCCGGGGCACTCATGAATTTCATGCCAAGTGGCGGCGTAAAGCGCGCATCGGCGTCTATGCCCGGTCCTGGTTAGCAGAATGAAGCCCGCCTCCCTGAGCTCTTTAAGCGCTTTTGCAGCAGCGCCGCCGCTACACAGCCCAGATCCCTCGACCATGCTTTCCGTGGCGCTCAAGTCGCCGTTGTTACTTCCGTTGTACTGGTCCATCAGGAACAGCAGAACCTTCACCGCCGTGCCGCTCAATGCTCTGAATTGAGGGGACCGCAGCATGTTGTGGTTGAGCCGGATAAAGGTGTGGCCAGACCGACCCTTGGCCTTGACGAGCCTGTCGGTGGAACTTCGTCGCGCACGGTCACGTCCCATAGCCCTCACCTCGGCCACTGGGGCGCACCCGGTACTTGTCTGCTCGTTTCATATACCCCCCAAGGGCGTTCAACGGGCTCGCGGGTATCCAGGTCAGTACGCCTGAATACTCTTGCCAGTTCATCAAAACAGCTCTATCCGCCGCGTTTCCGGATACGACGAATGGTTGCGGCATCCACCCCCAGGCGTCGCGCCCAAGCTCCTGCAGGAACACCGCCGCCTGTCGCTCTTATCGCTTCGACCTCTTCGACGGTGAGCTTTCCGCTGATAGAGGAGGTGCCGTACTTAGCTAGGCACCGCTCGCGCTGTCGGCGACGGTTCTCCGCACCTGTAACGAGCGCAAGGTTGCAAATGGCGTTGTTGGCGGGATCCCCGTCAAGGTGATCGATCTGCATCCCGCTGGCGATCAGGTCGTGTGCGGCCTCCCAAACCAGCCGGTGCGCATACCAAGTCTTCAGACGACCACGGGGCAGCCGCTGGAGCACCCGGATGTATGGGTCATTACGCGACACCCGTTCGACGCTACTACCGGAAGGACCGAACACCTTCCCACCGACTACATCGATTAGCAGGCCGGACGGACTATGCCTTACGAGCTCTGACGTTCTACTCGACATTCGGACCGTCCTCCTTGATGCAACGGGCCTCGATCCACGCGCTTATTGCCAGCGAATCCCATACGGAAATATGAGCTCCTAGCTTGATCGGAGCGGGGAAGCGCCCATCTCTGATCCACTGATAGATAGATGCCCTGGACAGACCGCACGCCCCCCTTACCGCTGGCAGCCGCATAAGAATTCGCTCTTGCTTGGCCTCGTTCCCTGCTGGGATCCTTTCCGCGTTCATTGCGGGACCCCCTTTTGCAGCGCCCAGGCCCGTTGAGCCGTCTTGGGCACCCGGTACTCGGTCATGGTGTACGAGCCATAGCTATCACGACGACGAACGCTCACGGCAATGAGCAGGCCGCGCTCAATTAGGCCAACTGCATCCTTTCGGGTCGGCTTGGACTCGGTATGCGGAAAGTCCATCGTCCAGCCGCCTCTCTCCAAGAGGCGTACTTGGTCGGGAGTGAGGTTGGAAAAGTCGAAACCACTCATCGCGCGGCCTCCAACCTGGAGGCGAGAACGCGCTGAAGGTCGGCCTCCGGGACCAATGACCGGCTGCCGATCTTGACTGACCGGATCTCCCCCGACTTGATGAGTTCGTAGAGCGTAGTCCTACTGACGCTCAGCCGGCGGCAAGCGTCCGGGATGCGGTGAAGCAGGGGGTCGAGAGCGCTAGTTGAGTTGACCATTGTTCGTACCCGTTAGCTGAGTACGAACCGGTGTCCGCACCCGCCCGGGAATGTCCGGGCGGATACAAAAGTATGCATAGGGGCGGGGCGAATGAAGGGCCCCGTCAGGCCCTCGCAATTTCCGTAAGTCGGTGATACACCCGAAATTCCGGAAGAAGTAATACCAGTTATTTTTCCGGACTAAGTGAATTGGATTCACGCGCCGCCTGTGCGGCCAATGCCTCTATCGTCTCCGACGATGCCCAGGCACGCGCATTGGGAAAAAGCGTCTTCCTTAGGTCGTCGACCTCCACCCTTAGACCTTGGGGAAACGCGGCGTCGCAGAAGTCGGGGTACGTGAATCGTGCACCAGTTAGCCTCTTCCATTTATCAAGAACGAGTAAGGGCACATAACCGTTCCTCACCCATTTCTGGTAGTCAGTTGCGGTGAAGCGCCTCCTTGCTGCCCGGTGGTGCTCCAGTTTCCTCATCTCAGCCAGCCAGCTTCTAAAGTCCTCCACAATGATGTCGTCGGGCGCACTCATGTCTACGGAAATTGCTCGATTGGTCGTCAAGCCCGGACCGGAGTCGCCCCTTAAAGAGGACTCTCTGAGTGCCACAAAAAATGGGGTGGCCGAGAGCTCAAGAGAGGCACCCAATCGCTCGTAGGCGCGCCTCATCCCAACGAAGGAGTACTCCTCCTGTTGCTCGTTACGGACCAATAGCCGCATATCCCTCATGAATTTTTTGCCGCCCTCTAGATGCTCTAATGTTGCCCCCATCCTTGCGACCACCCCAATGCTGAGTGATCGCGTAGTGCCGAATTCGTAGGCCGCCGGGTTGACTGAGTACTTCCGTTTCCAGCGATTTAGCCTCCCCCTTGACGGATTCGCCTGAAACCGCAGGAAGGGCTTCTCAAGTTCACTTAGGTCCGGAGTGGATCCAGATGCATGACCGACGAGATCCTCTACATCGCTGTCAAGTAGCATCAGCAGGGCCTCAAGGACTTCCAGCCAGCCCGCCGCGTCCATGCCGGCCAATCGGTCGTATGCAGCCAAGTTGAACCAGCTAGGGACACGACTGTGGGCTTTATTGCGAGCCATCTGAAGATCTCCTATTCCTGCTTCCGTGAATTCAGTCGGGCTACCGCCGCATCTACCAGGCCGCGGGCTGTCTTTCGCGCTTGGCCCACGGTGAGCTGCTGTCCGGTCGATCTTGCCCTATCTAGGTGCTTCTGCGCGCTGTACTCAATCAGCCATGCCCGGGCCTCCCTGTTCTCCCGCCTACGTGAGCGGGCTGCAGCCTTCTCGGCGATCGCCCTGGCCTTCCGGGCTGCGGCCATTTCCCGCTCCTGTTGTTTGGCGGCGCGCTTCAGCAACGCCGCCGGGAACCCGAGTGGCAGCATTTCATCGGTCCTGTCGGTAGCCGATGCGTACCAATGGACGCCGCGGAGGACATGGTAGGCCGCCTGGTCGAAGATCCAGGGGTTGGGGCCCGGCTCCAGATCCCTCATGGCCGTCCAGCCCAACTCTTGCGCCCGCAGCACCAGCCCCACTGCATCGACTTCCTCCGTGGCCACCGCGCCGCTCTCATCGTAATAGCAGAGGCGGAATCGCTCATCCTGATGCAGGGCAAGCCACTCAACCCCGCCCAGTTCCAGCGCTACCAAGGCGCGCACCGGCACTCCACGTGCGATCAGGCGGTCTACCGGGTCCTGTTCTTCCAGGTGGTGGTCAGAGCGGGCCATGGCAGGCACCTCCTTCGATCCCAGCGGCCGGCACTACGGGGTCACCCAAGAGTGCCAGTAGCACGCCCGTAGCAAACAGGAGGCAGCAGGCCCAATACAGGTTGGATTCCCCGCCAATTGCCAGCCAGCGCTGCAGGCAGCGGGACGGAGGGGACGTCGGGCGCCCAGAGGTCCCCGGGATGCCAGGGGTGCCGGGAACTGCGTCGGCAATGCGCGCCCGTTCACGCGCAAGTTCTATAATGCTGCGATCCATGATCGACTCCTAATAGTCGGTTTTGGTAGGCCGAGCTAGGGGTTCCAGCCCCTTTCTCGGCCGCTTTGTTTCTACGTCACTACTCTTCTGCTCTCCACTTCGTTAGCGCGCCATCAGGCCCGGTTCTTGCGCATCGGGACAACCTTTTTTCCGCTGGTTTCGCGGAGGTCTTCCAAGTAGTCTGCCCACGCCTGCATCATCTTCCGACGCTCGGGCAGATGGGTTGCTCGGTTATAGGCACGGCCAAGCGGATCCCGCACGGCGTGTGCCAACTGGTGCTCGATATAGTCGGGGCGGAAGCCCAGCACCTCGTCCAGGACGGTGCGCGCCATGGCCCGGAAGCCATGCCCGACGATCATCGTCCCGTCGAATCCCAGGTTCCGCAGCGCGGCGTTGATCGTGTTTTCGCTCATCGGGCGGGCTGCGCTCCGGACCCCGGGAAACACGTATTCGCTGCGGTGGGTAAGCGGCTGCAGCTCTGTCAGCACGTGTACGGCCTGGTCAGACAGCGGCACGATGTGAGGAGTCTTGGTCTTGCTGGTGACGTACCGCCACTCGCCGGCAGCCAGGTCTATATCGGCCCATTTGGCGCTGCGCAGCTCGCCTGGGCGAACGAACAACAGCGGGGCCAACCTCAGCGCCGCCTGGGTCACCATGGAGCCTTGGTAGGAATGCAGGGCGAGGAGTAGTGGACCGATCTGCTGCGGGTCTGTGACGCTGGCGAAATGCTTGGTCTTGGGCTGCTCAAGGGCGCCGGCCAGATCCTCTGCTGGGTTCCTTTCAGCCCGTCCGGTGGCGATGGCATAACGGAAGACGCGACCCGCGTGGGAGCGAGCCCGGTGGGCAGTTTCTACCACCCCTCGTTGCTCCAGCTTGCGCAGTGCAGCGAGCAGGACGGGGGCAGTGACCTCGGAGATTGGCGTACCCGCAATGGCAGCCAGATCCTTCTCGATCAGGCGGCGCTCGCGCTTTACCGAACCGGGGGAAAGCCCCTCTTTCGCGCGCTTGGCCAGAAGCTCCAAGCCGATAGCACCGAAGGTGCTATTGACCCTGTCGGCATGGGCGGCGCGCTCGGCGCGTGCCACGTGGGCCGGATTGGCGCCGCCACGGAGCAACGCGCGCAGCTTGTCCCGCTCGGCACGGGCCTGCTGGAGCGACATCGAAGGGTATTCGTCGATGGTGACGATGCTCGCCTTGCCCGCGTACCGATAGCGGTAGCGCCAGGCCTTGGACCCCGTTGGGCGGACCTCGATGCACAAGCCATTCGCGTCAGCGACGCGATACGGCGTCGCCTGCGGCTTCAGTGCACGCAGCTTGGTGTCGGTGAGCATGTGAGTCATCCGCCAGTGAGTCAGGGTCAGGAATTCCCTACCCTTGACTCACATCCTGACTCACTTTTTCGCTGGATGCAAGTGGACCCCACTAGACGCCGATGGACGGTAGATCCAGTCGAATTCAGCGTTTACTTGGGGATTTTGGATTTCGCTGGACGTCGGCGGACGTCTATGTGGTGGGCCCACCAGGATTCGAACCTGGAACCAAAGGATTATGAGTCCTCTGCTCTAACCGTTGAGCTATAGGCCCTGCGCGGGTGCACAGTGTAGTGGAGGCCTGCCGGGGCTTGCTACTGGGTCTGGCGTCACCGGCCTCGTCGGCCGCCAGGTCGGTGCGGCGTGGATGCAGGCGATCTTCACCTGGGGTCATGCGTTACCGTGCCGATGGGCAGAGTCGGCAGTCGCTAGGGAACCGCCCCTACCGCGCCGCGCGGTGCGCCGTCTCCCGGCTGCGCATCCGCCGCCGGACCAGGCATGAAAAAACCCCGCCGAAGCGGGGTTTTTTCATTTACGCGACCACCTGGAAATCAATCGATATCCAGGAAGCTGCGCAGCTGCTCGGAGCGGCTTGGGTGACGCAGCTTGCGCAGCGCCTTGGCTTCGATCTGGCGGATGCGCTCGCGGGTGACGTCGAACTGCTTGCCGACTTCCTCAAGGGTGTGGTCGGTATTCATGTCGATGCCGAAGCGCATGCGCAGCACCTTGGCTTCCCTCGGGGTGAGGCCGGCCAGCACGTCGCGCACGGTTTCAGACAGATTGATGTTGGTGGTGTTCTCGATCGGGGACTCCACGTTGGTGTCCTCGATGAAGTCGCCCAGATGGGAATCCTCGTCGTCGCCGATCGGGGTTTCCATCGAGATCGGCTCCTTGGCGATCTTCATCACCTTGCGGATCTTGTCTTCCGGCATGTCCATTTCCTTGGCCAGCTCCTCCGGCGTGGCCTCGCGGCCGTACTGCTGGAGCATCTGGCGGGAAATGCGGTTCAACTTGTTGATCGTTTCGATCATGTGCACCGGAATACGGATGGTGCGCGCCTGGTCGGCGATCGAACGGGTGATGGCCTGGCGGATCCACCAGGTCGCATACGTGGAGAACTTGTAGCCGCGGCGGTACTCGAACTTGTCCACGGCCTTCATCAGGCCGATGTTGCCTTCCTGGATCAGGTCGAGGAACTGCAGGCCGCGGTTGGTGTACTTCTTGGCGATGGAGATCACCAGACGCAGGTTGGCCTCGACCATTTCCTTCTTGGCCTTGCGCGCCTTGGCTTCGCCGTAGGCCATGGCCCGGCTGATTTCCTTCAGCTCTTCCAGCTCCAGCGAGGTGTTCTTCTCGATGTCGATGGTGGACTGCTGTTCGGCAATGATCTGGTCCTTGACGTCACGCAGGGCCGAGGACCACTTCTGCTTGCGCTTCAGTGCGTCTTCCACCCACTCCAGGTTGGTCTGGTTGCCTTCCCACGAGCGGATGAAGTCCTTGCGCGGCATGCGGGCAGTGACGGTGGCCAGGTTCAGCACGCGGCGCTCGTGGCCCTTGATGTCGGCCATGACGTCGCGCAGCTGCTTGACCAGCACGTCGGTCAGCGGCAACGGCAGCTTCAGGGTGACGAACACGGCGGCCATGTCGTCGCGCAGCTTGGTCAGCGGCTTGCGGTCGGCCTTGGTGGACGCCTTCTTGAAGGCAGCGTAGGCATCGGCAAGCGCCTGCATGCGGCGGGCGACTTCTTCCGGATCCGGACCGGTCGGGCCGGCCTCTTCCTCGACGTCGTCGCCGTCTTCTTCGTCGTCGTCGCCGTCTTCGTCAGCGTCGTCACTGGTGTCTTCTGCCACGGCCGGGGCCGGGACTTCTTCCACCAGGTCGTTGAAGCCAACGATCACTTCGGCCAGGCGCTTCTTGCCTTCCTTGTGGGCTTCGTAATCGGACAGCAGCGATTCGACCGACACCGGGAAGGTGCCGAGTGCGGCCTGGACCTGGCCCAGACCTTCTTCGATACGCTTGGCGATGGCGATTTCGCCTTCGCGGGTCAGCAGCTCGACGGTACCCATTTCGCGCATGTACATGCGCACCGGGTCGGTGGTGCGGCCACCTTCGGTGTCGAGTGCGCTCAGTGCGGCGGCAGCTTCTTCGGCCGCGGTGTCATCGACTTCGCGGTTACCGGTGTTGCCGTCGTTGAGCAGCAGGGTTTCGGCATCGGGCGCCACTTCATGGACATCGATGCCCATGCCGTTGATCATGCCGATGATGTCTTCGATCTGCTCCGGGTCGACAATGTCGTCGGGCAGGTGGTCATTGACTTCGGCGTAGGTCAGGTAGCCCTGTTCCAGGCCCTTGCTGATCAGAAGCTTGATGTCGTTTTGCTGGGCAGGACGTTCGTTGGCCATGTAGTGCTCGCGCCACCGGCAGGGATTAGGAATAGAACCTAGCATTATACCAGCCCCAGGCCCCTCCGGCCCGGGCGGTGGTCCCGGGGGTCAGGGTCTGAGCAGGAAGGTCACTGGACCATCGTTGACCAGGCTGACAACCATATGGGCGCCAAACCGCCCCGTTTCCACCCCCACGGCATGCTTTTGCCTGCAGATCTCCACCAATCGGTTGAATCCACGTTCAGCCTCGGCGGGCGGCGCAGCGGTACTGAACCCCGGGCGCATCCCGCTGCCGGTGTCCGCAGCCAGGGTGAACTGGCTCACCAGCAGCAGACCGCCCCCCGACTCCCCCAATGACCGGTTCATTTTTCCGGTCTCATCGGCAAACACACGGTAACCAAGCAGCCGATCGGCCATCCGTGCGATCTGCGCCTCGGTGTCGCCCGGCTCCATGCCGACCAGGGCCAGCAGGCCGGGACCGATCTGGCCCACCACGGCGTCGTCCACGCTGACGCTGGCCTGGGTGACGCGCTGGATGAGGACGAGCATGGCAGGGCTTCCATCAAGGGGTGGCGGACTACCTTAGTGGGTGCGCGCGCCCCTGGGAAAGCTGCCCGACCGGGCGCGGCAAACCGCCCGGGACGCGCACCGGCTAGACTTCGACCCGATGAAACCGCATACCACCGCCCGCCTGGCCTACCGCGCCGCTGCCCTGTTCACCCGCCTGCCCTGGTCCTGGCTGCGCGGTTTCGCCCATGCCCTGGCGTGGTTGTGGATCCGCATGAACGCCCGTGAAAGCCGGGTCACCCGGCGCAATCTGGAACTGGCCTATCCCGACCTGTCCCCGGCCGAACGCGACACGCTGCACCGGGGCGTGCTGCGCTCGACCGCGCTGCAGGCGGTGGAAACCCTGCGCCTGTGGACCCAGCCGCGCGAGCGCAACCTGGCCCTGCTGACCGAGTGCCATGGCGCCGCGCTGTACGACGCGGCGCTGGCCAGCGGCAAGGGCGTGATCGTGGCCGCCCCGCACTATGGCAACTGGGAGCTGCTCAACCAGTGGCTGGCCTCGCGCGGGCCCATCGCCATCGTCTACAAGGCGCCCGACCAGGCCGTGGGCGACGAATTCCTGCAGCTGGTGCGGGGTGGCAGCAATGTCCAGCAGGTCCGGGCCGAGGGCCCGGCGGTGCGCCAGCTGTTCAAGGTACTCAAGGACGGCGGCGCCACCGGGATCCTGCCCGACCAGCAGCCCAAGGCAGGCGACGGCGTGTTCGCGCCGTTCTTCGGGGTGGAGGCGCTGACCATGACGCTGGTCAACCGGCTGGCCGAGCGTACCGGTGCTACGGTGCTGTACGGCTGGTGCGAACGCGTTGGCCCGGGCATGCAGTTCGCCCTGCACATCACCCCGGCCGCTCCGGGCGTGGCCGATCCGGACCCACGCACCGCCGCGGCCACGCTCAACGCCGGCATCGAGGCCATCGCCCGCCGCGACCCGGCGCAGTACCAATGGACCTACAAGCGTTACACGCTGCGCCCACCGCACAGCGGCGAAGTGGACCCGTACGCCACCGAAGAACATCCTCATTGAAGCTCGGCCTCATTGAAGCTCGGCCTCACTGAGGCACGGCCGGCTGCGACGCACTGTCGCGCCGGCTGCGATTGAATCGGCGCCATCCGACCCCACTGTGGAACCCACGATGTCCCCCACGGCCCCTGTCATGTCCCCAGTTGCTTCCTCTCCGTTCGGCGATCCGGCCGCGATCCGCTGCGAGCGCGCGGTGGCCGAACTGCGCGCCGGCCGCCCGGTGGTGATCGATGACGGCCAAGGGCAGCGCCTGGCGTTCATCGCCCTGGACAGCAGTACCCGCAGCAGCTACGGCGCGTTCGCCGAGGTCGCGGCCGGCCAGCACTACCTGTTCCTGACCGCCACCCGGGCGCGGGTGCTGGGCGTGGCGGCCGAGCATGGCGCGCGCGTGCCGCTGGCCGGGATCGACTTCGACGCCCTGCCCTCGCTGAGCTACCTGCGCGAGGCCGAACCGATGCCGGAAGGCTGGACCGCTGGCCAGGCACTGGACGACGGTGCGGTGGAAATCGCCCGCCTCGGGCTGCTGCTGCCGGCCATGGTTGGGGTGCTGCTGGCGCCCGGCGATGCCCGCTTCGACAGCTGCGCGCAGGTGTCGCTGTGCGACCTGGCGCAGGGCGCCGAGCAGGCCGCGCATGCCTACGAACTGGTGGCGCGCTCGCCGGTGCCGCTGCGCGAGGTGGGCATGACCGAATTTGCAGTGTTCCGCGGCGGCGTGGCCCAGCGCGACCAGGTGGCGATCATCGTCGGCACGCCGGACCTGTCGGGCGTGGTGCCGGTACGCGTGCATTCGTCATGCCTGACCGGCGACCTGTTCGGCTCGCTCAAGTGCGACTGCGGCGACCAGCTGCGGCGCGGCCTGCGCAAGCTGAAGGAACTGGGCGGCGGCGTGCTGCTGTACCTGGACCAGGAAGGACGCGGCACCGGCATCGCCGCGAAGATGCGCGCCTATGGTTACCAGCACGACGGGCTGGACACCATCGACGCGGACGCGCAGCTGGGCTTCGGCGCCGACGAGCGCCGCTACGGCAGCGCCGTGGCCATGCTGCAGGGCCTGGGCGTGCAGCGCGTGCAGTTGTTGAGCAACAACCCCACCAAGGCGCAGCGCCTGCGCCATGCCGGTATCGAGGTGGTGGACTGCGTGCCGGTCACCGGCGACATCACCGCCGAAAACGAACACTACCTGCGCACCAAGGCCGAACGTGCCGGCCACCTGCTGGACGTGGATGCCCTGATCCAGGCCGCGCAATAGCACGCGGCAACCTGCTACCGTCTGCGCGACGGGCGCTGCAGCGCTGACCACCGCGCCCGGCATGTTTCCTCCTGCCGAGCGCCCCG
This sequence comes from Stenotrophomonas sp., assembly GCF_050737075.1. GTDB lineage: Bacteria > Pseudomonadota > Gammaproteobacteria > Xanthomonadales > Xanthomonadaceae > Stenotrophomonas. The sequence goes on from NZ_JBOHXV010000005.1 coordinate 57,426, forward strand.
CCTTGTCCGACCCCGCCTTCGTTCCCCCGCTGCCCACTCCTCCGCCGCTGCCGTCGCAGACCGAATGGCAGCCACTGCCGCGACGTGCGGCCACCCTGGCGGGCGTCGCCGGCGGCATTACCGGGGCGATCCTGATCGGCGGCGCATTGGGCGCCTTGTGGATCGTGTTCGATCTGCCGATGCGCTGGATCGGGGCGGCCGCGATGCCGCTGCCCGGCGCCTTGATCGGCGCCCTCTTCGGCTACCGCCGACAGCGCCGCACCTGGTGGCGACTGGATGCGCAGGGCCTGGGCGTGCGCCGCGACCTGATGTGGCAGCTGGAAACACAGGTGCCGCTGTCGCGGGTACAGCACCTGGACCTGCGCCGCGGCCCGATCGAGCGCACCGCACGGCTGGCCACGCTGGTGGTGCACACCGCCGGCAGCCGTTTCAGCGCGGTATCGCTGAGCGGGCTGGACCAGGCCGACGCCGAACGCCTGCGCGACACGCTGGGCCACCAGCTGGACCGGGACGACGACGCGCTGTGAGTACCCCGCCGCCGCTTGACGCCGCCCCCGACCAGCGGCTGCATCCGTGGTCGTGGCTGTTCGTGATGCTGATGCAGCTGCGCCAGTTCCTGCTGCCGCTGGTGGCACTGCTGGTGTTCGGCAACCGCGGCGACCGCGACGAGATGTGGTCCTACCTCACCACGTTGATCGTGATCGCAGTGCTGGTGGCGGTCTCGATCCTGCAGTACCTGACCTTTCATTACCGCATCGGCCGCGATGCGATCAGCGTGCGCAGCGGGCTGGTGTCGCGCAACCGGCGCGAGATTCCGTTCGCGCGCATCCACAACGTGGTGGTGCACCAGAATCCGCTGCACCGCCTGTTCGGCGTGGCCGAACTGCGCCTGGAATCGGCCGGTGGCAATCGCCCTGAGGCCGAGATGCGCGTGCTGCGGCTGGACCAGGCGCTGGCCCTGGAGCAGCTGGTACGCCAGCGCGGGCAACAGGCGGCGCCGGTCGAGGATGCCGGTGTCGAAACGCCGGCGGCACCGGCCGACGACGTACTGCTGCAGCTGAGTACCGCCGACGTGATCCGCATCGGCCTGCTGTCCAACCGGGGCTGGGTGGTGGTGCTCGCCATGTTCGGTGCGTCGTACCAGCTGTTCCCCCGTGGCGCGGTCAGCGACGCCATCGAATACGGCGGGCGCCAGGCCTTCGGCTATGCCAGCCACCTGCACCCGGCGACCTGGGTCTGGGTGCTGGTCGCGCTGGTGATGGTGGCGGGGTTCTGGGTGATGCTGCGGGTGCTCTCGGCGGTGCTGGCGCTGCTGCGTTACCACGGCTTCCGGCTGACCGAGCACGAGCGTCGCCTGACCGTGGCCAGCGGGCTGCTGACACGCATGCGCACCAGCGTGGCACGGCGCCGCATCCAGGCCTGGACCCTGCGCGAAACCGCGTTGCAGCGCTGGTTCCAGCGCCGCCACCTGCGCATCGACATCGCCGCCGGTGTTTCAACCGATGGCGAACGCCGCGACCTGCGCGAGCTGGCGCCGCTGGCCACCCCCGCCGCCTGCGATGCGCTGGTGCAGCACCTGCTACCGCAGCTGCAGTGGCCGCCCGCGCAGTGGCACGCGGTGCCGCAGCGCGGCTGGTGGCGGCTGTGCCTGCCGGCGCTGCTGATCGTGCCGTTGCTGGCGGCCGGGGCGGTGTGGGAGGTCGGCCCGTGGGGCGCAGCGGTGCTGGCGTGGTTGCCGTGGTCGGCGCTGCGCGCACACCGCACGATGGCGCGCATGGGATATCACCTGGACGCGCGCTATGTGGCGGTGCGCGGCGGCTGGTGGCAGCGCTGGTGGCGCTTTGCCGAACTGGACAAGCTGCAGTCGCTGCGGCTGAGCCGCTCCCCGCTGGACCGCTGGTTGGGCACCAGCAGCGTATGGCTGGATACGGCCGGCGCCGGTGGCAGCATCGCGCTGTGCCTGCGGTATCTGCCGGAGGCCGAGGCGCGCGAGGTGTTCGAACAGTTGAACGCGGCATTCGTAAAGCGCCGCCCGTACCGGTGACCGCGAGCAGCCACGCATGGCGTGGCTCTACCGTCGAACGGATCGTCCATCGGCCCGGGAAAATTCCGCGCCCCCGTAATCCGTAGTGCCACGCCATGCGTGGCAACCGCAGCCCACCGACACCGTTCAGCGCTTCGACGGCCCCCAATAACCCAGGTCCTTCCGGATCTGCAACCCACGCGTCCACGCCCCGAACGGCTTGCGCTTCAGCGCCCCCATTTCGCCCGACAAAAAATCCTCGGTCGCGGCAATGACGCGCTCGCTCGAGCGCCCATCCCGCCACGGATGAATGTCATCGGCATAACGACGGATCTCGGCCATCAACGCCGGCTCGGGATCCAGCGCGCGCGCCAGCACCGCCGGCAACTGCGCCGGATCGTCGAAATCGATCATGTGCGGCTGCGGCACCCGGTTGCGGAAGGTCACCACCGGTTTGTGCTGCACCACGAACTCGGACACGATCGAGGAGGTGTCGGACACCAGTACGTCGGCCGCACGCTGCGCGGCCATCACCTGCTCCGGCTCGATGAAGGTGGCGTTCGCACCGGCCAGCGCGCGGTAACGCTCGAACAGCTCCGGCGCGCACTTGGGGTGCAGGGTCAGCAGCCAGTAGCGCTCGCCGCGCGCGATGTCCGCGGCGATCTGCGCGTACAGGTGCGGCGCCGCGCTCAACCGCTCGGTGAAGGTGGAGCCGAACAGGATCACCGGCCGCCCCTGCGCCGGCGCGCGCAGCGCCGCGCTTGCGCCGCCGTCGTCCAGGAACAACGGGTCCAGCTTGGGCCAGCCGGTCTCGGCCACGGCGAAGTGGCCCTCACGCTCGGCAAGCGCACGGAACGGCGCGGTGGTCGCCGGGCCCTGCGTGCAGTACAGGTCGAACAGGCCGCGCACGCGGAAATGGCCGCGCGCGCTGTCGCGCTTCTGCACGTTGAAGCCATGGAAGACCTGTACCTTGGCCCCGGCAATGAACGGCGGCACCCAGTTGGCGGCGCTGAACACCGCGCGTGGACGCAGCGCCAACGCCTCCTTCAGGCCGACATTGGGCACGCCCGGCAGGCTGGCGCCGGCGGCGCCATCGGCGAACCAGGCCGAGACCGATTGACCGGAGGCGTGCAACGCCTGGGCCAGAGGGGCGAGAATAGGCAACGCATAGCGCTCCGTCGCAAACAACAGGTACTCGGCCATCATGTCCTCCACGACCGCTCCCGTTGAACGGCCTCGCATCTCGGCCTGCATTATCGCGTTCAATGAAGCCGACCGCATCGGCGACTGCCTGGCCTCGCTGGCCTTCTGCGACGAGGTGATCGTCGTGGACTCCTATTCGACCGACGCCACGGTGGCGATCGCGACCGCTGCGGGCGCACGGGTGCTGCAGCGGCCGTTCGACGGCTTCCGCAGCCAGAAGGCGTTCTGCGTGGCGCAGGCCAGCCACGACTGGGTGCTGTGCCTGGACGCCGACGAGCGCGTCGGCCCGGCGCTGCAGGCGGCGATCCTGGCCGCCCAGGCCACCGGCTTCGCCGGCCATCACGGCTACCGTTTCGCCCGCCTCTCCGAGTATTTCGGCAAGTTCCTGCGCCATGGCAACGCGTACCCGGACCGGGTGCTGCGCCTGTTCGACCGCCGCCACGGCGGCTGGCGGGGCACCCGCGAGATCCACGAAGCGGCCAGCGTGGACGGCCAGGTCGGCACCCTGCACGGCGACCTGGTGCATTACCCGTACCGGTCGCTGGAGCAGCAGCTGGCCAAGACCCAGCGTTATGCGCGGATGATGGCCGAGCACGAATTTGCGCGCGGCAAGCGTGCGACGCTGGCCAAGCTGGTGCTGGCACCGGCCTGGCGCTTCTGGCGCGGGCTGCTGCTGCGCGGCGGGTTCCGCGATGGCTGGCACGGGCTGGTGTACGCCTACGTGCGCGCCAACTACGTGCGGCAGAAGACCATCATGCTGTGGATGCTGCAGCAGGGCCAGCCGGTCAGCGACCCACCGCGCACTGGCGACGCCGCCTGAACATGGCTGTGGCAGACTTCATCGGCGTTTTACCGAAGACCCCCATGAAGATTCTCTACACCAACTTCCACGCCGGCGATGGCGGCGGCCATACCACCTACCTTGCATCGCTGGCGCGCGCCCTGTCGCCGCGCCACCAGGTGTTCATGGCCGCCCCTGCCGACAGCCGCGTGCTGCGCGTGGTCCGCCAGGAAGACATCGCCGAGCCGGTCGAGATCGCGTTCAGCAGCGGCCTGGCCACGCTGGGCCGCCAATGGGCCGACCTGCGCACGCTGCGCGGCCTGATCCAGCAGCATGGCATCGACATCGTGCACGCCAACGGTGCGCGCGACCACCGCGTCGCCATGGAAGCGGTGGCCGGCCTGCCCCGGCGGCCCAAGCTGGTGTTCACCAAGCACAACAGCAAATCCAGCAACACCTTCGGCAATGCGGTGCGTGCGCGGTGGGGCACCGACCGGGTGATCGCCGTGTCCGAACACACCCGGCAGATGCTGCTGGACAGCCCCTACCGACGCTGCCCGATCGATGTCGTGCGCAATGGCGTGGACCTGCAGCACTTCACACCGGTGGCGGCCGCCGACGGCGCTGCGCTGCGCGCGCGCTGGACGCTGGATCCCGATGCGCTGGTGCTGGTGAGCAACGCTGGTACCGACGACCACAAGGGCTGGATCGACCTGGCGCGCGCCATCGCCACGTTGCCCGAACCGCTGCGCGGCAAGGTGCACATGGCCGTGGCCGGGCGCGAACCGGAGCCGAAACTGGTGGCGGAAGTGGAACAGCTCGGCGTGGCCGCACAGGTACATTTTGCCGGGCTGCTGGAGGACATCCGCCCGTTCGTGGCCAGCGGCGATGCCGGCTTCGTGCTGTCCTACGATGTGGAAACCATCTCGTTTGCGTGCCGCGAAATGATGGCGATGGGCAAACCGGTGATGGTCAGCGACTATGCGGGCTTGCCCGAGAACATCACCCATGAGCGCAACGGCTGGATCGTGCCGGTGCGGAATGTGGGGGCGATTGCCGCGCAGGTCACGGCGCTGTATGAGCAGCGTGCGGCGTTGCCACAGGTTGGGCTGGCCGCGCGTGCGCATGCCGTTGAGGCGTTTGGGTTGGAGACCTTCAGCCGGTTGACTGAGGCTTCTTATGAAGCGGTGTTGCGTGGAGGAGCAGCGGACTAACAGTCCGCTCTACCAGTCCGCTCTACCGCGCGTCGGTGCGCAGGCGCAGCGGGTCGGACAGGGCCAGGAAGAAGGCGATCCAGGTGGCGTAGAACGAGGCGGTGCGCATGTCGCGGAACATCATCTCGGTCAGGCCGAACACCATGAAGCCCACGCAGATCATCAGTCCCGCACCCGCGAACAGGCGCGTGCTGCGGTCGGTCATGTCCAGCCGCAGGCGCCGGGCGAACAGCCAGCCCGGCGCGATGTAGAGCAGCACCAGCCCCAAACCGCCCAGCACGCCATAGGTCGCCAGGAAGTACAGCAGGTCGTTGTGGGTCTCGCCAAAATCGCGCGCCACGGTCGGCGTCACCTGCTTGGCGTCGGCCAGCTGGGCCAGCTCCTCGCGGAAGCGGTCGCCACCGCCCACACCGAACACCGGCTCACTGCGGATCATGTGCCCGGCCGCGCTCCACAACTGCAGCCGGATGCACACCGAGGTGTCGGACAGGTGGGTCACCTGGCATTGGTCGAATTCGCTCACGCCCAGATGGATGCGCTCACGCATCGAGCCGTCACTGGCCACGATGGCCGCGGCCGCGCCCAGCAGCAGCAGCGCCGCCAGCGCCTTGAACCGGTTCAGGCGGCGGCCCTGCACCAGCAGGGCGACAAACAGGAAGAACGGGATGGCCAGCAGGCCGCCACGGGTCTGGGTGGCCAGGAATGCAGCGACGCCGGCGATGCCGGTCACCAGCTTGAGCGCGAATTCGGTGCGATGGAACCGCGTGATGCGCACGCCCAGCAGCAGGAAGGCCATCGCCGAGAACAGCAGCGTCAGGTCGCCATAGGTGACCGCGTTGAACTGGCGGGTGGCCGGCCGTGTGCCGGTGCTCAGCACCAGCCAGGCCACGTTGATCACGGCATACCAGATGCCCACCAACAAGCCGAACGCCGCATGCACCAGCACCCGGCGCGGAATGCGCAGCGCGGCGGCCAGGATCAGCAGCACGGTGAGCAGGCGCACGGCCTTCTCCACTTCCGAGCCCTTCCAGATGCCATGCACCGCCAGGCTGGTGAGCACGCCGATGAGCATCACCGCCACGCCAAGCCCCATCCACAGGTACTCGCGACGGTTGTCGCACCACGCCGTGCCCGTGGCCGGGCGACGCACCCAGGCCAGCACAATGAAGCTCAGCAGCACCAGCCCGTAGTAACCCGCGCTGCCACCGTCCAGGGTCGACATCAGCAACACCGGCGACAGGCCCAGGACCACGGTGAACGCCCACGCCAGTACAGGGTTGGCGCCGGCATTACGGGGAAGCGCGTTGTTCACGTTCAATGCGACTCGGGCGGACAGCGGGAGGTGGGCGTCGGTACGTCAATGGATCCGGCCCGGTATCAGCGAGCGGGTCGCATTGTCGCCGATCGGTCTGTAATGATCCATGAGCCTGCGGCTATTGCTCGTCGTCATCCTTGCCCTGCTCACGGCGGATGCGGGCCAGCTCGACGGCGCTGGGGCGGCACTGCCCCTCGAAGGCGTGCGCCGGCACCAGCCACCAGCCACGCCGGTTGGCCACACCGACGCGTTCGGACTGGCGGCGATCCACGCACGTCAGCATGGCCGCCTCCTGCACCAGCAGCCAGCGCCGCGCCGGGTCCTGCGCCTGCCACTCGCGGCCGTCCTGCAACTGGCGATACCAGCGGCGCCTGAAGCCGAATGTGCGCACCGGGCGGTCGGACATCAGCAGGTTCTGCTCCTTCCAGCCGACCAGGCCCAGCTCGGCGTCCGGGCCGATCCGCTGCCCGGTCTGGTACATCAACCCGCGCGCGGAGCTGGAATCATTGAACAGCGGGGAGCCCACCAGGCCATAGGCCACCCAGGCCAGGGCCAGGATCGACACCACCGCCCAGTGGAACCGGCGCCGGCCGCTGAACGCCAGACTCACCAGGCCCCAGCTGCCCAGCACGAGGGCAACCCAGCCCAGCGTGGCGGTCAGCCCGCCACTGACACCTCGCTCGAAGATCCACCTGCGCTCGAAGCCCGGGTCGCCGGCCAGCATCGCCACGCCGATGCCCAGCAGCGCCAGGGTGAGCAGCGCGGCGAAGCCGCCCAGCACCCATTGCACGTCGCGCCGGCGCAACAGGCCCGGCAGCAGCGGTGCCAGCGCCAGGCAGAACATCGGCAGCGCCGGCAGGATGTACACGTCGCGCTTGCCGTGCGGAATGGAGAAGAACAGCAGGATCAGCAGCCACCAGCCGAGCAGCAGCAGGTAACGCGGGTCGCGCCGGCGCAGCCGCCGCCACCAGGCCGGAATGGCCCAGGGCACCAGCAGGAACGCGGGGATCCACATCGAGGGCATGACGCCCAGGAAGTACCACCACGGATTGTGGTGGTCCCAGGATTGCGCGTAGCGCTTGGCCGTCTGCTTGAACAGAATGTCGTTCATGTAGGCGCGGTACTCGGCCAGGCCGCTGCTGGTGGCGGTCACCACCATCGGTACCAGCCACAACGCCACCGCCAGCACGAAGGCCAGCGGCCCCAGCCAGAACCGCACGTCGCGCAGGTGCAGGCGCAGCCGCGGCCAGCCCAGGGCCGCCGCGATGATCGCCGGCACCAGCATCAACAGCGCGATGAAGCCCACGCCCTTGGTGATGACGCCCAGCCCGGCGGCGAACCAGCCCAGCCACCACCAGCGCCAGGCCGGCCCGCACAACAGGTGGCGGAGCAGCCCGTAGTTGGCCAGGGTGATGAAGAACACCACCAGCGGATCGATCTGCGCCCGCTTCGACTGGAAGGTGAAATGCACCGCAAACAGCAGCGCCCAGGCGGCGTACAGGCCCACCTGGCGGGTCCACAGGCGGCGGCCCAGGTCGTACACGCAGGCCAGGGTGCCCAGCGCGGCCAGCAGGGAGGGCAGCAGGAACGCCACCCGCCAGTTGCCCAGCACGGTGAACAGCGTGGCCTGGAACCACATCAGCATGGGCGGCTTGTCCGAGTACAGCTCGGTGCCGCGGTGCGGGAACAGCCAGTCCCCGCTCAACACCATCTGTTTGGCCACCAGCGCGAAGCGGGGCTCGTCCGACGGCCAGGGATCCCGCATCCCCAGGCCCGCCCCGATGACCAGCAGGGCCATCAGGGCAAGCAACCAGAACTCTCGGGACGCGCGGGTTTTCAGCATGGGCGCGATTCTAACGGGGGGAACTAGCCCTTCTTTAGCAGACGCGCATAGAAGAAACCGTCAGCATCGTGCTCACCCGGCAGGCGTTGGCGACCGGCCCACGAATCATGGCCGAAGGCGTCACCCAATGGCAGGAATCCCGCGCGGGGCGTGCGTTGCAGGAAGGCTTCGACCTGGAACTGGTTTTCTTCGCGCAGGATCGAGCATGTCGCGTACAGCAGGGTGCCACCGGGCGCGAGCATGCTGAAGCAGGCGTCGAGCAGGCGTGCCTGCAGGGCCACCAGCGCCTCGATATCGGTCGCGCGGCGATGCACGAGCACGTCCGGCTGGCGGCGGATGATGCCGGTGGCCGAACACGGGGCATCGAGCAGGATCACATCGAACGGCTGCCCGTCCCACCAGCTGGCCGGGTCGGTCGCATCGGCCGCACGGACCTGCGCCTTCGCGCCCACGCCGGTGCGCGCGAAGGTGTCGCTGATGCGCTTGAGCCGGCGCGGATCGATATCCAGCGCCAGCAGCTGCAGGCTGGGGTCGCGTTCGAGCAGGTGCGCCGACTTGCCACCCGGCGCCGCGCAGGCGTCCAGCACGCGCGCCCCTTTGGGCACCGCCAGCGCATCGGACACCTGCTGGGCGGACAGATCCTGCACCGACAGCGCGCCCTCGGCGAAGCCGGGCAGGGCCGACACGGCGACCGGCACCGGCAGGCGGATCGCATCGGCGCCCAGCGCGCTGGCCTCGGCGGCGATGCCGGCCGCCTCCAGTTTCTCCAGCATGGCCTCGCGGGTGCTCTGCTGGCGGTTGACCCGCAGCCACAGCGGCGCGGCCAGCAGGCTGGCGTTGAACACGTCCGCGGCCTGATCGGGCCAGTCCTGCTCGATCATCTCGGCCAGCCACAGCGGGAACGCGTCGCGCGCCGGCAGCGGCGGAATGCCTTCGCGCTGGGCGCGGCGCAGCAGCGCGTTGACCATGCCGGCCTGGCGCTCGCGCCCCATTGCGCGGGCCGCCTCGACGGTGGCCGAGAGCGCTGCATGCGCCGGCAGGTCCAGCGCATCGAGCTGGGCAAAGCCCACCAGCAGCAGCGCGCGCAGCTCATCCTCGCGGGCGCCGAGCGGGCGCGGCATCCAGCTGGCCAATGCGGCGTCATAGGCGGTGCGCCGGCGCAGCACGGCAAAGCACAACGCCTCCAGCAGCGCGCGGTCGCGGCTGTCGTCCAGGGTCGGCAGGGCGGTGGCCAGCTCGGCCTTGAGCGAACGGCCGCGGCCGATCACCTGGGCCAGCACGCGCGCGGCGAGCACGCGCGTGGGAACGCCCGGGGCCATGGCGGACGACGAGGGCGACGGCTTGGTCTGGCGGGGCTGGGTCATCTCAGCGCCCCACGATCAAGTCGCGGCGGGCATTGAGGTAGTCGGCCGCGGTGATCGCCTTGCCGCCGTCGCGCTGCAGCACGCGCAGGCGCAGGGCGCCCTGCCCGCAGGCGATGTCGATGCCGTCGCGGCCGGCCGCCAGCAGGGTGCCCGGGGCCTTGCCCTGGTTGTCGGCCAGCGCCACCGCGCCGTGGATGCGCACGCGCTCCCCGGCCAGCTGGGCCTCGGCGATGGGCCACGGGTTGAAGGCGCGCACCGTGCGCTCCAGCACCTGGGCCTCCTGCGACCAGTCCAGCCGGGCCTCGGCCTTGTCCAGCTTGTGCGCATAGGTCACGCCCTGCTCGGGCTGCGGCTGGGCGATCGGCTTCAGGCCGGCGCGCAGCAGGCCCAGCCCATCGGACAGCACCTGCGCGCCCAGCTCGGCCAGGCGGTCATGCAGCGAGCCACCCAGTTCACCGGGCTGGATCGGGGTGTGCTGGCGCAGCAGCACCGGACCGGTGTCCAGCCCGGCCTCCATCTGCATCAGGCACACGCCGCTTTCGGTATCGCCGGCCTGGATGGCGCGCTGGATCGGCGCGGCGCCACGCCAGCGCGGCAGCAGCGAGGCATGCACGTTCCAGCAGCCATGCGTGGGAATGGCCAGCACGGCCTTGGGCAGGATCAGCCCGTAGGCCACCACCACCATCAGGTCCGCCTGCAGGTCCCGCAGCTGCTGCCGGGCCTGTTCGCTCTTGAGCGATTCGGGCTGGAACACCGGAATGCCACGCGCGATCGCTTCGAGCTTCACCGGCGAGGGCGCCAGCCCACGGCCACGGCCGGCCGGGCGGTCCGGCTGGGTGTACACGGCCACCACCTCATGGTGGCGCGCGGCGGCGCGCAGCGAGGACACGGCGAACTCCGGCGTACCGGCAAAGACAATCTTCATGGCGTTCCCACTTGCAGAAAGAAAAACGGCGCCGGGGCACGGCGCCGAACAACCGGTCGCAGGGCGCGGAAAGGCCGCGCCACCGCGCCCGCAGCCAGGTCAGGCAACGTGCTTGCGCGACTTGGCCAGCTTCTTGCGGACCATCTCGCGCTTGAGCGGCGAGAGGTAGTCGATGAACAGCTTGCCGTCCAGGTGGTCCATCTCATGCTGTACGCAGACGGCCAGCAGGCCGTCGGTGGTCAGCTCCTGGGCCACGCCCTGGCGGTCCAGGAAGCGCACGGTGATGCTGTCGGCGCGGGTCACGTCGGCGAAGATGCCGGGCACCGACAGGCAGCCCTCCTGGTAGACCTGGCCGCCTTCGCGGGTCACGATCTCCGGGTTGATGAACACCCGCGGGGTGTCCTTCTCTTCGCTGACGTCGATGACCATGAAGCGCTTGTGGACATCCACCTGGGACGCGGCCAGCCCGATACCGGGGGCCTCGTACATGGTCTGGAACATGTTGTCGATCAGTTCCTGGAAGGCCGGCGTGGTCACTTCGGCAGCGTCGATCAACGCCGCCTTGGTGCGCAGGCGCGGGTCCGGGAACTCGAGAATGGGCAGGATAGCCATGACAAATACCGTTGAGGGGCGCCCTTATAGCGGCGTACGTCGCAATTCTATCGCCAACGCTTGCCTTGCGCCCCGGTTTCTGGACTATAGTGCTCGAACCTGTTGGGGAATCAGGCACCACACCTATGTTTGAAAGAACTCGTACGGTCGTCGCTGTCGCGATGCTGACCGTGGCTACCTATGCTACCGCCGTTGAAGTGAATGGCGGGCACCCGGAAACCTATGTTGTCCAGAAGGGCGACACCTTGTGGGATATTTCCGCGCGCTTCCTTAAAAAGCCGTGGTTGTGGCCGGAAATCTGGCAGGCCAACCCGCAGGTCAAGAACCCGCACCTGATCTACCCGGGTGACGTGCTGAGCCTGGCCTACCTGGACCGCGTCGTGGCCCAGCCCGGCCCGCGCCAGGACGCGCCGATCAACGCGATCCCGCTGAGCCAGGTCGAACCGTTCCTGAAGCAGCTCAGCGTGGTGGACGAGATCGACTCGCTGCCCTACGTCGTTGCCCTGGAAGACAACCGCCTGCGTGCCACCACCGGCCAGACCGCCTATGTGCGTGGCCTGGACGGCGCACAGGTCGGCCAGCGCTGGGCCGTGGTCCGCACCACGGTGCGCTACTCGCTGCCCAAGCCCACCGAGGATCTCACCGCCAATGGCGATGTGACCCCGGGCAGCGGCAACCTGTGGAAGAACTTCGTGGCCGCGCCCAGCAAGCGCAACGAAATGCTCGGCTACGAGCTGGCCCAGCTGAACGTGGGCACCGTGGTGAAGCTGCCGGACGGCAAGTCGGAAGTGACCACGCTGGCGCTGCAGGGCCAGGTTGACGGACGCGAAGTGCGCGCCGGCGACCGCCTGGTGCCGGTCGAGGCCAACCCGTACGACCTGCAGTTCTTCCCGCATGCACCGACCGCCCAGATCGAAGGGCTGGACATGCGCGTGCTGGCGGTAACGGACATGTACCTGGCCGGCGGTCCGCGCGACGTCATTGCGATCTCCGCGGGCAGCGCCAACGGCATCGACAACGGCACCGTGGTGTCGCTGTGGCGCCAGGGCCGGCATGTGGCCCACCGCATGCAGTACCCGAACTCCTCGCGCATGGACGACTCGCTCACCACCGGTGCCGGTCGCGTCTCCCTGCCCGATGAGTACGCTGCCCATGCCATGGTGTTCCGCACGTTCGACAAGGTCAGCTATGCGCTCGTGATGCAGGGCGTGAAGCCGGTCCTGGTCGGCTATTCGGCCAAGCACCCCGACGCGCAGTAACCGCGCGGGTCGTTACACCGACCCCGCAACGCGGTAGGTACCGACCGTTGGTCGGTACACATTCCGACGCAACAACGAGACGGCGCCCCAGGGCGCCGTCTTCGTGTGCGGGCTAGCCTGAGCAGATGCCCGATGACCTGCCTTCTCCCCACGAGGCGCTGCTGCGCCTGATCCTGGCCGGCGGCGCGCTGGCCCCACGCCGCACCCTGCTGGGCCGCTTCGGCGACGCCGCATCGGTCCTGCGCGCCGGCCCCACCGCCTGGCGCAGCGCCGGTTGCAACACCGAGCAGTGCGCCCGGATCGCCATCCCCGACCACGCCGCCGTGGGCCGCTGTGCCGCGTGGTTGATGGCACCCGACCGGCACCTGCTGGGCATTGGCTCGGAGGACTACCCCAGCCTGCTGGCCAGCACCGACGAGGCCCCGCTCGCGCTGTTCGTGCAGGGTGACCCGACCGCGCTGTGGCACCCCGCTGTGGCGGTGGTCGGCAGCCGTACCCCCTCACCCAGCGGTGCCGAGCTGGCGGGCGAGTTTGCGGGCGCCCTGGCCGGCAGCGGCCTGTGCGTGGTCAGCGGCCTTGCCGCCGGGGTCGATGCCCGGGCCCATCAGGCCGCACTGGACGTTGCCGACGGCCGTACCGTGGCGGTGGTGGCCACCGGCCTGGACCTGACCTTTCCGCCCCGGCACGCGGCGCTGCACGCGCGCATCGCCGCGCGGGGGGCGGTGGTCAGCGAATACCCGCCAGGCACCGCGGCGCGGCCCGGCCAGTTCCCGGCACGCAACCGCATCGTGGCCGGGCTGACCCTGGGCACCGTGGTGATCGAGGCAGCGGCGCGCTCGGGTGCGCTGATCACCGCCCGGCTCGCCGCCGAGGCCGGGCGCGAGGTCTTCGCGCTGCCCGGCTCGGTGCGCAACCCGCGTGCCCGCGGCTGCCACCGGCTGATCCGCGACGGCGCCCACCTGGTGGAACACCCCGACGAGGTCATCGCGGGTGTAGCCGGGCTGGCGGCCAGCCTGGGCAAGGCCTTGCGTTTGCGCCTGGATGCCCCAACTGAACAGGCACGGACAGCGCGCGGACGCGTCCCACCTTCCCCCGAACCGGACTACCAGCGCTTGTGGAAAGTGCTGGACGACAACCCAACCTGTATGGATTCACTGATCCAGCGCAGCGGATTGACGGCGGCCCGGCTGTCGGCCATGCTTCTGATCATGGAACTGGATGGAAAGGTGGTCGCCAACCATGGCCGCTACTGTCGAAAACCCTAGTTTCTTCACCTCCACAGCGTCGTTGACGCAGGCCGAGGGGCAATGAAAGAGAGCATTCTGGACGTCCTGCTGTACCTGTTTGAACACTACTTCAGCGAAGACGCGGACCTTGTCCGTGACCGCGATTCCCTCCAGAACGGCCTCATACAGGCCGGCTTCAGCCCCACCGAGATCAACAAGGCGTTCGACTGGCTCGATGCCCTTGCCGAACAGCGTCCGGCCGTCACCCTGGCCCGCGTTGATGGCCCGGTGCGCATTTTCCACGGCCCGGAACTGGACAAGCTGGACGTTGAAGGCCGCGGCTTCCTGATGTTCCTGGAGCAGCACGGCATTCTGGACGCCAACCAGCGCGAGCTGGTGCTGGACCGCGCCATGGCCCTGGACCAGGACGAACTGGACCTGGACGACCTCAAGTGGGTGGTGCTGATGGTGCTGTTCAACCAGCCCGGCGCCGAGGCGGCGTACGCCTGGATGGAAACACAAATGTTCGTGGACGAACCGGAACCGCTTCACTAAACGTACACTGAGTGCCCAGCGCATTCAGGAGCGGACCGTGGGCCAGTGGTTCTATGCAGAAGGAAATCGTCAGCAGCGTGGGCCGCTGACGTCTGAGGAGTTGATCGCGCTGTACCAGTCCAGCCGCATCGCGCTGGATACGCTGGTGTGGCGCGACGGGTTGGCGCAGTGGCAGCCGCTGCGCAGCGTGGCCGACGAGATCGGCCTGGTGATCGCACCGCCGCCGGCGGTGGATCCCGCGCCGCAGGCAGGGCCCACCCCGCCCCCCATCATCGAACCGGTCGCCCCGTCGCCGCCGCGCGTTCCCGGCTTCGACGTGCCGACACGCACCCCGGCGCCGCCGCCGACCTACACCCGCACTGCGGCGCCTCCGCCCCCGAAGAAAACCTCCGGCTGCCTGATCATCGGGCTGGTGGTGGGGCTGGTGGTGCTGGTCGTGTTCGCCATTCTTGCGGCCATCGCCCTTCCCGCCTACCAGGACTACGTCAACCGCGCCAAGCTGGCCAATGCGGTGAGCATCCTGTCGCCGCTGAAGACACAGGTGGCCGTGTTCGCGCAGGAAAACAACCGCTGCCCGGTCAATGGCGATGAGGGCTTCCTCAGCCCCACCGCCTACGCCACCGAAGGCGTGGGTGCGGTGCGCATCGGTCGCTTCGGCGAAGGCAAGTGCGGCGTGGAAATCGAATTCTCGATGCCCGGCAAGCGCGCGTTGGACGGCAAGATGCTCTGGTACGAGTACGACATCGAACGCCAGGAATGGAGCTGCAGCAGCGACGCCGACAGCAAGTACATGCCAGCCCAATGCCGCAGCTGAGCAGCAGATCACTATGGACGACAAGGGGATGCACGCAATGACTGAGTGGTATTACGCCGACGGCCAGGACCGCCAGGGTCCGTTGATGGTCGAAGAGCTTCGCCAGCGCTTCCAGCGCGGGGAAATCAGCCTGACCACGCTGGTCTGGCGCGAAGGGTATGCGCAGTGGAAGGCACTGTCCGAAGCGGTGGAGGAGCTGCAGCTGCAGAACCTCACCAGCGCGGCCAGCAACCTGGGCAGCGGGTTCGACCTGCGCGGCGACTACACCGCCATCGACAACGGCACCGCGCCGCTGCCGGGCACCGCGGGCGGCACCTACTCGCCGTATACCGCGCCGGGCGCCACCGCCAGCTACGGCTCGGCCGTGGTCAGCGGGGGCGAGGTGGTCTATGCCGGCTTCTGGAAGCGCGTTGCCGCCTATCTGGTGGACTACATCCTGCTGACCGTCACCTCGGCGATCATCGGCGGCGTCATCGGCGGGGTGATGGGGTTTGCCATGGCCGGCGGCTCCAGTGCCTCAGCCATCGAATCCGCCGCGCAGGGCGTGGGCATGCTGCTGGGCATCATCATCGGCGTGGCCTACTACGCCTCGTTCCACTCCTCGCGGGGCGGCGCCACGCTGGGCAAGATGGTGGTCGGCATCAAGGTGGTGCGCTCCGACGGCGAGCGGCTCACCCTGCTGCGCGCCATCGGCCGCTACTTCGCCGCCTTCCTGAGCGGCCTGATCCTGTGCATCGGCTACCTGATGGCGGCCTTCACCGATCGCAAGCAGACCCTGCACGACATGATCTGCGACACCGTGGTGGTCGACCGCTGGGCCTTCACCGAGCAGTCGCACCTGCAGCGCCATGAGCTGGGCACCGCCACCATCGTCATTCTGGTGCTCGGCGGCCTGCTGACCGTGGGCATGCTGGTGCTGGCAGTTGCCATGATCGGCATCTTCGCCTCGTCCATGTCCTGACCCACCCTCACACCGGGCCGCTTGACACGGGCGGCTCCGGCGTGATTCCTCTACTAGGCGCAAAACCTGAACGCCCGGCGCATAACCGGGCGTTCAGCGTATGGAAATCGACGGCTGCCCTTCACTAATGCGGCCATTTGCTCCACCCTAGCGCCCTCCCCCGGGCTGCTGCCCACAGAATTCAATGACATGCCCAAGCACCTGCTCATCGTCGAATCGCCCGCCAAGGCCAAGACGATCAACAAATACCTCGGCAAGGACTACACCGTCCTGGCCTCGTATGGGCATGTGCGCGATCTGGTCCCGAAGGAAGGCGCGGTCGACCCCGACAACAACTTCGCGATGCGTTACGACCTGATCGAGAAGAACGAGAAGCACGTCGACGCCATCGCCAAGGCGGCCAAGACTGCCGATGACATCTTCCTGGCGACCGATCCGGATCGCGAGGGGGAGGCCATCAGCTGGCACATCGCCGAAATCCTCAAGGAACGGGGGCTGGTCAAGGACAAGCCGATGCAGCGCGTGGTCTTCACCGAGATCACCCCGCGCGCCATCAAGGAGGCCATGAGCCAGCCGCGCGCCATCGCCGGTGACCTGGTCGATGCCCAGCAGGCGCGCCGCGCGCTGGACTACCTGGTCGGCTTCAACCTGTCCCCGGTGCTGTGGCGCAAGGTGCAGCGCGGCCTGTCCGCCGGCCGCGTGCAGAGCCCGGCGCTGCGCATGATCGTCGAGCGCGAGGAGGAAATCGAAGCCTTCATCGCCCGCGAATACTGGAGCATCGACGCCGCCTGCGCGCATCCCTCGCAGCCCTTCAATGCCCGCCTGATCAAGCTGGACGGCCAGAAGTTCGAGCAGTTCACCGTGACCGACGGCGACACCGCCGAGGCCGCCCGCCTACGCATCCAGCAGGCCGCGCAGGGCAACCTGCACGTCACCGACGTGGCCAGCAAGGAGCGCAAGCGTCGCCCGGCAGCCCCGTTCACCACCTCCACGCTGCAGCAGGAAGCCTCGCGCAAGCTGGGCTTCACCACGCGCAAGACCATGCAGGTCGCGCAGAAGCTGTATGAAGGCGTGGCGATCGGCGACGAGGAAGGCACCGTCGGCCTGATCTCGTACATGCGTACCGACTCGGTCAACCTGTCGCAGGACGCGCTGGCCGAGATCCGCGATGTCATCGCCCGCGATTACGGCATTGCCGCCCTGCCGGACAAGCCCAACACCTACCAGACCAAGTCCAAGAACGCCCAGGAAGCGCACGAAGCGGTGCGCCCGACCTCGGCGTTGCGCACTCCGGCGCAGGTCTCGCGTTTCCTGACCGACGACGAGCGCAAGCTGTACGAGCTGATCTGGAAGCGTGCCGTGGCCAGCCAGATGATTCCGGCCACGCTCAACACCGTCAGCGTGGACCTGTCGGCCGGCAGCGAGCATGTGTTCCGCGCCAGCGGCACCACCGTGGTGGTGCCCGGCTTCCTGGCGGTCTACGAGGAAGGCAAGGACAACAAGAGCGCCGAGGATGACGACGAGGGCCGCAAGCTGCCCGCGATGAAGCCCGGCGACCGCGTGCCGCTGGACCGCATCATCGCCGACCAGCATTTCACCCAGCCGCCGCCGCGCTTCACCGAAGCGGCGCTGGTCAAGGCGCTGGAAGAGTATGGCATCGGCCGTCCGTCGACCTATTCGTCGATCATCCAGACCCTGCTGTTCCGCAAGTACGTGGAGATGGAAGGCCGCAGCTTCCGCCCGTCCGACGTGGGCCGTGCGGTCTCCAAGTTCCTGTCCAGCCACTTCACCCAGTACGTGGACTACGACTTCACCGCCAAGCTCGAAGACGAGCTCGACGCGGTGTCGCGCGGCGAGGAAGACTGGATCCCGTTGATGGCCCGCTTCTGGGAACCGTTCAACCGGCTGGTGGAAGAGAAGAAGGAATCGGTGGATCGCGCCGAGGCCAGCGGTGCCCGTGAACTGGGCACCGACCCCAAGACCGGCAAGCCGGTCAGCGTGCGCCTGGGTCGTTTCGGGCCCTACGCGGCGATCGGCAGCACCGCCGAGGACGCCGAGGACAAGCCCAAGTTCGCCTCGCTGCGCCCGGGCCAGTCGATGCACACCATCAACCTGGAAGACGCGCTGGAGCTGTTCCTGATGCCGCGCGCGCTGGGTGAGGACAAGGGCGAGGACGTCAGCGTGGGCATCGGCCGCTTCGGCCCGTTCGCCAAGCGCGGCAGCACCTACGCCTCGCTGAAGAAGGAAGACGACCCCTACACCATCGATCTGGCCCGTGCGGTGTTCCTGATCGAGGAAAAGGAAGAGATCGCGCGCAACCGGATCATCAAGGAATTCGAGGGCAGCGAGATCCAGGTGCTGAACGGCCGCTTCGGCCCGTACCTGAGCGACGGCAAGATGAACGGCAAGATTCCCAAGGACCGCGAGCCGGCCTCGCTGACCCTGGCCGAAGTGCAGCAGTTCATGGAAGAAACCGGCAAGCCGGTGCGCAAGGGCTTCGGCAAGAAGGCTGCCAAGAAGGTCGTGGCCAAGAAGGCGCCGGCGAAGAAGGCCGCAGTCAAGAAAGAGCCGGCGGTCAAGAAGGCAGCGGTGAAGAAGGCCGCTGCGAAAAAGGCGCCCGCGAAAAAGGCCGCCACCAAGAAAGCGGCCACCAAGAAGGCCGCAGCGAAGAAGGCCGTAAAAAAGGCCTGAAAGCGGTAGCGCCCGACCGTTGGTCGGGCGAACATGATCACGTCTTCCCTGCTCGCCGGTGTCCGCCGTGAATGAACTGACCGTCGACTCCGCCCTGCCCGTGCTGCGCACCGGCGGGGTGATCGCCTACCCCACCGAAGCGGTCTGGGGCCTGGGATGCGACCCGCGGCACGAGGCGGCGGTGATGAAACTGCTGCGGCTCAAACAGCGCCCCATCGAGAAGGGCATGATCCTGGTGGCGGCCGAGCTCGCCCAGCTGGACGAGTGGGTGCGGCTGCAGGCACTGCCGCCCGCGCGCCAGAGCGAGGTGCTGGCCAGCTGGCCGGGGGCGCATACCTGGATCCTGCCGGCCGGGCCCCGCGCCCCGCGCTGGATCACCGGTGAACACAGCGGCATCGCGGTCCGGATCAGTGCCCACCCCCTGGTGGCCGCACTTTGCCGCGCATGGGGTGGCCCGCTGGTCTCCACCAGCGCCAACCTGGCCGGCAAGCCGCCGGCACGCACCCGTGCCGAGCTCGACCCGGCGCTGCTGCCGCTGCTGGATGGCCTGATCGACGGGGACACCGGCGGGCTGGCCCAGCCCACGCCGATCCGAGATGCGTTGAGCGGCCAGATCCTGCGAACCTGAGCGCCCGCGCATGCGGCTTTTGCGCGCGCGCCGGCAAAGCCGCACACTGGCGGCATGCGCCGCCCCTCCGCCCCTTGGCTGACCCTGTTGCTGCTGTGTGGCAGCCCGCCGCTGGCCGCCCAGGACACCGGCAGCGTGCGCGTCTATCGCTGCGTGGGCAGCAATGGCGCCGTCTCGCTGCAGGACGCGCCGTGCCGCGACGGGCGCCAGGAAGTGCGCGACATGCAACGCCCGCGCGATCCGCCCCCGCGTGTCGTACGCAGCGACCGCGACCCGGCCACGCCCGCTCCGGCACCGCCCGAACGCGAGGTCCGCTACGTCCACGTGCAACCGCCGCAACCGATCTACGAGTGCATCCGCGACGACGGCAGCCGCTATACCAGCGACACCAGCGAAGGCAATCCGCGCTGGGTGTCGGTGTGGACCAGCGCCTGGTTGCCGGGACGCGGACACGGCGGCGGCCCGCCGGGGCCACGCCCGCTGCCGCCGGTCATGCCGATGGGCAGCGGGAGCGGCAGCAGCAGTGGCTCGGTGAGCGCCAGCGGCGGCTCGCTGTCGGTCTCCGGCGGCGGCTCGCGGGTCGGTGGCAGCCTGACCATCGGCGGTGGCAGCTCGCAGTGGCAGAGCGAGGGTTCTGCGTTCCCGGGCAGCCGCCAGGACGTGGTGATTCCCGCCGGCAACGTGCTGGTGCGCGACCAGTGCCACCCGCTGCCTGCCTCGGAGGTGTGTTCGATCCTGCGCGATCGACGCTTTGAACTGGGCCGCCGCTACAACAGCGCGCTGCAGAGCGAGCGCGACGCCATCAACCGCGAGCAGCGCGGCATCGATGCGCGGCTGGACCGCGACTGCCGCAATTGATCGATGGGGTTGTATCCTGCGCCGATGAAATCCTGGTGCCTCCTGCTGTTGTGCGTGACGCTCCCGGCGATGGCCGACGACGGCGTCGTCTTCCGCTGCACTGATGCGAACGACACCGTAACGGTGCAGGGCAAGCCCTGTCCTTCCGGCAGCCACCAGGTCATCCAGCGCATGAATGCCGCCCCCGCGCGTGCCGAGGTGTCGGTGTCCACCAGCACCACGCCAACGCCACCCCCGGCGCCGACGCAACCGATCCAGCCGCTGGCGCCAGCGGCGCTGCCGCCGCAGGTGCCCGGCAAGGCGCGACCGATGGAGCGCGTGATTTCCGAGGCGTACCAGACGCCGACCGGCACCGCCATTCTGGACAGCGCCAACCTGCCCAAGCCGGGCGACGTTGCCACCGTTGCCGGCGGGTCGGACAAGCCGCCACTGCCGGATATCTACCAGTGCCAAAGCGCCGATGGCGGCCGCTACCTGAACGAGCGTGAGCCTGCCCCGCCGCACTGCGTGCTGCTGTCAGTCACCGGGCTCGGTGGAGTTACACCGGTCAACGCGGCCAGCTGCGAAGTGATCCGCGACGACTGCCAGCTGCTCGCCGACGATCAGCGTTGCAGCGCCTGGCAGCAGCGCTTCCGCGACGCCCGCGGCCGCGAGCGTTTCGCCTCGCCTGACAGCCTCGCCGGCGCCACCGCCGAACGCACGCGCCTGCAGGCGGTGCTGGCGGAGAGCAATTGCGCCGTGCCGCAATAACAACGGGTTAAAACCCGTAACGGAGAAAACCGCCATCCACCGCGATGCATTCGCCGGTGATGTAGCTGGCGGCGGGCAGGCACAGGAAACCCACCGCGGCGGCCACTTCCTCGGGCTCACCGATGCGGCGCATCGGCGTGCGATCGATCACCTGATCGTAGTAGTCCGGGTCCGAGAGTGGGCCGGAGGTGCGCCGGGTGCGGATGTACCACGGGGCCACCGCGTTGACCCGGATGCCGTCTTCGGCCCACTCCACCGCCAGGTTGCGGGTCATCTGGTGCATCGCCGCCTTGGTCATGCCGTACACCGCGCCGCTGCGTACATGGGTCAGCCCCGAAACGCTGCCGACGTTGACGATGGCCGAGGCCGCATGCCGCGCGAGCAGCGGGTGCGCGTAGCGCGACAGTTCAAAGGCCGAGAACAGGTTGGTCTCGAAGATCCCCCGCCACTCGTCTTCGGTGTATTCGGTGGCCGGCTTGCTGATGTTGCCGCCGGCGTTGTTGATCAGCAGGTGCAGCCCGTCGCTGTGATCTTCTACCCAGTCCAGGATCTCGCGGCGGTCCTCGTCGTCGGACACGTCTGCCGACAGCGCGTGGATCTCGCGATCGGGAAAGGCGTCGGCCAGTTCGTCGCGGGCTACTTCCAGCGCGTCGGCGTCGCGTCCCACCATCAGAAGATCGGCGCCGAACCCCAACAGCTCGCGGGCAATCGCAAGGCCTATGCCGGCACTGGCACCGGTGATCAATGCGGTCTGTCCATCCAGTCGCCAACGCTGCGCGCTCACCTGCTTCTCCTGCCTCGGGGCTGCGCCCCGCGATTCATGCGCAGGGCACCGTGCGCCGCGCTGCGGGCAGGATAGCCCGCATGCCGGTGCGGCGCATCCCATCACACACAGGCTGGCAAACCGGTTCTACACTGCGCGTTCCCGGGCTTGCTTGCGAGGTTGCCATGCTGATCCGTACCGCCCTTCCGCTGCTCGGCCTGCTCGCCCTGAGCGGCTGCAGCCGCCCCGTGCCACCGGACCCGGACAAGCGGCCGGAACCGCAGGCCACCGCGCTGCGCGACGCCATGCAGCAGCCGCTGGACAAGGCCAAGGCCGCACGCGACACGCTGGAGAAGGCACCGGACACCAGTGCCGCAGACAACGCCGAATCCAATCGGTAGATCACTACCGTTGGTGGTGATGACGCGATAAGAAAAAAACCCGGCCGTGGCCGGGTTTTTCGTTTGTTCGGCGTCACCACCCACGATGGTGACCTACCGCATCCGAATCACAAGCCGCAGAAGCAGTACGCCAGGGCCTTCACCGGGGCGCTGCCGCGCGGGTCGCGGGCGGCGTCTTCGACGAAGCGCAGCTGGGTGTCCACTTCCGGCATCGAGCGGGCCAGCATGATCCGCGCCACGCCCGATTCGCCCAGCATCCAGGCACCGGCGTGGGAGCCGGCGAAGCCGCTGAGGAACTGCGCGAACGGGGTGGCGGCCTTTTCGATGTAGCGCACGCGCACCTTGTCCGGGCCGCCCAGCTTGGCGCGGGCGGCGGCGTCGGCAACAGCGGCCTTCAGCCCACCGAAGGCATCGACAAGACCGCGTTCCTTTGCCTGCGCACCGCTCCACACACGGCCACGGGCCACTTCATCCACGGCCTCGACCGGCTTGTTGCGTGCGTCGGCAACCTTGCCGGTGAAGTCGGCGTAGCCCTTGTTGATCACCGACTGGATGACCTGGCCCACGGCCGGGTCCATCGGGCGGGTGATGTCGAACGCGCCGGCGAAGCGGGTGGTGCCCACGCCGTCGGTGTGCACGCCGATCTTGTCCAGCGAACGCGACAGGTTGGGGATCATGCCGAAGATGCCGATCGAACCGGTGATCGTCGACGGGTCCGCATAGATGCGATCGGCGTTCATGCTGATCCAGTAACCACCGGATGCAGCCAGGTCGCCCATCGACACCACCACCGGCTTGCCGGCGGCCTTCAGCGCCACCACTTCACGGCGGATCTGCTCGGAGGCGAACACTTCACCGCCCGGCGAATCCACGCGCAGCACCACCGCCTTCACGTCCTTGTCGTCGCGCGCCTCGCGCAGCAGGGCCGAGGTCGACTCGCCGCCCACGCGGCCCGCCGGCAGGTCGCCGCCGGCAATCTCGCCCGACGCCACCACCACCGCCACCTGCGGACGCGAGTCCACCGGCGAACGACGGGTATCGAGCTGGGACAGGTAGCCGTCCAGGTTGATGCTGCGGAAGCCGCCGTCGGCGTCTTCGTCGGCCACGCCGCGATCGGCCAGCAGGTCTTCCACTTCCTCGCGCGTCTTCAGGCCATCCACCAGCTTCTGCTGCAGGGCAAACTTGGCCAGGTCGCCACCGGCGGCAGCGATGCCCTCCGGCATGGTGTCGATGCCGGCGGCCAGCTGCGCGGCGTCGAGCTTGCGTGCCTTGGCGATATCGCCGAGGTAGCGCTGCCACACGTCGTTCATCCAGAACAGGTCGGCTTCCTTGGCCTGCGGCGACGCCGCATCCAGCACGTACGGCTCGGCGGCGGACTTGTATTCGCCCACCTTGAACAGGTGCACGTCCACGCCCAGCTTGTCCTGCAGGCCGGTACGGAAGTACTGGCGGTAACGGCCGAGGCCTTCCAGCACCACACCGCCCATCGGGTCCAGGTAGATCTCGTTGGCCTGCGCGGCCAGCAGGTACTGCCACTGGCTCATGTTGTCGCTATAGGCCACGATCTGCTTGCCCGACGCACGCAGCTCCTGGAGCGAGGCGGCCACTTCACGCATCGAGGCGAAACCACTGGGCTGCAGCTTGTCCAGCTGCAGCACCACGCGTTCGATCTTCTTGTCGTCGCGCGCCGCTTCCAGCGCACGCACCAGGTCGCGCAGCTGCACTTCCTCGGCGCTGTTGTCGCCAATGGCCTTGGCCAGCGCGCGGCTGACCGGGTCGGCGCTGAACTGCTCGACCAGCCGACCTTCCGGCGCGATCACCAGCGTGGTGCGGTCTTCCAGCGCCTTGCCGGCGCTGGCGCCCTTGCCCATCGCAATGACGAACAGCACCAGCACCAGGAACAGGAAGCCGAAGAACAGCAGGTTCAGGATCAGCCTGCGGGTAAAGTTCATCACATCCCACAGCCCGATGAAGAAGCTGGCCACGGGGTTGCGACGCGCGGGTTGGTTCATGGGGAAAACTCCAGTTGGCATCTTGCCGTGGTAGCAGCATAGCCGGTGCCGGCGCGGCCGGCATCGGACACAAGTCAGGGGGTCGTCAGGCAGCCGTGGCGAGGCTGTTACCGACACGTCGGCTGCTGACATGCAGCCGCCAGGCCATGAGGATCGCGGCCGCCGTCAGGCCCAGGATCAGGCCCAGCCACATGCCCTGCGGGCCCATGCCCAGGCCCAGCCCGAGCCCGGCGCCGAGCGGCATGCCCAGGCCCCAGTACGAGAACATGGCGATGAACATCGGCACGCGGGTGTCTTTCAGGCCGCGCAACGCACCGGCCGACAGCACCTGGATGCCGTCGGGGAACTGGAAGGCGGCCGCATACAGCAGCAGCGTCGAGGCCAGCGCTGCCACGCCCATGTCGGCGGTGTAGACCCCGACGATGGCGTCGTGCCCGAACAACAGCACCAGCGCCGACAGTGTCTGCGTGCCCAATATGATGACCAGCCCGGCGATGGACGCACGGCGCACGCCCAGCCCATTGCCACTGCCGACGGCATGCCCCACGCGCACGGTGGTGGCCTCGGCCACGCCCATCGGGATCATGAAGCAGAGCTGCGCCACGTTGATGGCGATCTGGTGCGACGCCGCCTCGGTGGCGCCCAGGCGGCCGATCAGCAGCGCGGTCACGATGAACAGCCCACCCTCCATCAGCACGGTGATGCCGATCGGCAGGCCGGTGCGCAGCAGGTCCCAGATTGCCGACCAGCGCGGCAGCTCGAAATGCGAGAACAATTCCAGGTGCGCGAAGCGCTTGGTCTTCCACAGGTAGCCGGCGAAGCACAGCGCCTGGATCCACATCATCGTCGCCGAAGCGATGCCCAGGCCCTCGGCGCCCATTTCCGGGAAGCCCAGCTTGCCGTAGCAGAGCACATAGCCCAGCGGCGCCAGCACCAGCAGGCCGCCGAACCCCAGCAGCATGGTCGGCAGCGTCCAGTGCATGCCCTCGCTGAGGTAGCGCATGCAGAAGTACAGCGTCAACGCAGGGCCGCCCCAACGCACCGCGTGCAGGAACGCGGTCGCGCCCGGCACGATGTCCGGCGCGATGCCGAACGCCGGCAGCAGCGGCGGCACCATCGTGAGGAAGGTGAACATGATCAGGCCCAGGCCGAGCGCCAGCCACAGCGCCTGGCGGAACAGCGGCCCGATCTCGCGCTCGCGGCCGGCGCCGTGCAGCTGCGACACCGAGGCGGTGAGCGAGATCAGCGTGCCGATCGGAATCAGCATCGGCAGCCACAGCAGCGCGGTGCCGATGGTGACGGCTGCCAGCGTCTGGGTGCCGTGGTGGCCGGCGATGACGTTGTCGACGAAGGAGATCAGGCCGGTGGAGATATGGCCAAGGACCAGCGGCAGCGCGAGCAGGCCGGTGGCGCGCACTTCCCGGGAGAGGGTCGGCGTGGAGGTAGCGGTAGACATGGGATCACGGACGGCAACTACGGCAGCGCGCGGAGGGCACAGGCACCGGGTTGCGGCCGGTCATCTTACGCGAATGCCGCGGTCCGGGCGCCCGTCAATGCCCCACGTGTTCGCGCAACCAGGCATCGCGCCCGCCCGGGGCCAACGCCAGGAACTGGCTGCGAACCTCGTCGCGCTCCTGCGGCGGGGTGCGCTGGGCCACCAGGGTGAGCTGGGC
Organism: Stenotrophomonas sp.; assembly: GCF_050737075.1. Classification (GTDB taxonomy): domain Bacteria; phylum Pseudomonadota; class Gammaproteobacteria; order Xanthomonadales; family Xanthomonadaceae; genus Stenotrophomonas. The sequence continues at coordinate 83,297 of NZ_JBOHXV010000005.1, forward strand.
CAGCTGGTCCACGCTGAGCTGGCGCAGCGCTGCCAGGGCCGGCTCCCGCTGCTCGGCGGGAAGGAAGCCGAACAGGCCCTGCAGCTTGGGGAACTGCTGGCCCAGCTGCGGGCCCAGCCGCCAGCCGTCGCGGAAGCGCTGGTCCTGTTCGTTGAACGTGGCGCGCAGCGTCTGCTGCTGCGCGGCCGGCAACGCGGCCACCCTGCGGGCGGCGTCGCGGATGCGGGTCCGTTCGGACTCGGGCAGCGCCTGCCACTGGGCATAGCGGCTGCGCAACTCGCGCAGCTGCGCCGGGTCGAGCGCGGCGGCCGTGGCGGGAATGGCCGGGGCCGTGGTCGGCGTAGGTGCCTGGGCGGGAACCGGGGCCGGCAACGGCAGCGGCTGCGGCGCGGCCTGGCTGGTTGCGGCCAGGCTGAGGCTGAGGCCCAGCAGCAGAATCGACTTATTCATCGGAGGCAGCCGTCTCCAGGCCGGCGGTGGCGGGTTCGGGACGGCTGGGCTGGGGCTTTGACTCGTCGACCGGGACCGGGCCACCGGCCGCGAACCACGCATACAGATCGGCATCGCGGGCCAGGGTCAGCTCGGGGTCGGCCAGCATTGCCGCATCGCTGGCGGCATGGGCCGGGTCGGCGGGCGCGGTCACCGGCAGATCGTCGCCAGGCAACGTCTCGACCGCGACCGGATTGTCGGTGGAGACCGCACCGTCGGGCACGCTGGCTTCCGGTGGCGGCGCCTGGCGCTGGTGCTTCCACCAGGCGGCGGCGCCCAGCAGGGCGCCCGTGGTGACCCCCAGGA
>NZ_JBOHXV010000006.1:0-83064 GCF_050737075.1 Stenotrophomonas sp.
GGTATGAGCCGCATGGATGCGGCGACTAAGCCCCCATGGACGGGTTCACGGCGTCCCCCGCAAACCCACCGCCGCCGGCCCAAGCCAAGCACGTTCGGAGGCCACGGCTGTTCGCCCGAATGCATGAAACGCCGGGCAACGCCCGGTGCACAGAGAAACCATGCAATCAAATGCACACAAACAACAACGGCACCCGAAGGTGCCGTTGTTTACATCCAAAACAGAGCAGCCAGACTCACGCCATAGCGCGCGTCTGCTCCAGCTCCACCTGCAGCGCGCTGGCCAGCTCGTCGCGGGCGACTTCGAACTGCTGCTCGCGCAGCAGATCCTTCACCGCCACCACGCCGCGTGCCAGCTCGTCGTCACCGGCCAGCACCACGAAGCGGATGCCCGCCTTGGCCGCGTACTGGAACTGCTTGCCGATCTTCTTCGGCTCCATCTGCACCTCCGCGTTGATGCCACCCACGCGCAGGCGACGGGCGATATCCAGCGAATCGGCCAGGCCGTTGTCGTCCATCAATGCCACCAGCGCATGCACGCTGCTGTCTTCGATGCCGGCGATCAGGCCTGCCTCGCGCAGCTGCCAGAACAGGCGGGTCAGGCCGATCGAAATGCCAACGCCCGGCAGCTTCGACTTGCTGTAGTGGCTGGCCAGGTCTTCGTAGCGGCCGCCCGAACAGATCGAGCCGATCTGCGGGTGGTCGGTCAGCGTCGTCTCGTACACCGTGCCGGTGTAGTAATCCAGCCCGCGCGCGATCGAGAAGTTCAGGCAGTACGCGGCTTCCGGCACGCCCAGCGCCTTCACCAGCTGCAGCACCTCGCGCAGTTCGGCAACGCCCAGCTTCAGCGTCTCGCTGGCCGTACCGTCGGCCACCAGCGCGTCCAGCTGCGCCAGCGCGTCGGCATGGCTGCTCGAGCGCACCGCCACGAAGGCCAGGATCCGCTCCACCTGCTCCGCCGGAATCGCGAAGCCTTCGCCGGTCAGCGTCTCGCGCACATAGTCCGGGCCGCGCTTGTCGAGCTTGTCCACCTCGCGCAGCACCGCCATCTGGCGCTCGCCGTCGGCCACGCCCAGGCTCTCGAAGAACCCGCGCATCAGCTTGCGGTTGTTCAGCTGCACCGAGAAATCGCCGATACGCAGCTCCGCGAACACCGCGTGGATCACCGCCAGCACTTCCGCGTCGTAACGCGTGCTCAGCGCATCCTTGCCGATCACATCGATGTCGCACTGGTAGAACTCGCGGAAACGACCGCGCTGCGCGCGTTCACCACGGTACACGCGCTGCATCTGGTAACGGCGGAACGGGAACGTCAGATCGTGCTCGTGCTCGGCCACATAGCGTGCCAGCGGCACCGTCAGGTCGAAACGCAGCGCAAGCTCCGGCAGGCTCTTGTCGCCTGCTTCGGCTGCATTGGCCAGCGCGCCGGTCGACTGCACGAAATACACCTGGCGCTCGGTCTCGCCACCGGACTTGGTCAGCAGCACATCCGACAGCTCGAACACCGGGGTTTCCACCGGCAGGAACCCGAACCGCTCGTAATTGCGGCGGATGACGTCCAGCATGCGCTGAAACGCGATCTGCTCGCGCGGCAGCAATTCCATGATGCCGGGCGGCGTACGGGGCTTGATCACTTGCGGGACTCCTGCGGAACGGGGGGATGAGCGAGCTGCATATTCTAGCCGGAGCCGGGCGATACAGCCGTAATGACGGCCGGAAACCGGGCCGGCGACCGCATGGCGTATCATAGACAGGCCCCGCTTCCTGACTCGACATGACCCGGCCCCACCCCGTACTCGCTGCCGTAGACGACCCCGCACCCGGTTGTTCGCCGCTGCGCGACTGCCTGCACTGCTCCGTGCGGCACCTGGCCGTGTGCTCGGCGCTGTCGCCCGATGAAGTGCAGGCACTGGAGCGTGTCACCGTCTCCCAGCCGCTGGCGCTGGGCGCCACGCTCGCCCGTGCCGGGGAGCCGCGCCAACATGTCTATACCTTGACCCGTGGCGCCCTGCGCCTGGTCCGCACCCTCGCCGATGGCCGCCGCCAGATCAGCGGCTTCGTGCTCCCGGGCGACTACGTGGGGTTGAGCGGCAGCGACCATCACCGCTACGACATCGAGGCCATTGCCGACAGCCGTGTCTGCCGCGTGGCCTTGGGCCAGATGAAGGACCTGCGCGCCCGCTACCCGCACCTGGAGCGCAAGCTGCTGCAGCGCGCCTGCCAGGCGCTGGATGACGCCGCCGATGCCGCGCTGGCCCTGGGCCGCCTGCAGCCGGCCGAGAAGCTGGCCGATTTCCTGCTGCGCCTGGCCGTGCGCGAGGCCCGCCTGGGCGGCAACGGCCTGCGCGTGACCCTGCCGATGGGCCGCAGCGATATCGCCGACCATCTGGGCCTGACCATGGAAACCGTCAGCCGCACGTTCACCAAGCTGCGCCAACAGGGGTTGATTGCCCTGCCCCATCTCAATACGGTCGAGATTCTGGACGAGGCGCGGTTGCAGGCGCTCTGCGGCGCCTGAGCGCGGTCGCCGGGCAGAGCCCGGCGCTACGCATTGTCATGACAGCAGGAATTCGCGCAGCGCCGCGTAGTCTGGCGGGCACGGTTCGGCGTGCGCCTGGCGTTCCAGCAGCGCCGCCAGTGCCGGGGGTACCTCGATGGGGCGGCCGATCAGCGGCTCCACCACCGATTCGAATTTGGCCGGGTGTGCCGTTGCCGCCACCGCCCAGTGCCCCGTTGCGCCCTCGGCACGCAGGCGTTCGAGCAGCGCCACCGCCGTCGCGGTGTGTGGGCAGAACACCTCGCCCGCCGCCGCGTAGCGCCGCGCGATGAGCTCGCGGATCGCCGCGTCATCGACGGCCTCGGCGCGGAAGCCCAGGCGCAGCGCGGCCTCGTCATTGGCGTACAGCCAGCGCAGCCGTTCGAAGTTGCTCGGTGCGCCCACGTCCATCGCATTGGCCAGGGTCGCCACACTCTGCGTCGGCTGGTACGCCTGGCCATGGAAGAAGCGCGGCAGTACGTCATTGGCATTGGTGGCCAGTGCGATCCGCCCGAGCGGCAGGCCCATCGCGCGCGCCAGCACCGCCGCCATCGCATTGCCCAGGTTTCCGGTCGGCACCACCAGGTTGAGCAGTTCGCCGCTGGCCGCGTGGTGGGCCAACGCCGCGTGCGCGTAGTAACTCATCTGCGGCAGCCAACGCCCCAGGCTGATGCTGTTGGCCGAACTCAAGGGCACCTGCGCCTGCAGTTCGCGGTCGCTTAGTGCCTGCTTGACCATCGCCTGGCAGTCATCGAAGGAACCGGACACGCGCAGCGCGTGGATGTTGTCGCCGAAACACCCCAACTGGTGCGCCTGGCGCGGCGATACCCGCCCGTCCGGATACAGCACGACCACGCGGATCCCCGGCTGGCGATGGAACGCGGCCGCCACCGCGGCGCCGGTGTCGCCGGAGGTCGCCACCACGATCGTCAGCGGCCGGGCGCGGTCGCGTTGCAGCCGGGCCAGGCTGGCCGCCAGGAAGCGTGCACCGAAGTCCTTGAACGCGGCCGTGGGCCCATGGAACAGCTCCAGCACATGGTCGCCGGGCGTGGACAGCGCCCGCAGCGGCGCGGGGAAGTTGAACGCCTCCGCACACAGCTCGCCCAGGTACGGGGCCAACGCGTCACCGGCAAAGAACGGCGCCAGTACCGCCTCGGCGTCGCCGACCAGGCTGCCCCGCCCTGCCCATCGCTGCGGCAGCGGCCGCTTCGCAGGCACATACAGGCCGCCATCGGGCGCCAGGCCCGCGGCGACCGCGGCACTGAGTGATACCGCCGGTGCCGCAAATCGGGTCGAAACGAAATTCATGGAAAGTCCTGGAGGGGAAAAGGAAGCCACGTTCACAGCAGGCGCGCGCCCGGCGCATCCAACGGCGACACCCACGCCTGGCTGTCGAAGCCGGCCTCGGCAAACGCACGCTGCACGCCGGCCTGCGCGGCCTGCGCCTCGGCCTGCGTCTCAAACCACGCGAACACGCTCGGACCGGCACCCGAAATGCTGGCGCCCATCGCGCCGGCAGCGAGTGCCGCGTTGCGCGCCGCCTCGAAGCCCACAATCAGCCCGGCGCGGCGTGGCTCCACCAGCACGTCGCGCAGGCCGGCGCGCACCAGCGCCGCATCGCCGCTGAAGCAGCCGCTCAGCACCAACGCCAGGTTCGCGCTCTGCTCGACGAAGGTCGACAGCGCATAGCTGCCCTCCAGCGCGGCGCGGGCGCGGCGTGTCTCCAGTACCGCGTCCGGATGCACCAGCAGACTGTGCCACGCGGCCGGCACCGGAATGCGCACCAGACGCTCGGCGGTGCTCAGCACCAGCCCGCCCAGCAGCATTGGGCCCAGGTTGTCGCCATGGCGGCCACCGCTGGCCACGGCCTCGCCGGTCAGCGCGAACGGGTACAGCGCCTCGCGTGGCAGCGGCGCCTCCAACAGTGCATTGGCCGCGACCAGCGCCGCCACGCACGACGCCGCCGAACCGCCCATGCCTGAGCCCAGTGCAATGCCCTTGTCGATCTCCAGCTCGAAGCCGAACGGCAGGGCCAGCGCCTCGCGCATCGCGATCAGGGCCGCGCCGGCGGTGTTGTCGGCCGCGTGCAGCGGCAGGTCGACAGTGGTGCCGCGGATCGCGGCGATGCGTATCAGCGGCGCGTCGATACGACGCACTGTGACCGTATCGCCGACCCCGGCGATGGCGTGCCCCAGGATGTCGAACCCCACGGCGGCATTGCCCACCGACGCGGGCGAGAACGCGCGGGCTTCGTCCACGTGAGCAACCACACTCACAGGCGTGCTCCTTCGCCGGCCGCCACCCGCAACACGTCGGCGAACACGCCTGCGGCCGTGACCTCCGGGCCCGCACCGGGGCCCTGCACCACCAGCGGGTTGTCGCAATAACGGCGCGTGGTGAACTGCACCACGTTGTCGGTCAGACGCAGGTTGGCGAAGGCATGGTTGGCCGGCAGCTCGACCAGCCCGACCTGCGCCGCATCGGCCGACAGCCGTGCCACGTAACGCAGCACCGCACCGCGGGAACGCGCCTGCGCCAGCCGCTCGGCGAACGCCGTATCCACCGCATCGAGCCCGCTCATGAAGTCCTCGACGCTGGCTTGGCGCAGCGCCTCCGGCACCAGGCTTTCCACCGACACCTGCGCCAGGCTCAGCTCGCGCCCGGCCTCGCGCGCCAGGATCACCAGCTTGCGGGCTACGTCCACGCCGGACAGATCGTCGCGCGGGTCCGGCTCGGTGTAGCCCATGCCGCGCGCCTGCGCGACCAGCGCCGAGAACGGCACCTCGCCATCGTATTTGTTGAACAGCCAGGCCAGCGTGCCCGAGAAGATGCCATCGATGGCCAGCACCTCGTCACCGGTGTCCACCAGGTCGCGCAGGGTGGTGATCACCGGCAGACCCGCGCCCACCGTGGCCTCGTAGCGGAAGCGTGCGCCACTGCCGGCGGCCGCGTCGCGGATGGCGTGGTAGCGCTCCAGCGGACCGGCACCGGCCTGCTTGTTCGGGGTCACCACGTGGATACCCGCCGCCAACCAGCCGGCATAGCGGTCTGCCACCTCGGCACTGCCGCTGCAATCGATGATCAGGGCGTGCGGCAGATGCGCGGACAGCAGGTGGTCGGTAAAGGCATCCAGGTCGGTCGCCTGCGCCTGGCCGGCGAGTGCGGCACGCCAGTCGCCCTGTACGCCGCGCGCATCCAGCCGCATGCGGCTGCGCGAGGCCACCGCACGTAGACGCAGATCGACGTTGGCACGCGTCAACAGCGTGGGCTGGGCGGTCAGCAGTTGGTCCAGCAGCGCCGCACCGACATTGCCGGGCCCGATCACCCCCACCGAGAACGTCTGCGGCGACAGCCAGAACCCGGCGTGCGCGGCGCGCAGTGCCTTCGTGGCGTGGCCGCTGTCCACCGCCACCGAGATGTTGCGTTCCGACGAGCCCTGCGCGATCGCCAGGATGTTCACCTGCGCCCGCCCCAGCGATTCGAACAGGCGCGCGGCCACGCCGGGCTGCCCGGCCATGCCATCGCCCACGGCGGCCAGCACGCTCACGTTGTCGGTGAGCTGCACGCGCTGCACCTGGCCCAGGCCCAGCTCATGCGCGAAGGCCTGCAGCAGCGCATCGCGCGCCTGCTGCGCCACGAGCTGCGGCACCACGCAGCAGATCGAGTGTTCGGAGGAACCCTGCGAGATCATCACCACCGACACATGCGCGTTGCGCAGCGCCGCGAACACGCGTTCGGCGGTGCCCGGCACGCCGATCAGACCGGTGCCTTCCAGGTTCAGCAGAGCGAGCCCCGGGCTCAGGGTGAGGCCCTTGATCGGGCCGGATGCGGTCCGTTCGGCGGTGATCCGCGTGCCCGGATGATCGGGCCGGAAGGTATTGCGGATGATGATCGGCAGGCCGCGCTCGATGGCCGGCGACATGGTCTGCGGGTGCACCACCTTGGCCCCGAAATACGCCAGTTCGCAGGCCTCGTCGTAGCTGAGCGCCTCCAGCTGCACGGCTTCGGGCACCACCCGTGGGTCGGCCGAGAGCACCCCGTCCACATCGGTCCAGATATGCAGTTCATCGGCGTTGAACAGCGCGGCGAAGATCGCACCGGAATAGTCGCTGCCATTGCGGCCCAACGTGGTCACCCGGTTGCGGCGGTCGCGGGCAACGAAGCCGGTGGCCACCACGCGTGGCTGCGGGTGGCGCTCCCGCCACTCCGCCAGCCGCTGCGCGCTCTGCACCCAGTCGACGTCCACGCCCAGCTCGCCCCGGTCCACCACGAGGACGTCGCGCGCGTCGAGCACCGCGCACTCACCGCCCAACGTCTGCAGATACTGCCCCAGCAGCTGCGCCGAGTAGACCTCGCCCAGCCCCTGCACGCGATCAAGCACCTCGCGCGGCAGTTCGCCGATCACCGCCAGGGCTGCGAGCACATCCGCCAGCTGATCGAAACGCGCATCCAGCCACTCGACGGTGGCACCGGCATGCTCGCCGAGCAGCGCCACTGCGGCGCCGCGATGCCGCGCCCGCAGTGCGTGCCAGTCGTCGCGCCACTGCGGCGCGTCCAGCGAGGCGCACTCGGCCAGCGCGATCAAGGCGTCGGTCACGCCCTTCATCGCCGACACCACGGTGACCTGGACGGCTTCGTCGCGGGCCAGCAGCAGCTGCCCTACGTGCCGGTAGCGATCGGCATCGGCAACGGAGGTACCGCCGAACTTGTGCACGACCGTGGCCGTGGCGGCGCGCAGCGGCGAGGAGGAACCGGGGGATGCGGCGGCATCGGATGAAGCGGCGACAGAAGACATGCTGACCTCGATTCGAGGCCCCGCGTCGGTCAGCTGGAAGGTTGTTCCCCGCCACCTGATCTGGTGCGGGGCCGTTGTTTTCGGAAATTACGCGAAGACGACGGGCCGCACCGGGCGAGTGGTGACGGTGGTAATGGTGGTGGTACCGGTGCCAGGAACGGACACGTGCATGCCGCCGCGGGAGGCGGTGGTGTGCAACGTGGCGGTGGCGGCGGCAAGGACCATGGGTCAAGAAAACTACGCCGCCCCCCTGCTTGTCAAGTGCTGCAGTGCAAGATCGTGCAGGCCGCGATCGGCGCGGATCGTCGGCAAAAAAGTTGCGAATGTGACCATCCAGACGCCACAACGCCATCAGCCCGCATGCTCGGCCACCGCCCGCGGCGGACGATGCGCATGCGCGCACAGCAGCACCCCGGACACCAGGCAGACGACCGCCAGGAGTTCCATCAGCGTCGGCCAGCGTCGCTGCCAGGCGAAGCCATACAGCAGCGCGAACAGGGTCTCGAACACGATCATCTGGCCGGTCAGGGTCAGCGGCAGGTTGCGGCTCGCGCGGTTCCAGCACGCGTTGCCCAGCACCGAGGCCACCACCGCCACGCCGGCACTGATGGCCCAGAACCACAGCCAATCCATGCGTGGATGCTCCGCGTTGGACAGCACGAACGCGCTGGGCACCAGCAGCAGCGCCAGCGCCCCGGTGGTCACCCCGGTCAGCAGCGACCAGTCGTGCCCGCTCAGGTCTGGTCGCCGCGCCAACCAGCGGCTGTTGCCAATCGAGTACAGCGCCCAGGAAAACAAGGCACCGAACGCGCAGGCCAGGCCCAGCACACGGCGATTCGCCTCCCCCTGCGCATGGCCGGCCTGCAGCGCCTCGTAGCCCACCAGGCCCACGCCGAACAGGCACAGCACCAGCGCCGGTGTCAGCCTGCGCAACGGCACGGCCCCCTGCTCGCGCGCGCCAGCCACCGTCACCACCACCGGAATGAGCCCCACAATGAGTGCTGCCGCTGCGCCTCCGGCCCATTGCACCGCGCAGGCGAGCAGCACGAAATACACCAGGTTGCCGGCCAGGCTGAGCCACAGCAGCCCCCGCCATTCCGCTCCGCCAATGCGCTGGCGCAGTTCACGCCAGCGCGGCGCCAGCAGCACCACCGCAATCAACCCGTAGACCAGATAGCGGCCTGCCGACAGCTGCACGGCACTGAACTGACCCAGCATCGCCGGTGCCAGGAACACGACGCCCCACAACGCACCGGCGGCAATCCCGTTGGCGATACCGACACCCATCGAACGCTTCATCTACGTACACGCATTCCGCGAAAAGACGGCGCCAGTGTAGGCGCGCAGCCACAGCCGATCTTGACCCAGGCTACTGCGCGGGGCGGTGCCGACGCCTGTATTCGGCCGGGGTCATGGCCCATTCGCGGCGCAACGCCCGTGTCAAAGCGCTCTGTTCGGAATACCCCGCGTGCTGGGCGATGTCGGCAATGGGGAGCTCGGTCTCCGCCAACCGGCCGCGCGCCCAGCGCAACCGGCTGGCGCTCAACCAGCCTTGCGGGCTGAGCGCGAACGCCTCGCGAAACAGGACGTGCAGCCGGCTGCTGCTCACCCCTACCTCGGCCGCAATGCGCTCGACCGGCCACGCCTGGCCGGGTGACTGCGCAATGCGCGCGCATACCGCCTGCAGGCGCGTGGCACTACCGGCCAGCGAAAACGCCTGCAGCACCGCAGGCAGTTCACGCTGTACCACCTCGGCGGCGATGCGGTCCGGGCCCATCCGCGCCACGGACAGGGCCATGGCGCGCACCCCGGCCGGCAGCGCGAGCAGGGGTTGCCGCTGCAGGCGCGCCAGCGTGTCGTCATCAATCAGCGCTGCGGGGCAGCCGACGATCAGGAAGCGGTCGTCATCGCCCGCGCACTGCGCATGCCCGGCATCGGGGGCCACGAAGGCGCCCTGCAGGCCGTCCAGGCGCGCGCCGCGTCCTTCCAGTTCAAACGCCAGCTCGCCGCGCACGGGGATGACCCATTGCGCAAAGTCATGGCGGTCCACCTCCGACGACGGACCGTAGCGACGCAGGTTGAAGGCAGGTGAGCTCATGTCGTGCCCATGGTAGCCGGTGCTATAGTCGGGCGTGTCCTGTAAGCATGGAGTGCGCACTGTGACGTATATCAACTATTTGATCCGCCGCCCGCTTCTGCGGCCGACCGTGCTGCTGGCACTGGCCCTCGCCTGCACGCCCTTGGCCAGTGCGCAGGGCCCGGCGTCGCCTGCGCCGGCCGATCAGCCTGCACGCGTCGCTCCCGGCCCACACTGCATGGACGCCCGCGGACTGCGTGAAATGAACCAGGTCGCGCCGGACAACATCTCGCTGCTGGCGGCCGACCAGTCCACCTGGCGCATTACGTTCCGCGATGCGTGCCCGGGCCTGATGGCCGCCACCGACCCCCGCGTGGCCGCACCGGAGAGCTGGGTCTGCGGCACCGGCGAGGAACACGTCATGGCCGGGGAGCGCAGCTGTGCGATCGCCTCGGTAGAGCCGATCACCCGCCGTGAGTTCGCGCAGGAAGCCCGGCGCAGCGACCGCGACGGCATCGCCACGCTGGAAACGGTGAACGTCAAGGAGCGCAAGCGTACCTTCCGGGGTTCGCCGTCCTACTGCTTCGCCACGCGCGACGTCCGCAGCTGGAGCGAAACCGCACAGGGGTTCACCGTGGAGACCCGCGCTCGAACGTCCGATGCGCATCGCCGCTACGTGGTCGAGGTCGGTGCGGTCTGCCGTTCGCTGATGCATTCGCCGGCGATCCGCTTCCGCTCGGGATACAGCACCGGCGTCATCTGCGGCAACAAGGGGGATGTGGTTGAGGTGCTGCCGCACGTCGAACCCACGATCGATACCCTGATCGACCGCGACGCCCACCTGCCCAAGGGCGACATCGGCGTGGGCGACCGCTGCAACATCCTGGCGGTCTACCCCGCCCCCTGATCCGCGCATGCATCGCGGGTCACTGTGCTGTTCGGACATCAGGAGCCGACATGCAGTTCATTTCACTCAGTGAAGCGCCGCACCTGTTGCCACAGGTGGCGCGCTGGTACTTCGACACGTGGGGCCGTCATGTGCCCGGAATGACCCTGGACGATGAGCAGGTACGGCTGGAAGTATTCCTTCAGCAGGACGAGCTGCCCTTGCTGCTGCTGGCGATGCAGGACCAGCAGCTGGTCGCCGCGGCGCAGCTGAAATTCCATGAGCGCACCGAGCGCCCCGAGCGCCTGCACTGGCTGGGCGGGGTCTATGTATGCGAATCACAGCGCGGCCATGGGCTGGCGGCACGGCTGATCGAGGAGGTGATGACGCGCGGGCGCGGATTTGGCGTGCGCGACGTCTATCTGCAGACCGAGCGCGACGACGGAGGGCTGTATCGGCGGCTGGGCTGGAAACCACTGGAAATGCAGGTGCACGCCAGTGGCGCGCCGGTGCGGATCATGCAGCGGAGCGTGTCCGCAACGGAATGAATCCGGCGCCCGCACTCAGCGGAAGCGCACCGGCTGTGGCGCGGGGCGGTCGGCCAGCGAGCCCATGGTAAAGGTGTAACCCGCCTTTTCGAGCTTGTCGCGCATGCGCAGTTCAGCGCGCTTGGGATAGGCCAGCGAAGTGGGCGCATGCAGCGCGTACGCGATAGAGCGCCCCGCCTGCGTGTCGCGGGTGACCGACGCCTGGTTGGTCTCGCACGCGTCCGACCAAAGGACCAACAGGTCCTTTGGCCCAATAGACTGGTTATTGCCAAGACGAAGCGTAAGCCAACGCATGTGTTCCATGACGAATTCCAATCCTACCTGTCACCGAGTATGCACCATATCCCGGAGCGCCGTACGCGGGGGTCCGGAATCGCGCCATGCCCTGATACGCGAACGCCCCGGCTGAACCGGGGCGCTCGCAACCTCACGTTGGCAGCGCATGCGCCGCCGCACTGATCAGTGCTTCAACGCATGCTTGCGGGTGCGCATCACTTCATGCGTTTCCTGCACGAGCGGAAGAAGGCGGGTCACTTCCTGGCGAGCGGCCGGCGGGGTGTCGCTGTCGTTGAGGGTGTCCTTGAACGCCTTCAACAGGCGATCCTCGGACTCTTCAAGTTCAGCCACGTAGCCGTACTGCGTATCGCCCAAGGTGGCACGGACTTTGCCGTAGAACTGCTGCATGGAACCCACCACCGTGCCATGGTCGGCCGGCTTGCCGCCGGCAGCCAGCACGGTGCTGCTCAGCGAGTTGACGATGTCGGCCTTGACGCCGGCGATGCGGGTGAACAGCGCGGAGAGCTCTGCGTCCTTCACCTTGCCGGCCGCTTCGGTGTAGAAGTCCTTGCCGTCGCGGGCGATCTCGATCAGGTCATTGAGGGTGTGGGCGGTATTCGATTCGGTGCTCACTGGTATCTACTCCTGGAAATTCATTGGATGACCCGTGCTTGGGTGACCCCACCTTTCCGCATCTGCAATGAAGTCCGCGTGACCTTCAAAACGAAGGGTTAAGCGATGTGTGAGCAGTGAAAAAACCGCGTTTGCGGCGCGTGTTGCTCCTGTCACTGCGTGCTTCGCGCCGGGATCGCGCTACGTGAACAGTTCGCGTGATGAGAGCGTCGCTGGGTTCACAGTTGCACGGGTTCACCCGGCGGCACCGGTGCTTCCAGCGGCGGTTCCGCTGGCGGCGGATCGCGCTCGGGGGGTACTTCACCGGGTGGATCCTGCACGGGAGGGTCCTGCGCGGGCGGTGCTTCGACCGGTGTCGGCGGCGCTTCCGGCACCGGGCCCGGCGCGGGCACCTGCCCTCCCGCCGGCGCTGCGGATGCGACGCGTGAATGGATGGCTGACATACGTAGGCTCCAGTGCGTGTGAGTCCTCACCGTCGCATGCGAGAGGTAAACACGCAGCGACGGAGGCGTGTGCCACTCGACCACATTACGACTGCGCGCCCTGCAACCGAGCACTCCCCTGCTGGATGTTTCCATCGTCATCGATCCAGCTGAAGCGCACCGCGTTGGTGCTGCGTGCGCAGTTCGATGCGGGCAGCGCGACCCAAACCTGCGCGAAGGGCCGTACCAGCGCTCCTTCCCCCCAACCTTCCTGCGGGTCGCTGCAGAGGCTGATGCCGGACAATGTCATCACATACGGCGTGGGGTTGAGCACTGCCATCCGCCCTTCTTCGACGCGGAATTCCATGCGCGCGACGGCGCGTTGCGGTGTCATCGACAGGCCCTTGGGACGATGGATGACCTTCATCTGCGTGCGCAGAGTCACCGTCAGGCGCGACGACGCGTCATCCGCCACGCGCGCCGCGTCAGGCGGAATCTCATACAGGTTCAGCCAGTACAGCGACTCGCGGTCGCTCGGCGGCGTCGCGCCCACCGACACCAGTCGTAGGCTGCGCTGCTCGCCAGGCTCAAGGCGGAACACCGGCGGCAGCGGAATGATCGGCGCCTCGGCGGTATCCGGCGTCGACTCCGGGTCGCCATCGTCGATCCAGGCCTGCACCACGACCGGGTAGGAATTCTGGTTCACCACGCGCAGCGCGGTCTCGGTATCGCCCGCATTGAAGATCACCCGGGTACGTTCGGCGGTGACTCCGGCCCGCGCAGTTGCGCAGGCCAGCAGCAGCACGAAAATTAAAAGAATGCGCATGGGGTTCATTGCACGCGGATGATGATCTGCGCGGTGGCCTCCACGCGCCCGGCCGACACCTCGGGTCGCGTGCCTGCCTCGATCTTCTCGATGCGCGCACCGAAAGTTTCGCTGTACTGGGTAACCCCGGCATTGGTCGACACTGCATTGGATGACGCGCCCACCGCCGGGTACCAGCCGTGCGCCTGCGCATTCACGCCGGCCGAGGAATTCTCGTCGCCCAGCAGGTTGATGGCGTTGCCGCCGCGAAGGATCCGGATACCGACCCCCTTTGCCATGCCAGCCTCGCCATAGCGGTCCGACAGCAGATGCGACACGCCGCCGTTGGCGTTGACCAGACCCAATGACGACGCGGCCGCCCGCGCGCCGGCGGAGACCTTCACTCCCAGCGAGGTGCCGTTGACGGCGGTGCTGCTGGTCGTGCCGGTCTGGCATTTGAATCCGACCTGGAAAGACGCCTCGCGCGAGGCGCCGGCGTTGAGCTCGGCAATGGACATCGAGGGGAACACCACCTGCGGGGTGACAGTGAGGATGGCGCACGTAGGCTGCCGCTTCAGCGTCACGTTGCCATACAGGCTGATGGCGGCGGGCCAGAAGGCATACCACCCGCTGTAGTTCCCATAGTGGGTCTGGCCGACCGTGGGATAGCTCAGGCCTGGCCCCTTGATCGCGATGTAGGCGGCCGGCTGGGTGTAGCCGTACAACTGCGATGCCACGGGCGCGTAGTAATAGGTCGATTCCGATGGCGCACTGAACAGTTCGGCACGCACCGCGCTCAGGTTCTTCGCCTTGACCAGCTTGAAGCCGCGCGAATCGGTGTCCAGACCGGTCAGCAATCGCTCGCCCCATACATCGGTGAAGTAGCGACCGGATTCCACATGGGTGAGGCGCAGCAGGACGTTCGGCCATGCGGTCCGGTACGCGGCCTGCAGGCCAACCGAATTGCCGACGCTGTCGCCGCCGTTGTACCAGCCACTGAACAGATTGTCTCCATTGGTCGAGTACATTTCGTACACCGCATCGGCCGCCGCGCAGCGGAACAGTACCCGCTCGGCGTCATAACCGGCTGGCGAGGCGTACCGGGTGGCCGGCACCACGGCGCTGGCCAGCAGCGCCGGATAGGGCTGGAAGCCGGGATCGCTCACATTGACCACGCTGGGCAGCCCGAGCGAACCACTGCAGGTATCACACGCGCCGTCCCAGAACGCCGCCGTCCCTTCGCCGGGACGAATCTGGTCCAGCGCGGTGGTGGTCGCCGTACCGACCGCAATTACCTTGTAGCAGGTCGCCCACGCCGGTGCTGCGAGCAACAACAGCATCAGATGCAGGAGGGAAAGACAACGCTTCATCGCGCTTCTCCACGTTCGTCGGCACTGCCTACGCAGCTACCTTGCAGGACGACCAGCCCGCGCCCGGTGGCATCCACACCCTCCATCGAGTAAGGCAGGCGGCAGCCGTCGTCCACACCCTCCCCCCATTTCACCTGCAGCAGCCCGCGTGGCGCCGCGGCGCGCGCGTAGACCTGCCCGGCCTGGCCGACCATGCCGATCGCCACGCCCTGCTCATCCAGCACGCTGGCCCCCAGGGGAAGCGGCGACCCATCGGCCCGCGTTGCGCGGATCACCATCGGGCGTCCGCCCAGCGTCTTGAACTCCACGCGCAGTGCCGCGCCAGCGTACGGGGCGACCTTTCGCTCGGTGTCCACCAGCTCGGCATCTGCGGCAATGCCCTGCGGATCCAGGCCGATGGCATTGTTGCGGTACGGCGAGAGCGAGGGCACCAGCGCGAAGCCGTTGCGGTCCACCCGCGCGCCCTGCCCGCCGCGCACGCGGGAACCCGAGGCGCCTTCGGCCTTGAGCAGCGCGAACGTATCGCCCACGTAGGGCCCCAGGGTCACGCCTTCGCGATGCAGGACCACGGCGCCGCGCATGCCCACATTGGCCTGGCGGTAGTCCGCGCTTCCGGCAATGCCGGCACTCAGGCTGGCGACAGGGGTCTGGGTCTGCACACTGCCACTCCATTGCCCACCCTCGCCCGCTCCGCCACGGCCGCCGGCGATCGAGTAGCTGGTGCTTCGCGCCTCACCCACGGTGCCGCTGAGCACCGCCTGATAGCGATCTGCGCCCGCACCACCCGGTCTGCTGGATGCCACGGCGCTGGCCACCGGTGCACGCGGCGATGTTCCCAGCGGCAGCGACACGCTCAGGCCGAGCGTGTTGCGACCCGGGCATCGCTCGATGCGAGCGCGATCTGCGGGCAGCGTCGGCGCGAAGCCCGCGTCGTTCTGCATTCCGGCACAATCGCGTTGCCGGGACAGCGAAAGACTGTAACTGAGCCTGCGCCAGGTGTTTGCATACCCCAGTTGGAACTGCGCATCGCGTTGGCCACCGTCGAAATAGTCGGCCGCCGAGCCCGCCACGTACAGGCTGCCGTAGTTGCCCAGCCGCTGGTTGGCCAGCACGTGGAACTGGTTGCGCTGGTGGCGCGAACCATCGTTGCCGGCGCCGCCCGGCACGGCGATGCCGGGGGGGCCAACCGCATCGCCGAGATCGCTGTAGCCCCGCGAGGAATAGCGATAGCCCGCCAGCGTCAGCGTGGTATCGGTGGCCTGGAAGGTCTTGCTGTAGTTGAGCTCCAGGCGATAGCCCTGCAGCGCACTGGCCGCGTCCTGTTCGACACGCGAGAAGATGGCGTTGCTGCCGAACGCGCCGTAGTGCGTGGCCAGCACCCCACCCAGCAGCAGCCCCTGGTAGCCCTCGGCCAGGCGGGCGCCGAGATTGAGGGTGAGCAGGTTGCTCACCCCGCGCTGATACGTGAGCTCGGTGAAAGCGCGCCGTTCGTCGCCATCGCCTTGGAGAAGCGCTTCCCCCACCGTGGCGCTGTAGCGGGAATATCCCGGCCGCACCGACTCGGGCACCGCCGAGAACGGCACGGCGAAACTCGACACGCTGCCGTCAACGCCGATGACCTGCACCTCAAGGTCGCCACCGTACGAGGCGCCGTAGATGTCGTCGATGACGAAGGGCCCGGGGGCGACCATCGTCTCCTGCAGCTTGCGGCCGTTCTGGCTGATCACCACGCGGGACTTGCCGGGCGCCATGCCCTGCACGCGCGGTGCGTAGTTTCGCTGCGAATCCGGAATCATCCGGTCGTCGCTGGCCAGCCGTGCGCCCCGGTAGCCAATGCTGCCGAACAGGTTGCCTTCGGTCGACTGGTTGCCCACGGCAAGCGTGCTCCGCCAGTGCGGCAGCGGTCGCTCCGCATAGGTGCGGATGCTGTTCCACGCGTTGTTCGCGTGCCCCTGCGAACGGGAATACGTGGCATTGGACTGATGGCGCACGCGCCATAGCCCCAGGTTCAGCCCGGCATTGATGCCGAGCGATGCGTAGTCCGAGCCTGCACCGGCACTGACGCTGGAATGGCTCGCGTTGAGGTCGTAGTTCGCGAAGGCCATGGTTTCGCCGGGATCCCAGCGATCGGCATCGACGGCATCGTGCGGCGTACGGCGCAGCAGCGCCTGTGGCAGCCACAGATCCAGGCGCAGGCGCGCGGCGTCGAAGGCGAACTGCATGCCGGGCAACCGTGCAGCGAGGTCCTGGCAGACGTCTTCAACATCGCCGGTGCGCGCGCGATCATGCGCCCGCACCTGAAGCATCTGCTGTAGAAAGGTCTCGCGCATGCACGGCGCCACGCCATCGGCCGCCGCGCGGAAGACCACCTCGCTGCGGGTGATGTAGACATCGTTGACGTACACGTCAACAAGGTAGGTGCCAGGGTCCACCTGGTCGGCGCGGTTGAAACGCTCCAGACTGCCGCCGGCCAGCCCGGAGCCGATCAGGAGTCGGTCATCGAAGTGGTAGCTGCTTTCCTCCGCATGCACCATTCCCGCGGTTGCCATCAGGACACTGCCGACCATCCACAGACCGGGAACGGCGACATGGCGGTCAGCGCGGCAGTACATGGCGAAGGTCCAGACGCGCGCCGTAATCGTTGATCAGTTGCGCCTGGAGGACAGGTTCGCCTCCCGGAAGCGCCGACGGCGATTGGGGCACCCATTGCGCACTGCTCTTCGGCGCCACCATGGCGGCCTTCAACGTCCACTGCTGTTCGCCAATGCGGAGCGTGGCGCCACCGAAGGACGCATGAAAGCCGGTGGGGTTGTCCACGCGCACGTGCCACTGCTGCCCGGACGGGACCAGCACGAACTGCAGGCGTTCGGCCAGCTGCTCGGGGCTGCCTGCCATTCCCTGCGGCCGGTAGAACAGCTTCAGGCGATTGCGCATGAGCAGCAGCATCTGGTTCCGATCGGCCGTACTCGCGTTCATCGGCGGGATCTGCAGCACGTTGAGATGGAACAGCGATTCGCGATCCTGCGGCAGTGCCGCGCCCGTGAACATGATCCGCAGGCGCTGCCCGCTGCCCGGTGCCAACCGGGAGATCGCGGGATTGACCACGAACGGCGCATCGGCATCGGCCGGGGTGGACGCAGGATCATCGACATCGATCCAGGCCTGCACCGCGTTGGGGAAGTTGTCCTGGTTGGTGAGGCGCACGGTCACTTCACGTGCGTCGGCGGGATAGATCACTCGCGTTCCGGTGACAACGACGCTGGCCTGTGCCGAGGGGGCGCACAGCGACGGAAGCACGACCAGCGAGGCCGTTGCAGCGACCCGCCAGCATCGTGTGAGGATGCTCATGTGGTTTACCTCTTGCGATTCAGCGGCACGAAGGGGGCAGCGCGTTGCGCTGCCCCGGCCGCCGCTATTCGTAGCGGATGGTGTAGGTCACCGAGCCCAGCACCGGACCCGGGGTCACGGTGGCGGCTTCAGAGATGTACTGCACGGCATAGTCGTGGCTGGCGCTGGTCTGCCCGGTGGCGAGCACGATGTCGCCTGCGGACACTGGACCGCCCCCGAGCCGCACCCGGGCACCGCCCACGCCGTCGAGCAGCTGCAGCGCAACGCCGCTGGCACCCGCGGCGGCGGTGTTGGTCATGTTGCCGCCTGCGGTGGCGTTGGTGGCCTGGAACAGGGTCGTGAAGTGCTCAGCGGCAGTGGCCGGGGCCGCGCAGCCGGTCAGGGTCAGCGTGAAAGCGCTTTCGCCAGCGGACTTGCCGACGGCGCCGTCCAGGTCGGCCAGCGGGACACTGTCGAGCACCACGACAGGGTCGGTGCCGCCGTTGACCACGGCCGAACAGGTCTGGTCGGTGACCTCGCCGCTGAAGGTAATGGTGTTTGCCGCAAAGGCCGGAGCGCTGAGTACCGATGCCAGGGCGACACCGATGAGGGTCAACTGCATTTTCACGATCTGCTCTCGTTGGTTGGGGGAACGGCGGCATTCTGCCGACGAACCCCGCCCCCGTATCTCAGGCAATCCTTAAAAACTACAACAATTTGCACTCACGGCCTGCGTCATTTTGTCGCCCCCCTGGCAAGACGCGCCCTGCGGCCGGCTCAGTTGAAGAGCTCGCGCACGTCGGTGACCTTCCCATCACGGAATGTCACCTGGATGGTCTTGCGCGGCTGGTAATACTCCCAGCGCTCGCCGATATTCCCGCTGTACTCACTTTCCAGCTGGACGACCCGATCTGGCTTGCCGGCCACCTGCGTCACCTTGCCCGCCGAGTCGCCCGAGTTCACCAGTTGATTGCCAAATCGCACGCTGCCGCCGGCCATCGCCGTACCCGCGGCCAGGCAAAGCACCAACGTCGACAACATCCTGTTCATCGCCCTCTCCTTCATCATGGGTGGGTGTGCTGCCCTGCGACTTTGCCACAGGGTGCGTGGATGCGCTGGAGAATGTTCGACCTCGTTGCAGGAGGCGGGTTACCGGCAGGCGACCTCTACCTTCTTCCAGTTCTCGAAGTTCCGGCTCACTTCTGCCGCAAGGGACTGCGAGTCGCGGCGGCCAGCGATGAGCGACCCGACAAACGCAACCTCGGCATCCAGCGCGGCCGACCAGAATACGCGACCCGGCTCAAGGCATTCGGTCAGCTCGATGCGTTTTCCTTCGCGCGCCAGCGCCTGCTGGTCCGCCACGGGGGCCGCCAATCTGTCACGAGGCGTAGTGCGAATGGTGTCGGCCAGGTCGTTCCACCGTCTTTCAAAGGCGGCCACGCGGGCAGCGGCGGCAGTGGCGGCCTCCGGCGTATCTGGCTGAAAACGCAGGGTCTCTGTCCCGCCACCGGGCATCGTAAACGTCAACTCTCTTGCAGGGCGCCCATCGCCCGACGCAGACATCGTCCCCGGGCCGCTCAACAGATCACGCGCCATGAAGAACCCACCCACCAGGACGACAACGCCTGCCCCACAACCACCGACCACACTTTCATTTCCGCCCCAAGCAATTCGCTGCGTCCTGCAGCGCGCGGATTCTACAAAAAATCGCTCGGCGAGGGCGACGTTGCACCTCAAGTCCCTGATCGATGGTGACCCCGGCCCGATTCGAACGGGCGACCTTCCCCTTAGGAGGGGGACGCTCTATCCAGCTGAGCTACGGGGCCATGTAGGAAGCCGGTGTTGCGCCGGGTCCATGGCCGCATCCACATTGCATGGGTGCAGCCGTGAAGGATACCTATATTCGGCGGACGGACCAAGGCCGATTCCGCCGTCGCGGGGCGCGCCGGCTCAGCGGATGTCCAGCTCCGGGAAGCCCTTGACCAGCTCGTCCAGCGCCTTGATCTGGGTCAGGAACGGCTCCAGCGCGCTCAGCGGCAGGGCGCTGGGACCATCGCAGCGGGCGTGGTCCGGGTCGCGGTGCGCTTCCAGGAACAGGCCGGCCAGGCCCAGGGCCATGCCCGACCGGGCCAGTTCGGCCACCTGGCGGCGACGGCCACCGGAGGCCTCGCTGCCGGCGTCGCGGCGCTGCAGGCTGTGGGTGACGTCGAAGATCGCCGGCAGGCCGCCGGTGGATTCGATCATTTCGCGGAAGCCCAGCATGTCCACGACCAGGTTGTCGTAGCCGAACTGCGCGCCACGCTCGCAGAGGATGATGTTCTCGTTGCCCGCTTCGCGGATCTTGGACACGATGTGCGTGATCTGCGTGGGGCTGAGGAACTGCGGCTTCTTGATATTGACCGCGCGGCCGGTCTGCGCGATCGCCACCACCAGGTCGGTCTGGCGGGCCAGGAAGGCCGGAATCTGCAGCACGTCGACCACTTGGGCCACCGGGGCGGCCTGGGCCACCTCATGCACGTCGGTGATCACCGGCACACCGAAGCGGCGCTTGACCTCCTCGAAGATGCGCAGCCCTTCGTCCAGGCCAACGCCACGGAACGACTTGATCGAGGAGCGGTTGGCCTTGTCGAACGAGGCCTTGAACACGTACGGGATGCCCAGTTTGGCGGTCACCGTGGTGAAGTGCTCGGCCGCATGCAGGGTCGAGTCCAGGTCTTCGAGCACGTTCAGGCCGCCAAACAGCACGAACGGGAGACGGTTCCCGACGACCACACCTTCTGCAACGGTAACGTTCATTCAGATTCCTGGGGGCGAACAATGGTGTCCATTCTACCGGGTTAGAATAAGCGTTCTGCATGCCGCACCCCCACCCTGCCAGCGGCTGCGCCCTTTTTTTGATTCGCAACAGGAGTTTGCATGTCCTCTGACCTGCTCAAGGCGCTCGGCCTCGACGCGACCAACGCTGGCACCTACCTCGGAAACGGCGAGTGGTCCACTGCCACCGACGCCGGCGTGATCACCCCGGTCAACCCGACCACCGGTGAGCCGATCGCCCAGGTGTATGCCACCACCGACGCCGACTACGAAACCATCGTGGCCCGCGCCCAGGAGGCCTTCAAGGTCTGGCGCACCACCCCGGCGCCGCGCCGTGGCGAAGCCGTGCGCCTGTGTGGCGAAGCGCTGCGCGCCAACAAGGATGCGCTGGGTTCGCTGGTCGCACTGGAAATGGGCAAGAGCAAGCCCGAGGGCGACGGCGAAGTGCAGGAGATGATCGACATCGCCGACTTCGCCGTGGGCCAGAGCCGCATGCTCTACGGCTACACGATGCACTCCGAGCGCCCCGGCCACCGCATGTACGAGCAGTATCAGCCGCTGGGCCTGGTCGGCATCATCAGCGCGTTCAACTTCCCGGTCGCCGTGTGGGCGTGGAATTCGTTCCTGGCCGCGATCTGCGGCGATGTGTGCCTGTGGAAGCCGTCCAACAAGACCCCGCTGACCGCCATCGCGTCGATGAAGATCTGCAACGACGCCCTGCGCGATGCCGGCTTCCCGGACATCTTCTTCCTGATCAACGACGCCGGCACCGAGCTGTCGCAGAAGATGGTGGCCGACAAGCGCGTGCCGCTGATCAGCTTCACCGGTTCGACCCAGGTCGGCCGCCAGGTCGCCGAGAAGGTCGCCCATCGCCTGGGCCGCTGCCTGCTGGAGCTGGGCGGCAACAACGCGATCATCCTGGACGAGACCGCCGACCTGAAACTGGCCGTTCCGGGCATCGTGTTCGGTGCGGTCGGCACCGCCGGCCAGCGCTGCACCACCACGCGCCGGCTGATCGTGCACGCCTCGGTCTACGACGACGTGCTGGCCACGCTGATCAAGGCGTACAAGCAGGTGGAAGGCAAGATCGGCGATCCGACCGACCCGGCCAACCTGATGGGCCCGCTCAACAGCGACGGCGCCGTGCAGCAGTTCCTGGCCTCCATCGCGAAGGCCAAGGCCAGCGGCGGCACCATTGAAACCGGCGGTACCCGCATCGACCGCGCCGGCAACTTCGTGCTGCCGGCGATCGTGACCGGCCTGAAGAACAGCGACGAAGTGGTGCAGCACGAAACCTTCGCGCCGATCCTGTACGTGATGAAGTACAGCACGCTGGACGAAGCCATCGACATGCAGAACGGCGTGCCGCAGGGCCTGTCCTCGTCGATCTTCACCACCAACCTGAAAACTGCCGAGCGCTTCCTGTCGGCGGCCGGTTCGGACTGCGGCATCGCCAACGTCAACATCGGCACTTCCGGTGCGGAGATCGGCGGTGCGTTCGGTGGCGAGAAGGACACCGGCGGTGGTCGCGAGTCCGGTTCGGACGCATGGAAGGTCTACATGCGCCGCCAGACCAACACCATCAACTACTCCGATTCGCTGCCGCTGGCCCAGGGCATCAAGTTCGACCTGTGATGGTCGAACCGGGCGAAGGCGTGCCGGCCCACGGTCGGCACGCATCCGGTGAGGCGGCATTGCGCCGCCCCACCCTCGATTTCAGCGGCCGCCAGGTGCTGGTAGCCGGTGGCAGCAAGGGCATTGGCCGGGCCATGGCGCTCGCCTTTGCCGCTGCGGGTGCCCGTGTCTCGGTCTGCGCGCGCGGCGAAACCGGCCTGGCCGCGTTGAGCGAGGACGCCGCTGCGCAAGGGCTGTCGCTGCATACCTGCATCGCCGACCTGTCGCGCCTGGACGATATCGAACACTGGTTGATCCAAGCGGCGGACGCGCTGGGTGGCATCGATGTGCTGATCAACAACGCCACCGGCTACGGCATGACCGACGATGAGGCCGGTTGGGAAGCCAGTCTCGGCATCGACCTCATGTCTGCGGTGCGCGCTTCCCGGCTCGCCCTGCCCTGGCTGAAGCAGTCGGAGGATGCCTGCATCCTCAACCTGGCCTCGATCGCCGCCCAGCAACCGCGCCCCGGCGCCGCCCCCTACGGCGCGGCCAAGGCGGCGCTGATGCACTACACCACCTCGCAGGCACTGGCGCTGGCCCCGCACCGGATACGGGTGAACGCCATCGCCCCCGGCTCGATCGAGTTCGAGGACGGGCTGTGGGCACGCCGGCGCGAGCAGGACCCGGCGCTGTATCACGGGACGCTGGCCAAAATCCCGTTCGGCCGCTTCGGGCACCCGCAGGAAATCGCCGACGCTGCCCTGTTCCTGTGCTCGCCGCTGGCGCGCTGGATTACCGGGCACACCCTGAACGTCGATGGCGGCCAGGTCCTGATGGGATGAGTGCACCCCCGCCCCTTCCCACCCGAAACACCCTTGCCCTGGTGAGCTTGAACGCTGCCTTGCTCGGCTTCTTCCTGCTCCCGTTCGTGGGCTCACTGGTTGCCATCGTCACGGGACACCTTGCCCGTTCCCACCTCCGGCGGCGCAGCTACCGCCTCCGCTACGATGACATGGCACTGCCTGCGATAGCGGTGGGCTGGATCGGGCTGGCGGCCTGGGTGCTGGGCACCCTTGCCATGGTGTACTGGTTCATTCCCTGGCTGAAAGAGCTGCTGCGCGTGCTGGGCAACGCGATCCTGCTGAAATCGAACTAGGCGACGGTGCGGCCACTCCCGCGCTCGAGGGCCGGTGGGCCAAACCGGCGTATACGCTCTATCATGAGCAGCCCGCAACGGAGGACCCGATGAACCCGCCCCCCCGTCAAACCAGCGCCATGGCGTTGATCAGCCTGATCGCCGGCATCCTTGGCTGGACCGCCCTGCCGTTCCTGGGCAGCGTGGTAGCCATCTTCACCGGGCACATGGCCCGCACCGAGATCCGTCGCCGCCCGCTGGAACTGGAAGGCGACGGCCTGGCATTGGCCGGCCTCATCATGGGCTGGGTGGTGGTGATCGGCAGCCTGCTGGCGGTGCTGGCCATCGTGCTGTTCTTCGGCGGCCTGGCCTGGTTCGTTTCCCTGCAATCGTGAGGTGCCCATGAGCGGATCGGACGCAACCGAACGTTTCAGCAACCGCGTGGCGGACTACGTACGCTACCGCCCCGACTATCCACCGGCGCTGCTGGACTGGCTGCATCACGAGATCGGCGTGCCCACCGAAACCCTGGTGGCCGACGTCGGTGCCGGCACCGGCATTTCCACGCGGCTGTTCCTGGCCACCGGCCACCCGGTGATCGCGGTGGAGCCCAACGCACCCATGCGCGAAGCCGCCGAGGCGTTGCTGGCCCGGCAATACCTGCGCCTGAAGCTGGTGGACGGTACCGCCGAGTCCACCACGCTGGCCGATGACAGCGTGGGCCTGGTCGCCGCCGCACAGGCATTCCACTGGTTCGACACCGCCGCCGTGCGCCGTGAATGGGCGCGCATCCTGCATCCGGGCGGACTGGCCCTGGTGTTCTGGAACTCGCGCCTGCTCGATGCCTCACCGTTCCTGATCGGCTATGAGCAGCTGCTGCTGGAGTTCGGCACCGACTACACCGAGGTGGCCGAGCGCTACCAGGACGACGATGCCATGCGCGCCTGGTTCGGCGCCGGCCTGCGCGGCATCGCGCAGTTCCCCAATACCCAGTGGATGGACGCCGACGGCCTGCGCGGCCGCCTGCTGTCGTCCTCCTACGCGCCGCCACCGGACCACCCCCGCCACGCGCCGATGCTGGAGGCGCTGCAGCAGCTGTTCGACGCGCATGCGGTGGACGGCAAGATCGCTTTTGAATATCAAACCCGTGCCTTCGTCGGCACGCTGGACTGACCGGACGCCATGTACTCGCTTGCACGACCCTTCCTGTTTTCCCTGGATGCCGAGCGCGCCCACGGCCTGGGCCTGAGTGCCCTGGATCTCGCCTATCGCACCGGCACCACTCCGCTGGTGGCGCGCCGCCCTGCTCCGCTGCCCACCAATGCCTTCGGCCTGAGCTTCCCCAATCCCGTCGGCCTGGCCGCCGGGCTGGACAAGAACGGCGAGCACATCGATGCGCTGTTCGCGCTGGGCTTCGGTTTCGTCGAGATCGGCACCGTCACCCCGCGCCCCCAGGAAGGCAATCCGAAGCCGCGCCTGTTCCGGCTGCCCGCACACCAGGCCATCATCAACCGCATGGGTTTCAACAACCTGGGCGTGGATGCACTGGTGCGCAACGTCGAACGCGCCCGGCGCAACGGCGGGCTGCTTGGCATCAACATCGGCAAGAACAAGGACACCCCCAACGAGCAGGCGTTCGACGACTACCAGCATTGCCTGCAGAAGGTGTATCCGCTGGCCGATTACATCACCGTCAACATTTCCTCGCCCAACACCGCCGGCCTGCGCGAGCTGCAGGAAGAAACCGCGCTGCGCCAGCTGGTCTCGCAGCTGCGCGAAAGCCAGGAGGCGCTTGCGGCCCAGCATGGCAAACGCGTGCCGATGCTGGTGAAGGTGGCGCCGGACCTGAGCGACCGCGACATCGACGCGGCCGCGCGCGTGCTCGGCGAGCTGAAGGTGGACGGCGTGATCGCCACCAACACCACCATCGACCGCAGTGCGGTCGCCAGCGACCGGCTGGCCAGCGAAGCCGGCGGCTTGTCCGGCGCGCCGCTGCTGGGCCAGTCCACCCTGGTACTGCGCCGCCTGCGCGCGCGCCTGCCCGAATCCATGCCGTTGATCGGCGTGGGCGGCATCCAGTCCGGCGCCGACGCCGTCGCCAAGATGGCGGCCGGCGCTGCACTGGTGCAGTGCTACAGCGGCCTGATCTTCCGTGGGCCGGCCCTGGTGCATGACTGCGTCGAAGCGATCCGTCGACGTCGCGAGTCGCCCAGCCGCGGTGCGGTGGCCCCCCTATGAGTAACGCAATGCCCGCCTGGATCCTGACTGAAAACGCCTCGCTGAAGGAACTCAACACCTTCCACGTGGACGCCACTGCCGCACAACTGCTCGAACTGCACGACCCCACCCTGCTGCCCGACGTGCTGGCCCTGCCCCACGTGGCACGCGGCCCGCTGCTGGTGCTGGGCAGCGGCAGCAACGTGCTGATTGCCGACGACGTGCCCGGCACCGTGCTGGTGTTCGCCAACCGCGAGATCGAGGAACTCGAGCACCGCGCCGACCACACCGTGGTCCGCGCCGGTGCCGGCGTGAGCTGGCATGGGCTGGTGATGTCGTCGCTGCAGAACGGCCTGTCCGGGCTGGAGAACCTGGCGTTGATTCCCGGCACCGCAGGTGCCGCGCCCATCCAGAACATCGGCGCCTACGGGGTCCAGGTCGACGAATTCATCCAGGCGGTGGATGCGTGGGACCGCGACACCGGTGAGTGGGTGCGTTTCGACGCCGAGGGCTGTGCGTTCGGCTACCGCGACAGCATCTTCAAGCACGCCGCGGACCGCTACCTGATCACGGCCATCGAACTGCGCCTGCCGCTGCTGCATGACCTGCGCCTGGGGTATGCGGGCATCGCCGAGGAAATGCAGGCGATGGGCGTGGAGCTGCCGGTGGCCGCCGACGTGGCCAATGCGGTGATCGCCATCCGCCGGCGCAAACTGCCGGATCCGGACGTGCTCGGCAACGCCGGCAGTTTCTTCAAGAACCCGGTGCTGCCGCTGGAACAGGTGGAGGTGTTGCTGCAGCACTTCCCCGAACTGCCGGTGTATCCAGCCGACAAGGACAGCCACCGCAAGCTGTCGGCCGCGTGGATGATTGAAGCCTGCGGCTGGAAGGGCTACCGCGACGGCGACGCCGGCGTGGCCCCCAGCCACGCGCTGGTGCTGGTCAACCATGGCAATGCCAGCGGCGCCGAACTGCTGGCGCTGGCACGCCGGATCTCGGCGTCCGTGCTGGAGAAATTCGGCGTACCGATCGAACCGGAGCCGCGCCTGATCGGCGCGCAGTGGTGAACCCACCGCTCGCGTTGCCCGCGCCGACGCCGATGCGCGCGGCGCTGCTGATGCTGGGCAGCACGCTGGCATTCGGGTTGATGGCGGTGGCCATCCGCTATGCCACGCGCTACGTGCCGACCCAGGAAGTGGCCTTCTTCCGCAACGCGTTCGGCCTGCTGGCGCTGCTGCCGGTGCTGTTCCGCCCGGGCAGTACGCCCTTCCGCACCCGGCAGTTGCCGCGTTACTTCGTGCGCAGCCTGATCGGCCTGGCCTCGATGCTGTGTGCGTTCTGGGCAATCGGCCACCTGCCGATGTCGCAGGCGATCTCACTGTCGTATTCCACGCCGCTGTTCGTCACCATCGCCGCCGTGCTTTTCCTCGGCGAAACGGTGCGCGCACGCCGTTGGGCCGCCGTGGTGTGCGGCTTCGTCGGCGTGCTGATCATCGTGCGGCCCGGTGCGGACTCGTTTACGCCCGGCGTGCTGGTCGCCGTGCTGGCGGCGGTGCTCAGTTCGCTGGTGGCCATCCAGATCAAGCAGCTCACCCGCGTGGACGGTGCCGACACCGTGGTGTTCTACACCTACGTGTTCTGGGTACCCCTGTCATTGTTCCCCGCGCTGGTCGGCTGGATCCAGCCCAGCGGCATGGCCTGGGTATGGCTGGCGGCCACCGGCGTGCTGGGCACGCTGGGCCAGCTGCTGTGGACGCGTGCGCTGCGCCTGGGCGAAGTCTCCGCGCTGACCCCGATCAGCTTCATGCAGCTGCCGCTGGTCAGTCTGCTGGGCTGGCTGCTGTTCGACGAACGGCTGGACCGCTGGACCGTGATCGGCGCCAGCATCATCCTGGCGGCCAACGCCTATATTGCGCATCGGGAGGCGGTCCTTGTGCGCCGTGCCGCTTCTGAAGCCGCTACCGCCGGCGCGAAGCCAGGCGAGTAAGCGCCACGATTGTCCACTTATCTACTCATTTGCCGATTAATGGCCAATACTGTCGCCTTAAATGAGTCAATTATTAATCCCATAACGCGCCAGTGTTGACACCTAGTACCCGCCATGAGACATAAGGCGCCAGGAGGGTCGCTTTATGAACATTTCAAACCTGAGTTCCGATGAGGCCGTACTGGGTGAGCTCGGCCAGCGGCTGGCCCGCCTGCGACTGTCACGCGGCACCACCCAGGAACAACTTGCCGAAGCGGCCGGGGTGTCCAAACGCACCGTGCAGCGCCTGGAAGACGGCACCCCGGGGCAGCTCACCAACCTGATCCGCTGCCTGCGCGCACTCGAGCGCCTGGATGCGCTGGACGTGCTGCTCCCCGCCGACACACCGAGCCCGATCGACCTGCTTGAGCGCCGCGGCCAGCCGCGCCAGCGCGCGCGCCCCGGCGTTGCCGAACCCAGCATGCGCCCATGGACCTGGGGCGATGAGAAGTGAACACCACAGCGGAAGTACGGCTGTGGGGCAGCCGCATCGGCGCGGTCAATCTGGCCGACGGCGATCGCGTGGCCAACTTCGCCTATGACGCCGATTTCGCCCGCTCCGGCATCGAACTGGCGCCGCTGGCGATGCCACTGGCAGCGGGCCAGGTCTTCAGCTTCCCGGCACTCAACCCGGCCAGCTTCCATGGCCTGCCCGGGCTGCTGGCCGACGCACTGCCGGACAAATACGGCAACACGCTGATCAACGCCTGGCTGGCCACCCAGGGGCGAAGCCCGGACAGTTTCAACGCGGTCGAGCGGCTGTGTTACACCGGCAGCCGCGGCATGGGCGCGCTGGAATTCGCACCCGTGCATGGCCCGCGCGTGCGTACCGCGCACAGGATCCAGATCGATGCCCTGGTGGCATTGGCCAGCGAGGTGCTCAGCCACCGCGACGACCTGCGCGGTTCATTCGGCGACGAGGCGCGCGCCGATGCCCTGCGCGACATCCTGCGGGTGGGCACCTCGGCAGGCGGCGCGCGTGCCAAGGCGGTGATCGCCTGGAATGAGGACACCGGGGAGGTTCGATCGGGCCAGGCCAGCGCAGACCCGGGCTTCGGCTACTGGCTGCTCAAGTTCGATGGCGTGCGCAACAACCGCGACAAGGAACTGGCCGACCCCAAGGGCTATGGCGCGGTCGAGTACGCCTACTTCCAGATGGCGCGCGCGGCCGGCATCACCATCAGCGATTGCCGGCTGCTCGAGGAAGGCGGCCGGCGCCATTTCATGACCCGGCGCTTCGACCGCGACGCGCAGGGCGGCAAACTGCACATGCAGTCGCTGGCGGCGATGGCGCATTTCGATTTCAACACTCCCGACGCATGGTCCTACGAACAGGCCCTGCTGGTGATGCGCCAGTTGCGCCTGCCCATGGCGCAACTGGAAGAGCAGTACCGACGGATGGTGTTCAACGTGATCGGCCGCAACCAGGATGACCACGTCAAGAACATCGCCTACCTGATGGACCGCCAGGGCCGCTGGTCGCTGTCGCCTGCATTCGACATCACCTGGGCCTACAACCCCGAAGGCGATTGGACCGCGCGCCACCAGATGTCCATCAACGGCAAGCGCCAAGGCATCGAACGGGCGGACCTGGCCGCCTGCGCCGCCACCGCATCGATCAACGCCAGCCGCGCGCGCGACATTATCGAGCAGGTGCGCGCGAGCGTGCTGCTGTGGCCGGAGGTCGCCGACAGCGCCGGCGTCGATGCCGCCTGGCGCGACCAGATCGGCGCTACCCTGCGCACCGATCTGCGTTGAGCAACGGTCAGCCCAGGGCGGCCCAACTGCGGGCGGCCGCGTCGACCACGTTGCCGGGCGCGAACTGCTCATCCATGTAGCGCAGCGCCTGCCGCCGCTGGCCGGGCGGTCGCGCCGCCGCACCCGGTTCGAGCAGCAGATCGTGGAACTCCTGCAGGTCATGCAGGATGCGCCAGTGACGGTAGTACGCCAGGCGGGCGGTGTCGGTCGCCACCGGCCCGTAGCCATCATGGAAGCCGGGCGGCTCATCGCGTCCCCAGCGCCCACCCACGGCGGCACCAATGAACATCAGGTCGCGCTCGCGCGGTGCCAGCAGCATGCTGTCCCAGTCGATCAGGCACACGCCGCCGTCGTCGCGCAGCAGCAGGTTGCCTGCATGCAGGTCGCCGTGGCACAGCACGCGCGACCAACGCTGCCCGGAGAGCCGCTCACGCAGCGCCACGCAGCGCTGCAACACCTCGGCGATGCGCGGCCGGTGCTGCCGCCATGCACGCAGATGGTCTTCGGCCAGCGCATCCGGCACGGGCCAGTGGCTGTCGCCGCGCTGCAACCAGGCCCCTACCCGCTCCACTGCGGTGTCATCGTCGAAGACCGGCTGCGCCAGGCCCTTGGCCAAGCTCTGCGGCAACACCGTTTCGTGCACGCGGCGCAGTACCTTCCCAAGCCGACACCACTGCGCCTGCGACAGCGCAGCCTCGAACCCGGATTGACCCTCGATGTAGGCGAACAGCGTCCACTGCAGGCCGTCCGCGAGCATGGCCGGGGCACCGTCGAGGGTGGACTGCGGTGCCGCCACCTCGGCCACACCCAACGACCCTCGCAGGTGCTGCAGTACCTGCCAGACCGCATCGCCTACGGCGTAACGCCGGCACTTCAGCCACCAGCGCGCGCCGCCCTCCGCGGTGACCTGGTACACCGTGGCCCCCGCATCGGCGCCGGCCGGTCGTTGCACCACATGGCTGGCATGCACGCCGTAGGCCTGGGCCAGTACTGCGCCAATCTGTGCGGAAGACAATTCCTGGGGATGCAGCATTACTCCGCCATGGCAGACGAACACCGCATCACTATCTCAGAATCGCATGCATGCACACAGGGAAGCGCGTCACGAAGATGCGTACCTGACACCTTCAATCATTCTGCTTACGTCAGTTGGTGGGGGCCGCGGCCAATGCCTGCAACTCACGCTGCAGCAGCGCCTGCACTTCCTCCAACTGGAACTGCGTGGTGAAGACAGGCACCGCGAACACGTAGGGCAACCCGTCGGCATCGCGGCGCACGACGTACGCCAACTGCAACCGGGCCAGGGCGCGCCGCAGCTGCTCGGGGTCCAACGCGACGCCCGCCGCATCGAAGCCGGCCAGCAACTCCACCAGCGCAATGCCGCGCTCGCCGCTGCCGCGCAGCTGCGCGCACGCCACCTGGTACACCACGATGCGGTCGATCCGGCAGGCCAGCGGATCCGGACTGAGCCGGGCCCAGCCGGCAAGCGCATCGAACACCGGCTCCGAGACCAGCGCGGCGTGCACCTGGGTCGCGTCGATCACCCGCTGGCCACGGCCCAACTGCGTCAGCAACTGCTGGCACACGATCGCCACCAGGTTGGCACGCCGCCCACAGGCCGCCACCAGCCGCTGCGGCAGGTCGGGGCTGGCGAAATGCACGCCGAGCCTGGCCATCGGCTCGGTCGCCAGGGCCAGGCAGGCGTCTTCTTCCAGCCCCCCCACATGGATGACCTCGCCGAAGTTGCGCAGCGGCGAGGCGAAATCGAGCGTGACCGCCTCATACAGGTCCCAGAACCCGGCCAGCATGAAGTGGCAGCGGCCCTCTTCGCTCAGCGCGCGCAATGCGGCCAGCTGCGGGTAGCCCTGGGCGGCCTCCGCGCGCAGGAACAGGTCGGTCTCGTCGATCAGCAGCAGCACGCGGCGCCCGTCCGCGCGCGTCGACAGCGCCGCCACCAGGCCATCAATGCCGGTGTCCTCGGCCAGGCCCAGCTCCAGCGCCAGGCGTACCGTGAGGCGATGATCGCGCAGCGAAAGGTACGCGCAATGCACACGCGGATGACCGGCGAATCGGCGTTCGATCGCCTTCATCAGGCTGGTCTTGCCCAGCTGCCGCCCACCCACCAGCAGGTAGTTGCCCGGCTCGCGATTGAGCACGCGCGCCAGCAGCGCTTCGCGCCCGAAGAAGGCCGCCGGCCGTGTGATGCCGCCATGGGTCTGGTAGGGCGAAATGCGGGTCACCTTCAATTGCCGCGCCAGCAATCCGACCAGCCCATCAAGCGCACCGGGCTGCAACAGCCAGCGGGTCTGTGCCACCTGGTCCAGGCACACGCACAGGTTGGCCGGGTCGTCGGCGTAGGCCATCAGCGTCGGCTCGACGGCCAGCGACGGGCTGACCACCAGCACCACATCCTGTCCGTTCGGCATGCCACGCAGTTGTTGCACGATGGCATCGCCGGTCAACGCCGGGTCCGGCTGATACAGCCAGAGTCGTTCCAGTGCCAGCGGCAGGTTGCCCGGCAGCGACCACTCGCGCACCAGCCCGGTCAGCGCCCACTCCGCCGCGGGCGCATCCACCGCGCCGATGCGCGCGGCCAACTGCAACGCGCGCGTGGTCGGCGTGGCCTGCAGGTAACGCAGGGCGTCGCGCCAGCGCACCGTGGCCACGCCAGCGCCCGCCACCACCCGTTCGCGCAGCCGCAACCAGCCCAGCTGGCGGTCGATCGCCGGCAGGGTCTGCAGCGGCTGGTCGAGCAGTTGCCGCGGATCGCGCACGATCTCCGCCACCGCCGGCCGCAACCGGTACCAGAGCAGTCCAAGTCCGGCGAGTAGCAGGGCCGATACCCCCAACAGCATCGACAACCACTGCACTATCGTCCACGGCGTCTGCGCATGGCAGTTGGCCGGCAACCAGCGCGACGGCGGCGAAGGGTTTCCGGGACGGCACCGCCAGTACTGGGTGCGCGGCTCCAGGGTCTGCTCGATCACGGTCCCGCGCAGCCCACTGTTGGCCGGGAAGCGGTCGGTGAAGCGCAGGCGCAGCACGTGCGGTGCCGGCAGTTCGGCCTCCACCAGCGTTTCAGCCGGGTCATGCACGCCGGGCACGCGCACCTGTTGTGGCCAGGATTCGTGCTGCAGCCAGTACGACAATGCTTCCTCGCGCAGGAACATCATGTCGATGTTGGCGCGCTGCATGAGCATCATGCTTTCGCCATCGCGCTTCATCCGCCACAGCTGTACGGGATTCAGCCACGGCACGAAGAAGAAGCTGCCCACGAACCACGCGATGCCGGCGACGAGCAGCAGTTGCCAACCCAATCGCGCGGGGGAGCGGGCCTGCCGGCTCATGCGGGGAGCGCCTCCAGGCCGTCGATGACCTGCCGCACGGCACGCCGGATCGCCTCGCAGCGCCATTCCAGCCCGGCCCCCTGCGCCCCCGCGCGCGGCGTCAGCAGGTTGCTCCAGTACAACTGACGCAACAACGGGTCCATCAGGTAGGGGCGCGCGGGTGCGACCGGTGAACGCCCCAGCCAACCCCGCACTGCGTGGCGCGCGGTCACGTCACGCAGCATCGGCAACAGCGATTCCCACAGCCGCGGATGGGTCGACAACGCGTCGATCATCGCCTCATCGTCCAACGTAGTGTCGGCCAACAGCAGCAACGCGGCCTGTGCCAGCAGGGGATGGCCGCCGGAAAGCTGCAGCGCGTGCGACAGCGTGGCGTCGGCAATGCCGGCCGCACTGCGGCGCAGGTCGTCCAGGCCAAGCTCGGGCCAGGTTTCCGTCGCCGCGATGTTGAGCAGCGACAGGTCGCCGCCCTGATACTTCAGGTCCGCCAGCGCCGCGCCGCCACAGATCAGCAGATGCAGCTTGCCGCTGTACATCTCGCTGAGGCTGCGCAGGATGCCGGCCAGTACATCGCGCGGCCCGGGTGCGCCTTGTTCAAACCGGCTCACCAGGCAGAACAGCGCACCGGACTCCTGCAGCCGCCTTGCGAGCGCCATCTCGAAGCCCGCATCCGAGGTCACGCCATCCAGCCCGCATTGCGCGGCCAGCAGCGCGAAATAGTCCTGGTCGCCCTCGCCTGCACGGAACGGCGGCTGCAGATGCAGCACCCTATCCTGACCGTAGCGCGCCGCGGCCTCGGCCAGGATCGCCTCGCGCTCGGGTGGCTGCCCCCAATGGGCCTGGGTCAGCAGCAGGCTGACCGGGTACGGCCGCAACCCCTGCAGGCGGTCGAAGACGCGCATCACGGTCGCCGGCACGGGGCCGGCGACGGTATCGACAACAGGCAGAATGCTGGCGGGCTCCACCGGAAATTCCGGTTCGAAGCCCACCGACTGCAGCAGCGCGTTGCATTCGGCTTCGGTCAACCGCAGGTAGTTGGCGCAGGCCAGTACCCGGTCGCGGTGCCGCCGACTGGGTCGCGAGGTTCCCGCCCGCCAGTTGTTGACGGCCTCGCGACTGATCCCGATTTCAGCGGCCACCCCACCCGCACTGGCTCGGATCCGCCGCATGTGTCGAGACAGCAGGTCAGCGAACTCCGGGGCAGGCATGGGGAACGACCAGAACGGAAGAGAGTCGCACACCCTACCGTGGCCGGATCGGCTGTCAACCTCGTCAGCGGAGTCCATGCCGGGCCCTCCTGCTCAGGCTGCGGGTACGACGGGTGTCTGCCGCACGAACAGCTTGCGGGTCAGCAGCAGGTGCAGCACAAAGGCCAGAATCGCCAGCATGCCCAACGCCACCACCATCCGGCCCAGCACGGCGCCCAAGCCCTTCTGGCCTTCCAGCCGTTCCAGGCGCTCGAACTGCGACGGGTCAGTGCGGGAATAGGCCACGGCTACGTGCGGCTCCTCACCCAGGTAAGGGGTGGCGTTGTCTTCGGACGTGGAGAACTCGCCCTTGTGTGCCACGCCATTGACCTCGAAGCCGTAGCTGAAATGGTACTGGTAGGAGACGCGTCCCTTGCGGCGCTTTTCTTCGATATGGTCGACCTGCACCGGCGCCTGCACGGTCACCGCGTCCTTGAGAATGGCTTCGGCCTGGCGGTGTCCGCTGAGCGCGGACGACGCGAAGATCACGGCCAGCACGGCGTAGCCGATGCAGCACACCCAGCGCGAAGCGCGGGACAGGCGGGCGTGCGATGTGTCTGAAACAGGAATGCTGATCATGTACTGGTTTTCCCCGATGTTGATTTGCATTGGTCAGCGGCAGGAGCGCCGCGACCTCGGAAACCAGTGTGGGGAAAGCGCGGGCTCCCTTGAACCGGCAGCCCGTCAAGTCGCACGGTGCGCAGGTTGACGATGCGTCAACCGGGCGCGGATTCAATCCAGCAGGCGCTGACCTTCCCTGGCCACATTCACCTGCAGCGCCGCGCGCGCAACGTCCATCAGGCCGCCTGCCAATACGTAGCCGCCCCTGGCCTGCAACCACGCCAGCACGTCGGCCAGATGCCAGATCGACGTACTGCCTTCGTGTACCGGCGCAGGAAAGCTGCCTGCGTGGGCCAGCATCAGCTGCCGCATGTTCTGCCGGGATACCCCGACCAGCTCGGCGACATCGGTCAGGCCCACGAGGTCGGGGGTCACTTCGATCAGAGTCGCTGACGGTACTGCGCGGGCGACATCGGCCAACGCGCTGCGCACGGCGCTGTCTGCGCTGTCAGCCACACGGGTGAATTCCAGTGCAAGCCGACCGGGAAGGCCGACGCCCACCAGCGCGTCATCGCAGCCTTCTTCGCCCAGCCGTTCAACCAGCGCCTGCGGGTCGCCCTGCGTGTCTGCCAGTTGGTACTTCAGAGTGAAGATGTACTCCATGGCTCAACCTTTTCTGGATTCCGGTCATTTGCGGTGTTCGGCGCAGTTGTCGACAACACGGCGCAGCGCTTTTGCGTGGTTGGCCGGATTCTTTGGCGTACTCCACACACTGGAAATGCAGAATTCGCCGCAACGACAGTCCCGCGTGTTGTAGGGACAGTAGATGCGGCCCCAGGCATGACTGCCGCCGACCACCACCCGCCAACCTTGCGACTCCGCATGCTGCAGGGCTGCTTCAACATCGGGCTTCGGATGTCTGGACCGCCCCATCAGCAGACTCCAGTGTGGGGATGCCACGCCACATTGTCAAATGACAATTCATCCATGTGTCCGCTCCTGTGCAGTCCGTCGATCCTGCGCTTCACATCCTTCCGCCGGCCACCGCTGCGTGAAGGATGTGTGAGCCATTGCGGACTTCCGCCCGACGCGGATATTGCGACGCGTCATGTAACCGGTTACATCCCCTGCTAGCGTGTGCGCCGCCTCAATGGAGAGGTGGAAAGTAGTGAGAAAACATCGATGGTCTCCAAGGTTGATCGCCGTCCGGTTTCGCGCCGCCCCCGTCGCACGGCCCTTGTACTGCTCCTGCCCGCGCTGACCCTGGCCGCAGGTTGCTTCGCCCAGCAGCTGCCGCCCCGCAGCCAGTGGCAGGCCAGCAGCTCGTCGCAGCAGGTGCCGGCCATGGCGGTCAGCCACCTCATCGATGGCGACGCCAAGACCGTTACCGGCGGCGCCTTCAGTCCGGGCCACTGGTTCCAGATCGACCTGGGGAACACCACCACGCTGACCGGCGCGCGCCTGACCTGGGACGTTTCCAACCCGGAGGGATACAGCCTGCAGACCTCGCTGGACGGCACCCACTGGCAGACCGCGTACACCATGGGCGACTCCCTCGGCGGCATCGAGACCGTGTACTTCGCGCCCCGCCAGGCCCGCTACCTGCGCCTGGCAAGTCCCGACCGCACTTCGGACTGGGGCGTGTCCATCTTCGAGCTGGAGCCGTTGGACACCCGCGCAGGTACGCGCATTTCCGGGCTGGATGCGACACAGGCCGCAGCGCTCTGGCAAGGCGGCAGCGCGGTCGCCATTCCCGCCGGCAGCGGCACCACCCACGCCCTCGATATCGCCCTGCTGCGTCCCCTGCCCACCACCGGGCTTGCCGTGGACTGGGCGGGCGGCCATGGCGCCGCCCGGCTGCAGGTGCAGGATGCGCAGGGCCAGTGGAGCGATCTTGCACACGACCCGCAGGCCGGCAGCCGCAGCCAAAGCTGGTTGGCCGGCACCGCGCCGGTCACCGCGCATGCGCTGCGGCTGACCGTCGAGGGTGGCAGCCCGAAGGTCGCCCGACTGCGCCTGCTCGGCCCTGCCGCGGTCATGACGCCGATGAAGCGCTACCAGATCGCCGCCACCGGCGCGCAGCGCGCGCTGTTCCCGGCGTCGCTGCACATGCAGCAGACCTACTGGACTGCCGTGGGCGTGCATGGCGGCCTGCAGAAATCCATCTTCGACGAGTACGGCAACATCGAAGCCTTCAAGGGCGCACCGCTGGTCCAGCCGATCTGGCGCAATGCCGACGGCACCACGGCCGCCGCTGCCGACAGGCCGGTTCGCCACGCACTGCGTGATGGCTGGAAGCCGATGCCCTCGGCCACGTGGTCGCCGCAGCCGGGACTGGAACTGGAGAGCACCGCCTTCGCGGTGGCACTCGATGGCCAGCCGGTGACCCTGGTTCGCCACCGTCTGCGCAACGCCGGCACCACGCCGGTGGACGGCACGCTCACCCTCGCGGTGCGACCAATGCAGATGAATCCACCGTGGCAGAACGGCGGTCTGTCGCCGATCCGCGCGGTGGAGGTGGCGGGTCGTTCGGTGCGCGTCAATGGACGCGCCCTGCTGCAGTCGCTGACCCCCATCGATGCCTCAGGCGCCGCACCTTTCGGCGCCGACGGCAGCAGCGAGATCACGGCTGCGATCGCCACGGGCGTGCTGCCTACCGCACAGCAGGCCGAAGACACGGACGGCATGGCCGCCGCCGCGCTGGCCTACCGTGTGCAGCTTGCGCCGGGCGCCAGCCGTTCGGTGGTGATCGCCTTCCCGCTCGGCACCGCCGCGGCGGACGCGCATGGGGTATTGCCGGAGGCACCGGCGCTCGCGCTGGGCAACCCCGCACGGGATCCAGATGCGACCTTTGACGCATTGGCCACGCGCGTTTCCAACGACTGGCAGCAGCGGCTGGGCCAGGTCGGGCTGCGCCTGCCCGATCCCTCGCTGGTGGACATGTTGCGTGCCCAGGCGGCGTACATGCTGATCAACCAGACCGGTCCGGCAATGCAGCCAGGCCCGCGCAACTACAACCGCTCCTTCATCCGCGATGGCATGGCCACCTCGGCGGTGCTGTTGCGCATGGGCGAATCGCGGATCGCGCGCGACTACCTCGCGTGGTACAGCGAACACGGCGTGCACGACA
Source organism: Stenotrophomonas sp. (assembly GCF_050737075.1). Lineage (GTDB taxonomy): Bacteria > Pseudomonadota > Gammaproteobacteria > Xanthomonadales > Xanthomonadaceae > Stenotrophomonas. The sequence continues at coordinate 37,527 of NZ_JBOHXV010000006.1, forward strand.
ACGGGCTGGTCTCGCCCATCCTCAACAACGACGGCAGCGTCAACACCGGGTTCGGTTCGGACATCGAGTACGACAGCCAGGGCCAGTACATCGCCCTGGTCGCCGATGTCGCACGCCTGGACGGCGGTCCGGAATCGGTGCGCGCCTACCTGCCCAAGGTGAAGGCCGCCATGCAGTTCCTGCAGCAGCTGCGCGAGCGCACGCTGGTGCCTGGCTACATGGCCGACCAGCCGGCGCCGGAACGGTTCGCCGGCATTCTTGCACCGTCGATCAGCCACGAAGGCTATCCCGCGCCCACCCACAGCTACTGGGACGACTACTGGGGCCTGAAGGGCTGGCACGACGGCGCCTGGCTGGCCGAGTCGCTCGGCGATCACGAGACCGCCGCGTGGGCACGCGAACAGTACCGCGCCCTGCACGACGCGCTCGCCGCATCCATCCGCGCCACCATGGCCTGGAAGGGCATCGACTTCATTCCGTCGTCGGCCGACCTCGGCGATGGCGACCCCACCGGCGTATCCATCGCGCTGGATCCGACCGGCGCGCAGGATGTGCTGCCGGCGGAGGCGCTGCGCACCACCTTCGCGCGCTATCTGGACAACGTGCGCAAGCGCAACCAACCGGGCGATCTGTACGCCTACACGCCCTATGAAATCCGCAACGTCCTCAGCTACGTGCATCTGGACCAACCCGAGGCGGCCGACGAACTGCTGCAGGGTCTGCTGAAGGACCGTCGCCCGCTCGAGTGGCAGGTGCTGGCCGAAGTGGTGCATTCGCGGCTGCGCTTCCCGCGCTATCTGGGCGACATGCCGCACACCTGGATCGGTGCGGAATATGGCCGCACCCTGTTCGGCATGCTGATGCGCGAGGACGATGACGCACTCTCGCTGCTGCCCGGCACGCCGCCGTCCTGGCTCAGCGGCGACGGCCTGGCCGTGGAGCGCCTGCCGACGGCATTTGGGACGTTGAAGATGGACGCGGTGCAGCGTGGCAACACGCTGAAGGTGACGCTGGGCACGGGGCTGCGCAAGGATGCGGCGGTTCGGGTGTGGTGGCCTTCGCGTACGCGGCCCAGCCAGGTGCGTGTGGATGGACGGGTTGTGCAGGATTTCGATGCGCAGGGCCTGCTGCTGGGCAAGCCGTTCCGCACGCTTGAAGCGGTATGGTGAAAACGCCGTAGAGCCGGGCTCTGCCCGACTGCCTCACAAGGCCGATAGACCTGGCGGATTCGTCTCGGATCGCGCCACCGCCTCCTCACCCACGTTCCAGCGCTTCAGCGCCTGGGCGTAGGTGCCGGAGGCAATCTGCGTGTTGAGCGCCTGGGTGATCGGCTCGGCCAACCCACTGCCCTTGCGCGTGGTCACCGAAATCGCCGCGGCATTCGGCCAGCCACCGGGGAACAGTCCCACCCGCCGCACCTTGCCATCGCGCGCGGAATACGCGCCGGTGGCATTGGGCTCGAAGGACACGTCGGCACGCCCGGTGATCACCGCCAGGCGGCCGACCACCGCATCGTCGAAGTACTGGTATTCCACCGGCTTGAGGCCGGCGGCGATGTTCTGCCGATCCCACTGGCGCAGGATCTGGTCCTGGTTGGTGCTGGCGCCGAGCACCACCTTCAGACCCGCTACGTCTGCCGGCGTCTCGATCTTCTGGATCGGCCCGTCGGTTCGGGTGTAGATGCCCAGCAGGTCGAAGCGGTAGCTGGAGAAGTCGAACTTCTTCTTACGTTCTTCGGTCACCGTGACGTTGGAAAGCACCGCGTCGTACTTGCCCGATTCCAGCCCCAGCGGCCAATCCGCCCAAGCCACCGGCACCAGCACCAGCTTCAGGCCCAGGCCATCGGCGATGAGCTTGGCGATATCCGGCTCCACGCCGACGATCTGTTTGTTGTCCGCACCGTAATCCGCCAAGGGCAGTTGCCCCGGATGCGTGGCTACGGTCAGCGTGCCCGGGGTGACGAACGCATAGCCAGCCGGAATGCGCGCCTGCGCCTTCGGGTCGGGCGTACCGACCAGTGCGGCCACGTCGGCCGGACGCGATGCGGCGGCCGCCGCAGGTTCGGGGGCCGCGGTCACGCGCGAGTAGACGATGGCGCCTACACCGGCGATCAGTGCAGTGGCGATGACAACGGTGCCGAGGGGAAGGCGGCGCGTGCGGGAGCGGCTCATGGCGTTACCTGGAAGTGAGTGGTTACAGCGTCTTGGCCAGGAACTCGGCGGTGCGCTGCTGGCGCGGCCGGTCGAACCCCTGCTCCGGCGGTCCCTGCTCGATCACCCGTCCCTGGTCCATCATCACCACGTGGTCGGCCACCCGGCGCGCGAAGCCCAGCTCATGGGTGACGATGACCAGCGTGGTGCCCGATTGCGAAAGTTCCTCGATCACCCCGAGGACCTCGGCGACCAGCTCCGGGTCCAGCGCCGAGGTCGGTTCGTCGAACAGCAGCACCTTGGGCTGCAGCGCCAGTGCACGCGCGATGGCGACGCGCTGCTGCTGTCCGCCGGAGAGCTGGCGTGGATAGGCGTTGGCCTTCTCGGTCAACCCGACGCGATCCAGCAGGTCATGCGCCTGCTGCTCGGCCTGCGCGCGCGGCACGCCGCGCACCGCCATCGGTGCTTCGATGATGTTCTCCAGCACGGTCAGGTGCGGGAACAGGTTGAACGCCTGGAACACCATGCCCACCTCCGCGCGGCGGCGGCGGATCTCGGCTTCGGGCAGTTCGTACAGCGTGTCGCCGTCGCGGCGGTAGCCGACCAGTTGCCCGCCCACGGTGATGAAGCCGTCGTCCGCGCGTTCCAGGTGGTTGATCAGCCGCAACAGCGTGGACTTGCCGGCGCCCGAAGGGCCGACCAGCACGGTGACGCTGCCGGCCTTGAGCTCCAGTCGCACGTCGTCGAGCACGGTGGTGTCACCAAAGTGCTTGGACACGCCCTGCAGTGACACTGCCGCGCCCTGCCCCGCCGCCACGGGCGCGCCGCGCTCGTTCCGCGTGGCAATGCGGGCCGGTGCGCGGGGCGTACTGCGCGGCCGCGATACCACCCGTGACACGCTGCGCTCGCGCTGCAGCTGGCCGCGCGCGAAGCGTCGTTCAATCCGATGCTGGGCCAGCGACAGCGCAGTCAGGATCACCAGGTACCACACCGTCGCCACCATCAGCAGCGGCACCACCTCCAGGTTGCGCCGGTAGATCACCTGCACGGTGTAGAACAGTTCGGGAAGCGCCAGCACGTAGACCACCGAGGTGCTCTTGGCCAGCCCGATCACATCGTTGAACGCGGCCGGCAGGATCGAGCGCATCGCCTGCGGCAGGATGATGCGGCGGATCTGGCGGCCACGCGGCAGGCCCAGCGCCGCCGCGGCTTCATACTGCCCATGGTCGACCGAGAGGATGCCGCCCCGGATGACTTCGGCCGAGAACGCGGCCTGGTTCAGCGTCAGCCCCAGCACCGCGGCGGTAAACACGCCGATCAGCTGCGTGGTGGGATACGAAAACAGCGTGATGCCGGTGAACGGCACGTCCAGCGCGATGGTGCTGTAGAGGTAGCCCAGGTTGTTGAGCAGCAGCAACAGCACCAGCAGCGGGATCGAGCGGAACAGCCACACGTAGCCCCACGACACCGCCGCCAGCAACGGCGAACCGGACACGCGTGCCAATGCCAGCAGCGTGCCCAGTGCGAACCCGAACGCGGTGCCCAGCGCGGTCAGCCACAGCGTGCGTGCCAGGCCCTCCAGCACCGGCCGCGCGAAGAACCATTCGGCGAACGTGCCCCAGCCCCAGCGCGGGTTGCCCAGCACCGACTGCACCGCCAGCAGGATCAGCGCCAGCGCCAGCAGGGTCCCGAACAGCTGCAGCGGATGCCGGGCCGGCACGATGCGGAGTGCGCGGGGTGCAGCCGCCGCAACGCCGTCCAATGTGGATGCGGGCGTGCTCATGCAGCTACTCCGCGGCGCTGCGCGGGTTCGGCGACGGCGATGGGCGGCGCGGCGCCCAGATGCTTCTCGAACGGGAGGTGCGCCACCGTCTCCGGGTCTGCCTGCAGGTCGAACAAGGCGGTGTACCCGTGCGTCAGGTACAACCCGACCGCTTCCGGCTGGCGGAAGCCGGTGGTCAGGAACACGCGGTGGTAGCCCTGTCGCCGCGCCTGCTCTTCAAGTTCCTGCAGCACCCGGCGGGCGATGCCCTGGCGTCGCAGGCCCGGCAGCGTCCAGATCCGCTTGAACTCGGCCGTATCGGGATCGCGGTGCGGCATGAAGGCGCCACCGGAGATGGCCTGGCCATCGCGGAGCAGCAGCACGAACGCACCCACCGGCGCAACGAACGCCTCGGCCGGATAGCGCAGCAGTTCCTCGCGGGCGGTTCCGCCGATGCGGCCCTGCACGTCGGCGTAGCGGTGTTCGTACTCCTGCTCCAGCCCGTCGAACAGGGGCTGCGCCAGCGGGTCGTTCACCGAGGTGTACAGGAAGCGCTCGCTCATGTCGTGGACTCCACCAGGTAGTGTTCGGCCAGCCGTGCCCAGAGGCTGGCGGCCGGCGCGATCGTCGCATCGTTGAACACGTAGCGCGGGCTGTGCAGCGACGCGCTGTCGCCATTGCCGACGAACACGAAACTGCCGGGGCGTGCCTGCAGCAGGAACGCGAAATCCTCGCTCGCGGTGCGCGGCGCGAAATGCTCCACCACGTGCTGGCCGCCGAAAGCAGCCTGCGCGACCCCGCGCACCAGCGCGGTCTGCTCGGGATGGTTGATGACGCTGGGGAAACCACGTGGGAAGGAAATCTCCGCGCGTGCACCCAACGCGGCGGCGGTCTGCTCGGCGATCTCGATCACCCGCCGGCGCAACGTGTCGCGCACCTCGGGCAGGTAGGCGCGCACGGTCAGGGTCAACTCGACCACGTCGGGAATCACGTTGGCGGCCTGGCCGCCATGGATCGAGCCCACCGTGACCACGCCCATCTGGCGCGGATCCACGTTGCGCGACACCACGCTCTGCAGGGCAGTCACGATATGCGCGGCCGCCAGGATCGGATCCACCGCATGCTGCGGCTCGGCGCCATGGCCGCCGTTGCCGATCACCCGCAGCTGGGCCCAGTCCACCGAGGCCATCGCCGGTCCATCGACGAAACCAAAGTGTCCGGCCGGCACCCCTGGCCAGTTGTGCAGGCCGTAGATCGCATCCACCGGGAAGCGCTCGAACAGGCCGTCGGCGATCATCTTCGTTGCACCCGAACCGGTTTCCTCGGCAGGCTGGAAGACCAGCTGCAGCGTGCCGTCGAAGCGACCGTGGTGCGCAAGATAGTGCGCAGCGGAGAGCAGGATGGCGGTGTGCCCGTCGTGACCGCAGGCGTGCATCAACCCATCGCGCTGACTGGCATAGGCCAGGCCGGAGTCCTCGTGGATGGGCAGCGCATCCATGTCCGCGCGCAGGCCCAGTCGGCGTGCGCCCTGCCCGCGCTGCAGCGTGCCGACCACACCGGTGCCGCCGACACCCGACGTGACCGCATAGCCCCACTGCTGCAGCAACTCGGCTACCCGCGCGCTGGTGCGGTGTTCCTCGAACGCCAGCTCGGGGTGCTGGTGCAGGTCGCGGCGGATGGCGATGGCATCGTCGATGCGCGCCGCGATCTGCGGCAGTACACCCGCGGTAGCCGGGGACAGATTCAGCGGCGGATGGTGCAGGACCGTCATTGCGTTCTCCTCAGCCGACCTTGCGAACGGGCACAGCGTCTGCCGTGTAACGGCTTGCCTTGTGCGGCAGACCCAGGTGATCGCGCAGCGTGGCGCCCTCCAGCGTGCCCCGGTGGTAGCCGCGTGCCTCCAGGATCGGCAGCACCAGGCCCACGAAATCATCCAGCCCCTCGCGCTGCGCGGAGAAGCCCAGGATGAAGCCGTCGCTGGCACCGGCCTCGAACCAGCGGATCAGTTCGTCTGCCACCTGCTCCGGCGTGCCGATGAAGTTCGGCCGCGGGCTGACCGCCTGCAGCGCCACCTGGCGCAGGGTGAGCCCCTGCGCGTGCGCATCCTGCTTGATCTTGTCGGTGGTGGAGCGGAACGAATTGCTGCCGATGTCACCCAGCGCCGGGAACGGGGCATCCGGGTCGTACTGGGTGAAGTCATGGTGGTCGAAGAAGCGTCCCAGGTAGGCCAGCGCGTCATCGAGGGTGGCGAGCGCGGCGATGGCCTGGTACTTCGCTTCCGCCTCCTCGGCAGTGCGGCCGACGATAGGACCGATACCGGGGAATATCTTCACGTCGGCGGCGCTGCGGCCGTGCGCAATCGCGGCGTTCTTCACCTTGTGGGTGAACGTGCGTGTTTCCTCCAGCGAGGGCGCGTGGGTGAATACGGCATCGGCGTACTTGCCCGCCAGCGCGATGCCATCATCTGACGCACCGGCCTGGAAGATCACCGGCTGGCCCTGCGGCGAGCGCTGGATGTTGAGCGGGCCTTCAACCTGGAAGAACTTGCCCTTGTGGTCGAGGCGGCGGAATTTGTCCGGATCGAAGAACGTACCGCTCTCGCGGTCGCGCACGAAGGCATCGTCGTCCCACGAATCCCACAGGCCCTGCACCACCTCCAGGTACTCATCGGCGATCTGATAGCGCAGCGCGTGCTCGGGATGCGCGCGGCCATAGTTGCGCCCGGAGCCCTCCAGCGGCGAAGTCACCACGTTCCAGCCGGCGCGCCCGCCACTGATCAGGTCCAGCGACGCGAACTGGCGTGCCACCGTGAACGGATCACTGTAGGACGTGGAGAGCGTGCCGGCCAGCCCGATCTTCGAGGTGGCCGTGGCCAATGCTGATAACAGCGTGAGCGGCTCGAAGCGGTTGAGGAAGTGCGGAATGGACTTCTCGTTGATATACAGCCCATCGGCGACGAAGCCGAACGCGATGCCGTGGTTTTCGGCGGTGCGCACCACGTCGATGTAGAACGCCAGGTTGACGCTGGCATCGGGCACGTTGGAGGGATGCTTCCAGGCATGCATGTGGCTGCCGGGACCCTGCAGCATGATGCCGAAGGGAATGGGACGCGGGGTCTTGCTCATGACGGCGCTCCTGCGGGGTCAGGCCACCGCCGCGCGCGGCGCGGGCGACAGCAGTTCAAGGGAGGTGAGGCGTGCATCGACATCGGCGACCGGCGCGTCGAGGATGAATTCGCCGACGCCGAAGCGCTGGTGCAGTTCGTCCAGCGCACTGCGCACCTGGTGGCCATCCCCGGAAAGCACGCTGGGGTGGGTTTCCTCGATGCGGTAGCCCGCCACGCCGACCTGGTGCGCGTACTCGGCGGCGGCCTCGGCGCTGGGCAGGTTCACGGTCTGCCCTGGGCCAAGGTGCAGTTTGTAGATGCGCAGCGCACCCAGGTGCGCGGCCGCGGCGTCGGCACTGCGCGCGGCGAAGGCCACCGTCGCCAGCAACGGCGCCTGCGAGGACACGTCGCGGTACGCACTGAACGCCCTTTCGATGTTGCGCGGATCGCCATCGAAGTGGGCCGCGTACACGAACCCCCACCCCAACTCACCGGCCAGACGCGCGCTCTGCGCACTGGCGCCCAGCAGGAAGCGCGCCGGCGCGGTCTGCGGCACGGGTCGCGCCTGCACGCCGGCATGCGGATGGTCCGCCGCCAGGCTGCCGGACAGGAAACCTTCCAGATCGTGCAGCTGCTGCTCGAACGCCCCCGACGGCGCGCGGCCGGCGGCCAGTGCGGCCGTCGACGCAGGCAATCCACCCGGCGCCTTGCCAACGCCCAGGTCCACCCGGCCCGGCGCAAGACTGGCCAGCAGGTTGAAGGTTTCGGCCACCTTGTACGGTGCGTAGTGGCGCAGCATCACCCCGCCGGTACCGACCCGGATCCGCCGCGTCTGCGCCAGCACCCATGCCGCGAGCACCTCCGGCGCCGGGCTGGCCAGCTGCGGCGCAGCGTGGTGTTCGGCGAACCAGTAGCGGTGGTAGCCCAGGTGCTCGGCATGCAGCGCCAGCCGCAGGCTGTCGCGCAGCGCCTGCTCGGCGGTGCCGTCGTCGCGTACCGGGCTCTTGTCGAGCACGCTGATCAGATAGCTCATCGCATCGTCCTCTCAGGGATGGGCCACGGGAATGCCGAGCAGCCCGTTGAGCGCCGCCAGGATCGGCTCGGCCCCGGACACCACCTGGCGCTCGTCGTACGTGCCCGTGGCATGCGCGGACTGCACGCCCTGCGGCAGCACCAGTTTGGGCAGTGACTGGTCCTGCTCACCGATCTCGGCGATCACCTCGCGCCGCGGCCGGGCAAAGCCGATGCGACGCACATCCAATTGCGTATCCAGGCCGTCGATGCTCGACAGCGCCCCTTCGAGCAGCAGGCTGTGCCGGCAGAAGAAGCGCTGACCGGGCAGCTGGCCATCTTCGAATTCACGATCCAGCAGGAACAGGATCGGCTTGTGGGTGGGGTGTGCAGACACGAAACGCTCCTCGATCTGGCCGGCACCGCGGTGCCGTTGGACTATCGATGCTAGAGAAGGACCGGCGCGGGACTGCGCCGCAATTCGACAATCGGCGGTCGGATCCGGCCACGCAAATGCGCGTTGGCCATAACCAGACTGCCGCAGGTTATGGGCTTGCCTACGCGATGCGCCGCAAGACCACCGGGGGTGCCGCCTGCAGGTGGCTGGCCGCGCGTTCCGCCGCCAGCGCGATGCGTGCCTGCAGCGCGACGCTGCGGATTTCCGTCTCCTCGAAATCGGCGGGCGTGGCATACACCCCGATCGGCAGCGTGTGCGCCTGCAGGAAGCTGAACAACGGCCGCAACTGGTGGTCGATGACCAGCGCATGGCGTTCGCTGCCACCGGTCGCGGCCAACAGCACCGGCGTATCCACCAGCGCGTCCAAGCCGATGAAGTCGACCAGGTGCTTGAACAGGCCGGGGTACGAGCCGCGATAGACCGGCGCGGCGGCGATCAGCAGGTCGGCCGATTCGATCCGGCTCAACGCCTGCTCGATGCGCGGCTCCACCTCGTCGCGGGTGAGCGCCTGGCCGAGCGAGCGCGCGATGGGCGCCAGTTCGATCAGCTGCACGTCCATGTGCAACCGAAGCCGAAGTTGTGTGAGCACATGCTGCACCAACAGCAGCGTGCGCGAGGTGGCCGAGGAGGTCGGCGAACCGACCAGGGCAACGACGTTCAATGCGGTGGACATGCAGCTCTCCCTCAGAAGCGGTAGTGGACGCGGCCGTACCAGAACGCGCCGATGGTGCTCAGCACGTCGCCGGTGTCCCAGGTGGTTTCGATGCTGGCCACGTCGGTGGCGCTGCGCGCGTACTCGGGCACCTTGCGGGTGCGCTCGTCGAACAGGTTGTTGATGCCCAGCGTCGCGCTCCAGCCCGCGCCCAGTTCCACGCCGCCCGACAGGTTGGTGACCAGCACCGGCGGCTGCCGGTATTCGACGCCGTTGTTGAGCCGCTTGATCGGCCCGTAGTAGGTGAAATCGAGGTTGGAGCGCCAGCGCCCCTGCTGCCAGCCCAGCCCCGCAACCTGCGTGTAGGACGGGGTGCGGAAGCGCAGCGCGTACTCGCTCGACTTCGTCAGCAGGTTGATGTTGGGCAGGCCCTGCAGCACCACCGGGATGTCGCGCACCTTCTGGATCGTGGTGCGCCCCACGTTGGCCGCGTAGCTCCAGCGCAGCTTGCCCCAGTTGGTTTCCTGGTTCGCTTCCAGGGTCAGTTCCACCCCACGCGTGCGGGTGTCGCCCACGTTGGTGAAGTAGCTGGCGTAGAACGCATCGCCCGGCAGGATGCTGATGCCGGCGCTGGCCAGCAGCGTGTCGATGGTGTTTACCTGTGCGGGCGTAAGCACCGTGCCGCTGTTGTCGGTGATGCGGTTGGGGTCCTGCGCGTTGTAACCGATCTGGCTGGACTGCCCGAGTTGGCCACGAATGTCGATCTGGTACGCATCCACGGCCAGGTGCACCGCCGGACTCGGGTCCCAGGTCACGCCGAGGCTGTAGTTGTTGGCCTTTTCCGGCTGCAGCGGCGTTGCGCCGAGTGCGATGGCGGCCGGAGAGGACACCTGCGCCACCAGCGTGGTACCGCACGGGCAGCTGCCAGTGGCCTGGTAGTACTGCGCGCCCAGGCTGGGGGCGTGGAAGCCGTTGCTCACCGTGGCGCGCACGCCGAACGCATCGGTGAAGTCAAAGCGCGTGGTGAGCCGCCCGGTCGACACGCTGCCGAAGTCCGAGTGGTCTTCCCAGCGCGCCGCCGCGTCCACGTACCAGCGCGAGGTGACGTTGGTGGCCGCACCGGCATACACCGCCTTGCTGTTGCGGGTGGCCTGCACCGCATCGGCGGTGGAATAGCCGACGAACGCGGCCGCGCCGAAACCGGTGTACGACTCCCACTGCCCTGCCCCGCGTTCGTACTTCTCGTGCTGATACTCGGCGCCGGCGCTTACCTGCAGCGGCGAGGCGAACGCGGCCACGTCGAAGCCACGGCGCAGGTCCACGTTGGCAATACGCTGCTGGTAGTCGAGGCGGCCCACGTAGAAGTCGGTGGGCGCACCGGGGTAGATCAGCGAGAAGTTGGCTGAGTCGCGGGTGTAGGTACGCACGGTGCTGCGATTGGCGGTGAGGCTGGTGTCGTACTCCCATCCTGCCCAGCTGCCCTTGACCCCGGCGGTGCCGGTGGTCTGCTTTTCCTTGGTCTGCAGGATCGGCAGGAAGCCATCCGGCCAGACGTTCAACACCGTGGGCGCCTTGTAGGTACCGAAGATCGTCGCCGGCAGGCGGAAATTCTGGATCGCCTGGGCGGTGCGGTTGCTGGCCGTGGCGGTGGCGTAGAACTGCGCGTCATCGCCCAATCCGTGGCCGACGTTGGCGGCCAGCGCCTTGAGCGTGTACGAGGGCGAGCTCAGGATGGTGTTGGCTTCCGGGTTGCGGGTGGCCTCGGCCGGGTTCTCGGTGGTGTTCGGCGGCAGCCGGTTGTTCGGGCGCAGCGCCACCAGGTTGCCGTTGGCATCGACCGCCGGGTAGCTGAGGTACTCATCGACATAGCGGCGCGGGCGGATCGCGTGGTGCTGGCGGGTGTATTCGCCGGAGAGGTTCACGAAGCCGTCGGCGCCCCACGGCAACCCGACGTTGGCGCGCACGCTGGTGCGGGTGCCATCGCCGTCGATGCTCTGCCCGCTTTCCACCGACAGATCACCGCCCTGCGCCTGCGACTTGAGGATGACGTTGATGACGCCGGTGATCGCATCGGAGCCGTACAGCGCGGACGCGCCGTCGCGAAGGACTTCGATATGGTCCACCGCCGCGACCGGAATCAGCGCCAGGTCGGTCCAGGCATGCCCCGGAAAGCCGCCGCCGTTGGCCCCGCTGACGTAGGCGCTGGCATTGCGGCGTTTGCCGTTGACCAGCACCAGCGTGTAACCCGGCGACAGGTTGCGCAGCTGGTAGCCACGAATCAGGCTTTCCTGGTCGCTCTGGTAGCCGCCGATCTGGCTCAGCGACGGCAGGCTGCGCTGCAGCGCCTCCAGCAGGTTCGCCTGCCCGGTGTTGACCAGGTCCTCGGCCGAGATCACATCGATCGGCGTCGAGCTGTTCTTGACCGTGCGGTCGCTGGTGCGCGAGCCGGTCACCACCACGGCATCGAGTGTGGAGGCAGCCGCCACCGACGAGCTGGCCACGGCATCGGGCGGCGCGTCGGGACGGGCGGCCACGGCGGGGGCAGCAAGGACGAGGGCGATCATCACGGAGAGCGGACGCAGCAGCATGTCGGGACCTGATCGAGGACAGGCCCCCATTCAACAAACTGCGCCCACCGCGCAACAGCCATCAACGCGCCACGCACACCCCACATCCCGCCACCCACATGACCACAGGGAATAACGAGGTAGCGACACGCCATGCGTGTCCCACGTAGACCCCGATAGCATCACGTAATGCCGAACCACCACCCGCCCCCCCACCATCGCCATCGTCGCCGCCCACGGCCAGGGCCTCTTCGAACTCGGCTGCGCGGTAGGCCTGTTCGCCCCCATCCGTCCCGAACTCGACGTCCCCTGGTACACCACCCAGCTATGCGCCGCCGAACCCGGCGCACTCCGCATGCTGGGCAGCACCCAGGTGCAGCTCCCACACGGTCTGGAAGCACTCGACCACGCAGACACCATCATCGTCCCCGGCTGGCGCGACCCTGCCGAGCGTCCACCGCAGGCACTGTTGGATGCGCTGACGCGCGCCCACAGGCGCGGCGCACGCATCGCCTCGATCTGCTCCGGTGCATTCGTGCTCGCATGGGCAGGCCTGCTCGACGGTCGCAGCGCGACCACGCATTGGCGCCTGACCGACACACTCGCGCGCGCCTTCCCGGCCATCACTGTGCGCGAGGACGTGCTCTACGTAGACGCCGGCAGCATCATCACCTCGGCGGGTTCGGCCACCGGCATGGACATGATGCTGCACCTGGTCCGCAAGGATTACGGCGCGCACGTCGCCAACCTTGTCGCCGAGCGATTGGTACTCGCGCCGTGGCGTGACGCCGAGCGCAGCCAGCGCGTGGTGCGCTCGATTCCCAACGGCGAACCGACGCGGCTGGCACGCCTGATGGAATGGATCCGCCGCAACCTGCGCGAGGAACACTCGCTGCGCAGCCTGTCCGAACATGCCTCGCTCAGCCAGCGCACGCTGCAGCGTCAGTTTCTGGAAGCCACCGGTCTGTCACCGATCGACTGGCTGATCCGCGAGCGCGTGGCCTTCGCGCGCGAACTGCTGGAAACCACCAATCGCCCGCTGCACTGGGTGGCCGAACAGGCCGGCTTCGGCTCGCAGGAATCGTTCCGCCGGCATTTCCGTGGGCAGACCGAACTCAGCCCGACGACCTATCGCGAACAACATCGCGGTAGCACCAACGCCTATGCGTTGACCGGCTGCTGACGACGTCAGTGCTGCACGCGTTTGTTGCGCGCATGGATCATCCAGCCCTGCGCGGCGATACCGATGAGGAACACGACGAAGCAGCCCAGCAGGGTCTGCAGCACCACCGGCGCCATCGGGGCAGCCGCCAGCGGATGCGAGACCGGCAGACGGGTCAGCGACTCATTCACTGCGGGCACCAGACCCAGCAGGAAACTGAAGGAAAGCGCGAACGCGGAGAGGTATGGCCGGAGCCGCCCAAGAAAGCCGAGCCTGTTTACCAGCACCCCACCGAACGCCACCAGCAGCACCACGATGCCGAAGGCATGGCCAGGATTGAGGCCGCCCGTGCTGGAGACGGTGAACGAGGTGGCCACCGCGAGGATCAGGCCGACCAGATACAGCTTGCCGGCGCCGGTGGCGGGATCGATCTTCCTGTAGCGCACGAATGCGTAGAGACCTGCGATCACGGGGATGAGGCTGATGGCGGTGTGGAGTACACCGAGTGTTGAGAGCGGATGTGTCATGGGAGCGATCCTTAATTGAACCTACTAGTAGGTAGTCTTGATGGTCATGAAAAAGCCCGCACAACGCGGGCTTACGAAAAACGATTCAACGCGGTGCAGTCACCCGGGCAACCGACAGCCGCGCAAGGGCCACGAACGTCTGCGCATCACCGAAGCCGCGCGCCGCCAGCATGGCCCCATGCACCGACGCCATGAAGGCCCTCGCCTCGTCCGACGCTGCGCCCTGCAGCTGGAACTGCCCCTGCGCGACGCCTTTCTCCAGCGTGGCCGTCAACCAGTCACTGAGATCCTCGAAGTGCCCACGCACTTCGTCGGCAATCTCCGCCGGAATCATCGGCGACTCTGCGGCCAGCATGGCGCAGATGCAGAACGACGCCGTGCCACCCGTGATGCAGTTGGACCAGTAGTCGACATAGGCATTGAGTTCCTTCAGCGGGTCACCCAGCTGCCTGTCCAGCATCGCCAGGCCCTCGCGGGCTTCAGCGCGGTACAGCGCCACCACCGTGCGCACCAGCTCGGCTTTGCTCGGAAAGTGATGGTGGATGCTGGCCTTGCTGATGTTCACCCTGGCCGAGATATCGGCATAGCTGAAGCCGTTGTAGCCGCCTCGTTCAAGCAATGACCGGGCTTCCGCGACAATCTCGGCGGCCTTGGGCGAAAGGGCTTCAATCATGACCATGTACAAGAGCGACCTGGCGGCACAGTGCCGATATCTTCAATCTACTAGTTGGTAGACTCACAGTCAACTGCACGACCCGGCCTCAATGCGAGGACACATACTCTGACCCCGGGAACGCGGGCGGCAAGCTGAAGCTCCCGCGCATGCGCCGCGCTTCACCGGCCGGGGTCGAACCGAAGAGCCGCTTGAACTCGCGATTGAACTGCGACGGGCTGGCGTAGCCGACCGCGTACCCGGCCGTCTCCGCGCTCACGCCTTGGCGCACCATCAACAATCGCGCCTGGTGCAGGCGGGTGGATTTGAGGTATTGGATGGGCGTGGTGCGGGTAACGTCCTTGAAGTGGACGTGGAAGGTGGGCACGCTCATGCCCGCCTCGCCGGCCAGCTCCGCCAGGTCAAGCGGCTGCGCGTAGTCGGCGTGGATGCGGCGCAGCGCCCTGCCGATCCTGCCGAAGTGCCCCCGCATCGCCAACGCGGCACGGATGGTTGCCCCCTGCGGGCCGGACAAGACGCGGAAGTACAGCTCACGTACCAGTCCCGGACCCAGGATGGCCGCTTCGACGGGCTGCTGCATCGCTTCAAGAAAACGCAGCACCGTGGTCCGCAGCGCGGGATCCATGCGGCTGGAGACCATGCTCTCCGGGGCCGGCTGCTCGGCACCCCCCGCCGCATCCAGGGCAAGCGCCAGCTCGGTGGCGAGCGCAAAGTCCAGGTGCAGGTAGATCGCCAGGAGGGGACGCTGCGGTGTGGCGTCGGTTTCCATGGTGAACGGCACCGGCACCGACACGGCGAGGTAATGCTGCTCGTCATACAGGTACATCTGCCCGCCGAGATAACCGCGCTTGGCCCCTTGGCAGACGATGACGATACCCGGGTCGTACAACACCGGCGTGCGGACCAGGGGACGATCCGAACGCAGGATGCGTACCTGCGGCAGCGCGGTCACGGAGTACCCCTCCGTGGGAGCCAGCGCCTGAAGCAGCTCCACCATCCGTGGCTGCTGCGCGGGGTCCTCATTGCCACGGTCTACGGCCACGACGGCATGCTCATACGAATAGGCAAGAATTCAGCAAGAGTAGCCCTGCCAAACGATCGGCTCAATACCTATTGTGCGGATTCTCCCTCTACTGGACCTCACCCATGACCTCCCCCAGGCGCCTCCTCATCACCGGTGTCAGCAGCGGTTTCGGGCGTGCGCTCGCCCGCGAGGCCTTGCTTGCCGGCCACAGCGTCGTCGGCACCGTACGCAGCCCACAGGCCCTGCACGAATTCGAACAGCTTCATCCCCACCGCGCGACCGGGCGCATTCTGGATGTCACCGATGTCGACGCCATCGACGGTGTGGTGGCGGACATCGAACAGAACATCGGGCCGCTGGATGTGCTGGTCAACAACGCCGGCTACGGACACGAGGGCATCCTGGAAGAATCACCGCTGGACGCTATGCGCCGCCAGTTCGACGTCAACGTATTCGGCGCGGTCGCCATGATCAAGGCCACCCTTCCCTATATGCGTGCGCGCCGGCGCGGCCACATCCTCAACATCACCTCGATGGGCGGCTTCATCACGATGCCGGGCATTGCGTACTACTGCGGCAGTAAGTTCGCGCTGGAGGGAATTTCCGAAGCGTTGGGCATGGAAGTGAAGCCGTTCGGGATCCATGTCACGGCGGTCGCGCCGGGTTCGTTCCGCACCGACTGGGCCGGCCGTTCGATGTCGCGCACGCCGCGTTCGATCGCCGACTACGATCTGTTGTTCGATCCCATCCGCAAGGCGCGGGAGGACAAGAGCGGCCACCAGCCTGGCGATCCGGCCAAGGCCGCACGCGCGATGCTGGCCGTTCTGGACAGCGATGCGCCGCCCGCTCACCTGTTGCTGGGCAGCGATGCTCTGCAGCTGGTGCGACACAAGCTGGATGCGATGGCGGTCGAAGCAACCGCCTGGGAAGCGCTCACGCGGTCGACGGATGGCTGAATCGGCAACGAAATGAACAAGGGCGCCTTTCGGCGCCCTTGTCGACCTGCGTAAGCGGGGCAGCGCCCCGCTCTACCGGGTGGGATTTATTCCCACTCGATCGTCGCCGGCGGCTTGCCCGAGATGTCGTACACCACGCGCGAGACGCCACGCAGTTCATTGATGATCCGGTTGCTCACCGTGCCCAGGAAGTCATACGGCAGGTGCGCCCAGTGCGCGGTCATGAAGTCGATGGTTTCCACCGCGCGCAGCGCGATCACCCACTCATACGCACGTGCGTCGCCGACCACGCCCACCGACTTCACCGGCAGGAACACCGCGAAGGCCTGGCTGGTCTTGTCGTACAGGTCGGCCTTGCGCAGCTCGTCGATGAAGATCGCATCGGCCTTGGCCAGCAGTTCGGCGTACTCGCGCTTCACTTCGCCGAGGATGCGCACGCCCAGGCCCGGGCCCGGGAACGGGTGGCGGTAGACCATGCTGCGCGGCAGGCCGAGCTCGACGCCGAGGCGGCGCACTTCGTCCTTGAACAGTTCGCGCAGCGGCTCGACCAGGCCCAGCTTCATGTGCTCGGGCAGGCCGCCGACGTTGTGGTGGCTCTTGATCACGTGCGCCTTGCCGGTCTTGCTGCCGGCCGACTCGATCACGTCGGGGTAGATGGTGCCCTGCGCCAGCCACTTGGCGTTGCTCAGCTTGTTGGACTCTTCGTCGAAGATGTCCACGAACAGGTTGCCGATGATCTTGCGCTTGGCTTCCGGGTCGCTCACGCCTTCCAGCTTGCTGAAGTAGCGGTCCGCGGCGTTCACGCGGATCACCTTGACGCCCATGTGCTCGGCGAACATCGCCATCACCTGGTCGCCTTCCTGCCAGCGCAGCAGGCCGGTGTCGACGAACACGCAGGTCAGCTTGTCGCCGATCGCCTTGTGCAGCAGCGCGGCGACCACCGACGAATCGACGCCACCGGACAAGCCCAGGATCACCTCGTCATCGCCGACCAGCTCGCGCACGCGGGCGATCTGGTCGTCGATGATGTTGGCGGCGGTCCACAGGGTCTGGCAGCCGCACACGTCCACCACGAAGCGGCGCAGCAGCGCCTGGCCCTGCAGGGTGTGGGTCACTTCCGGGTGGAACTGCACGCCGTACCAGCGCTTTTCTTCGTTGGCCATCGCGGCCACCGGAATACGATCGGTGGTGGCGGTGATGGTGAAGCCCGGCGGCGCCACGGACACGTGGTCACCGTGGCTCATCCACACATTCAAACGCGGCTCGCCGCCGTGGTCGCTCAGGCCCTTGAACAGCGCATCGGGGTGAACCACGTTGACTTCGGCATGGCCGAATTCGCGCTGGTCGGCGGCTTCGGTGGCACCACCGAGCTGCGCGGCCAGGGTCTGCATGCCGTAGCAGATGCCGAACACCGGCAGGCCGCTGTCGAACACTTCCTGCGGCGCGGCGGGCGCGCCCGGCAGCGTGGTCGATTCGGGGCCGCCGGACAGGATGATGCCCTTGGCGCCGAACGCGGCGATCTCGGCCGGGTTGTGGTCCCACGCCCAGATTTCGCAGTACACGCCGAGCTCGCGGATGCGGCGCGCGATCAGCTGGGTGTACTGAGCGCCGAAATCGAGGATGAGGATCTTGTCGTTATGGATGTTGGTCATGGCGCCCAGGCAAAGCAGGAATGAAAACGGAATGACAAAAAGCAGTAGCAGATAGAGAAAGAGGAACGGGAATCAGCTTCCTCGTTCCTCTTTGCTCATGCCGCATCAGGCGCGGTAGTTCGGCGGCTCTTTGGTGATCTGCACGTCGTGGACGTGGCTCTCACGCTGGCCGGCGCCGCTGATCTTGACGAACTTCGGCTTGCTGCGCATGTCTTCGATGGTGCCGCAACCCACGTAGCCCATGGTGGCGCGCAGGCCGCCCATCAGCTGGTGGATGATGCCGCCGACCGGGCCGCGATACGGCACGCGGCCTTCGATGCCCTCGGGCACCAGCTTGTCGGCGCTGGAGGCGTCCTGGAAGTAGCGGTCCTTGGACCCCTTCTCCATCGCGGCCAGCGACCCCATGCCACGGTAGCTCTTGTAGGAGCGGCCCTGGAACAGCTCGGTTTCACCGGGCGATTCCTCGGTACCGGCCAGCAGGCCGCCGATCATGATGGTGGACGCACCGGCAGCCAGCGCCTTGCCGATATCACCGGAGTAGCGGATGCCACCGTCGGCGATCAGCGGGATGCGATCCTGCAGTGCCTCGGCGACGAGGTCGATGGCGGTGATCTGCGGCACGCCGACACCGGCGACCACACGGGTGGTGCAGATCGAACCCGGGCCGATGCCGACCTTGACCGCGTCCGCGCCGCTGTCCAGCAGCGCCAGTGCGGCTTCGCCGGTGCAGATGTTGCCACCCACGACCTGCACCTGCGGGAAGTGCTTCTTGACCCAGCTGACGCGGTCCAGCACGCCCTGCGAGTGGCCGTGAGCGGTGTCGACCACCAGCACGTCCACGCCGGCAGCGACCAGCGCTTCCACGCGGCGATCGGTGTCGCCACCAACGCCCACCGCGGCACCGACCAGCAGGCGGGTCGAGATGTCCTTGGCGGCGTTCGGGTAATCGGTGTTCTTCTGGATGTCCTTCACGGTGATCAGGCCACGCAGGGCGAAATCATCATTGACCACCAGGATCTTCTCGATGCGGTTGCGGTGCAGCAGCTGCAGCACTTCGTCCGATGCGGCGCCTTCCTTGACCGTGATCAGGCGATCCTTCTTGGTCATGATATGGCGGACCGGATCGTCCAGCTCGGTCTCGAAGCGCATGTCACGGTGGGTGACGATGCCGACCAGCTGGCCACCGCCGTCCACCACCGGCACGCCGGAGATGTTGCGCGCCTGGGTCAGTGCCAGCACGTCGCGGATGGTGGTTTCCGGGCCGACCGTGATCGGGTCGCGGATGACACCGGCCTCGAACTTCTTGACCTTGGCCACTTCGGCGGCCTGCTGGTCCACGCTCAGGTTCTTGTGGATGATGCCCATGCCGCCGAGCTGGGCCATGGCGATGGCCAGACGTGCTTCGGTGACGGTATCCATGGCAGCCGACAGGATCGGAAGCTTCAGCCGCAGGTCGCGCGTCAGGCGCGTTTCCAGGGTGACATCCTTGGGCAGGATGATGGAATGGGCGGGGACGAGCGAGACGTCGTCGTAAGTCAGTGCTTCAGCCTGGATGCGCAGCATCGGCATACCCGAGATGTGGGGAAGCGCGACATTTTACCCTGATTCTGGCCCGATGGGCAGGGGGCAGATGCGACGCTGTGTCACGCCGGCGCGGCGCGTTCATGCGCCGGTTCGGCAGCCGGGCCGCACGACCAACGGTCGTGCGCTACCGCCTGGTAGGTGACGACCGTTGGTCGTCACGCCGTTGCGGGCGTCAGAACGCTTCGGCCGCCTCAATCGTGTTCTGCATCAGCGTGGCGACCGTCATCGGCCCCACCCCGCCCGGTACCGGCGTGATCCAGCTGGCGCGTTCGGCGGCGGCCTCGAAGCCGACGTCGCCGACCAGGCGGCCGTCGTCCAGGCGGTTGATGCCCACGTCGATGACCACGGCGCCGGGCTTGACCCACTCGCCCGGCACGATGCCGGGGCGCCCCACGGCGACCACCAGGATGTCGGCGTTGCGCACCGACTGCTCCAGCACGTCCTTGGGGGTGAACTTGTGGCAGCTGGTGACGGTGCAGCCGGCAATCAGCAGTTCCAGGCCCATCGGCCGGCCCACGTGATTGCTGACCCCCACGATGGTGGCGTTGCGGCCGCGCACCGGCTGGTCGGTATGCCCCAGCAGCGTGGTGATGCCGCGCGGGGTGCACGGGCGCAGGCCGAATTCACGCAGGGCCAGATGCCCCACATTCTCCGGGTGGAAGCCGTCCACGTCCTTGCGCGGGTCGATGCGATGAATGAGCCGGCTGGCGTCGGGGATGCCGGGCAGCGGCAGCTGCACCAGAATGCCGTGGATCTTCGGATCGGCGTTGAGCTGGTCGATCAGGTCCAGCAGCTGGGCCTCGTTGGTCCCGGCCGGCAGGTCGTAGTCGAACGCTTCGATGCCCACCTTCTCCGCCGCGCGGCGCTTGTTGCGCACGTAGACGGTCGAGGCCGGGTCGCCCCCCACCAGCACCACGGCCAACCCCGGTCGGCTGCCACCGGCGGCCAGGCGGGCATCGACGCGGACCTTGAGGCTGTCCAGCAGGTCTTCGGCGATGCGGCGTCCGTCCAGGATGCGGGCGGAGTGGGGGGCGGTCGAATCGTTCATCGAATGGGGGCGTGGGGCGTCGGGGAGCGTATTGTCCCCGATTAACGGCCCCACGCCCACCGTCGTCGCCGGGCAGAGCCCGGCGCTACGCTAAGGTCGCGCTTTCGCGCGTTATTCCTCTTCTGGCACTTCGTCGGCGTTGAGGGTGCGCGCCTTGCGCTTGGGGGCGGTGAACGGGGTCGGCGTGGGCACACCGGGCAGCGCGGTGCCGAACACCATGTGCGCGCCAGCACGCAGGTCACCACCGGCCATTTCCAGCTCGAAGCGCTCGGCATCGCGCTCGCGGATCTGTTCGGCGATATCGCGCGCGTCGTCTTCATCGGCGCCCAGCTCGACCAACGCGGCCTGGCCGAACAGCAGCGCCGACTCGAACGTCTCGCGAATCTGGTAATCCACGCCCGCGTGGATCAGCCGCAGCGAATGCTCGCGATCGAACGAGCGCACCAGCAACTTGGCCTGCGGGAATTCGTGTGCGACCAGTTCGACGATGCGGTCGGCATCCTGCGCGTTGTTCACGCAGACCGCGATCGCCCGCGCGGTGGCCGCGCCGGAGGCATGCAGCACATCCAGCCGGGTGCCGTCGCCATAGTAGATTTTGAACCCGAAGCGTTCGGCGTTGTGGATCATGTCCACGTCGTTGTCGATGATGGTCACGTCCACGTCGCGGGCCAGCAGCGACTGGCTGGCGACCTGGCCGAACCGGCCGAAGCCGATCAGCAGCACGCTGCCGGACATGCCCTCGGCGGTGTCCACGCCTTCCAGCGAGACTTCGCGTGCCGGCATCAGCTTGTCATGCAGCAGCACGAACAGCGGCGTGAGCGCCATCGACAGCACCACGATGGCGGTCAGGTTGGCATTGACCTCCACGCCGATCACACCGGCGGTGGCCGCAGCCGAGAACAGCACGAAGGCGAACTCGCCGCCCTGCGCCATCACCACGCCACGATCCAGCGCCTGGCGATGGTCACTGCCCAGGATGCGTGCGACGGTGTAGATGCACACCGCCTTCGCCAGCATCAATGCAAACACGCCGGAGACGATCAGCGGCCAGTTGTTGGCGACCACGGTCAGGTCGAGCGCCATGCCCACGCTGAGGAAGAACAGCCCCAGCAGGATGCCGCGGAACGGTTCGATGTCCGCCTCGATCTGGTGACGGAACGTAGACTCGCTGAGCAGCACGCCAGCCAGGAATGCGCCCATCGCCATCGACAGGCCGCCCAGCTGCATCAGCAACGCCGCGCCGAGCACCACCAGCAGTGCGGCGGCGGTCATTACTTCGCGCGCCTTCGCGGCCGCCAGGATGCGGAACAGCGGGTTGAGCAGGAACCGCCCGACCAGCACCAGGCCGACGATCGCACCGGCGGCAATGCCGACACTGACCCAGCGCGAACTGGCGCCCGCATCCGCCTGCACCGGTGCCATGAAGGCCACCACGGCCAGCAACGGCACGATCAGCAGGTCTTCGAACAGCAGGATGGAGACGATCTTCTGCCCCGACGGCAACGCGATGTCGCCCCGCTCGGCCAGCAGCTGCATCACCACGGCGGTGGAGGTCAACACGAAACCGGCCGCGCCGATGAAGGCCACCGGCAGCGGGAAACCAAACAGCATGCAGACGCCGGTCAGCACCGTGCCGCAGACCACGATCTGCAGCGTGCCCAGGCCGAATATCTCGTTGCGCAGGCTCCACAGGTGCGAGGGCCGCATTTCCAGACCGATGACGAACAGGAACATGACCACGCCCAGCTCGGCCGTGTGCAGGATGGCCTGCGGGTCTGAAAACCAGCCGAAGCCGAACGGGCCAATGGCCAGGCCGGCGGCGAAGTAGCCCAGCACCGAGCCCAGCCCGAGCCGGCGGAACAGCGGCACCATCACCACGGCCGCGCCCAGCAGGGCGACCACTTTCACCAGTTCACTGGCACCTGCTTCCACCGCCATGCGGTCTGTTCCTTGCAACTCGAATCAGTCCTCACGATAGGGCAAGTTGATGCAGGGAAATAGCACGGAGGGTGCGGATGTTCGTGCCGCCAATGGAACGACCGGCGATTAAGCCGCCACATCATTCCAAGAGCGCGTAGAGCCGGGCTCTGCCCGGCTACCCGATCACCCCTGATTGCAGAACGCCGCGTAATCGATATACCCGGGGAAGGCACGATCCGGCACGCACAGCGGGCAGGCCGGATCGGGCCGCAGCCGGACCTCGCGGAAGCGCATACCCAGCGCGTCGAAGGTCAGCAACCGCCCCACCAACGGCTCGCCGATGCCCAGCAGCAGCTTGAGCGCTTCGGTGGCCTGCAGCAGGCCGACCATGCCGGGAAGTACGCCCAGCACGCCCGCTTCCGCGCAGTTGGGGGCGAACTCCGGCGGCGGCGGCTCGGGGAACAGGCAGCGGTAACAGGGCGCCTGCCCGCGCTGGCGGCCGGCGTCGAACACGCTCACCTGGCCGGTGAAGCGCTCCACCGCGCCGTACACCAGCGGGATGCCGTGCTGGATGCAGGCATCGTTGAGCAGGTAGCGCAGGGGGAAGTTGTCCGAACCGTCCAGCACCACGTCCACGCCGTCCAGCAGCGCGTCGATGTTGGACGAGCTCACCCGTTCCTGCACCGCCTCCACGTCGAGGCGCGGATTGAGCGCCAGCAGCCGTTCGCGGGCGGAGTGCACCTTGGGCATGCCGACGCTGGCGTCGCTGTGCAGGATCTGCCGGTGCAGGTTGCTGCGGTCCACCACATCGTCATCGACGATGCGCAGGTGCCCTACCCCCGCCGCGGCCAGGTAGAACGCGGCCGGTGAGCCCAGGCCGCCGGCGCCGATGAGCAGCACGCGCGACTGCAGCAACGACTGCTGCCCGGCCACGCCTACCTGTGGCAGAAGTAGATGGCGGGAATAACGTTCGTTGAAATCGCGCTCGTCGTCGCTCTGGATCGGCTGGACCAGCGGGAGCCCGGCGCTGCGCCAGGCGGTGGTGCCGCCGTGGACGGAGGCGACATTGGTGTAGCCGAGGTCGAGGAGCGCCAGCGCTGCCTGCATGGAGCGCATGCCGCTTTGGCAGATCAGGATGAGCTCGCGGTCCGGCGTCGGCACGTGCGCGGCCGGGTTTGCCTGGAGGTCGCCTTTCGCGATGCCGAGGGCACCTTCGGCCATGCCGGCGGCGCGCTCGTGCGCTTCGCGCACATCAATGAGCAACGCGCCGTGGGTGAGGCGCTGGCGGGCCTGTTCCGGGGTGATTTCGGGGATGGCGGTCATGACCGCATTATCGCGCAGCCGGCAGCCACCCATGGGGTGGCTCTACGGGGTCGGCGCCGCGGGCGCGGCGCCGTTTTTCAGCGGCCCTTTACGTGCTTGATCAGGCGCTTCTTCTTGGCGATCTGGCGGTCGGTCAGCGCGTTCTTCTTGCCTTCGTACGGGTTGGCACCCTCGCGGAAGATGAACTGCACGGGCGTGCCCACCAGCTTGAAGCGCTTGCGGAAGAAGTTCTCCAGGTAGCGCTTGTACGACTCCGGAAGTTCCTTCAGGCGCGTGCCGTGCACGATGAAGGTCGGCGGATTGGAGCCGCCCGGATGCACGTAACGCAGCTTGGAGACATGCCCGCGGATCGCCGGCGGTGGGTTGGTCTCATAGGCCACTTCCAGCGCCTTGTTGACCTCGCTGGTGCTGAATTCGTGCGTCGCCGAGGCATGTGCCGCGTGAACCGCACGGAACAGCTCGCGCAGACCCGAGCCATGCTTGGCCGAAATGCGCACCACTTCCGCCCACGGCACGAAGCCCAGCTTGCGCGCCACCAGCGCCTCGGCCTGCTCGCGCTGGTAGTCGGTCAACCCGTCCCACTTGTTGATCGCCACGACCAGTGCGCGACCGGCATCGAGCACCGCGCCCAACACGCTGGCGTCCTGGTCGGTCACGCCTTCGCCGGCGTCCAGCATCAGCACGGCCACCTGGCACTGCTCGATGGCCTGCAGGGTCTTGATGACGCTGAACTTCTCGACCACCTCTTCAACCCTGCCCTTGCGGCGCAGACCGGCGGTGTCGATCAGGCGGTATTCGCGCCCGTCGCGCTCCAGGTCCACCGCGATGGAGTCGCGGGTGGTGCCGGGCACTTCGGAAGCGATCATCCGCTCCTCGCCGAGGATGCGGTTGACCAGCGTCGACTTGCCCACATTGGGGCGGCCGACGAAGGCAATGCGCATCCGGTTCGGATCGTTGTCCATCTCCTCGGCGCTGCCCTCTTCGGGCAGGCGCTGCACCACTTCCTCGAGCAGGTCATCCAGACCCTGACGATGCGCGGCGGACATGGTGAGCATTTCGCTGAAGCCGTAGCGGGCGAACTCCGCAAGCACGGTGTCTTCGTGCGTGCCGTCGATCTTGTTGATCAGCAGCAGCGTCGGCCGCGACAGCTTGCGCAGCCAGGCCAGGATCTCGTCATCCAGCGCGGACGTGCCATCACGGGCATCGACGACGAACACGATCAGGTCGGCTTCACCAGCGGCAGCACGGGCCTGGTCGGCGGTAGCGCCGGCCAGACCTTCCTCATCCTCCGAGATACCGCCCGTGTCGACGACGAGGAAATGGTTGTCCTCGTCAAGACGGCAAACACCATAGTTGCGGTCCCGGGTGACGCCGGGCTGGTCATGGACCAGGGCGTCACGGGTACGGGTCAGCGCATTGAAAATGGTGGACTTGCCGACATTCGGCCGTCCAACCAGGGCGACCAAGGGCAGCATCGCGGTAACTCCTTATTGTGCCAACCGGAATGCGGTCAGCTTTCCATCAACGTTCTGCACCAGCAGAATCCCATCGGCGACCACCGGCTGCGCCAGCAGGGCATCGCCGCCACTCTTGGCGCGCGCGGCCAGTTCACCATTATCAGTCCGCAGCCAGTGCAGATATCCCTTGTAGTCACCGACTACAACGTAATCCCCCTGGATGGCCGGACCGGTCAGCGAGCGCCGGGCCAGGCCGGTCTGCGACCACATCGCGGTGCCGCTGGCCTTGTCCAGGCCGAACACGCCGCCCTTGTTATCGGTCACGAACACGTTGCCCGAGGTCAGGGCCACGCCACCGGCGCCGCCATGATCGCGCGCCCACAGCGGACGGCCGGTCGGGCCCTCGATCGCCATGGTCTGGCTTTTGAAGCTGCTCACGAACAGGGTGTTGCCTTCCAGCACCGGTGCACCGTCCACATCGGACATGCGCTCCAGCTCGGTGCGGCCTTCGCCGCTGGCGACCATCTGGTCCCAGATGGTGCGGCCGTCCTGCATGGCCAGCGCGGCCACGCTGCCGTCATCGTTGCCGATGAACAGCACGCCCGGGCCCACCACCACCGGCGCGTTGCCGCGCACGGTCAGCGCGGGCAGCTCACGCGGGTTGAACCACTTCTGGGTGCCGTTGCTCGCATCGAAAGCGGTCACGCGGCCGTCGTTGCTGCGGACGAACACGATGCCCTGGCCCACGGCCGGTGCACTGATCACTTCGCCAGGCACCTTGGCCCGCCACTTCTCGGAACCGTCGTTGGCGTCCAGGGCGATGACCTGGCCGTCGAGCGTGCCGATCACCACCAGGCCTTCGCCAACACCCGGGCCGCCGGACAGGCGCAGCTTGTCCTGCTTCTTGACCTTGGCCGGCTGGTAGGTCCAGATCGTCTTGCCGGTCTGCAGGTCCAGCGCATGCACGCCGCCGTAGATCGCCGCCGCGTAGACGCGGCCATCGGCAACCACCGGGCCCTGGCGCACGCCGATGCGGCCTTCGCCCTTGCCGACGTTGGCGCTCCAGATCCGGTCGACCTTGGCGGTCGGCTCGAACTTCACCAGCTCGGCCGGCTCCTGCGCCTTCTTGGCTTCCGCGTCCTTGCCGGCGAACCAGCCCTTCACGGTGGTGCAGCCGGACAACGCCACGCCCATCAGGACGAGGGTGGCTACGCGCTTGATCATGACCATCTGCTTCATTACACCGACTCCGCAGGATCGGTGACGGTGCCACCGGCATCCATCACTTTGGTTTCCAGCAGGCGCCGCTGCGGCGCTGCCACGTCCAGCGTCTTGAGCGCCTTCTCATACTGCCCGCGGGCCTCATCACGCTTGCCCGCCGCCATCAACGCATCGCCATGGATTTCCAGGCTGGCACTGTCGCTGGCGCTGCCGAGCTGCTTGATCGCCTCATCGGTCTTGCCGGTGGCGATCAGCAGGCGTGCGATGCGCTGGTCGATCAACGGCTTGAATTCGGGATCGGCCTGGATCGCGCGCAGGGTCGCCAGCGCGTCTTCGTTCTTGCCGGCGTCCACCTGGGCCTTGGCCAGCTGCAGCGAGGCCAGATCGGCGTAGATGCTCGCCTTGCCGCCTTCGAGGGCCTTCACGCCCTTGGCCGCCTCGTCCAGTTTCTTGTCCTGGAGGTGCTTGAGTACGGTCTGGTATTGGACGTTGGCGCCGGTCAGGTCGTTGCCCTGCTCCTTCTGCCACCACTGCCAGCCGGCAATGCCGCCGATGGCAATCGCCACGCCGGCGATGATGCTCACACCATTGTTCCGCAGCCAGCTGCGGACGCGTTCACTTTGTTCGTGCTCGTCGAGCAGGTCGTCGATCGCCATGCGTACTCTCGCCCCTGCTTGTCAGGAGGGACTGTTTGAATTGAATTGGGAAACGCGACTCAGTGTGAAACCGGAGCCACGGAGCCGTCAGAGGATACCGTAAAGCGTGCCACGTTGGCTCGCTGGTAAGGCGAAAGGTCGACGATAGTGCCGGCCTGCTGAACCTCGACCGCAGAGGCATTGCCCAGCGTCATCCGGCCCACCTGGCCCGGGGTGAAGCTGCGGGTCTCGCCCGATTTGATCAGCGCCTTCTCGACGGTGCTGCCATCGGGGGCGGCGATGTCCACCCAGCTGTCGCCCTTGAACTGCAGGTTCAGCGCACCGGCCGGCACCGCTGCGGCGGAGACGGTGCGCGGCACCGGCGTCAGCGAGGCCAGGTAGGGCGCCGAAGGCGCGGCAGGCGCCGCCGCGGGTGCGGCGACCGGGGTGTTCGGCGCGGCCGATTCGGCAGAGCCGACCACCGGGACCGCTGCCGGAATCACATCCAGCGAGGCGGTACTGGGACCGCTGGACGCGCTGTCGAAATGGCCGCGGGTCGCGAACCAGACCGGCACCGCAAGAACGGCGGTGATGCCGACGTACAGCACGCGGCGCCCCAGGCTTTCGGCAATGCGGCGCGCGCGCGGGGTATGGGTATGGCTGACCAGCTGCGGCGGCACCACCGGCCCGATCCGGGACTGCTCCAGCACATCGCCCAGGTCGACCTTCAGCAGACGCCCATAGCTGCGCAGCTGGCCGCGGACGAACACGGGCGCCCCCAGGCGCTCCCATTGCTCGGCTTCCAGCGACTTCACCACCTGCACCGGCATGCGCAACTGCTGCCCTACCGCCTCAAGCGTCAGTCCTGCCGCTTCGCGCGCCTCACGGAGGCGCGCCCCGCACCCCGCGGCAGTATCAAAAGCATTCACAGTCTGGTCATCAATCACAATGCTTCAACCCCGGGAATTAGGAGCCGCATCCTGCGGAAATTCGTCGCGAATTCGCTGCAGATAGCGACCGGATGCCACTGTGTCACCTAACTGCGCCTCGATTTGAGAGGCAAGTTGTAACACGGAACGTGTTGCCGGTGCAGCCGCAAGACGCCGCTGCACGAAGGCCCTGGCCTCGAAAAACCGGCCCTGGGCGAACTCGTTGCGGGCCAGAGACTCGAGCGCGTAGGCGTTGGTCGGGTCCAGGGCCAGGGCCTTGCGCAGGTCCCGCGCCGCCCGCTCGGGCTGGTTGGCCTCGAGCGCACAGCCGCCTGCATTGGCCAGCGCTGCGGCCGGGGTGCGGTAACCCGGCGTGGCCAGCGCCCGGTCGAACCAGGTCAATGCCTCGGCGGCGCGGCCATGCGTGCACAGCCAGGCACCGTAGTTGTTAAGGACTTCGCCGCTTTCGGGGGCCAGCTCGGCCGCCTTCAGGTACAGGGTGCCCGCCTCGGCATCGGCGCCCCGCTGGCTGGCCAACGTGGCCAGCAGCATGTAGGCATCGGGACGGCTGGCGTCCAGCTTGAGCGCCGAGCGCGCCCGCTTTTCGGCGACATCCAGCGCGCCCGCGCGATAGGCCTCGGCGGACAGGGTCACCTGGTCCTGGTAGCTCACCCGGCGCCGGGTATCGGCGTTGTCGCGGGCCACATACTCGGGCGCGACGCCCAAGGGTGCACTGATGGGTTTGACGCCTTTGTTGCCACAGCCGGCCAATGCCAGCGCGACGAGAACAACGGCTGGCAATCGGAGGTCAGGCAGCGGCATCCCGGCTTTTCCCATCCTGGAGTGTTTTGTTGAACTCGGCCTGGCGACGCGTGCGATCCATGACCTGGCCCTTGAGCTGGCCACAGGCGGCATCAATGTCGTCGCCACGGGTACGGCGCACCATGGTCAGCACCTGCGCATCCAGCAGGATCTTCTGGAACGCCCGGATCTCGGTGTCCCCCGAGCGTTCGTAGCGGGTGCCCGGGAACGGATTGAAGGGAATCAGGTTGACCTTGCCCGCGTGCGAGGTCTGCACGGCGTTGTCGAACTGGCGCATCAGCCGCGCCAACTGACGGGCATGCTCGGGCTGGTCGTTGATGCCCTTCATCAGGGTGTATTCAAAGGTGACCGATTCGCGGCGCTTGTTGGCGCGCAGGTAGCGTGCGCACGAGGCCATCAGCTCCACGATCGGGTACTTCTTGTTGAGCGGCACCAGGGTCTCGCGCAGCGCGTCGTTCGGCGCGTGCAGCGACACCGCCAGCGACACGTCGCTCTCGGCGGACAACCGGTCGATCTGCGGCACCAGGCCGGAGGTGGACAGGGTCACGCGCTTGTTCGCCAGGCCGTAGCCCAGGTCGTCGCGCATCACGCTCATGGCGCGCACGACGTTTTCGAAATTCATCAACGGCTCGCCCATGCCCATCATCACCACGTTGGTGAGGCGACGCTGCTTGTGCGGGATGTTGCCCAGGTGGCGCGCGGCAACCCACACCTGGCCGATGATCTCGGCGGTGGAAAGGTTGCGGTTGAAGCCCTGGGTAGCGGTCGAACAGAACGTGCAGTTCAGCGCGCAGCCGACCTGCGAAGACACGCACAGCGTGCCGCGGTTCTTGTCCGGGATGTAAACCGCTTCGATCGCGTTCTTGCCATCGGTGCCCATGGCCAGCAGCCACTTGTGGGTGCCGTCGGCGGAAGGCTTGTCGAACACGATGTTGGGAACGCGGACCTCGGCATGCTGCTGCAGCTTGGCGCGCAGCGCCTTGCCCAGGTCGGTCATCTGGTCGAAATCGGTGACGTAGTGGTGGTGGATCCACTTCATCACCTGGTGGGCACGGTAGCGCGCTTCGCCGAGTTTCTCGGCGAAGAAGCGCTCCAAACCCTCGCGATCGAGGTCGAGCAGGTTCTGCTTGGCCACCGGTGCGCCCTGATCGAGCACGACGGGGATGGCGGTTGTCTGTACGACCTCGTTCACGGCATTACTCTCAGCGCGAGACCACGTCGGTCGCGGCGAAGAAGTACGCGATTTCAATCGCGGCATTCTCGACCGAGTCCGAGCCGTGGGCGGCATTGGCATCGATGGAATCGGCGAAGTCGGCGCGGATCGTGCCCGGCGCAGCGTCCTTCGGATTGGTGGCGCCCAGCAGGTCGCGGTGGGCCAGCACGGCGTTGTCGCCTTCCAGCGCCTGGATCATCACCGGGCCGGAGATCATGAAGTCGACCAGCGCGTTGAAGAACGGACGCTCCTTGTGAACGGCGTAGAAGCCTTCGGCTTCGCGGCGCGACAGCTGCTTGTACTTCGCAGCCACGACCTTCAGGCCAGCCTTCTCGAAGCGGGCGTAGATTTCACCGATGACGTTCTTGGCGACGGCGTCCGGCTTGATGATGGAAAGGGTGCGCTCCAGCGCCATGGGAAATTCTCCGTTGGGCGGGCCACTGATCGACCCGAGAGTAACATGAAAAAAACCCGCGTCAAAACGCGGGCTTAGCCTATATACGTGGCGTAATTCTACAACCTCTGGTGGCGTCGTGCCACGCCCGCCGAAGCCCGTAATCCAGGGTAGTGCCACGTCACGCGTGGCAACGCCATCTACGGTAGTGCCACGCCATGCGTGGCAGGCCCAGCAATGACGGAGGAAGGCTCTCCGTTCAGGTTCCGATGGACTGCAAGCACCGCAGCCACGCATAGCGTGGCTCTACCGCAAATGAATGACCTGCTGCACCGCAACATGCCAACCCACCCGGCCAGGTCTAATATCAAACAATCGTTTGATTGAACCCTGCCCTGCCCATGGCCAAGCCCGCTCACTTCTCCACCAAGGACCGCATTCTCGGCGCCGCCGAGGAGCTGTTTGCCCAGCACGGGTTCGCCGGCACCTCGTTGCGCCAGGTGACCAGCCAGGCCGATGTGAACATTGCGGCGGTGAACTACCACTTCGGCTCCAAGGAAAACCTGGTCAACGAGGTGTTCCGCCGGCGCATGGACGAGATGACCGCCGCCCGCCTCGCCCAGCTGGAGGCCGCCCGCCGCGAGCACCCCGGCCAGCTGCGCCCGGTGCTGGCCGCGTTCGTCGAACCGGCCCTGGCGATGGCCCAGGACCGCCAGAGCGGTGGCGCGTTCGTGCGGGTGATCGCCCGGGCCTACGCGGAAAAGAACGACAACCTGCGCAAATTCCTCTCCGACCACTACGGCCATGTGCTGCGCGAGTTCGGCAAGGCCATCGCCGCCTGCGTGCCCGGGTTGAGCAAGGAAGAGCTGTATTGGCGCCTGGACTTCCTGGCCGGCTCGCTGACCTATGCGATGGCCGACTTCGGCCTGATCAAGCGACCCGCCGATGTCACCGAAGCGGCGCATCGTGCCCATGCTGCCCACGAACTGATCCATTTCGTCGAAGCCGGGTTCCGCGCCAGCGCGGCCCCCACGCCCACGGCGACGGTTTCCCTTTCCACCCCGTAACGCCGGCATTTCTCCACCCGTAGAGCCGGGCTCTGCCCGGCTGCCAGACCAACAAAGGCTTATCGACATGTCCAATTCCCTGCTAGTCCGCCGCGCCGCCGTACTGGGTGCAGGCGTCATGGGTGCCCAGATCGCGGCCCACCTGACCAACGCCGGCGTCGACACCGTGCTGTTCGACCTGCCCGCCAAGGAAGGTCCGGCCGACGGCATCGTGCTCAAGGCCATCGCCAACCTGGGCAAGCTCAGCCCTGCCCCGCTCGCCAGCAAGTCCTACGCCGAAGCGATCACCCCGGCGAACTACGAGACGGGCCTGGAACACCTCAAGGATTGCGACCTGATCATCGAAGCCATCGCCGAGCGGATGGACTGGAAGCAGGACCTGTACAAGAAGATCGCACCGTTCGTGGCCGACCACGCCGTGCTGGCCTCCAACACCTCGGGCCTGGGCATCAACAAGCTCGCCGACGTGCTGCCCGAGCAGCTGCGCCACCGCTTCTGCGGCGTGCATTTCTTCAACCCGCCGCGCTACATGCACCTCGCCGAGCTGATCCCGGCCACCACCACCGATGCCGCCGTGCTGGAGGGCCTGGAAGCCTTCCTGGTCACGACCCTGGGCAAGGGCGTGGTGTACGCGAAGGACACCCCGAACTTCATCGGCAACCGCATCGGCGTGTTCTCGATCCTGTCCACGATCTTCCACACCCAGCAGTTCGGCCTGGGCTTCGATGAAGTCGATGGCCTGACCGGCCCGCTGGTCGGCCGCCCGAAGTCGGCGACCTACCGCACCTCCGACGTGGTCGGCCTGGACACGATGGCGCACGTCATCAAGACCATGGGCGACACCCTGCCCAACGATCCGTGGCATCAGTACTTCGCTTCCCCGAAGTGGCTGGACGCGCTGATCTCCAAGGGTGCGCTGGGCCAGAAGACCGGCGCGGGCATCTTCCGCAAGGTCGGCAAGGACATCGTGGTGCTGGACCTGGAGAAGCAGGACTATCGTCCGGCCGACCGTACCGCCGCGCCGGAAGTGGTTGAAATCCTCAAGATCAAAAACCCGGCCGAGAAGTTCGCCAAGCTGCGCGACAGCCAGCACCCGCAGGCGCAGTTCCTGTGGGCGACCTTCCGCGACCTGTTCCACTACAGCGCCTACCACCTGGCCGACATCGCCGAAACCGCACGCGACGTCGACCTGGCCATCCGCTGGGGCTACGGCTGGTCGCTTGGCCCGTTCGAAACCTGGCAGGCCGCCGGCTGGAAGCAGGTCGCGCAGTGGATCGCCGATGACATCGTCGCCGGCAAGAGCATGAGCAACGCGCCGTTGCCGGACTGGGTGTTCGATGGCCGCGACGGCGTGCACGCCGCCGAGGGCAGCTACAGCCCGTCGCGCAACGCCAAGCTGCCGCGCTCGTCGCTGCCGGTGTACCAGCGCCAGCGCTTCCCGGATCCGCTGCTGGGTGAAACCTTCAGCACGGGCGAAACCGTGTTCGAGAACGACGGCGTGCGCATGTGGCACGACGGCGACGGCATCGCCGTGGTCAGCTTCAAGACCAAGATGAACACCGTGTCCGACCACGTGCTCAACGGCCTGCAGGAAGCGATCAAGCGCGCCGAGCAGGGCTTCAAGGGCCTGGTGATCTGGCAGCAGAAGGAACCCTTCTCCGCCGGTGCCGACCTGGCCGGCGCGCTCGGCCTGCTGCAGGCCGGCAAGGTCGACCAGTTCGAAGAGATGGTGCACAACTTCCAGCGCACCAGCCAGGCGATCAAGTACGCGCTGGTTCCGGTGGTCACCGCCGTGCGCGGTCTGGCCCTGGGCGGCGGCTGCGAGTTCCAGATGCACAGCGCCAAGAGCGTTGCCGCACTGGAAAGCTACATCGGCCTGGTGGAAGCCGGCGTGGGCCTGCTGCCGGCCGGTGGCGGCCTGAAGGAACTGGCGGTGCGCGCGTCGCAGGCGGCCGGTCCGGGAGGCGACGTGTTCGCCGAACTGAAGAAGACCTTCGAGACCGTTGCGATGGCCAAGGTCTCCAACTCCGCGGTCAACGCGCAGGAGCTGGGCCTGATGCGCGCGACCGACAAGGTCGTGTTCAACAGCTTCGAGGCGCTGTACATCGCCAAGGCCGAAGTGCAGGCACTGGCCGAAGGCGGCTACCGTCCGCCGATGCCGGCCCGCCGCATCCAGGTCGCCGGCGACGTCGGCATCGCCACCTTCAAGATGATGCTGGTCAACATGCTGGAAGGCCGTTTCATCAGCCCGTACGACTACGAGATCGCCGTGCGCATCGCCACCGTGCTGTGCGGCGGCGAAGTGGACCGCGGCACGCTGGTGGACGAAGAGTGGCTGCTCACGCTGGAGCGCAAGCACTTCGTTGAACTGGCCCAGCAGGAAAAGACCCAGGCGCGCATCGCGCACATGCTCAAGACCGGCAAGCCGCTGCGCAACTGACCTATAAGAGATCACCACCATGACCAAGCAAATCCAGGACGCCTACATCGTCGCCGCCACCCGTACCCCGGTCGGCAAGGCGCCCAAGGGCGTGTTCCGCAACACCCGCCCCGATGACATGCTCGCCCACGTGCTTCGCAGCGTGGTCGCACAGGCGCCGGGCATCGACGTCAACCGCATCGACGACGCCATCATCGGCTGCGCCATGCCGGAAGCCGAGCAGGGCATGAACGTGGCGCGCATCGGCGTGCTGCTGGCCGGCCTGCCGGACACCATCGCCGCGCAGACGGTGAACCGCTTCTGCTCCTCCGGCCTGCAGGCCGTGGCCATGGCGGCCGACCAGATCCGCCTGGGCAACGCCGACCTGATGCTGGCCGGCGGCACCGAGTCGATGTCGATGGTGCCGATGATGGGCAACAAGATCGCGATGGCACCGAGCGTGTTCGACAACGACCACGTCGCCATCGCCTACGGCATGGGCATCACCGCCGAGAAGGTCGCCGAAGAATGGAAGGTCTCGCGCGAAGAGCAGGACGCCTTCGCCCTCGCCTCGCACCAGAAGGCCATCGCCGCGATCCAGAACGGTGACTTCAAGGACGAAATCAGCCCGTACGACGTGCGTACCCGTCAGCCCGACCTGGCCGACGGCCGTCGCATCATCACCCGTGACCGGATCATCGACACCGACGAAGGCCCGCGCCTGGATTCGTCCGCCGAAGGCCTGGCCAAGCTGCGCCCGGTGTTCCGCAACGGCCAGTTTGGTGGCACCGTCACCGCCGGCAACTCCTCGCAGATGAGCGACGGCGCCGGTGCGGTGCTGCTGGCCTCGGAGCAGGCGGTCAAGGACTACGGCCTGAAGCCGCTGGCCCGCTTCGTCAGCTTCTCGGTCGCCGGCGTGCGTCCGGAAGTGATGGGCATCGGCCCGATTGCCGCGATTCCGAAGGCGCTCAAGCAGGCCGGCCTGACCCAGGACCAGCTGGACTGGATCGAGCTCAACGAAGCCTTCGCCGCGCAGTCGCTGGCGGTCATCCGCGATTGCGGCCTGGACCCGTCCAAGGTCAACCCGCTGGGCGGCGCCATCGCCCTGGGCCACCCGCTCGGCGCCACCGGTGCCATCCGTACCGCTACCCTGCTGCACGGCCTGCGCCGTCGCCAGCAGAAGTACGGCATGGTCACCATGTGCATCGGCACCGGCATGGGCGCGGCGGGTATTTTCGAATCGCTGTAAGGGGTCACGTGGGTACCGACCAACGGTCGGTACCTACCGGCGATGGGGGAATCGGCCTCGACCGATTCCCCAAAACAAAACGGGCGGCCCTTGGGCCGCCCGTTTTGTTTGATTGATCGCGTCGCGATCAGTCTTCAGCCAGCATCTGCGTCAGCTTCTCGCGCGCCGGCTTGGCCAGCTTGTGATTCTCGAGCGCGAAGCGGATGGTCGCCTCGACCAGCCCCAGATGGGTGCCGCAGTCGAAGCGGGTGCCTTCGAAGCGATAGGCATCGACCTCGTCGGTCTTCAACAGCGCGGCAATGGCGTCGGTCAGCTGGATCTCGCCACCGGCACCTTTGCCCGTGGCTTCGAGCAGCTCGAAGATCTTCGGGCTGAGCACGTAGCGCCCCACCACCGCCAGATCGCTCGGCGCGTCTTCGGGCTTGGGCTTCTCCACGATCTGCGCGATACGCCCCTTGCGGCCGTCGAACGCCTCGGTCGCCACGATGCCGTAGCTGGCGGTGTTCTCGTGCGGCACGTCTTCAACGGCGATCACGCTGGCACCGGTGGACGCGTTGAGGTCCGCCATCTGCTTCAGGGCACCGTCGCCACGGTTCCAGATCAGGTCGTCCGGCAGCAGCACCGCGAACGGTTCGTCACCGACCACCGACTTGGCGCACAACACCGCATGGCCCAGGCCCAGCGCTTCGGTCTGGGTCACGAAGACCGCACGGACGCCTTCCGGCAGTACGTTGCGCACCAGTTCCAGCAGCTCGGTCTTGCCGGCGCGCTCGAGCTTCTGCTCCAGCTCGTAGGCCTTGTCGAAATAGTCGGCAACGGCGTGCTTGTAGCGATTGGTGACGAAGATCAGGGTGTCGCACCCCGCCTCGATCGCCTCATCGACGGCGTACTGGATGAGCGGCCGATCGATGATCGGCAGCATCTCCTTGGGCACCGTCTTGGTTGCGGGAAGGAACCGGGTTCCCAGCCCCGCCACCGGAAATACCGCCTTGCGAATGCGCTTGCTCGTCACAGCCTGTTGGCCTCTCGTGCCGGAAAGGGAAGCACTTTAGCCGACTCGACGTGATCGTCCTGTTGCAGCGGCGCAAATTCCGGCATGGTCGCGAACAGGATGCTGTTGATCGCGTCGGTGTCGTAGTTGGCAATCGCCTCGCGCAGGCGCGGCACATTGCCCAGCACCTGCTCGCGGGCGAAGGTGCGCACGCCCGCCTCCAGGATTTTCGGATGCGAGGTGGGGCGGTAGTCTTCGTCGGAATAGAACAGCGTCTCGTGCAGCTTCTCGCCCGGACGCAGCCCGGTGTAGATGATCGCGATGTCCTTGTACGGCTGCTTGCCGGCCAGACGGATCATCTGTTCGGCCAGCACCCGGATCGGCACCGGCTCGCCCATGTCCAGGGTGTAGATCGCGCCATGCGACGCCGACGCGGCCGCCTGCAGGATCAGCTGGCACGCCTCGGGAATGGTCATGAAGTAGCGGGTCACTTCCGGGTCGGTAACCGTGACCGGGCCGCCCTTGAGGATCTGCTCGCGGAACACCGGCACCACGCTGCCCGCCGAGGCCAGCACGTTGCCGAAGCGCACCGTGACGAAGCGGGTGTGGCTGGTCTTCTGGTCCAGGCTCTGGCAGATCATCTCAGCGTAGCGCTTGCTGGCGCCGAGCGCATTGACCGGGTCCACCGCCTTGTCGGTCGAAATGAACACGAAATGCTCGATCCGGGCTTCGACGCAGGCCCTCGCCACCGTCTCGGTGGACAGGATGTTGTTGCGCACCGCTTCGCGCAGTTGCCGTTCCAGCACCGGCACCTGCTTGTAGGCGGCCGCATGGAACACGGCGTCCACCTGGGACAGCGACAGCGCATGGCGGATCACCGCCGGGTCGCCGCAGTCGCCCAGCACCGCCTCCACGATCAGGTCGGGGAAGCTGCGCTTGAGCTCGGCCTCGATGGTGAGCAGCAACAGCTCGCTCATTTCCAGCAGGACGATCCGCCCTGCCCCGTGGCGTGCGCACTGGCGGCACAGTTCCGACCCGATGGAGCCACCGGCGCCGGTGACCAGCACGGTGCGGCCGCCCAACCAGCCGCGGATCAGCGACCAGTCCGGCAGGATCGGCTTGCGCCCGAGCAGGTCCTCGATCGCCACTTCCTTCAGCTCGCCGGGCAACGAATGCCCCAGCAGCACATCATTGAGCTTGGGCACCATCCGGAACGGCACCCCCGTGCTTTCGCAGATGGCCACCACGCGCTGCATGCCCGCCGCGTCCAGCGAGGGGATGGCGATGACCAGCAGCTTGGCGGCGGTTTCGCGGACCACGGAGGCGGCATCGTCCAGCGTGCCCAGGATCGGCAGACCCTGCAGCTTGGCGCCCTGCAGGTGCGGCGCATCGTCCAGCAGGCCCACCGGCTCGAAATCGCCGGAGCGGCGCAGGTCGCGGACCAGCGCTTCGGCGGCCTGACCGGCACCCAGGATCAGCACCCGGCGCGCGGTCGCGTCGGACTGCAGCGCCTGGTAGTCCTTCCATGCCCGGTACAGCAGGCGCGGTGCGCCCAGCAGCGCCGACAGCGCGAACGGGTAAATGACCAGCACCGACATCGGCACGCCGTTGAAGCGCTTGTAGGCCAGCACCACCACGATGGCGAGCAGCCCGATGAAGCTGGATTTGAAGATATGCAGCAGGTCGGCGACGCTGGCGAACCGCCAGAGGCCGCGGTACAGACCCACCCGCCAGAACACGACCGCCTGGATCACCAGCACCAGCGAGGTGTCGATGTTCCAGAGTGGCAGCGAGGGGGCATCGGCCAGCATCGAATAGCGGCCGGCATGCAGCAACTGCCAGCAGGCCCAGACCATGAACAGGTCGTGGACCACAATGGCGGCACGGGGAAGCAGACTCGTGAAGCGGTCCTGCCAAGGCGTCATAAAACAAGCGATCCTTTTAGTTGCGCATTCCCTTGCGCAGGAGTAGCCAAAGACCGGTCGCGAGGAGTATCCACGCTAGGGCCACGGCAGCCTCCCACCTCGGCTGCAAATTCTTGCAAGCATTAAACACTGTAATACTGAACAAACCAAAAACAAAATACATTCCGGTAATCGAAGTGTGCCCTGCACCACCTTTGACGGCACGCTGATACAGATGTTGGGTGTGGGCCTCCATCCATCGTTGTCCGGACAGGATGCGCGAAAGCAGTGTGAAGCCCGCGTCCACGAGGAAGGCCGTCAGCGGCACCAGCAGCAGCAGCCAGGACACCGTGGTGGCCACGCTGGCCAGGCAGACCAGCCCCGCCACGGCATAGCCCAGCGCGCCACTGCCGACGTCGCCCATGAAGATCCGCGCGCGCGGAAAATTGAACGGCAGGAAGCCCAGGCAGGCCAGCGCCAGGACGATACCGGCAAGGGCCAGGGGACCGGGCAGCACCAAGGCGAACGCGACACCGGCGAGGATGGCCTGGCTGGTGGCAATCCCGTTGATGCCATCCATGAAATTCCAGATGTTGATCAACGAAGTCGTAAACAGCAGGGCCAGCAGGGTCTGCCAGGGATTGCCGGTCGCCTGCCAGACCAGGCCGGCCAGCAGCGCTGCGGCCACCAGGTGCACCAGCAGCCGGCGCACCGCCGGCAGCGGCCGGTGGTCATCCCACCAGCCGATCCCGGCGACCAGCACCAGCCCCAGCCCGAACACCAGCAGCGGGACCCTGGCGGCGGGCGCGGCCACGGCCGCCACGGCGATCGCCAGCAGCAGGGTCAGCACAATGGCGATACCGCCGCCGCGTGGCGTGGCGACGCCGTGGCTGCGTCGCTCGCCCGGTTGATCGAGCAGGTTGCGCCGCAGCGCGTAGTGGCGCGCGCACCAGGTGAGCGCCGCCGCGACTGCCAGCACCGCCGGCAGCCCGATCATCCAGACCGACGGCATGGCTTAGAGCACCGCGTAGTTCAGCAGCGGCTTGACCGTGCCCCATTCCTTGCAGCTTGGGCACTGCCAATGATGGGTACGGGCGCCGAAGCCACACCGCGTGCAGCGGTAGGCGGGATTGCGAACCAGCAGTTGGTCGGTGATGTGCTTGAGGTCATGCAGGGTGGCGGTGGAGTCTGCCCCCTCCGCCAGGGTCAGGTCGATCAGGGCCGATTCGCCGCGCACCGACGGACGATCCTTGAGCTGCCGCCCCAGATAGGCGCGGGCAGGCGCGACGCCCTCCTGCTCTTCCATCAACTGGGTCAAGGCCAGCACCGGGGCGATACCCCGATAGTGCTCGGTCATTTCCGACAGGAATGCGCGCGCGCCGCCCAGGTCCCCGACCTTGCGGTAGTTCTGCATCAGCGGCTGCAGCACTTCGGGCAGGTACTCGGGGTCGTTGCGGGCCGCGCGCTCGAAGGCGCGCACCGCCGCCTCGGCATTGCCGGCGTCGGTTTCAAGGCGGCCCTCGATGATGCCGGCACGCACCGACATGGCATCGGCCTGGTAGGCACGGGCGATGGCCGCCCTTGCCTCATCGATCTTGCCGGCGCCACGGTAACGCTCGGCCAGTTCGCATTCGAACTGACCCACCAGCTTGCCCATCGGCTCGCCGGTGACCTCTTCGAAACGGGTGGCGTTGTCGATCGCCTTCTCCCACTCGCGCTCGGCCTGGTAGATGCCGATCAGGTGCTTGAGCGCCTGCGGGGCGCGCTGGTCGATCTGGGCGAGCTCGGTGAACACGGTCTCGGCACGGTCCAGCAGGCCGGACTTCATGTAGTCCTCGCCCAGTGCCAGCAGCGCCTGCACGCGCTGTGCGTCGCTCAGGTCGGTGCGGTTGACCAGGCCCTGGTGCAGCCGGATGGCGCGGTCGACCTCGCCACGGCGGCGGAACAGGTGGCCCAGCGCGACCTGGGTCTCGAAGGTTTCCTTGTCCAGCTCGGCGATATGCAGGAACAGCTCGATCGCCTTGTCCGGCTGCTCATTGAGCAGGTAGTTCAGGCCACGAAAGTAGGTGCTGGAGAGACGGCTGACCTGGTTGTCGCCATGGCGCTGACCGCCACGCCGGCCGATCACCCAGCCGGAGACCGCAGCCAGCGGCAGGAACAGGAAAAACCAGAACCACTCGGAGACAAATTCCATCGGCGCTCAGCGTCCGTCGAAAGTAGAAGAAGAGGATGCCACGGGGGCGACGGCCGGAGCCGCCTTCTGCGCTCTGCGCAGTTTGGAATACAACGGAATCACCAGCCCGACCATGACCAGGCCCGCACCGATGATCGCACCGGTCAACAGGGCGACGGTAATCGCCAGGCCGGTACTGGAATGGATGGCAGTAAACCCCAGGTTGAGGGTCATGTCCTGCGAATTGAGGGCACCAACGATGAGCCCGGCCACCAGGACGGCAAGCAGGATCAACAGACGTGCGAGTTTCATGTGGTAGCTCCTGGTCCCGGATGGGTTAGAGAGTAGCGGAGTAACCGTCCGCTCTACCAGTCCGTCAAAGAGAGTCAGGCTGGATCGCTTTCCAGCGGCACGACGGCGCTGACGCGCTCGCGCAGCTCCTTGCCCGGTTTGAAATGCGGGACATGCTTGCCCGGCAATGCGACCGATTCCCCGGTCTTGGGGTTGCGCCCCAGCCTGGGCGGCCGGTAGTGCAACGAAAAACTGCCGAACCCGCGGATCTCGATGCGATCCCCGCCGGCCAGCGCCCCGCCCATCATTTCCAGCAACGACTTTACCGCCAGATCGACATCGTCCGACTTCAGATGCGCCTGCCGGCGCGCCAGGATTTCGATCAACTCGGATTTGGTCATTGCGGACTCGCGTCGAGGGTCTCAAACCCTGAAACGGCCCGGACAATTGTCCGGGCCGTCCAGGAAACTACGGCTACGGGTAAGGCCGATTACTCGGACTTGTTGCCGTTCAGCTGTGCGCGCAGCAGCGCGCCGAGCTGGGTGGTGCCGCTCGAAGCCGAAGAGGACTGGTATTCCTCCAGCACTTCGCGCATTTCCGCGTCGTCCTTGGCCTTGATCGACAGCTGCAGGGTACGACCCTTGCGATCCATGCCCACGAACTTCGCTTCAACCTTGTCGCCGACCTTCAGGAACTGGGTCGCGTCGTCGACGCGCTCGTTGGCAACGTCACGAGCAGCAACGTAACCTTCGATGCCGTCAGCCAGTTCGATGGTAGCGCCCTTGGCGTCCACTTCCTTGACCACGCCTTCGACCTTCGAACCCTTCGGGTTGGCAGCCATGTACTGACCGAACGGATCCTGCTCCAGCTGCTTGACGCCCAGGCTGATGCGCTCGCGCTCCGGATCGACGGCCAGGACGACGGCGTCCAGGTTGTCGCCCTTCTTGTAGTTGCGGACCACGTCTTCGCCGGTGGTGTTCCAGCTGATGTCGGACAGGTGCACCAGGCCGTCGATACCGCCGTCCAGGCCGATGAAGATGCCGAAGTCGGTGATCGACTTGATCTGGCCCGACACCTTGTCGCCCTTCTTGTGGATGGCAGCGAAGGTTTCCCACGGATTGGCGGCAACCTGCTTCATGCCCAGCGAGATGCGGCGACGCTCCTCGTCGACATCCAGGACCATGACTTCAACTTCGTCACCGACCTGCACAACCTTGGACGGGTTGACGTTCTTGTTGGTCCAATCCATCTCGGAAACGTGCACCAGACCTTCGACGCCCGGCTCGATCTCGACGAATGCGCCGTAATCGGTGACGTTGGAGACCTTGCCGAACACGCGGCTGTTGGCCGGGTAACGACGGGCGATGTTGTCCCACGGATCCTCGCCCAGCTGCTTCAGGCCCAGCGAAACGCGGTTGCGCTCGCGGTCGAACTTCAGCACGCGGACGTCCAACTCGTCGCCGACGTTCACGACTTCGGACGGATGGCGCACGCGCTTCCAGGCCATGTCGGTGATGTGCAGCAGGCCGTCGATACCGCCCAGGTCCACGAATGCGCCGTAATCGGTCAGGTTCTTGACGACACCCTTCAGGATCGCGCCTTCCTGCAGCTTGTCCATCAGCTGCTCGCGCTCTTCCGAGTGCTCGCTTTCGACGACAGCGCGGCGCGAGACCACGACGTTGTTACGCTTGCGGTCCAGCTTGATGAGCTTGAATTCCAGCTCCTTGCCTTCCAGGTAAGCCGGGTCGCGCACCGGGCGCACATCCACCAGCGAACCGGGCAGGAACGCGCGGACATCCTTGATGTCCACGGTGAAACCACCCTTGACCTTGCCGCTGATGCGGCCGGTGATGGTTTCGTTCTTTTCCAGGGCTTCTTCCAGCTCGTCCCACACCATGGCGCGCTTGGCTTTCTCGCGCGACAGGACGGTTTCACCGAAGCCGTTCTCGAGCGAGTCGAGGGCGACCTTGACGACGTCGCCTTCGGCAACGTCGATTTCGCCGGCGTCGTTACGGAACTGTTCGATCGGCACGATGCCTTCGGACTTCAGGCCGGCGTTGATCACCACGACGTCGCCGCGGACTTCAACGACAACACCGCTGACGATGGCGCCCGGCTTCAGCTTGGCCAGATTGGCCTGGCTGGCTTCAAACAGTTCGGCAAATGATTCGGTCATTAGATTTACTCTGTTGGACACATGGGCATTGGTTCCCGCGAGGGTTCCGTTTACTGCCCGCCTGTTGGTCGACCCCGGAAATGCAGGTCGTGTGTGAAGTAGGAAAACCGCCAC
This sequence comes from Stenotrophomonas sp., assembly GCF_050737075.1. Taxonomy (GTDB): domain Bacteria; phylum Pseudomonadota; class Gammaproteobacteria; order Xanthomonadales; family Xanthomonadaceae; genus Stenotrophomonas. Next base: position 80,156 of record NZ_JBOHXV010000006.1, read on the forward strand.
GCATCATTGCGGGACGGAGCTTTTACTGCATTACGCTGGTGCGACTGCCGCCGATGGATTGACGGCCTCCTTGCAACGGATCAGGCACCCGAAACCGGAAGCAGATCCAGTACCTTGGCAACGACTTGGTCGATGCCGATACCACTGGTGTCGATGACGACGGCATCGTCTGCCGGCCTCAGGGGCGCCACTGTGCGCTGTGCATCACGGGCGTCGCGGGCCATGATCTCGCGCAGGAGGTCATCAAAGTTAACAGAAACCCCCTTGTCTTTCAACTGGTTATGCCGGCGCTCGGCGCGCTCCTCGGCACTGGCCGTCAGGAAGACCTTGAATGGGGCGTCGGGGAAGATGACGGTCCCCATGTCGCGGCCGTCGGCCACCAGGCCGGGCAGAACCCTGAATGCGCGTTGACGCTCTTTCAGCGCGGCGCGGACCTCCGGAATGGCGGCAATGGCCGAGGCCAGGGCGCCGGTCGTCTCCAGCCGCAGCTCATCGGTGGCGTCGGTCTCATTGACGATGACACGCAGGCTGCCGTCGGTCGCTTCAACGAACCGGACATGGGTGTCGAAGGTGCAGCGGACCAGCGCCGAGGCGTCGGAGGTGTCGATATCGGCCCAGCTGGCGGCCACGCCCACGGCGCGGTACAGGGCGCCCGAATCCAGGTAATGCCAGCCCAGCCGGCGTGCGACAATGCGGCTGACGGTCCCCTTGCCGGCCCCGGACGGGCCGTCGATGGTGAGCACGGGAGATGGCTGGTTCATGGGGTTCCCTGTGGATTTGACCCCCTATTCTAGCCCCTGCCCGACCCCTCCGAAGACCTTTTTGGTGCAACCACTTGAAAGGATGGAAAAAACCCCGGTAGAATGGCGGGCTTGAACGGGCGTCACCTGCCGATTGTCATCTGCATATCGCGGCCGCGCTCCAACTGAATCCACGTTTACGCCGAGGTATGCAATGAAAGTCCTGTCTTCCCTGAAGTCGGCCAAGTCCCGTCACCGCGACTGCAAGGTCGTCCGTCGTCGCGGCAAGATCTTCGTGATCTGCAAGTCGAACCCGCGTTTCAAGGCTCGCCAGCGCTGAGCCCAGGGCATCACGACCTCTGGTCGCGACCTGCCTGAATAAAAAGCCGCCTCCGGGCGGTTTTTTATTGCCAATTTTGTTGTAATCGCCGGGTACGTCGCGACCATCGTGTCGTGGCGCCGTCGTTGGTCACGACCGTCGGTCGTGACTCCTTTCTTGATGACTGGGGAGTAGATCGAGATGAAGCGTCACCTGACCACCCTGCCGTTGCTTGCCCTGCTGGCCTGCGCCGGCGCCCATGCCGACACGCTGTTGATTGATCGCACCAAGGAACAGGTGGCCCCGGTGGTGCCGGTCCGCGGCGAGACCGCCAGCCAGGTGCTGGGCCGCTTCGGCGAGCCGACCGAAAAGCTGGAACCGCGTGGCGGCCAGAAGCGCCAGTGGCCGACGATCAACCGTTGGGTCTACCCGATGTTCACCGTCTACTTCGAGAAGCAGAAGGTGATCGACGTGGTGGCCAACAAGGCCGACCCGAACGAAGTCGGCCCGCGCCCGCCGATCCGCTGACCCCTACTACGCCCGCCGCACGGCGGGCCATCGCACCGAGACCATGAACGACACGCTCCGTTTTCCGGCCGAATGGGAATCCCAGTCCGCCATCCTGATTGCCTGGCCCAACGCCGACACCGACTGGGCCGACCGCCTGGGTGACGTCGAGGACACCTACATCGCGCTGGTCGCGGCCATCACCCGCTTCCAGCCGGTGGTGATCATCGTGGCCGATGACGATCTGGAGGCCTACGCCGACGCGCGCCTGCGCTCCAATCGGATCGATACCGACCGCGTGCGTTTTGTCACGGCGCAGTACGACGACACCTGGCTGCGCGACTCCGGCCCGATCACGCTCAAGCGCGCGGACGGCGGCTTCCGCCTGCTCGATTTCCGCTTCACCGGCTGGGGCGGCAAGTTCGAGGCAAGCCTGGACGACCAGCTGGTCGGCGTGCTGCATGCGGCCGGGCTGTTCGCCAATGCCGAGCTGCAGAGCATTCCGTTCGCACTGGAAGGCGGCGCGATCGAAACCGACGGCGCCGGCACCCTGCTGACCACTTGGAAGTGCCTGCACGAACGTCACCCGGACCGCGACCGCGCCTCGCTCAGCGCGGACATGGCCAACTGGCTGGCGCAGGACCGCGTGCTGTGGCTGGACCACGGCTACCTGGAAGGCGACGACACGGACGCGCACATCGACACGCTGGCACGTTTCGCCTCGGTGGACAGCATCGTCTACCAGGCCTGCGATGACGCCACCGATTCGCACTACGCCGAGCTGCAGGCGATGGGCAACGAGCTGGCGGCGCTGCGCACCGCCGACGGCCAGCCATACCGCCTGTTCCCGCTGCCGTGGGCCCGCCCGGTGCTCGACGAAGGCCGCCGCCTGGCCGCGTCCTACGCCAATTACCTGATCCTCAACGGCGCGGTGCTGATGCCGGCTTACGGCGACGTGGCCGACGACGCGGCCCGCGACGTACTGGCCCAGGCCTACCCGAACCACGAGATCGTGCAGGTCCCCTGCCGCTCGCTGATCTGGCAGAACGGCAGCCTGCACTGCATCACCATGCAGTTGCCGGCGGGCTTGTTGGCTGCATAAAGCACGTCGGTAGTAGATAGGTTCCTTGGCGCCGGGCTCTGCCCGGCGCTTTTGGTTTTGGGCGAACAGCCGGTGGCCGTCGCACGGTCTGAGCTGGGCCGACGGGTGCGGGTTTGCGGGACACGCCGTGAATCCGTCCTTGGAGGCTTGTAGAAAACATCCATGTTTTCTACAGTCCCGCAAACCCGCCCCCGCCAACCCTCGCCGGTATGTCGGTGGCCACGGTAGATCAAACGCCGGA